>NZ_JBXCIZ010000001.1:0-962997 GCF_056786405.1 Paenibacillus sp. Y859 | reverse complement strand
AATCGAGTTGTCACAGGTTCGAGTCCTGTTCGGGGAGCCATAACGGCCCGTTGGTCAAGTGGTTAAGACACCTCCCTTTCACGGAGGTAACAGGGGTTCGAGTCCCCTACGGGTCACCATTTTTAATATTTTTTAATGACGCGGGGTGGAGCAGCCCGGTAGCTCGTCGGGCTCATAACCCGAAGGCCGCAGGTTCAAATCCTGCCCCCGCAACCAATTATATTTATGAGGAACCGTGGTGTAGTTGGTCTAACATGCCTGCCTGTCACGCAGGAGATCGCGGGTTCGAATCCCGTCGGTTCCGCCATTATAATTAATCAATGCTTACAAATTATGGGACATTAGCTCAGCTGGTAGAGCACCTGACTCTTAATCAGGGTGTCGAAGGTTCAAGCCCTTCATGTCCCACCATATACTTGCCTATGTGCGCGTGTGGCGGAATTGGCAGACGCACTAGACTTAGGATCTAGCGTTTCACGACGTGGGGGTTCAAGTCCCTCCACGCGCACCATTTTTTTAAATTAGAAGTAGTAGGCAAGGAAATGTAACCCTTCAAAACATCGGGACGTAGCTCAGCTTGGCAGAGCACCTGGTTTGGGTCCAGGGGGTCGCATGTTCAAATCGTGTCGTCCCGATCTCTAATATTACGCGCGGGTGTAGTTCAATGGTAGAACTTCAGCCTTCCAAGCTGATAGCGTGGGTTCGATTCCCATCACCCGCTTATATTGTCTTAAAGTTTGAAACCCTTGTCGCGCAAGGGTTTTTTCTTTGCAAAGAATTCGACATATCGCTGCCTCTCGATAACATTTATGGGGCAGATCATGGGGAAAATCTCAATCTTTTATTAAGTGTTGTTTATACAGTTACATTAACAATCATCTCGCAATCAACTCGTAAGTGTTATCTCCCATTCCGATTACGAGGGAGCACAATCTCGATCTCTCGAATGAAACGAGTAGCTGCATCTCGAACTGAATTAGCGCCAGCAATGGCTGATATGACAGATACTCCATCTGCACCCGCATGAATAACCGATGCTGCATTGTCGATCGTGATTCCACCTATACCTACTAGAGGAATTTGAATTCCCTTTGCGCGTAGTTCTTCTATAAGGGAAGTTCCCTGAACATCCTTTGCATCATCTTTGGATTGTGTCGGGAAGATAGGACCTATACCCAAATAGTTGGCTCCATCACGTAACGCCTGTTGAGCTTCTTCCAACGTGTGGGTAGATACACCGATTATCGCATCAGGACCTAACCTAGCGCGTATCGAGCCGGCAGGTTCATCATCCTGTCCGATATGGACACCGTCTGCACCAATAGCAATGGCTAGCGTGATGTCGTCGTTGACGATGAAAGGGATATGGTGTTGCCAGCAGAGCTTCTGAAGTCTTGTTGCCAACTCAAGTTTAGCTTGACCCGTGAGGGCACCAGGACCTTTTTCACGAAATTGAAATAAAGTAATTCCGCCTGCAATCGCCTCTGATAATATGTCCACAGGGTTCTTTGGACAATTGATACTCCCCATAATGAAGTAGAGCTTAAGAGATCCGCGAATGGTATCCGAAGGATTAGTTAACATGATCTTCACCTCGCAGTCTTCTCTGATATGCAAAATGATTCGTCGGACCTTGTCCCGCACCAATGCCTAATTGATCTTCGATGGCCGCTTGGATAAAGGTTTTGGCTATTTGTGTAGCTTCAAGCACGGATGTTCCTTTGGCTAATTCTGCTGTAATGGCCGCTGAGTAGGTGCAACCTGTGCCATGAGTATGTCTCGTCTCAATTCTGTTATTCTCCATATAAATGTAGTCCTGCCCATCATAGAGTAGATCTACAACTTGCTCTGTCGAAGCATCATGTCCACCTTTCATAATGACATAACGACTGCCCATCTGATGGATGACTTTGGCAGCTTCTTCCCGATCACTCAAGGTACGAATAGACATTTCGGTAAGTATTTCCGCTTCGGGGAGGTTAGGAGTCGTTATTTGAGCTAAGGGTAGTAAATATCGAATGATAGATTGAACTGCTTCTTGTTGCAAAAGAGGAGATCCTCCCTTAGCAATCATAACAGGATCTATGACCAAGTTATGCCAATGGTATTGCTGTACTTTATCTGCGACAATACGAATAATTTCCTCGCTAAACAACATCCCTGTTTTCACGGAGTTCGGCTGTAGATCGTTTCCGATCGCATCTAATTGCATCCTAAGAGCTTCAGAGCTCATAGGGAAGACCCCATGAACACCCAACGTATTCTGTGCTGTCACTGCTGTGATAGCAGACATTCCGTACACACCCAGTTCTTGAAATGTTTTCAGATCAGCCTGAATCCCAGCACCACCACCGCTGTCTGATCCAGCTATAGTTAAGGCTTTATATATGCTCATCTAGGATAACCCCTCTCGGTAGTCTAATTTGTAATTCGTTCTATGTGTAGATAGATGTCTATTGAAGCTTGTGGATTTTCGACCTTTGTTGGAAAGATTCCGCAGACACCAATGCCAATTGGTTAAGGAATTCAATTTGAAAGCTTCCAGGACCAAGCGCTTCTGTCTTATTAGCAGCTAATTCTGCGGCTACGCCAAAGAAAGCAACGGCTTCGGTAACAGCTTCAATCGAATGTTGTTCACTTACAGCTAGAAAGGCAGCAATGACAGAGCCGAGTAAACATCCAGAGCCGGTGACTTTTGTCATGATAGGGTGACCATTACTAGCGAGGTATGTGGTTTGCCCATCTGTGATAACATCATCCGCTCCCGTAACCACAACGATACAACCTAGCTTATAAGCCGCCTTTTGTGACAGTTGAACCACGTTTCCTTCACCAGTTCCGGCATCCACACCTTTGATGGACCAACTCTCTCCAATCACATGGGCGACCTCAGCAATGTTTCCACGCAGTACAGTTAACTTTATTTCTTGGGAAACTCTTTGTGCAACAGCTGTACGATAGGAGGTAGCTCCAGCGCCAACAGGATCAAATACGATTGGAACATTATTTTCATTAGCTGATTTACCCGCCATGAGAATAGAGTCTACAATATGGGCATTGAGTGTACCCATATTTAGTAGGACAGCGTTAGCAATCTTCGCTACATCGCCAACTTCTTCATGAGCATCTGCCATAAAGGGAGAGGCGCCTAAGGCGAGTAGCCCATTGGCTGTAAAATTGGTAACTACCGTGTTAGTAATATTGTGTACAAGTGGATTCTGTTGACGTACCCTTTGTAGAAATGTCATGATTAACTTCCTCCTTAAGATAAATTAGAAATTGATAAAGGCATCTTCCGCTTTTACAGTGTTAGGTAGCAGTTTATTTGTAATGAGCCATTGATTGACGTCGTCCCATGATTCAGGTGCTTGATATCCGAAAGCTTGTTCCTTTGCATCCATTAGTGGTAATAGGATATGGAGACTCTTCGTTTCTATTTCTTTATCTAGCGGTGAAGTTTGTTCTTCATGTTCAAAAAGAATGGATAGAGCTTCCTCAGGATGTTGTTGTACATACTGTTGTCCTTGTCCAACGGCTGTTACGAACTTCGCGAGTAACTCTTGCTTGTCCTTCAAGCCCTGATCACTAGCGACAAGGACAAGCTCATAATAATCCGGAACACCATAATCTGTAGGATTCAAAGCGACTACAGGGTGACCTTGCTTAGCCAGGATCAGTTGTTCATGATTGATGAATCCACCCATAATGGCATCAACTCTAGACGTAGCAATAGCCGGAATAAGATCATAGCCAACATCAACCAAATGAACGTCTTCAGGATCGCCCCCATCATTTCGTATCATGGTATGTGCCATAGCTTCATATAGAGGAATTGAAGAGTACCCAACGGTTAAACCAGCCAAGTCTTTGGGGGACTGAACCGTTCCACCAGCAGGTACCATAAGATGATTCAAAGGATGTCTCACGATCGCTGCGATCGATTTAACAGGGATATTCTCACCGCGAGCCATAAGTACTTGTGGTTGATAGCTCAGAGCTAGATCGACTTTTCCGGCAGCTACTAATTTCAAAGCATCATTGGTATCGGCAGGCATTTGGATATCTAGTTCTATCCCATGTTCCGCGAAATATCCATGTTCTTGTGCTGTATAGAGGAAGGAATGAACGGCATTCGGATACCAATCGAGCATAATGCTCAGTTTTTGAGGCTTATTCTCTACGACTGCCGTTGGATTGTCTGTTACTTGATTCGAGTTAGAAGTATTGCCACAAGCTGTCAGGGCAAAGAGTGCCATTGCCAGTAGAACAGGGATAATTCTTTTCATATTTATATTCATTGTCATTTCGATAAACCTCTCTTCTTTAGAAATTTGTTCTCTAATATTACGATTATCATAAATAAGGAAATCCCAAGTAAAGAAAGTAACAAGATGGACGCAAACATCTCATCTGTATGCATGTTGCTCGACATTCTTCGACTATAATAGCCTAGTCCCTTCGTACCTCCGAGCCATTCACCAATCGTAGCTCCAACGACACAATATACGATGGAGAGTTTCAGTCCCGAGAAGAAGGAAGGTAAGGCCATAGGCATCTCAATGGTGCGGAATAGTTCCCAGCGGTTGGCTCCCATCGTCATGAGTAACTCTGCATACTCGCGATCTCTCTTTTTTAGACCATCATAGGTGCTCACTACAATCGGGAAGAATGCAGTTAGGAAGACCACTGCTACTTTACTCCAAATCGTGTAACCGAACCACATAATGAAGATCGGTGAGAGTGCGATTAAGGGGATGGTCTGACTAATAATCATGAACGGATAGAGTGCTTTCTCAAGTGGACGTGAAATATGCATACCTATAGCTAGAATAACGCCCCCACTAACAGATAATATAAAACCCAACACAACTTCCTCTAACGTTGCGATTAAATGCCGACCGATCAATAGATGCCTATGTTCAAATAATGCCCGGGCAATCGAGGTCGGTGAGGGAATAATAAAGGAAGGTACCCAGCCTAAAGTGACAACCGATTCCCAAGCCAACAGGAGTAGTGTAAAAAGAATTACAAACCAACCATAATCATGTGCCCAGCGTTTAAAAAGGCGTATTCTCATGTAATCGTCGCTCCAAGTCTTGCCTCAATTGTATAAAGTGAGGGTCATAGTTCATCTCGTAGTGCCTTGGTCTAGGTAAATTAACGGTCATTTCTTCTATACCTTGAGGACTGTCATGGGACATGAGGTAGATGCGATCACTTAATAGAATGGCTTCTTCCAAATCATGTGTAATGAAAAGGACAGTCTTATGTAGATCATCCCAAAGCTCTAGTAACCAACGATGCATCTCTCTTTTGGTCATTGCGTCAAGTGCACCAAAGGGCTCATCTAATAACATCAGATCTTGCCCTGTTACGAGTGTTCTGAGAAAAGCGACACGTTGTCGCATTCCACCTGATAATTCATCCGGATAGGCATGTTCATATTTCCCTAGACCGAAACGTTCTAGAGTGAACTGAATATCTGCTGTGATCTTCTCTTTATTGCGCTGATCCAGTTCGCGATGAAGTTTTCGATTAAGCTCCCATGGGAGTAAACAATTGTCTAGAACGGTTCTCCAAGGCAGGAGTAGGTCCTTCTGGGGCATGTAAGCCACTGTCCCTAGACGATTGGATGTTCTTGTGCCATGTATATATATTTCTCCGTCCATAGGCTCTAACAGTCCTGCAATCAGCTTAAACAGAGTGCTCTTCCCAGAACCACTAGCTCCTATGACAGAAATGAATTCACCCGCTTGAACATTCATAGACAGTTCCTGAATAATAGGGGATTCGTTCGTACTTGCAAAAGAGTAAGTTAAATTTTGTAATGATAATATCACGGTGATCACCTCGCTCATTGTAAATAAATAAAGACCCAACCATTTCCGAAAGGAAATGAGTGGGTCAAAAAGTTCATTCAGGCAAATAGGTGTGCAAATAGTTGCATGAGTTGAAGATTTCGTTCCACTTCCCTCCGCTGGTATAATCCAGATCAGGTTCCAAGGGTCCGGAACTTCGCGTTCCATCTCAGTCGTTAGACTCCCCTAGTGAAAAACAAGGTCTTATTTAATTGATAACCTATTTAATATAACACAATTTACAAATAAGTATAGACTCTATTACATTGTAAAGCTAATTTAGAGTTTTGATGTGAAGATGTACAGAGCGGTTTATTGAATAAAAGAATAGAAAAATAATTATTTTATGTAAAATATAGTATTATTAAATTTATTATGGTATATTTTTTTTACAGGACCAGTGATGAGAGATCTGGGCGCCATGGACAGCGTGTCCTCAACTTTGTAGAAATGAAAGTGAGGTGAAGGCTGTTCTTTGTTATGCGAATTAGCAAATAAGGAGGATGAAATCTGACATGAATGTATGGATGAAGAAAAAAGGAATATTATTATTAAGTGTTATGATTGCGCTTACATTTAGTTGGGATGGGGTATCTCAATCTAAAGTGGCTGAAGCAGCTTCAACGGATTATAACTATGCTGAAGCTCTACAGAAATCAATATATTTCTATGAAACTCAACGCTCTGGTATTCTACCGGATAGTAATCGTGTGGAGTGGCGGGGAGATTCTGGGCTTCAGGATGGGGCAGATGTTGGTCAAGATTTAACTGGTGGTTGGTACGATGCAGGTGATCATGTGAAATTTGGTTTTCCAATGGCATATACGGCGTCAATGCTTGCTTGGTCTGTATATGAGTATCGGGAAGGCTACGAGCAAGCAGGGCAGCTTGAGGAAATATTGGATAACATTCGTTGGGCCACGGATTACTTCATGAAAGCTCACACTGCACCGAATGAATTATGGGGACAAGTTGGAAATGGCACGAGTGACCACAAATGGTGGGGACCAGCGGAGGTCATGGTGATGGAACGCCCAGCCTATAAGATTGATGCGACTCATCCAGGATCGGATTTAGCAGGAGAGACAGCCGCTGCCCTTGCATCTGCATCAATCATATTTAAGCAGAGTGATCCTATCTATGCAGCTGAATTGTTAAGACATGCCAAGGAACTGTACAATTTTGCAGATCAATACCGTGGCAAATACTCAGATACTATCACGGATGCGACACAGTACTATAACTCATGGAGCGGATATGCAGATGAGTTGAGCTGGGGTGGAATTTGGCTGTACTTAGCAACAGACGATGAGACCTATCTAGACAAAGCCATTGCCGCAAGTGATTTATGGGGAACGGATCAGCAGGGCAATTGGGATTATAAATGGACCCAGTCCTGGGATGATAAACATTATGGTGCACAGCTGTTGCTGGCTCGCATCACTGGAGAGCAGAAGTTCATTCAGTCTACTGAGAAGAATATGCAATTCTGGACGACAGGTGTGTCCGGTACGGGTGAACGGGTTACGTATACACCGGGTGGTCTGGCTCATTTGGATCAGTGGGGAGCACTCCGTTACTCCGCCAATCAGGCCTTCCTTGCATTTGTCTACTCCGATTGGGTTAGTGACCCAGTAAAGAAAGTGAATGCGCGATTATTCGGGGAATCACAAATACTCTACATGCTCGGTGATAATCCTCGCAATAGCAGTTATGTTATTGGTTATGGCAACAACTCACCGGAACATCCACATCATCGGACCTCACATGGATCTTGGGATGATAGCCAGACGATGCCTGTTAACCATAGACATACGTTATATGGTGCCCTTGTTGGTGGACCATCGAAGACAGACGCTTACACTGATTCGATTGGAGATTATGTTTCGAATGAAGTGGCAACGGATTATAATTCGGCTTTTACAGGTGCACTGGCGAAGATGGTTCTATTACATGGTCAAGGTCAGGAGCCGGATTCAGAGTTCCCAACACCAGAAATACGAGAGGATGAAATGTTCGTTGAAGCTGGTGTGAATGCAAGCGGGAGTAATTTCATCGAAATCCGTGCATTGCTGAACAATCGTTCTGGTTGGCCTGCACGTTCTAGCAAAGCGATGTCATTCCATTATTTCGTTGATCTTAGTGAAGCATATGAAGCAGGTTATGATTCTGGGGATATTACGGTTACAGCTGGAGGGTACAATCAAGGTGCAACGGTATCTCCACTGAAGGCCTTTGATGAGGCTAATCATATTTATTATACAACGGTAGACTTTACCGGAACCGAGATATATCCGGGAGGGCAATCAGCATTTAAGAAGGAAGTTCAATTCAGAATAGCGGGACCACTTCATTCGAACTTCTGGAGTAATGCTAATGATTTCTCATTTCATGGTATTGCAGCTGGTGGTGTTCTTCCTGTGAAAAGTCCTAATATTCCAGTATATGATGCAGGTGTTCTGGTATACGGACAATTACCTTCTGGAGGGGGGGACCCAAGTGAACCGACGGTACCTTCGGCTCCACAGGGGGTCAAGGCAGTAGCGGGTAGCGAATCTATTAACTTATCATGGAATGAAGTGAATAGTGCACAGGGGTATGTGATCAAGCGTTCAGAAGTAAGCGGAGGTCCCTTTACGATCGTAGGTAATGTGACGGGAACCCTATTCAACGATACTGGTTTGAATAATGGAACAACGTATTATTATGTCATCACCACTGTGAATGTTGTTGGAGAAAGTGTGAACTCGTCACAGGTAAATGCGCAGCCAAGGGAGATAACAATGCCTGTGGAAGGGGATCTCAGGTTAGAGTATCGTACGAACGACACAAATGCGAGTGATAATCAGATCCGTCCACTATTTCGTATCACGAATAGCGGTAATGAGACCATATCACTAAGTGATATTAAGATTCGCTATTACTATACGATTGACGGAGATAGACCGCAACAATTTCACTGTGATTATGCTGCTGTTGGAAGTGGCAATGTAAGTGGAACTTTTGTTCAATTGGATAGTGCCACGGCGGGAGCTGATCATTACGTTGAAATATCGTTCGGCCCTGGAGCTGGAAGTTTGAGTCCAGGTGCAAGCAGTGGGGATATCCAGGTTCGTATCAATAAGAACGATTGGTCTAATTATAATGAAACGGACGATTACTCGTATGATTCGGCCAAAACCTCATATACAGATTCAGCGAAAGTACCAGCATACTTGAGTGGCAATTTAGTGTGGGGACTGGAACCTTAATAGCTTAATGAGATTGTTAATATTTGTATAGAACGGCTATGGAGCAGCGATGTACTGTCCGGAAAGTTAACCGGGAAGTGGTCGTTGCTTTATTTGATATATACCATGTGAATTAATCGTTTATTGAAATTCAAATGGACTAAAAAAAATATTTGTGATATATTAAGTATACAAAATAATTATTTCTATTACTTATATAATTTGTTTTATTTCATTTCGAAAGGATGATACCCCATGGTAAAGAAAATACATCCAAGCACACAAATTGGATATGTAAAATTGAAAATTAGTAATTTGAAACGTTCCTTAGTATTTTATACAGAGGTTATTGGCTTACGAGTTTTGAATTTGACAGAGAATACAGCTCAGTTGACAGTGGATGGTAAAGTACCGTTATTGATTCTAGAACAAATTGAGAATGCAGTCATCTTACCGGAAAGATCGGTTGCCGGATTGTATCACTTTGCCATTCTAGTGCCTGATCGCATTTCATTAGGCCTATCGCTACGTAACTTGATGAAGCACAACATTCCGGTAGGTCAAGGAGATCATTTGGTCAGCGAAGCGTTGTATATTAGTGACCCAGATGGTAATGGTATCGAGATTTATGCGGATCGTCCAAGGGAAACATGGAAGAGAGATGCACAGGGGCAATATGTGATGACGACCGACCCAGTCGATTCGGAGGCTTTGCTTGCGATATCTGATGGTGAGATCTGGAATGGCTTAGCTGATGGAACGATAATTGGACATGTTCATTTCCATGTATCAGATCTGCAGAAAGCGGAGGAATTTTACTGTAATATACTAGGACTTGACGTTACCGCTCATTATGGTGAGATGGCATTATTCGTATCTGCAGGAGAGTATCATCATCATATTGGCTTAAATACGTGGGCAGGAGTGGGCGCACCATCTGCACCGGCTAATGCGGTCGGATTAGATTACTTCACCTGGGTTCTACCTAACCAGGAAGAACTTGATACGGTCATTGTGGAATTAAAGAATGCGGGAATTAGTGTTACTTATCGGGATGGTGGTTGGTTCGTGAAAGATCCTTCCAATATTTCAATAAAGCTGGTGAGTCAAAGTTCAGAGTGAAATAACCATTAGAAATACAAAAAATCCGCAAGCATGATGCTTGCGGATTTTATAATGGCTATGTTGTGGTATAAATATATCAATAAATTGATGTAATATATTAGTTTTATAACCATATATAACAAAATGATTATTTCGGAACCATAAATTGTCTGTTAGTCTTAACTCAGATGTAAGCGGGGGTGCACATCCGTTTGTATCAAAAAATAAAATAGTAAAGGATGGTTGTCATGAAAAAAGTATTGAGTCTGGTCTTAGCGACAGGAGTATTGATCTCTCTAATGGGATTTCAACTGGAAGTAAAAGCAGCAACTCCAATTACTGTGAGCACGACGATTGTAGTTGCTGCTGGTGCAACATTTGACGGTAAAGGTCAGACTTATATTGCAAATGCAAGTACACTCGGAGATGGCAGCCAAGCTGAAAATCAAAAGCCAATATTCAGATTAGGAGCGGGTTCCACACTGAAGAATGTGATCATTGGTGCTCCGGGGGCAGATGGTGTACATTGTTATGGCAACGCTACCATTTCGAATGTAACATGGCAGGATGTTGGTGAGGATGCATTAACCCTCAAATCTGCAGGTACAGTTAATATTACGGGTGGTGGAGCATATAAGGCATATGATAAAGTGTTTCAAATGAATGCTGCAGGTACGATTAATATTAAGAATTTTAAAGCTAACGATATTGGGAAACTAGTTCGACAAAATGGTGGCACTTCATACGCGGTTAACATGACACTTGTTGATTCAGATATTTCTAAAGTGAAGGATTCCATTTTTAGAACAGATAGCAGTACAAGCCAAGGAAAAATTACAAATACAAGGTATTCAGGTGTTCCTACACTTTTCAAGGGATTTGCTTCAGGGAAGACAAGTCAGTCTGGCAACACACAATATTAGTGTTATAAAGAAAAGGGTGCTGAAATATTTCAGCACCCTCTTTTCTAACAAGGAAATAAAAAAACTACTTAATTAAGTCCAATACCAGAAAAACCCATCGCGATCCCATGCTGCTTTTCCAGCATGTAATTTCTTGAAAGCTTTCTTTACATCCTTGGAGATGGACTGGTTGCCATTATCATTAACATAAATAAAATGTTCTCCAAAGTGTTCGGTAATATGGCTAACTGCCTCAGTTTGAACTAGTTTTCCAGAAGACCGAACTTCGGTATGCATCCATTCGGCAACTTGTTCTGCTGACCATTCCATTTCATCACTCCTTACTTTTTTAACTCACATTTAGTTTAATATTAACTGACAATGCTAGCTTGTACAATGAAAGATGCAGCTAATCCTACAATGTAGGAAAGCTGCATCTTTCATTGGTATTATATAATTATTAACTGTACCAGCCCCAGATGAAGATGAACAGTGATCCGAAGATCGTAACTAGACCAACAAATAGTGCATAGGCAAGGTTGAGGTATAGCTCCTTCTTTGTACTGGCCAGTTCATTAATGTGCATAAATATGAACAGTTGCAAGGAAGCTTGTATCGTAGCCGTTACCGCAAGAATCCCCATTTTAGATGCAAATGGAATGTCCAGTAAGGCGGTTAGGGCAAGGGCAGAAAGGACGAGGGAAGATAGATAGCCCATTACATGGCGAATTGGAAATAGCTGTTTCATCATGTCACATCAGTCCTTTCAGGTAAACGAAACTAAAGATAAAGATCCACACTACGTCTAGGAAATGCCAGTAAAGAGAGAATATAAATGACTTGTTCGTCGTAGCCAATGTGAGGCCTTGTCTCTTCACTTGAATTAAGATGGCTATTCCCCATAGTAGACCAAAGCCAACGTGGGCTCCGTGGGTTCCTAATAACACGAATAGACTGGATACGAAGGCACTAGTTGATAAAGTAGCTCCTTCATGCACATAGGTGAAGAACTCCGCAATTTCAATCCCCAAGAAGGCTAGTCCCATCAGTAGGGTAAGACCCATAAAGACCATCATCGGCTTCTTTAAACCAAGTCGCATACTATGAATCGCAAGTCCAACGGTAAAGCTACTTGAGAGTAGCAAGAATGTTTCGATCAGAACGCCTGGTAGCTCGAATATTTCAGCTCCACTTGGTCCACTAGCATAACGATTCACCAAGACGAAATAGACGGTGAAAAGGGTGGAGAACAGCGCAATTTCTGCTCCTAGAAAGATCCAAAATCCGAAGATTTTATTGCTGTTTTCTTCTGACCCGTACTCAAGCGGTTCTGTGGCATCTATTTTCATAGCGTTTCACCCCGCAATTTCTTTTCTGTTTCCATAATTTCTTGGACGGATACCGTAAATCCATCATCTCTATCGAATGACATGGTAGCTAGAACGATTAGAATTCCAATCCCCGAGACGATAGCTGGAATCCACCAACTGAATACGAGTGCGAATCCGAATATGAAGAAGACAGCACCAAGAATAACAGGTTTTCCGGTATTGCTTGGTAAATGAATCGGCTTAATTTCTTCATCAAAGATCGGTAAGTTATTGTGTTTAGCAGCCCATAACGCATCTCTTGATTTGACATTTGGAGTAATGGCGAAGTTGTATGCAGGAATTGGGCTACTTGTTGCCCATTCCAGCGTACGCGCATCCCATGGATCTCCATTCGTTTCGCGAGGGCTGTAACGGATACTATAATAAATATTGTATACAAGAATGGCGAACCCGATAGCAAGACCCAAAGCACCAACGAATGATAGCATATTGAGTGCTCCGAAGCCTGATTCTGCCGAATACGTATACGTCCGACGCGTCATTCCTTTTAGTCCTAGGAAGAATAGTGGGAAGAATGTGACGTTGAAGGAAACGGCAATCCACCAGAATGCATGTTTCCCTAGACGATCATTCATCTTGAAGCCGAATACTTTAGGGAACCAATAATGGAAGCCCGCAATAACGGCAAAGACTGTACCAGGAATTAGAACGTAGTGAAAATGTGCTACTAAGAACATGGTGTTATGGTACTGATAATCGGCACTGGCCATAGCTAACATGACACCGGTAACTCCACCGATTGTAAAGATTGGTATAAAGGCTAGTGAATACAGCATCGGAGTCGTGAAGCTGATTTTACCTTTACGCATCGTGAAGAGCCAGTTAAAGATCTTGACTCCCGTAGGAACGGCAATCGCCATCGTGGTGATGGAGAAGAAACCGTTAATCATAGCACCTTGACCCATTGTATAGAAGTGGTGCGCCCATACTAGGAAGGACAAGAGTGAGATGACGACCATACTCACGACCATAGATGTATAGCCGTATAAGTTCTTCTTCGAGAACGTCGAGATAATTTCACTGTATATCCCGAAAGCAGGAAGAACAACAATGTATACTTCAGGGTGACCCCATACCCAGAATAGGTTAGCCCATAACATGTCCATTCCACCATTAGCCATGGTGAAGAATTGTGATCCGAAAAGTCGGTCGAACATCATCAGAGCAAGTGCAACAGTGAGTACTGGGAAAGCGAATGTAATGATTACACTCGTGATTAGGGAAGACCATGTGAACATTGGCATCCGCATAAGCTTCATGCCAGGTGCACGCATTTTGAGAATAGTCACAATAAAGTTAATCCCTGTTAATAATGTACCAATACCAGAGATCTGAAGTGCGAGTGAGTAATAGTTATTACCTACCGTAGGGCTGAATTCTATACTTGCCAATGGGAAGTAAGCTGTCCAACCTGCATCAGGTGATCCTCCGATAACAAACGAAAGATTCAATAGCATGGCTCCTGCGAAGAATAGCCAGAAGCTAATGGCATTCAATCGCGGGAATGCTACGTCTCTTGCACCGATCTGGAGTGGTACAACGACGTTCATAATTCCAATAACAAATGGCATAGCCATAAATAGAATCATAATCAAACCATGAGTTGTAAAGACCTCATTATAATGTTGTGAATCCAGAAATTTCATCTCTGGAGCGGCAGTCTGTAGCCGCATCATGATAGCATCGACTCCACCACGGAACAACATGATTAGTGCGGATAGAATGTACATAACCCCGATTTTCTTGTGGTCTACAGTGGTTAGCCATTCACGCCACAGATAACCCCATTTCTTAAAGTAGGTCAGACCGATGATGATTGCAATTGTAGCAAGAACAATACTGGCCATTGCACCGTAAATTAACGGGTCACCGGTAACGAAAAATTCGTCCCATTTCATTAGGATTTGACTCCTTTCGGTTGATATAAATAAACATTAAATTTGGCTAAGGAGTCATGGTAGACTGCCTTAATGCCCTTCGTGACCTGTATGATCTGTGTGTTCGATATCTTGGTTGCTATCTTCAGCTGGAGATTTAGGTAACGGTTCATCTGGATCTATATTAGGAACAGCATCAAACTCGGTTTCTTCAGGACTAGAAGCAGGGTCTGGATGCACATGCTTGTTCTCTTGATGATCTGTATTTCCATTCTCCATATCGGCATGGTTCATATGATCCGCATGGCTACCTGGAGGTGGACTAAAGGTTAAGTGTGTATTGGAATACGTTTTACGTCCCAAATACGATGTAGACAATAAGCCCTTAAATTCAGTTTCATCTAATGTAGGAGCAGTTGCTTTTACTTCATCCACCCATTCCAGATAATCTGCTGGAGGCATGGCAAGTGTCTCAAATTCCATATGTGCAGAACCTTCACCACTGAAGTTCGTATTTCTACCTAAATAAGATCCTGGTACATCAGCGACTAAATTCAACGTATTGATCATGTCGCTCATCGCATATTTCTGTCCAGCCAACTGAGGTACCCAGAAGCTGGTAATAGGTCCGAATGTGTACAATCTTAATTCAATAGCACGATGTGTAGGGATATTCAAATAATTTACAGTTTCAATTCCTTCCTCAGGGTAACTGAAATGCCATTTCCAGTTGGATGAAGATGCATAGATAACCAAAGGTTCTTGATCCTCATAACCGACGGGAACTTTCTCCACCGCGCTTGTTGATTGCAATGTGACTACGGAGAGAACACCTACAATAATAATGGGAATAGTGATCCAAATAACTTCAAGCCATATATTCCCTTCCTCATGTGGAGGAATGTAGTCGTCTTTCGAGTTCTTTGCTCTATATTTCGTCAAGATAACGACGAATAGAACATATACAACAAGTAATACACCAAGCATCATGGCAATAGAGAAAATAATGGTGCTGGATAAGGTTCTGGCAGCCGGACCCTTGGGATCCAAGACGGCTACAGAGCTACATCCAGACATGAGCAAGACAAGGCTCATGAACAGAATAAATAATGATCCTCTTTTTTTCATGATGAACTCCTTCCTTTATAAACTACTATTCATTAATTGCAGATTAACATGCTAAACACTATTGTAAGAATACTAACTGCACAAAGCAAAAGACATAAACTACTTTAATTGGTAAATTATTGACCAAATATGTCTAACTATCTAACAAAGTGTGATCAAAATGTTACAGCTAGTGAATGATATGACTTTAATCACTATAACGGCGCGATTCTTGGCGAGTTCATAGAATGTTCATTAGTTAGCAAAGTTACTCGGATTGTCACAATTTAAATGCTGGAAAATGTACTTTATTACCAAAAGAGTGTTTATTGATCTCTAAGCGATTACTTTTATTGAGTAGAGTTCCCAAACAGACAGGTAAAAACTTTGTTATAATAAACCAATATCTATTAATGATTTCAGATGGGCCTTATATTGGTGTAAGGTACGACAAGTGGAGGTGCAAATATGCTCATATGTATGTCTTTTTTGAAAAAATATCGAATATCCGCATCCGCTGCCTTATTGATGATGTTAATTGAGCTCTCGGTTGAACTCATGCAACCTTTTATTATTTCTAAAATGATTGATGATGGAATCAGAAAAGGGGATCTCTCCGTAGTTTTGATGTGGGGAGGGGTCTTGGCAGGATTCGCTCTTGTTGCTCTAGGTTCAGGCATATTAAGCTCTTTCTTTGCTGCCCATACGAGCCAAGGATTTGCTTATGATCTGAGGGACAAGTTGTATGCAACAGTACAATCATTTAGTTTGTCAGTGTTTGATCGTTTTGCTTCATCGTCATTAATCACTCGCTTGACCAATGATGTTACACAGCTTCAGAACACTGTATTCATGGGACTCCGAATTATGATGCGAGCACCATTGCTTGTGATTGGTAGCGTAGTAATGGCATTTATTGTGTACGCGAAGTTGGCAATATTGTTAACGCTTACTGTTCCTTTCCTACTTATTTTCTTATTGTGGATGTTAAAGAAAGCTGGAACTTTATTTCAAACGGTTCAAGTTAAACTTGACGATGTGAATCGTGTCATTCAGGAAAATTTGATCGGTATGAGATTAATTAGGGTATTTGGACGTATGAGGTATGAATCGGAACGCTTTGCACGGACAAGCAAGGAATTGATGGAACGTACTATTTCGGTCTTGCGTCTGACGGAACTAACGATGCCCACTATTTTATTGATTATGAATGCTGTCATTCTAGCTGTACTATGGTTCGGACAGATTGAGATCTACACGGGGAATGCTACGATTGGAGAAGTCGTTGCTATCGTCAATTATTCGATGCGGACAGCGGGTGCTTTATCTGTCTTTTCTATGATTGTCGTTAATTTCTCAAGAGCGAAAGCCTCGGCGGGGCGGATTGCTGAAGTGCTTGAAACGAAGAGCGATCTTGTAGAAGAAAATAATGGTAAGAACACTAAGCGTGGTATCCAAGGAAGTGTGGTATTTAAATCTGTAACATTTCGGTATCCTGGAACGAAGTCACCTGTACTTCAAGACATATCATTCAAGGTAAATGCAGGAACTACCATTGCAATCATGGGGATGACGGGCTCAGGAAAGTCCTCATTAGTAGGCCTTATTCTTAGGCTATATGAGCGGGATGAAGGGGTAATTATGATCGACGGGAAGGATATACATTCGCTTGAAATCGAACATTTAAGGGATGCTATTGGTTATGTGCCGCAAGACATCATGCTCTTCTCGGGTACGATACATGATAATATTGCCTGGGGTAAGCCAAACGCAACAAAAGAAGAAATAGTGGAAGCTGCGAAGCTAGCCCAGATACATAATAGTATTATTAAATTTCCGTTAGGATACGACACGATGCTTGGACAAAAGGGGATCAATCTCTCAGGCGGACAGAAACAGCGGTTGACGATTGCGCGATCCTTGGTACGTAAACCAAAGATATTGTTGTTGGATGATAGTACTAGCGCGCTCGATGTACGAACAGAAGCTGCTCTACTTGGAGCCCTTAAGGACGTGTCATGTACGACATTTCTAATTACACAGAAGATTAGCTCAACACATCAGGCCGATTGTATTCTGTTGTTAGACAACGGGCAATTAATTGCGCAGGGAACCCACGAACAATTACTCGCAGATTGTATTCTTTATCAGGATATCTATGAATCACAAAACGAAAAAGGAGGTGTACGTCATGTGGAAGGAGTTAAGTGAACCATTCCGTTATGCTAGACCACTGGCGAATCCCAAGCCCAAAGGGTCTGGAGCCTCCGATTCTGGAAAGCGTATCAAACCGAAAGCAAAGGATTTATCGGGCACATTAAAAAGATTATGGACCTACTTGTCGCAACGTAAAGGTAGACTTGTACTCGTACTAGCTATGGTATTTCTCAGTTCTGGCTTGGCGTTACTAGGACCGTTTATGATCGGAACCGCTATTGACACATTCATTGAACGACCTGCGGATACGGCTTGGTTGTACTTCCTTGTCGCTCTGGGTATCATTTATCTGCTACATTCGCTCACGCTCTGGCTTCAGAATATTTGGATGATACGTATTGCACAAGAAACGGTATATCGGATGAGACTAGATCTTTTTCGTCATTTACACCGTCTATCCATCCCGTTCTTTAGTAAGCGGCAACATGGAGAATT
Organism: Paenibacillus sp. Y859; assembly: GCF_056786405.1. Taxonomy (NCBI): domain Bacteria; kingdom Bacillati; phylum Bacillota; class Bacilli; order Caryophanales; family Paenibacillaceae; genus Paenibacillus; species Paenibacillus sp. Y859. The sequence goes on along the minus strand of NZ_JBXCIZ010000001.1, from coordinate 944,876 downwards.
GATGAGTCGATTTACCAATGATATCGATAATGTCAGCTCCACACTGAATAGTTCAGTCATTCAAATCTTCTCAAGTATACTGACATTAGTAGGAACGATTATTGTTATGTTATACCTAAGCCCATTGTTGACATTGCTGACATTCTTGGTCGTGCCATTAATGTTACTTGGGATGCGTGCTATTACACGACGAACAGGTCCTTTGTTCAAGGAACAACAACGGAATTTAGGGGAATTGAATGGATATGTTGAGGAGACGCTTTCTGGTCAACGTATTATTAAAGCCTTCTCCCAGGAACAAAGGGTTATGATTCAAATGAGTCAACATAATGAGAAGATCAGACAATCGGGATTCTGGGCGCAGACGATATCAGGATTTATTCCGAAACTAATGAATAGTCTCAACAATTTAAGTTTTGCACTGATTGCCGGAGTGGGTGGAATACTTGCCATACGGGGAGAGATATCGATTGGTGTGATCATCATATTCGTTGAGTACGCTAGGCAATTCACAAGACCGCTGAATGATTTGGCGAATCAATGGAACACAATGCTGTCAGCGATTGCTGGGGCAGAGCGCGTGTTCGAGATACTTGACGAGGAAGATGAAGAACAAGACGAGGCAAAAGGAATACTATTAGATGAAGTGAAAGGTGCCGTTAGCTTTTCTAATGTATCATTTGCTTATGATGAAGGAATGGCTACGTTGAAGGATGTGAGCTTTGAAGCTTCACCTGGCGAGATGATAGCATTGGTTGGACCGACAGGAGCGGGCAAGACATCGCTCATTCAGTTACTTGCTAGATTCTATGAGATAGATTATGGGGAAATCACAATAGACGGACATGATATTAGGACAATTCATCGTGAGAATTTGCGTTCTCATATGGCGTTTGTGCTACAGGATTCATTCCTATTCGAAGGGACGATTCGTGATAATATCCGTTATGGGAAGCTTACTGCAAGTGATGAGGAGGTTGAAGCGGCGGCAAGGTTAGCTAATGCACACTTCTTTATCGAGCGGATGAGTGATGGTTATGATAAGCTTCTTAAGCATGGGGGCGCTGGAATTAGTCAGGGCCAGAAACAATTGATTGCCATTGCAAGAGCAATGCTGGCGGATCCTTCGATTCTAATCTTGGATGAGGCAACCAGCAGTATAGATACAGTGACAGAGATTAAGATACAAGAAGGGCTACAACGATTAATGGAAGGGCGAACTAGCTTCGTTATCGCACATCGATTAAACACCATTCGTAAAGCGGATCAGATACTAGTACTGAAGGATGGACACCTTATCGAGCGTGGGACGCATGAAGAGTTACTCAAGAAAGATGGTTTTTACAATAGTTTATATTTGGCTTAAGTCACATATTGATCGTAAATTTCTAATGAATCCCTCTCGAAATATTCTCTTTACTATGCTATTATAATACTTTGATAACGTGTTAGTGTACTAAAGCGTTTGTGTGAAGTTATTAACTAATAGTATAGGTATAGGGGGAGCGTCATGAGAAAAATAATACAAATTTCCGTCCTACTAGGGATGGTTATCATGATTGTGGCTGGATGTTCTGGGTCGAAGAATAGCAATGCATTGGTGGTCGGAATTGATGATAAATTTGCACCGATGGGCTTCAGAGACGAGAATAACGAGCTTACGGGGTTCGATATTGATTACGCAAAGGCAACACTTGAGAAGATGGGTAAGGAAATTACATTCCAACCGATTGATTGGTCGTCGAAAGAATCTGAGCTTAATAGTGGTCGTATTGATCTGATATGGAACGGATATACGATTACTAATGAACGTAAGGAGAAAGTTCTGTTCACGAAGCCATATTTAGAGAATAGTCAGGTAGCGGTTGTGCTGGCGACATCGGACATTATGAGTCTTAATGACCTATCTGGTAAGAATATTGGACTTCAATCACTCTCATCAGCATCGGATGCTTTAAATGCAAATGCTGTGAAGGATAACATTAAGAGCGTGACTGAATTTCCAGATAATGTTCTTGCACTTAGCGATCTAAAGACAGGCCGGATTGATGCAGTGGTTATTGATGAAGTGGTAGCTAGATATTATATGGCTTTACAAGTCGGTACGTTTAAGTTACTTAATGAATCACTTGCTCCGGAACAATATGGTATCGGTGTGAAGAAGGGCAACGAACAATTACTGAAGGATCTACAAACTGCCTTAGATGAACTGAATGCCGATGGAACTTCGGCAGAAATTTCTGTGAAGTGGTTCGGTTCAGACAAAGTATTGAAATAAGAGAGTTGCCATAATACATGTAGAAAACCGGATAATTCTCATTCCGGTTTTCTTTACTTAGGAGACGAATGAGAAATGAGCTTGGATTATATAATAAGTATCACGAAACCTATGCTGGAGGGAGCGCAGACAACCCTCATTCTATTTATGCTCTCGATCGTACTGTCGATACCGCTAGGATTCATTATCACATTGATCGTCAGAAGCAGGATTAAGCCTGTCGTTTGGATTGCGAATAGTTTCGTTTATGTCGTGAGAGGAACACCGCTGTTACTGCAATTGTTATTTTTCTGTTACGGGCTTCCTACACTGCCAATCATTGGTGAATATCTGGTATTGGATCGATTAGTAGCAGCTTGTCTTGCATTTATACTAAATTATGCGGCTTATTTCGCAGAGATCTTCAGAGGAGGTCTTCTCTCGATAGATAAGGGACAGCACGAAGCATCACAAGTACTTGGTCTTAGCAAGTGGCAGACGATGACTAAGGTGATTGTACCTCAGATGTTCCGAGTTGCCCTACCATCAGTAGCCAACGAGTCCATTACACTTGTGAAAGATACGGCACTTCTATATGCGGTTGCGGTACCGGAATTGTTGTATTATGCCAAGACAGCAGTAAATAGGGATTTCTCGATTATGCCCTTTTTTGTAGCAGGAGTAATCTATTTATTAATGACATTAGCTTTGACACTATTGTTCAAGCTGATAGAGAAACGGTATAAATATGAATAAAAGGAATGTCACAATATGACGTGTATGATAGAAGTAACGAATTTGAAAAAGTCATTTGGAAGTTTGGATGTTCTAGAAAAGGTTAGCTTTTCAGTTCATCTTGGTGAAGTGGTTGCTGTAATAGGCCCATCTGGTTCTGGGAAAAGCACAATGTTACGTAGTCTAGTTCATCTTGAAGAGGTGACAGCTGGTAGCATTCATATACAAGGTAAGGCACTTGTTGAGAATGGGAAGTATCCGAGTGTAGCAAAGATTAAGGCTGTAACATCAGGCATGGGCATGGTGTTTCAAAGTTTTAACCTGTTTCCTCACTTAACAGTCCAAGAGAATTTGGAATTAGCTCCAAAAACACTGAAGAAGTATAGTCTTGCTGAGATTCGCTTGAGAAGCTCTGAATTGTTAAAAAAGGTTGGTCTTGCGGATAAAACAAGCGTATACCCAGCTAATCTGTCAGGGGGACAAAAGCAAAGGGTTGCCATAGCAAGAGCGATGATGATGAATCCTGAGATATTATTGTTCGACGAACCGACCTCTGCCTTAGATCCGGAACTGACGGGTGAGGTACTACGAGTGATTAAACAATTAGCGGAAGAGAATATGACCATGATCATCGTTACCCATGAGATGAACTTTGCTCGGGATGTAGCGGATCGCGTGATCTTCATGGATAAAGGTGAGATTGCAGAAATGGGAACTCCTGAGCAAATATTTGGAAATCCGAAGTTAGAGCGAACGAAGTCATTTCTGAATAGAGTGGAGATCGAGAGTTAGATTATCAAGATGTCACGAGAATACGTGATGGACCATTCGTAAAGGATGGTCTTATTTTGCGTATATTGGGGTTGGAGTAAGTAGGGTGTTGATAGGGTAGGGAGGAGCGGAAAAGTGGCAGAGTTGAAGAGATAGAGAGGTGAAAAGTTGAAGAAAAGGGAGAGTGGAAGAGTTTGAGGAGTTTGTATGGTCGGCTCGCAGAATAGTTGCATAACGTGTATCTATTTGAGCAGAAAGGGCAAAAAGTGAGAAAATAGATGTGGTTTGTGCACCTAAAGTTGGCTTAAGTGGAATTAGGCTGGATTTAGATGTACTTTATGCAGCTACTAGTAAGAAAGAGCTGCAGATGGCAGACGTCCCGAAGATATGATATGTTCAGGGAAGATTACTCGAAGTTTATCAAGAAAGGATGTATTCATCTATGATAAAAGCAATTATTTTTGATTTTGATGGTACCATTATTGATACAGAAACGGCATGGTACGTAGCTTTTCAAGAGGCATATAAGGAATATGGGGTCGATCTGTCACTGGAATTGTATTCTCAATGTATTGGTACGAATTTAAATGGATTTAATCCGTACGAGTATTTGATTACGGAGAAAAAACTATCCATTGATGGCGACTCATTCCGAAATGCTATTCAGCTTCGGTATACGAAGCTTATGGAACAAGAAAAGATTCGTCCTGGAGTATTAGAATACCTTGAAGCAGCAAAGAATGCTGGACTTAGAATCGGATTAGCCTCAAGTTCTTCAATGAAATGGGTAGAGAAATATTTACATCAATTAAATATTCGAGATTACTTCGAATGTATCCGTACTTCGGATCATGTTACACATGTTAAGCCTGATCCAGAGCTTTATTTGCAGACATTAGAATGTCTTCAGGTTAAACCTGATGAAGCTATCGCAATAGAGGATTCAGTGCATGGAGCACGGGCTGCCGCTGATGCAGGAATGCATTGCGTGGTCACGCCGAATCAAGTCACGAGCTTCATGGAATTCGATCCAGTATTTCATAAAGCGGATCAACTTAGTGATGTGGATTTCAATGAGCTTATTCATCATATCTTCACGAATGGCGGGTAGGGATGACACTATATGTGCAAGAAATGGGGAACAAAAATGACCCGATGCTGATTTTTTTACATGGTGGCGGAGTCAGTGGTTGGATGTGGGAAAAGCAGGTGGAGTTTTATCGAGAACATTATTATATATTAGTTCCTGACCTGCCTAGTCACGGTAAGAGTCAAGGTAAGGAATTTTCAACCATCAATGATGCAGCACAGGCTATAATTGATGTGATCGAAGATAGAAATAACGGTCAGCAGATTACGGTTGTAGGGTTTTCGCTAGGTGCACAAATCGCTCTAGAAATGTTGAGTATTAGTGGTGAACTTATTCATCGGGCTATCATTATTAGTGGGCTTGTTATACCGATGAAGATGACTCGCTTCATCATCAAACCGTTAGTTCAGATATCTATGCCATTAACGAAGAATAGATCATTCTCAAAGTTACAAGCTAAGGTATTATATATCGGCGAGGAATATTTTGAATTATATTATCGAGATTCTACTTTAATGAGTATGGAATCGCTCCTTAAAATTCTTGATGAGAATATGTCGTATCATATACCAAAAGAATTTAATCGTAGCAAGACAAAGGTCTTAGTCTTGGTTGGAGCTAAAGAGAAAAGAATGATGCTGAAATCTGCCGATATGATTAGCCAGTGCAATGAATATTGTGAAAGACAGATCATACCAAACATTGGGCATGGAATTTCGTTAGCAAATCCTGTGCTGTTCAATAATATAATGGAGTCCTGGATGAATGAAGGAATGGGTGCTATCAACCAAACTCATATTGAGAAAGAAGAAGTGGAATAAGCCCACCATTTCGCTCAAGGAATTGGATGGGCTTATTCTTTCTATATGAAGGATCGAAGATCCGGGTACGACAGGGATCACAACTCGTCATGTTAGGAACTTAAAGTCGTTTGCGTTTGTAAAAGGTAATGAACAAACCTGAAAGGAGAAGAACGACCAGTGCAATGCCCACTGTAAGGGCTTCTTTCACACTACCTTGTGGTTGAGTGTTCTGCTCACCAAAGCCGCCAAAGCCACCCATACCATTGGGGCGGTTACCGCCCATACCTCCAGGAAATCCTTCCATACCTTCAGGTAATTCACCACCCATACCTCCAGGGAATCCTTCCATACCTTCGGGTAATTCACCACCCATAGCTCCAGGAAATCCTTCCATACCTTCGGGTAATTCTCCGCCCATACCAGGGAAGTCGCCTTGGGTATTCCATCCATCAGTTGCAGCTTGCCCTCCTTGATTAGCCTGTTTATCGGTCGGATCGACTTGCCCTAACTGAGCGTTAAGTTCAGTCGGAGCAGCTTGTTCGTTATTACCTGCCATAGCGGGCATATCACGACCGCCACCGCCCATACCATCACTACCGCCACCGCCACCACTTCCAGATCCATCGCCAGAAGATGCAATGGTACCGGCAAGTTGTTGGTCAATGTTGCTCACTTGTGTGTCATTAATGGATATGAGCTTCGTTACTCCGCTTTGATACTCTTCGTACGTGTAGAAGGAAGTCGGATCTTGCTCGACGTAGGATGAGATCATTGCGGAGATATCCTCAACACGATTACTGAATGCAGAGGTAGACAAGTAACCTTCAGTTGCTGTTTGAATCATTTCATGATACTTTTCCTTGTACTTGTCGACAGCAAGCAGCTTGGAAACCAAAGGTCTTTCAGCTAAGGCTCCTTGTGTAGGTTCATCAATCAGCAGATTAGAACTTCCCAATCCACCGAAGGCCATATTATAGTCCCAAGGCAGAATAGAGAAGATACCTTTATCTTCATACAAATAATAATTTTGTTTAAGACCACCTATATAGCTATCTGTATTATTAGTTAGTACATTAAGAGCTATATATCCCAGTGCATCATCAACGTTCAGAACTTTCTCATAATCTGTGCCGTTGTTCAGCTCGTCTAACATATCAATAAGAATATCATTGTTGGAAGATTTGGATTTCAGAGCGAGTCCAGTATAGGATGAAACTTTATCGTCAATCCAGAGAAGGTCGCTACCAGTTCCAGTCATCTCGCCCTTGTACAATGCTCCATACGAGTTCCCAAAGTTCGATTCAAGATATTGCTCATCTACTTGCTGTACGGCTAAATAGAACCCCCCCAGTTCATCGTTCACATAAATATTCACAAATGAATATCCGGGTGTCGGAAGTCCCATTTCTTCTGCTAGCTCATAAGTCAGGTATTCTCGCATATAACTCGCGTCGCTGTAGTTATTGTTTAAGTTTATTTTACTAATCCCAAAGAGGGTCTGGCTCGATAAGTATTCGTCAAAAGATAGCTTAAAGCTATATCGATCCGAATCCGTCATACTGACAACACTTCGCAAACTAAGGTTTCCTTTCGTACGTATGCCAACATTGTCTAAATGCACCCCGTTATAATCAATAGAAGCAGTCATGATTTCTTCAGCTGAAGCGTTGTCTAACATATTTTGAAAATCTTCTTCATCTAAAGTGATCCTAACATCGATGACTTCATCTTTTGGGAATACTTTCGTAGCTCTTTCCTCATCTACCTTTGAGTTTTTGGTAGTACTTGCACCTTCGGAATCTTCTATGCTTGCAGTAGGTACAGCTGCTTCACATCCTACCATGGCTATTATGATGGAGATGGAACAGATGCATAGAATAAGCTTTACCATTTTTGCTGTCATCTTGTTATCACCATCCCATCTTTATGATACATAGTCGCCGCTGTAGCTAATAAGTACGGCATTCTTAACTCCAATAATTCCCGATAGTTGGTTGACAAAGCTTCCTTCTTTATCATCTAATCGAAGTTCTAATGTCATTTCTATGTTTCCAGGAGTTACTGTTTTTTGTTTCACATTAAATCGTTTAACGGTTGTATTTAGTTGTTTATGAACAGCTAGTTCACTTGCGTCTCCATCACAGTTTACTACGAGTAAGTATGGGGTTTCGATAGATGTCCTTTTGATAAATAGGAACATGACCAAGCCGATAATAATCGAACCAATAGCTGCGAGAGTGAAGAATCCAGCACCGCATACGATACCGACAGAGGCAGCCCAAAAAAGGAAGATTAGATCCGTAGGGTCTTTGATAGGTGTTCTAAAGCGAACTATGGAGAGTGCTCCGACCATACCTAGAGATAGTACTAAGTTAGAATTAATTGCAATAATGATCATAGAAGTTACCAAGCTCATCCCGATGAGGGATACGTTAAAACTTTTGGAATATAGAACACCACTGAATACTCGCTTGTAAAGAAGATATATGAAGAAACCTATTAGAAATGAAACTGCCATCGTGATCAAAATTTTGGAGATGCTGATGTCAGATACAAAGTTATCTGTCACCGATTTCTTAAGTATATCTGAAAAATTTGTAGTGGAGTCTGTCGTTGCTGCAGCCGCAGCCGTTGTAGTTGTTGTAGCACTCATTATTAATAATCCTCCCAAGAGTTCGTTTTTAGAAATTTACGACACATGACGTATTTTGAAGCAGATTGTCTAGTTAATCCCTCAAGCTGTAAAGCGATTCTGATGTAATCAGGAATATACTCATCGTATTTCACTTCTAGAATAATCAGATTATCGTCAATCGCACTTATGCAATGCAGGTTTGCGTCGAACATATTAACGGAATGAAGGCCGGTCCTAAGTTCTTTATCAAAAGTAATCCGAACATTCCCATTCACACATACAAAGGGTTCACGCACATAGTCAACAATAACTTTAGGTCGTAGCAAATGGTTCTTCATTTCATTATGCAGTTCAATAAGTAAAGGCTTGTCTGACTGACTTAACACTTCATATTGACCAGATATTAGTTCGTCAGCCAATTTTCTAGTGAGTGGTTCTTTGATTTTAGCTATATAATCTCTGAATTTGATTTTTTTCTCGAAATGAATGACTTGATCACTATTATTGTAAATCCGAATCCGATACTTGAAGCGGTCTCGAACTCCCCCTAATTTTTCATGTAGCGCTTTGTTATTAATATCATCGAAGTATAAACTTCGAATCGCATACTCGCCATTGGGTCCAACATGATCATCTTGCTCTACTAGGTTCTTTAATCTTTGACGGATAAGGTGATACTGATGCTGATTAATGAAAAATTTTAGTTCATTTCGATATTTGAGATTCATATTTTAATCACACCTCTTTTCTTCGTTGCCATTGAAATCATTGTAGCGTCCTAATCTGATTTTTCTCTGAGTGTAAACTGAATGTTAACTGAACATTTCACGTAGAGTTTACATAACTTGATTAGAAAGAGCTGTAATAATTGACTTTGTGTGTGTTAGAACGGTATCGTATCGTAATAAGCGAATGACGGGGCCGTCGTGAAGATGAAGTACATCGGAGGTGCGTAGTGAGGATGCAAAAGGAAATTGTGTGGTTAGGCTTGATCGTTCTGGTGATCATAGCCATTGTCATAGGTCTAGAATGGGTGAAAGAGGAACAAACTGTGAAACCGAAGTCGTTGGTGATGACGATGAAGGATGATGCGCATACAAGCCGTGCATTCACATGGTATACAATAAAATCAGATATGGATTCGGTGCTACAGTTGATTGAGGGTACTGAAGGAAGTTTTGATGGTAATCATGTCATTGAAATTTCAGGAACTACAACAACTATGGATACAGGGATTCATGGAAATCAAGGTGTTCACAAAGCTGAGGCAACTGATCTTGATCCAGGGACAACATATACCTATCGTGTAGGAAGCGGGAAGGACAAAGAGTGGAGTGAACCCGCAAACTTTACAACGGAAGAGAAAGATCTGAACGAGTTCACTTTTATCAATGTTGCAGACTCTCAAGGTGTAACAGAAGCGGACTTTGAACACTGGGGCAAGACATTAGATAAAGCATTTGAGATATTCCCGAATGCGAGATTTATCGTTCATAATGGTGATTTAACGGAAGATCCTGAGGATGAGATTGCATGGGATCATTTTTTTGATAAAGCTACCGAGTGGTTAACGCAAGTGCCATTCATGCCTGTCACTGGGAATCATGAAGAGATAGATGATATGGCAGATCGGTATACGGCCCATTTCAACTTACCGGATAACGGAGCGAAGAACTCAATTGAGGGAACAACTTACTCGTTTGATTACGGTTCAGCACATATTATCGTCTTAAATACGGAATCAAATATTAAAAAGCAAACGAAGTGGTTAGAACAAGTTCTTGCAGGTACGGATAAACCGTGGAAGATTGTAGCTATGCACAGGGGCGCATACGGTGGTAATGCCAATGAGAAAGTAAAAGATTGGGTATCGATCTTTGATAAATACAAAGTGGATCTTGTATTACAAGGTCATAATCACGAATATTCACGTTCTTATCCTTTGCGAGAGGGTGCAATCGTCGGTGATGGCAGTAACGTTGTAAACAATCGTGAAGGGACTGTGTATGTCGTTCCGAATACAGCAGGACAAAAGTTCAATGAGAAGAAGGAAGATCAATTCTATCATCAGGTTCATTTTCAAAATGGGAAACAGATGTTTGCTGGAGTTAAGATCGTAGGCGACACCCTAACGTTTCAGGCCTACGATGTTGTTGGAGAGAAGTTGGACGAGTTGGTTATACAACATTGAGCATGTATATGAATTAGCGGGAATTACTATTTGCGAATTATCAAACCCCAGTGTACAACGAGTTGCGTAGAGTAGGTACAGGTCATAACGGAAATTTGGAAGGATATTATCACAGGGGCATCCCGCTAAGCTCCATCATAAGGAAAGATGCTTCATATATGAAAGTCGCTAGATTAAGATGGAATAGCTGCAGATATAGTACTTACTCGGAAGAAAAGAGTGGGTAACGGTGAAATAGTTGCAGAAAGGGCAGTTAAAACAGGGGGAATAGTGAGAAAAGATGATTTTCCAGTAATTAGATGCCCTTTATGCAACTAAATGTAGTGATAGGGGAATATTTCCGAATTTAAGTGTACTTTATGCATCTGTTGGTGATAGGCGGAGATAGTTGTGAAGGGAATGTAAATAACTCATTCGCCAAGGGCGCCGCAAGGCGCCTTTCTTAAGCTTGACAAAAACAAACTACTTCACTATTATCTAATTTAACTATTATCTAATTAGATTATCACTAAATTAGATGAAATGAGGTATTTAGACGATGCAACTTGATAAATTAGTACGTTATCATAAAGCACTTGCAGATCCAACTAGAATAAAGCTTCTCATCATACTTGCCGATGGTGAATGTAATGGTCAAGTATTAGCTGAGAAGCTTAGTGTTACTCCAGCTACGATAACCCATCATGCTAATAAGTTGCGTGAAGCTAGTCTGATCAAAGAGCGTAGAGATAAGAACACGATTTACTTTTCCTTAGATGATTATTTCATCCACAGTAATTCAAAAGCTATCATCGATGTCATCTACCGAAATACAAGAACAAATGAAGATAATGGAGGCATAGACTCTATGGAAGATTCCCATAAGAAATTACAAGAATCAGTCATAAATAACTTTTTTACGTCAGAAGGAAAAATAAAACAGATACCTGCTCAATTGAAGAAGAAGTTAATCGTTCTTGAGCATCTAGTGAGTCAGTTAGAGAGCGGAAGAAAGTATACTGAGAAGGAAATTAATCTCTTCATTAAACCATTCCACGAAGACTTCGCAACAATTCGTCGGGAGTTCATTATGCACCAATTCATGTATAGGGAAAATGAGATTTATGAACTGAATCCGCGAGAGATGTGGGCAAGATGGGACAGCTTGTAGTAAGATGAAGAGAATATAATAGGAAGTTCAAACAGTCATCTTTTGAACATGTATTTCATATGAAATGGAGAGAATTATAAATGACGAAACAACGATCACCATTGGTACAATTATTGAATCTAGAACCGCATGTTGAAGGTGGTTGGTACAAGGAAATCTGGAAAGCGTCGTATGAAATCCCAAAGGCTGTATTAGGTTCACAATATTCGGGTGCTAGGGCTGCCGCAAGCTCCGTTTATTTCCTACTACATCCAGGTGAAGAATCTGCATGGCATGTCGTGCTATCGGATGAATTATGGTTATATCATTCTGGAAGTCCGATCGAACTGACATTGGGTGGAAAGAGTGACAATCCAGAAGCGGGCGAGAAAATCATTCTTGGTATGGATATTGAGAAGGGACAAGTTCCTCAGGCATTAGTACCGGCTGGTGTATGGCAGACTACGAGAACATTAGGCGATGAGCCAACATTGGTTACTTGTGTAGTCGCTCCAGCTTTTCATTATGATGATTTCAAACTCGTAGAATCATCGAAGTAAGAGGAGCATCCTCTAAGGAATTGGATAATATCCGGGGGAGCGATGACGATTGGAATTATATTTTAAAGACAAATTTTTCAGCTCAGGTGTTTCAGATATAATGAATAATGGCGGAGAAGTGGTAGGCAAGATTGACTTGAAATCGGCCTTCACTTCTTCATTAGAAGTATTTGATAACTACGGACAGATCGTCTGTATGGGGAAGTTTCGTATGTTATTAAATAAATGGGTCATATCTGATGGAAGAGATGGAGAGTTAGGCGTGCTGCGTAGACGAATGAGTTTCCTTACGAAGAAATACGAATATGATGCTGGAAGACGAGGAGTTTTTGAGATCACATCGCCGGCATTTTCGAAAGAATATAGTATCCAGGGTAGCCATGGTGAGTTCGTAGCTTCTTTTGCTAGAATAAACAGTTGGTTACAGACTGGGGCCTTTCGTTTGCTCAATGAGTCCAAAGATTTAGATAGTTATGAGTTGGTAGCGATTGTTATGGGTGTACATGAGATCCAGAAGAGGGATCAACATAATTAAGTAAGGAGGAAACCTCAATTGGGACAAGTTAACTCACCTATAGGGGTGTTTTTTGATGTGGATGACACGCTCTACGACCATCTGGATCCGCTTCGATTTGCACTGCAGCATGTGCTTACTTTGGGAGAGGATTTCCCTTATGAAACGGTGTATCATCGAGTTAGATATTACAGTGACCTTCTAACGGATCGCAATCGAGACGTGAATGCAGAAGATGGTGCCCATATACTCGAGGAAATGCGAAGCCAGCGATATATTCTCGCACTTGAAGAGTTCGGTATCATGCTTGATAGGGAAAGGGCAGAGGCAATTCAGGCACAGTATATTGGGAAACAATTTGAGATTCAGCCGTTTGCAGGGGCCATTGAATTAATCAAGCAGTTGCAGCGTAATGGGGTTGTCGTTGGGTTAATTACGAATGGACCTTTAGAACATCAAATGGGCAAAATAAGATCGTTATCATTGGATCATCTCATTCCAGCGGATCATATATTTGTGTCGGGTGGTGTGGGTATTGATAAGCCTGATCCACGGTTATTCGCCCATGTGAATCACGTTACGGGAACGACTGCGGAGCATAGTTATTATATCGGTGATACGTGGCGTAACGATGTTGTCGGTGCGATGAATGCAGGATGGAATATGCTGTGGTTCAATCATCGGAATACGCAACCAGAGTCTGATCATATCCCCGATTATATTGTAGGGAACTACGAAGAGATTAGTCGGATTTTATTAAAATAAGCATATAAAAAGGAATCGCTGCTCTCAATGGCTCGATTCCTTTTGTGTTTATTATGGAGTTGTGTGCGTTTCTGTTGTAGTGTGGGCAATGTTTGGACGACAGGATTGATTCCCATCCAAGATCCACGCATAAGCTCTGGATTGATCTTCCCTTGTTTCTCCAGTTTGAGTCGAATTTTCTTAGCTTTACTGGTTGACATGTGTACATTCCTCCTTGGAATTGACTTAACTTCTATTATACGTGATATTCATTGTTATTTAAAGGTGGGTACTATAGGACTCGTAGATCAAGATATAGGAGGAATACTCCTACGGAAAGATTGATTCAGTACTTCTGATAATACGAGACCCAAGGCGATGGATCCAGCGAGTAGGAAGGCTTGAACACCGAACTGAACGGCAGCGGTATAATCTTTCTCCACGACACTGCGCATAGCATTATAAGCGAGTCCACCTGGAACCAATGGAATAATGCCTGAGATGCTAAAAATAATTACCGGCATTTTATAAAACTTCGCAAACATCTGGCTAACGATGCCAACCAGGAAAGTGGCTACAAGTGCAGCCAACACATCATCAGTATATCCCAGCAACAAAGTATAGATCATCCAACTTAGTGTGCCAACAAGTCCGCACTGAAGTAGGGATCTGTGGGGGGCGTTGAAGAGAACCGCAAAGGCGGCAGAAGCAATGAAACTGGTAACTATTTGTACCAACATATTGATCAGACCTCTTTCAATGGAGAATAGTGAAAACGACAGCCACACCTGTTCCAATAGCAAAAGCAGTTAGGAACGCCTCAGCACCTCTAGATAGCCCGGATATAAGATGCCCCGCCATTAAATCGCGTATTGCATTCGTGATAAGTAGACCTGGAACCAGTGGCATGACGGAACCGATAATGATCTTATTCACTGATTGTCCAAATCCTACTGAGGTCAGTAAGAAAGAGACGATTCCAATTAGGAAAGCTGCGATCAATTCGGCGAAAAATTTCACCTTTACTAAGCGGTGTAAATAGATAAAGGTGCTATAACCTAATCCGCCACAAAGCATAGCAGGGACGAAATCAGACCATGTACCTTGGAACATGATGGTGAAGCAAGCACTCGCAATCGAAGCTGCGGCAATTTGGAATGCTATGGAATAGGCGTGAGCCTCTTTGTCAATCTTGCAGAGCATGCTATGTGCTTCTTGAATGGAGAGTTCTCCGTTGCTTAGTTGTCTTGAAATGCCGTTCACTGCATTCACTTTCTGAAGGTCGGTTGTCCGTTCTACGATTCGGATCAGCTTGGCTGATTCAACGCCATTGGGTTGAAAGATAATTCCGGTTGGCATCACAAAAGTATGTGAGTCTAGAAGATGAAATGAAGATGCAATTCGCGACATCGTATCTTCTACGCGATAAGTTTCAGCCCCACTTTGTAACATTATTTTCCCAGCTAACAGACAAACTTCAACGACTTCGTGAATGGGTTGTTCTACTCTTATTTCCAAGGCGATCATCTCCCTCGTCATGCTATTCATAAGCGATTATCGCATTCAATCTATAAAGACAAAGTCATTATATCATGTGGGAAATATAATGGAGAACATGGGAAGGAAAAGTTGCTGTTTTTTATTATTTATTTGGTGCTGAGGTTTTATTCTTCTAAAGGTTATTAAATAGGCTTTACAACGATACAGTCATAGTGTACTATTTGGCTATAACAGTAACACTGAAGAAGGGAGATTAACTTATTGTGAGTATTGAATTTGACAATAATCAGCCGATCTATTTGCAAATCATGAATTACATCAAAAGACAAATCGTAACAGGTTCATTAAAGCCTGGCGACAAAATAATATCGGTTCGAGAATTAGCAGCTGAATTACAAATTAATCCGAATACGATTCAGCGGACCTTTCAGGAGCTAGAGCGAGAAGAGATTGTTGAGACGAGACGTGGTCTCGGAAGATACGTGACAAATGAAGAATCTAAAATTATGGAGATGAAGAAGGAAATGGCGGGAGATTTGCTAGAGCGATTTATCAAAGGCATGCAGGAACTTGGATTTGCTAATCAAGATATCGTGTCTATCGTATCCGAGGCGGTAACGACAGGTTCTGGATCAGTCCCAGACCAAGAGAGAGGAGTGAACGAGCGTGAATAATTTATTGCAAATAAATGATGTAACGAAGAAGTATGGATCGAAACGTGCTTTGAATGATGTGTCCCTTGAAATCGGAACAGGGAAGATTGTAGGTCTTCTTGGAAGTAATGGAAGCGGGAAGAGTACGCTCATGAAGATGATTTCTGGGTTGTTGCAGCCATCTAAAGGAACGATATCTGTAGCAGGAACGTCTGTGGGGTTGAGCAGCAAAGGATTAGTATCCTTCATGCCAGATCGACCGTTGACGGAATCATGGATGAAGGTCCGAGATGCCCTTTCCTTTTTCCAAGATTTCTATGAAGATTTCGATCGTTCGAAAGCACTTGAAATGCTTCAATTCATGAAACTGAATGAAAGTGACCGTGTCAGTGTGTTGTCCAAAGGGATGAGTGAACGATTACAACTTACACTGGCTTTATCACGTAAAGCACGTCTTTATTTGCTGGATGAGCCGATTGGTGGAGTAGACCCAGTTGCACGAGGCAAGATATTGGATGCGATTGTAGAGTACTACAATGAGGATAGTAGTCTTATTATATCCACCCACCTTGTGCGTGATATTGAGCGAATCTTTGATGAAGTGATCTTTATCCGTGAAGGAGAGATTGTGATGCAAGAAGAAGTGGAGAATATACGAATTAAATATGGAAAAAGCGTTGATGACATGTTTAAAGAGGTGTATGCAGAATGATGAAATTGTTGAAATATGACTTTAAGCGAAATGGAAGCAGGTTACTAGGAGTTATGGCTGTACTTATTCTAGTGCAGGTATCGATAATGCTATTTATTGATAATAAAATGATATTAACAGGGCTCACTATTTCTGCTTATATTATCGCCGGAGTGATTCTGTTTATAACACCGATCCAAACCTTTAGTTATAATCTCAAAGCCTACCACCGTAAATTATTGCCTGTGTACACGTTAAAGTCCATTCTATCGCCTATTGTGATGTGTGGGGTATGTTTATTGGTATTAAGTCTCATGGCGGGCATTCATGGATATGTATATCTGTCGGGTTACGGAGCGATAGATAGCATCATGGATCAAATTAAAATGTATCCCTTAGAAACGGTAATGACTCTGTTCAGTACGGTTTGGATGATTATTAATATATTGATTACTATTTTCTTATCTATCACCATTGCTGCTAGTATCCGTATGAAGGGTAGCACTTGGATAGGAATTTTATTCTTTTTTCTTATTATAAATGGGCTATCTTGGATAGAATCATTATTTACTAGAGAATCTGATTGGGGCATATTCCAAGCGTTCGCACTTCAAACGGAACCTCTAGAGAATGGTGTATCCACCAGTATGAATCTTAAATCAATGTATGTTTCAGGCAACTTCATAGGAATGTTCATCTTTGAGTTAGTATGTTCCGTTGCCTTTCTGTATATTATGGTGAAACTCATTGATCGAAAAGTAGAAGTGTAATAACAAACAGCCTCGAACGCGGTATTAGCTCGCGTTCGAGGCTGTTGTATTTGTTTCACATTATTTAGTTATACCTTAAAAGCGTCTGTACTTTCCTTTAAGCTCGTTGAAGCATTCTTTAAAGTGTGGGTTAGATCATATAATTGATCGGATATTTCGTTCTGACCTTGTGAAACTTCACTTACAAGTTGCATACGTGAATTTACCTCAGAGGATGAGGTGGATAATGTTTCGACCGAATCAACAATATTGCTCATGCTCGTGGAAATCTCACCAATGGCCAACGTAATTTCACTAACTTGACCAGCTAGAATAGAACTTTGTGATTCTAACTCTTGGAATGTGGTGCTAGACTTTTCAGAAATAACTTTCGTTTCCTGAATAACATTTGAGAAGGTAGTTAGACTTTGTCCACAAGAGGTCATATTCGAATGGATAAGCACTAGATCTGTATTAATCTCCTCAGAAAGTGATTTGGTATTCTCCGATAGTTTACGAATTTCATCAGCAACAACAGCAAATCCTCTTCCATGTTCACCCGCTCTAGCTGCTTCAATCGAGGCATTCAAGGACAATAGATTGGTCTGGGTATTTACATTTTGAATGCCGGACAGGGTCTGTTCGATATGGTTATATCGTTCTGACATCGTATCGAATACTTCCATGAGCTGGTCGAACTCATTACTTGTGCGATCCACTAATTTAACAACTTCATTCATATGCTTGACGCCAACATGTGAAGAATCCTTCATCAATTGCATATTGTCATTAATATATTCACTAGATGCCGTGATTTGCTGAGAACTAGCAGATACTTGCTCGGTTACTGCAGATATAGATGTGGTCTCGTCCAGTTGAGATAAAAGTACGGGTGCACTATTATCAATCTCTTTCTTGACCGTAACAGACGCTTCTTTGTTGTTTTCGGCAATGCCTTCCATACGTTGGGATATATCCATGACATTGTTGCTAATGTCGAGGGTAGATTGAATAGTCATCCGAAGATTAGCTCCCATGACAGCGAGCTTCTGATCTATCGTACCAAATTCATCACCACGATTTAAATTTCCTTCATAAGTGAAATCACTATTTTGATAGGAGTCAATACGCTTCATGATGCCTGATAACCCTTTTCGAATTCTAGTAATAAAGTTCATAATCATCAAGAATGGTGCAATGATAAGAATTGCACTGCTAACAAATATGGCTATGTTGGCTCGAGATACACTTTGGCTTAGACTAGCCTGATTTTCTCGTAATACTTCCTGGAATTTCTCGTTTATCATGGTCTTACTATAAGATAAAACAGATGTGTAGGTATTCATGACTTTCTGTTTCAATATGCTTCGATCGAAGTCCGTTATGTCATCTGTGATCTGCGGCTGAACATCAGTCAAGGTATCATAGACCATATTTAAAACATTAACATAACCCGCAAACGTTTGTTTCGTCAAATTCAAATACTTATCAAATTCGTTGAATTGTAAAGTTAGCGCTTCGATATCCTTAGGTAGCTTATCGATATCTTCCAATAGACTTGCTCGATTATCTCTGTTTCCTGTCTCTAGCATATCGATCATCCATATGAGATCCCGTTGCATTGTATCAGCTACTTCTACGTAACCTTGTTCTTGCTCGATTGCATACTGTGAATCTTTAATGCTGTCTGATACCGCTCGGTTCGATATAATATTGCTAGCTCCTGAGCCAATACTTACAAGTGTTACGACGATTAGCATCAGGATGAGTTGCTGGGTAATCGTTTGATTCTTTCGATAATTCTTGATAGTCTTCAAAAGCTTCTGCATGTGTTTCTCTCCCTTGTATATGTCTATCTAAGTATTATCGGTATAAAAACAAAAAAAATTAAATTTAATATATCTCAATATATGGCCTAAATCCTATAAGAAGGATGGATAGTGTTAATTGGGTGAGAGGGATGGTAGGTGATCCGTACTATGTAGTCATATTCCTGTCCAATTTCTCATATATTTGGAGAAGGATTATATTGTCGTGAGGGAGGGTTATGTGATGAAGGAAAAGGAATGCATAGCCATGTTACTAGCAGGAGGCGAGGGTAAACGCTTAGGTAAATTAACTAGAAAAATAGCAAAGCCTGCCGTGTTCTTTGGTGGCAAGTATCGTATTATCGATTTCACGCTCAGTAATTGTACGAATTCAGGTATTGATACGGTTGGCGTATTAACACAGTATCATCCTCAAGTATTGAATCATTACATTGGCATTGGTAAACCGTGGGATTTAGATCGTAAAGAAGGCGGAGTCTCGATTTTACCTCCATTTATTAAGCGAAAAGGTGGTGATTGGTACAAAGGAACCGCAGATGCTATATATCAGAACATCGATTATATTGAACAATACAATCCTGAATATGTACTAATTATATCGGGTGACCATATTTACAAAATGGATTATGAACGAATGCTCCATTTTCACAAAGAACAAAAGGCTGATGCGACGATCGCAGTCATTGAAGTCGAATGGAAAGATGTGAACCGTTTCGGAATTCTAAGTGTGGATGAAAAGTATAAAGTGACTCATTTTCAAGAGAAACCAAAGGATAGTACAAGCAATCTCGCTTCAATGGGTGTATATATGTATACATGGAAGACGTTGAAACAATACTTGAAGGATGATGCCGTTGATTCGCAATCTAGTCATGATTTCGGAAAAGACATTATTCCTACGATGTTAGAAGATGGTATACAGTTGTCAGCCTATCCTTTCGAGGGATACTGGAAAGATGTAGGGACGATTGAGAGCCTCTGGGAAGCAAATATGGACTTATTGGATGATGAGACTAGTCTAAGACTAGATGATCGTAAATGGCGTATTTACTCTCTGAATCCGAATCAACCTCCCCAATATATCGCAGAGTCCGCGAACATTGTTAATTCTCTTG
The DNA here is from genome assembly GCF_056786405.1 of Paenibacillus sp. Y859. NCBI lineage: Bacteria > Bacillati > Bacillota > Bacilli > Caryophanales > Paenibacillaceae > Paenibacillus > Paenibacillus sp. Y859. The sequence continues at coordinate 924,910 of NZ_JBXCIZ010000001.1, read as the reverse complement.
TAAATGAAGGTTGCATTGTATTCGGAGAAGTGAAACACTCTGTCTTGTTCTATGGTGTTGAGATTGGAGCGGGGAGTGTGATCACTGATTCCGTTATTATGCCTTATGCAAAGATTGGTGAGAATGTAACGATCTACAAAGCGATTGTGGGTGAAGGATCCGTCATTGGGGATGGAAGTATCGTAGGATCACCTGATTCAGCTGAGGTTACGCTTGTAGGTAATCACGAATCAATCCCTTCCGAATTATTACCTAAGAAGGAGCAGATGTCGACATGAAGAATGTTATGGGAATCATCAATATGGTGAATGAGACAGATCAGTTGGAAGAACTTACGTATCATCGAAATATCGGATCAGTTCCGTTTGCTGGTCGCTATCGTCTTATTGATTTCATTCTATCAAGCATGGTTAACTCTGGCATTACAAATGTAGGCATATTTACACATACGAAATATCGCTCATTAATGGATCATCTAGGGTCAGGGAAGGAATGGGATTTAGATCGTAAAAGATCGGGGTTGTTCATTCTTCCTCCTATGAAGGAAGGACTGGAAGGTTCCATTGGAGACCTTCACGCATTAAATGCCCACAGAGATTATTTACATCGAAGTAGCGAGGAATATGTGTTAATCGCACGAAGCTACATGGTATGTAATATCGACTTCAACGGATTACAGGAATTCCATAATAGTACTGGAGCAGACATCACCGTAGTATATAAAGATACGAGTGATGTCGATTCATTCTCCACACGTATTGGAATGGATGATAAAGGTCGAGTGACGTCAATCTGGGAGCCGAATGCATCACCGCATGGTGATAAGGTATCCATGGAGATGTTCTTCCTTAAGAAAAGTCTACTGCTAGATTTAATAGAAGCATCCCTAGCCGAAGGTCATCATAGCTTTATGAAAGATGCGATTCGTGCCAATATGGGTCGACTGAATATTTATGGGTATTCCCACCCTGGGTATCTAGGAGTTATCAATACATTGAATAGCTATTACAAGCACAGTATGAATCTGCTGAATGCGAATGTATGGAGAGAGTTATTCTTTACGCCGGGACTTATATATACGAAGATAAAAGATGAACCTCCAACGCGACATTTAGCTTGCAGTCGCACAAGTAATTCCATGGTGGCCAATGGATGTGTGATTGAAGGTACTGTTGAGAACTCTATTCTATTCCGAGGGGTCCATGTGCGTAAAGGTGCGACTGTAAGAAATAGCATCGTGATGCAGAATGGTATGATCCATGAGAACAGCTCCATCGAACAGGCTATTATTGATAAGGATGTCATCATCAAAGCAGATAGAACCTTAATAGGGCATGAGCGTGCGCCATTTGTTGCTGTGAAAAGGAAAGTTATTTAATAAGAAATCATGAAGCCACATACTTAAAGATGGTACCGTCTTTAAGTGTGTGGTTTCACTGTCGCTAGAATTAACTAGACCGCTCATATAATAAACTTGGAGGATTGTCTTTTAGAAGGACTATTACTTGGTATACTAGAGGTAAGGAACAATAATAGTTTAACAGGAGGATTATAAATGAAAATCATGCCTTTGGAACAACGTGGAATTTCGACCAGTCGACTTGTGCTTGGATGTATGCCGTTTGGAGGTGGGTGGAATCAGGAGCCTATCACACAAGATCATATTCTGAACGCTGAGAAAGCGATAGAAGCTGCGCTCGCCATTGGAGTGACTATGTTTGATCATGCAGATATTTATACGATGGGAAAAGCGGAAGAAACCTTCGGTCGAATATTGAAAAGCAGAGCGGGACTGCGTGAGCAGATCGTTATTCAATCGAAGTGTGGTATCCGACTTGGAGATGCTGATACGACAGAACAGTTCGACTTTTCTAAGGATCATATCTTGAATGCAGTTGATGGTTCACTTAAGAGACTAGGAATTGAATACCTAGATGTATTGTTATTGCATCGTCCAGATCCATTAATGGAACCTGAAGAGGTAGCGGAAGCATTAGGAAAGTTAAAAGCGAGTGGTAAAGTACGTTATTTCGGAGTTTCCAATATGAGCGTTGCTCAAATTAAATTTCTACAGCAAAGTTTGCCTGATCAGCTAGCAGTAAATCAGCTTGAAATGAGCTTGGCTCGTCTGGATTGGATTGACCAAAGCGTATTTGTGAATCAGAAAGCCGGGGCATCTACGAATTTCTCCGAAGGGCTGATGGAATTCTGTCAATTGGAGAAGATACAGATTCAATCATGGGGACCACTTGCACAAGGTAGATTCTCAGGAAGATCCCTAGAGAACGAGCCGGAACGAATTCGCATTACCGCTAAACTGGTTAAGCAAATGGCAAACGATAAAGAAACGACAATGGAGGCTATCGTTCTCGGTTGGCTTATGAGACATCCCGCAATGATTCAGCCTGTGTTAGGTACGGCGAACGAGGCACGAATTAAGGCTTGCCAAGATGCTGAGAGGCAGGCGGAACTTATGACTCGGGAAGAATGGTACAAGCTCTATCATAGTGCGAGAGAGCATCAAACCAAATAATATCGTAAGAAATACCGGATCATCTAGATTAGTGGCTATCCATTATATTCATCGGATTTAACTCCACGTCTATATGAAGCTTCTGAGGATCGAGATTTGCTCTATATCAGCAACTTAGAAAGTTCTTGCTAGAGAGATCAAGGCTGTAATTGTGATCACATTCAATAAGGTCGAGATTAATACGGTTTGTGCGGCGAAATCGGGTTCGTTATGATACTCTTCAGCCAGAATGGATGAGTTGACACCTGTTGGCATACCTGAAGCGATGAGTAATGCTTGTGCAGAAATTCCTTGTATCCCTAGGCTGAATACAAGGAAACAACCCACTGCGGGTCCGATCAGAAGGCGCACGAATACACTCACATAAACGTCTAGTCGATACAAGTGTAACGGATATTTCACGATTTGTGCTCCAAGTGTTAGCAACGCGATAGCGACCATAGATTGCTGTGCATAGGTTAGCGGCTGTGAGATAAAGACTGGAAGAGGAGCCTTCAGCGCACGAAGAAGCAACCCGATACCTAATGCGTAGGGGACAGGCATTTTGAGAAAACCAATCAATACACTTCTGTAGTTCCCCTTAAGCTTCGCCCCTTGGATAGAGAGAACACCATATGTAAAGGTTAATAAACTCTGAAGTGACATGATGAACGCTTGAATGGAAGCGGCTAATGGGTCACCTTTAAATACTAATGCATTGATCGGCATCCCGTAGTTCCCCGAATTATCCAGCATAATACTATTATTGAATGCAGCCTTCATCCCTTTGCTAAGCTTCATAAAACGGGATAGTAGTGAGCCTATAAAGTAGAGGATAAGTACATATAGTGCGTAGAATAGCGTGATTGTTCCCAGTAGCTCTCCTGAAATATCGGAGTGATACATGCTCATAAAAACGGCAGCAGGTGTAATGCAATAAAAGTTTATTTTGGCTAACGTATATAGGTCTAGACGGAATACACGTTGCATCCAAGACCCAATTCCAATGAGTACGAATACGGGTAATACGACTTCTAGCATGATGTCAGCAATCATAAGTTCAACTTCCTTTGTGAGAGATGGATAAATCAAAGTAACTTTCTCATTATAGCATTCTTTGAGATTATGACTACGAATAATAACTACCCTATGTAGTAGGGTCCCCGCTTACCTTTACTATTCCGAAATCTAAAACTAACAGTGATATTTAGAAATTGTATGAATGATATATTATGCTATTCTGTTTTTGTGTAATTAGAAAAAAAAGTGATAAAGTGATTAAATAATATAATGCACTTTAAATCTTTTTTTTAAATTTATGAAGTGAGGAATAAATCATTGGGGATATTATCAAATCTTAATGGAGATTTTACACCGTAACTTTCACATTAAATGACGATTCCTCAGTTCGTTTGTACAGAGCTGAGGAATTTTGTTATGCAGTTCGTCGATATCCTTTATGATATTTCATATTGAAAAATAATTTAAGGCTGATATAATGAGTTTCAAGTTGATAGTACGACTATCAACTGAATGATTCTAAGAAACAGAGGATATCTATGATGAATTTAAAAAACAAAAGAAAGAACGAGCAAGATCAACAGAAAGAACAGCGAAAGGAAGAGGTGATTCAGGCTGCAATTGCCGTGTTCAAAGTAAACGGAATCGAAAATACGAAAATGACTGAGATTGCCCAACAGGCTGAGGTTGGAGTTGCTTCTGTTTATCGTTATTTCAAGACCAAACCAGAGCTTGTGATTGAAGTCGGTATAAGAAACTGGGAGAGCATCATCACTACCTTTTTTGAGAATTTTAATCAAACGGAGTATACAGCGCTTAAGGGGATTCAAAGGGTTGAATTATTGTTAGAGGTATTCTTAACGCTTTACCAGAACCATAAGGACTTTCTGAGATTTATTGAAGAGTTTGATCATTACATTATGAAAGAAAAGATCTCACCCGATCGATTAGAAATATATGAGAAAACCATATTGAATTTGAAACCTTTCATGATTGAAGCAATGGAAAAGGGTAAAAAGGAAGGAAGTATCAAACCTTCTGTTCATAACGAAGAATTTTACATGACCTTAACCCATACACTGATCAGCTTGTGTCAGAAATTAATTTCGAGGAACTCGATACTGAATAGTGATCAGGATATTGAAGGAGAATTGCAAGTGAAACTCGTGATCGGTATGGCAATAAACTACATAAGCTACTAAACTCGATGCCTAACGATTGCCGAATAAATAAGAAGAGGTGTAGCAATGGATAAAAAATCTTTACCCTATATTATTGGACTTCCCAATTTAGGTGTAGGACTGTTGTGGGCAATGAACATGACTTTAATTCCCATGCTAGTAGCTACGTTTGACGTGAGTAATACAAAGGCTGGTTTTCTGATCACGATGGGTTCTTTTACCGGAATTTTTGTTCAGTACATAGCCGGAGTCTTAAGTGATAGATCTAAATTTAAAATGGGTAGACGAAAGCCATTCATGCTGATGGGGGCCGTTGTTACAACGATATCCATGTGTTTATTACCCTTTGCACCTAGTTACTGGTCTTTATTTGCTATCGCTTTTATATTCTATTTCAGTTTGAATTTCTATCAAGGTCCCTATTATTCATTGATTCCGGAGACGGTAAAAGAGAGTCAACTGGGGCTTGCTAACGGATTCTCCAAGGTAGTTAGTGTACTGGGTGGTGCGTTTATCTTTATTATTGGCCCTAGGTTGTGGGATAACACAAGCTCATTCAATCAGAATCATAGCTTCCCTTTCATTGTAAGCGCTTTTCTTGGGATACTAACCGTCGTGATTACATTGCTTCTAATTAAGGAGAAACCTGCTAACACGGAACGTAAAGTTACGAAATTAGCTTTTGACTTCTATAAATATCCTTCAGCCATGAAATTGTTTGCGGCTATCTTTTTCATTTATCTTGGATATGGAAGTATAACCCCTTATTTTGTTAAATACTGCATCCAACACTTAAACTTAACTGCGGATACCGCAAGTTTCTCTCTACTATTGCTTACGATAACAGGCGCTTTGTTCGCGTACCCTTTAGGTGTTCTATCCGATAAAATGAAGAGGACAACGGTGATGCTTCTCGGAGTTATTATATTTGTAATTGCGATGTTTGCAGCTATCTTTGTTACGGGGGCATCCGGACTCTACGTAGTAATGTCTGTTATAGGAATCGGGTTTATTGCCATTCAGGTAACCGCTTATGCCATTCTAGCAGAAGTGGTTCCACGGGAACGTTTAGGTGAGTTCATGGGGATTTTCAATTTCTTCGTATCCATTTCGCAATTTATTGCCGGTCTTTTAATGGGTGTTTTACTGGATTCTATCGGATATAAGATTTTCTTCCCATTGGCAGGGTTCTGGATTGTGATTGCAGTATGTATTCTTTTAACTAGTAAAATTGAGAAACCGATAGAGAAAAGTATGTATATTGGATAGGAGTGATATGGCAGATGGAAGATATTGATTTGAAGAAGGAGTTTTTCTTTTCAGGGAATGAAACGGGTTGTCTCTTGATACATGGGTTCACCTCAACACCTGCAGAGATCAGAGAGCTTGGCGAACAGCTCCACAAAGTAGGATATACCGTTCTTGGAGTTCTATTGTCTGGACATGGAACCGTCATAGAGGATATGGAAAATTGTAAATATACAGATTGGATCGAGTCTGTTGCAGAGGGTTATGCTAGGCTACAAGGAATCTGTACCACCATACATGTAATCGGTCACTCTATGGGTGGGGTATTGGCTCTTAATCTAGCAGGTAACTACGAGGTGAACAAAGTAGTGGCTCTTGCGCCAGCCTTAGTTAATAGGGACCCGAAGGCAAAGTATGCTGGCCTAGCCAAGTATTTCATGAAGTATAGCGAATGGGTAGAGAGGGAACGACGAGAAGAAGAGACAAAACACTTATTAGGTTATAGCAAAATACCAGTAAGAAGTGTAGACGAATTAAATAAATTACAACGTATCACGAAAAAGTCATTAAAAAAAATTACACAACCTATATTGATCATTCATGCCAAGCAAGATAACACGATTCATCAAAAAGGGATTGATATATTAGCCAATAATGTCTCGTCAAAGGAAATTAAAAAGATTTATTTAGATCATTGCGGTCACAACATCACCATAGAATGCGAGAAGGATAAAGTGTTTAAAGAGGTTATTGATTTTTTGAAAGGTGCTTAAGATTACGAAGATTATAAGGCGCTTATTGATTGCGTTATGGAGCAAGGGATTGAATTTGTGAATCCTTTCCGCTAACCATAGTACAGCATACATGAGTCCTCATCTCGTTGAAAGTGGAGCGTAATCCGAAACAAGCCACATGAAAGTATATACTCCATGTGGCTTGGTACTGTCTATGCTATTAACTCTGCACACCCTCACGTTTTTGAAAGAAGCTCTTCAATGCTTGATATACCTCGCCCTTCTCCTTAATAACATAATACATAAATTGCTCGACTTTTATATTGCGATAGGCAGACATCAATGTACTGCTTCGATTGTATTGATTCACTTCTCCATAACCGAATACATTACTTACTTTGAGTAACTCTCCGATTAGCTTTACACAACGATCATTGTCGGATGATAAATTATCTCCATCTGAGAAGTGAAAAGGATAAATATTGAATTTAGAAGGAGGATATCGTTGATCAATAATTTCGAGTGCTTTCTGGTAGGCTGATGAACAGATGGTACCGCCACTTTCACCGCGTGTGAAGAACTCATTCTCCGTAACTTCTTTGGCTTCTGTATGATGTGCGATGAACACAATCTCAACCCTTTCATACTGCTTACGTAAGAATCGATTCATCCAGAAGAAGAAGCTCCGAGCACAATATTTCTCGAAAGAACCCATAGATCCAGAAGTATCCATCATCGCTATGATGACTGCATTGGATTCAGGTACTACAATGTCATCCCATGTTTTATACCTTAAGTCATCTGGATTTATATTATGAATGCCAGGATTTCCAGTTGTAGCATTTCTGCGTAAATTTTCTAGAATCGTTCTTTTTTTATCGAGATTAGACATCATACCTTTTTTGCGAACATCATTAAATACAATCTTGTGGGTCTCGACCTGCTCTTTATCTTTCTGTTGTAAGTTGGGAAGTGCTAATTCTTCAAAAAGCATATTCTCAATTTCTTCAATGCTGATCTCCGCATCAACGGTATCTAGCCCTGGCTGGTCACCTGCTTTATCTCCTTTGCCAGGCTTCTGTACAGGATCGCGACCGAGTATATCTCCAACCTGGCTTTCTCCATCACCCTGTCCAATGTGTTTTTGTTTCTGATAATTATAAATAAAGCGATATTCATCCAAGCTGCGGATTGGAACTTTGATGATCTGTTTGCCATCGGACATAATAATATTCTCTTCAGTAATGAGATCGGGCAAGTTTTGTTTAATGACATCCCGCACTTTTTGTTGATGTCGGACTTGGTCTTGATAGCCTTTTCGATGTAGAGACCAGTCTTCGCGGGAAACGACGAACGAATAAGGTTGGTGTGACATTGACATGACGGAGCACCTCCCACTGCAATATGCGGTAAGTATAGTTGTTAGTAAGTATATTCACTGAAAGGTATGATATGTGCAAAAACGACTTCCCTGATCTTTGGTAGACCAGTGAAGTCGTCTTTTGGATTACCTCTATTGAGGTTTCTTGGAATACATGATACCGATGGTTTGCGGTCCACAATGGCAAGAAACGACACAGCCTGCGGTGGCAAGTGCTACCTTAGCATTCGTATGCTGTTGAAGACTGGCTTGGACACGAAGGGCATCTTCTTCTGCTAAAGAATGAACGACGAAAATGAGATCCTGATCCATAAGGTCTTTCTTATTAAGGGCATTTTGTAATAGCAGATCCACAGCTTTATCACGTTTTCCGCGAATCCGATCAGATGGAGTCATTTTACCCTCTGACACTTTAATAATAGGACGAATCTTTAGAAGGCTACCGATGAGGTTCTGCATACCAGAGCAGCGCCCACCTTTGTAGAGGTATTCGAGCGTATCTACAACGAACTCGGCTTCTATTTCAGGTCTTACAGCTTCCAAAAGTGTGACGATTTCCTCTAATGAGCTTCCAGATTCAGCAGCGTGAACGGCTTTCATAACTAAAAGTCCAATGGAAGAAGATAAGTTCAAAGAATCGAAGACAGTAATCTGGTCTGCTGGGAATTCATCAGCAGCAATGATTGCATTCTGATAAGTTGCAGAAAGCTCTGAAGAAAGACTGATGAATAGAATCTGATCACCTTGCTCTATGTAGGGAGTGAATGCAGCAATAAAGTCAGCAGGTGATGGGGCGGCCGTTTTAGGTAGGATTCCATTCACAGATACCTTCTGGTAGAGATCAGTAGGGGTAATCTCTAAGCCATCTTTCAATGACTGTTGTTCAAAAACAACATATAATGGCACGATGCCAATATTGAATTGTTCAATCCAAGAGGCAGGTAAATCACTAGTACTATCTGCAAAAATTTTAATATTTGGCATGTGATTCTCCCTTGTTATATATGGATTATGTTGTAGCGTTTATGACAGCGAATATAAAAAATGCAGCTATACATAGCACAATGACACCGTTCAAAATTAAGCCTAATATCGCAAATATCTTCTTTCTATTCTTTAAGAACACGCCAACAATACCTAGAATAAAACCGATCACATTTAATAATACGAATAATAAAGCAAGTATAACAACACCACCTACGATCTGAAACAGTTCCTCACTTGAATCAGGAAGACCTTCACCATTTAAATAAGGTGAGATCATGGCGCCTATTAGAGCGACTGCAGCTATATAACCTAATAAACTGACCATACTTAGCACAAAGGAAGCGATGCCAAGTCCAGAATGTTTAAGTGGGGCTGGTATTGGCTCAGGTGTTGGGCGATGTAGTTCAATAGGGTCCATCATTGATCTCTCCTTAACAATATTCATTTTAGAGGTTGTTCAAAAAGTCACCTTTTGATCACGAAGTATATCAAGAAGCTTACTCGACATCGAAGATTGAATTCAGTCGGTCCTTCCGGTGCTCACGTAGGTACTGCCTACGCTCCGCTCCTCACTCCCTATCTTCATCCAATCTTCTCGGTGCTGAAAATCTAACTTTTTGAACTCGCACTTACTTATATTAATACTTTTCCATATTTGACTGGAAAAATCAAGGATTGTTATTTTTAATTACCTAAAAAAGGAAGATGGTAAACGATTAAGCTATAAGTTATTATAGCTAAAGGGGATTAGATTATAGGAAGAGGAGTTGGACTTTCTTGCGACAAGGATTTATGAAGTGGGGAATTATTGTGATGGCCCTCTCTGTTATGATTGGGGCTTTTGGCGCGCATTTATTAGAGCCTAGAATTGGTGAAGCAGCAATAGGTGTATATGAGACAGGTGTACAATATCATATGATTCATGGACTTGCTCTTATTCTAGTGGGATTAACAGCCGGGCAAATTGGAGAAGTTAGAAGACTGTACTGGGCAGGTTGCTTGTTTATAGTTGGAATAGTTCTATTCTCGGGCAGCTTGTACGTATTGAGCATAAGTGGTATCAAAGTATTGGGAGCCATTACCCCTATTGGTGGCATAGCTTTTATTGCGGGTTGGATCTACTTCTTATTAGCGATTGTTCAATACAAGAAATGATCATTCATCCCAATAAGAAACGGCTGTGTTGTCCTTAATAATGGACGACATGGCCGTTTCTTAATGGTTGCATGAATGCTAAATTAATCTAACTATCGAAGGAATCAATTTCATTCAGGTTAAAGTTATACACTTGTTTCTCATCAACATGATACACATTAATAAATTGCTTATCTTCATCGAAATTCAATATGCGACATGGAATATTGATGTGTTGACCCTTGCGATTAGCTACTAAACGTACTAGTCGATTGTCTATAATAGATGATCTAATCCAGTTTCTAGGATCATCAATTGGTTTAGTGTTTGGGTCAATAAGCTTTGGATTGGAAGTGGCGCGTTGAATATTAGACTTAACGATCTTAGATTGAGCGGCTACCTTCTCGCCTTTACCAACTTTATTGTTACTGAATGCTGCGGAGTGGAATACGTTTGTTTGGGTGATTGGTGGATTATTCTTTAATTCTAGAAGGGTATCTATAATTCCGCCAAGTTTAATGCCAGACTTCACTTTGAAATCTAGTATATGCTCATTTTGATTGATCATTTCAACTAACAACTGAAGTGCAATAGCATTAGATTGATTCTTGATTAATATATCGACATTGAATAAAAAACCTGTATCCTCATTGTCTTGTGTAATATCCATATGTCCCCCAACCTATCATTGAAATCTTATATCATTTCTAGACTATACCATTAAAATGGAAAATAAAATAGTCCTTATGACATGGGTCAAAAGAAATGAATGTCAACATTTGTACATTATTAAGAATGGAATAATACATTCCATGTTTCAAATGGTAGGGAATAGGGGTAATATATAGTTATGAGCAAATCTTATCTAATCATTTATAGAAAAGGAAGCGATTAACATGACAAAGGTAACTTCAGTTAAATCACCAGATACAACGTTAGAACAAGTATTAAATCAACAAGTAGCTAATTTAAACGTATTATATGTAAAGGCACATAATTATCACTGGTATGTTCGCGGTGAGAAGTTCTTTACATTACATGAGAAATTTGAAGAAATATATAATGATATCACTTTGAAGATGGATGAAGTGGCTGAACGCTTATTGACGATTAAAGGAAGTCCAGTAGCAACAATGAAGGAATTTCTGGAGATTACTACAATTCAAGAAGCTGAAGGTAAAGAAGACGCAGCTAAAATGGTACAAAATATGATTGAAGACCTAGCTACGATCTCAGAAGAAGTAGTCGAAGGAATCCAATTGGCAGAACAATCCACTGATCATGTCACAGCCGATATTTTGATTGGTATCAAAGGTGACTTTGAGAAGCATATGTGGATGCTGCGTTCTTTTTTGGGATAATTTAAGTAAGAGATACAGTTATGAATGATGATCGTTGGGCTTGGCTGATCCACTTGGCCAAGCCTATTTTGCTTATCTATCGGTCATTCCGAAGCGATCAATAATGACTATATAAAAAGAATTAAGTGAGAATCATTGAGAATCAAATGGATTTAGTTTAGAATGAGTATAAAGAACGTAACACATGCTTGAAATTGGAGCGATAAATCCATTTCAAATATAGTTTTTATTTTTACCAACTATCAAAATAACGGAGGGAATAACAAATATGACTACAAATTTCGTCATTGAAGGACTTAAAGCATCAATCGAAGGTAAAGAAATATTAAAAGGTATCAACTTGGAGATGAAGGGTGGAGAAATCCACGCAATCATGGGTCCAAACGGTACAGGTAAGAGTACGTTAGCTTCTGCTTTGATGGGACATCCTAAGTATGAAGTTAGTGAAGGTAAAGTGTTATTGAATGGGGAAGATGTTCTTGAGATGGCTGTTGATGAACGCGCTCGTGCTGGACTTTTTCTAGGAATGCAGTATCCAAGTGAAATTAGCGGAGTAACGAACTCCGATTTCCTTCGCAGTGCAATGAACACACGTCGCGAAGAAGGAAGCGAAATATCATTGATTAGATTCATTCGTCAAATGGAAGCTAAGATGAAAGAACTTGAAATGAACCCAGAGTTTCTTCATCGTTATTTGAACGAAGGTTTCTCAGGTGGAGAAAAGAAGCGTAACGAAATTCTGCAAATGATGATGCTAGATCCTAAAATTGTTATTCTGGATGAGATTGACTCAGGTCTGGATATCGATGCATTGAGAATTGTTGCAAATGGTGTGAACGCGATGAGAAATGAAGATCGTGGATTCCTTATTATTACTCACTATCAACGCCTGTTGAGCTATGTTAAGCCTGATTTCGTCCATGTGATGATGAATGGTGTTATTGTGAAATCCGGTGGACCTGAGTTGGCTGAACGTTTGGAAGCTGATGGTTATGATTGGATCAAGGTAGAGCTTGGCATTGAAGACGAAACCGTAGGGCAAGAAGCGTAAATATAACGGGAGGAGGACATTGAAATGACAACACAAACCATTCTTCCGGTTAACACCGAAAGTATAGCAACAATATCGAAACGTAATAATGAGCCAGGTTGGTTAACTGAACTACGTTTAAAAGGATTGGAGTTAGCCAGTCAATTGGAACTTCCTCGTCTAGAGAAGACGAGAATAGATCGTTGGAACACGCAAGCTTACGGAGCATATCAAGATTCGACTGTGATTGATTCTATCGAGAAGCTTCCAGCTACGGTGCAAGGATTGATTAAAGATCAAGGATTACAAGATAGTCTTATCGTTCAGCATAATTCTGGCGTAGTATATTCTAAGCTATCTTCTGAATTGACTGATCAAGGTGTTATCTTTATGGATCTTCATTCAGCGGCAAGTAAACATGAAGAATTAGTGAAGAGTTACTTGCATAAAGCGATTGGAATGGAAGAAAACTACATTACTGCTTTACATGCTGCGCTTTGGAACGGTGGAGTATTCCTATATGTACCTAAGAACGTAGAAGTTACGATACCACTTCAAGCTATTTTTCTAACGGATGAAGGACAGGCAACCTTTGCGCCACACGTATTAATTATTGCAGATACGAACAGTAACGTAACTTACGTTGATAATTATGTATCGGGTGAGCTTGAAGCGGAAGTTGTTCTTAATGGCTCTGTTGAAGTGTTCGCAAAAGCTGGAGCGAAGGTTCGTTATGCTACTGTGCATCAATTGGGTAAAGAAGTGACAGAATTAACTTATCGTCGTGCTATCTTGGACAACGATGCTGTAATCGAATGGATCGTTGGTGAGATGAACGATGGGAATACGATGAGTGATACGAATTCTATCCTCAAAGGGAATGGATCATCTTCTGATTCTAAGATCATCGCTGTTGGATCAGGAGCACAGAAGCTTAATTATACGACCAAAGCACAGCATTTCGGCAAGAACACGCCTAGCCAAATGATTACACGTGCTGTATTACGTGAGGAATCCACAGCAATTATCAATGGGATTACGAAAATTGAACATGGCGCTTCCGGAGCAGACGGTCAGCAGACGGAAAAAGTGTTAATGCTTAGTCCGAAAGCACGTGGGGATGCGAATCCATTGCTTCTAATTGATGAAGACGATGTAACGGCAGGTCACGCAGCATCTGTTGGGCAAGTGAATGCGGAACAAGTCTATTACTTAATGTCCCGTGGTATTACGCGTTCAGAAGCAGAAGCTTTGATTATTTATGGCTTCTTGGCTCCAGTAGTATCTCAGATTCCACTGGAAGGCTTGCAGACTCAGCTTCAATCCCTTGTTGAAAGGAAGCTAGGACGATGAACCTTCATGTACGGGAGCAATTTCCTATTCTGCAGCAGGAGATCAACGGACATCCGTTAGTTTATCTGGATAGCGCAGCTACATCTCAGAAGCCTCGTGTTGTTATTGATGCAATGCAGCATTATTATGAGTGGGATAATGCGAACGTTCATCGTGGGGTGCATACTCTAGGTAGCCGTGCTACAGATGCCTATGAAGGTGCGCGTGAGAAGGTAGCTCGCTTCATTAATGCCCGAAGTACACAAGAAATTATATTCACTCGTGGGACAACAACGGCATTAAATTTGGTTGCTACATCTTATGCTCGTGCGGTATGTCGTGAAGGCGACGAAATTGTAATTACACCTATGGAACATCATAGTAATCTCATTCCGTGGCAGCAGGTGGCCAAAGCTACTGGTGCTACGCTCAAATATATTACGTTACAACCAGATGGATCAGTTGATCTGGCTGAAGTTGAGAAATCGGTAACAGCTCAGACTAAAATTGTATCCATCGCACATGTATCCAATGTCATGGGAGTCGTGAATCCCGTGAAAAAAATTGCTGAGATCGCCCATCGCCACGGTGCTATTATTGTGGTAGATGGAGCTCAAAGCACGCCACATATGAAAGTGGATGTTCAAGACTTGGATAGTGATTTCTATGCATTCTCTTCTCATAAAATGTGTGGTCCAACTGGTATCGGTGTACTTTACGGTAAGAAGGCACTGCTTGAGTTCATGGAACCAGTTGAATTCGGGGGAGAAATGATCGATGAGGTAGGTCTTCATGACTCGACATGGAAGGAACTACCTTGGAAGTTCGAAGGCGGAACCCCTATTATTGCAGGTGCTGTAGGATTAGGTGCAGCGATTGATTTCCTGAATGAGATTGGAATGGATAATATCGAACGCCATGAGGTTCAACTAGCAACATATGCTATGGACCGACTATCTGAGATTAAAGGGATTTCACTGTATGGACCTCGTATACGGGAAGTAGGGCTGATTACCTTTAATTTAGGTGAGGTTCATCCTCATGATGTAGCTACTGTATTGGATGCTAGTGGAATAGCTGTTCGAGCTGGACATCATTGCTGCCAGCCGCTCATGCGTTGGTTGAATGTGAATTCGACCGTTCGTGCAAGCTTCTACTTATACAACACAGAAGAAGATATTAACCGTCTCGTTAGTGCCTTAATCCAGACAAAGGAGTATTTCGGCGATGAAACTTGATGACTTATACCGTCAGGTAATTATGGATCATTATAAGAATCCTCGTAATAAAGGAAAGTTCGAAGAGGGCGCTATAACGGTGGATTTAAATAATCCTACTTGTGGCGACAAGATTTCGCTGCAACTCAAGGTCAATGATGGAATCGTTGAAGATGCTAGATATACGGGTGATGGGTGTTCCATTAGTATGTCGTCTGCCTCGATGATGACAGCTGCAGTGAAAGGTAAAACCCTGGAAGAAGCGAAGGAAATGATTGCACGTTTCTCAGAGCTTATGCTAGGTAAAGACGTTCAATTTGATGAATACGAAGATATTGAAGCCTTATCTGGAGTGAATAAGTTCCCTGCACGCATTAAATGCGCAACGCTCTCTTGGAATGCACTACGCAAAGTGATTGATGAGGAACAATTCAATAAATTATGATAGGGAGATGAATGAATATGGCTAAGAAATCACCAGAGTTAGAAGAATATAAATATGGCTTTCGCGATGAACATGAATCTATTTTTAAGACTGGAAAAGGTTTGACTCGTGAAGTTGTTATGGAAATATCTCGTATTAAGAATGAACCTGAATGGATGCTTGATTTCCGTCTAAAGGCACTGGAACAGTTCGAGAAAATGCCAATGCCAACTTGGGGTGGAAATATGGATGATTTGGATTTCAATGAAATCCAATACTTCGTCAGAGCTTCCGATAAACAAAGTAAGACATGGGAAGAGGTACCTTCTGAAATCAAGGAAACATTCGATAAGCTAGGAATCCCTGAAGCAGAACAGAAGTTTCTAGCTGGGGTATCTGCACAATATGAATCAGAAGTGGTCTATCATAGCATGCAAGAAGATCTTGAAGCACAAGGTGTTATCTTCATGGATATGGATACAGCACTTAGAGAGCATCCTGAGATTGTTAAGGAATATATTAGTACAGTGATTCCAACAACGGATAACAAGTTCTCAGCTTTGAACAGTGCGGTATGGTCGGGAGGAAGCTTTATATACGTACCTAAGGGTGTTGTATGTGAAATGCCTCTACAAGCATACTTCCGTATTAACTCTGAGAATATGGGGCAATTCGAACGTACGTTAATTATCGCGGATGAAGACAGCCATGTTCACTATGTAGAAGGCTGTACAGCGCCAATATACAGCACGAATTCTCTGCATAGTGCCGTTGTAGAAATTGTCGTTAAGAAGAATGCACGGGTACGTTATACGACAATTCAGAACTGGGCACCGAATATCTACAACCTGGTTACAAAACGTGCTGTAGCAGAAGAGAATGCTACGATGGAATGGGTAGATGGTAACATCGGTTCCAAACTAACGATGAAATATCCTTCTGTTATTCTTAAGGGCCGTGGAGCCAAAGGAATGGTTCTATCCATTGCGATTGCAGGTAAAGGTCAGCATCAGGATGCAGGGGCGAAAATGATTCATTTAGCACCCGATACGACATCTACGATTGTATCTAAATCCATCAGTAAGCATGGTGGTAAGGTAACTTATCGTGGTCTAGCTTCCTTTGGACGTCAAGCAACAGGGGCTAAGTCTAATATCCAGTGCGATACGTTGATTCTAGATAACGAATCCACTTCGGATACAATTCCATATAATGAGATTATGAATGATAATATTATATTGGAGCATGAGGCTACAGTATCTAAGGTGTCTGAAGAACAACTCTTCTATTTAATGAGCCGTGGTCTTACAGAGGCTGATGCCACTCAAATGATCATTATGGGCTTCATTGAACCATTCACCAAAGAACTTCCAATGGAGTATGCGGTAGAAATGAACCGTCTAATCAAGTTCGAGATGGAAGGTTCTATCGGGTAAGTTTTGTATGGTAAGGGTTATCAACCTTCAATGAGGGTTGATAACCCTTTTGATCTATTTGAGTAGCGAGGGAAATCATCCGTGCCGAATTCGTGCCAATTCAAGTTACGCCCTTTGTGAGTGCGTGGACTGAAATGTACCAATCATATTTTTCTCTTAGTGTAGGAGGCGAACTTTTTAAGTTCGTCTTCTTTTTTTACATAATATAAGTTTTTTCGGACCTTTAGATGTATCCCACGTGAATTGCAGAGGAAGGAAGACTACGGGAACGGAATAAGTGCCTAAACAACACTTAAATTAGCAGAATAGGCAAGCTTGCGAGAAATAATTGCAAAATGACAGTTAAAACTGAGAGAATCGCGGAAAAATGGGTTTTTCGAGAAATTAGATGTCTTTTAAGCAACTAAAGTGGGGGAAAGAGGAATAGTGATGGGTTTAGAGGACTGTACTTCCGTTAGAAATCTGATGCCGCACCCATTGCGCGATACGCTGAGTGCACTGACCGTGCCCCCACGCCCACCGCGCTGAGATCATGATTCGCATCTAAAATAACAGGATCCCAGTTCTTAAGGAGCCTGCTACTGTGAGTTGAAATCAAACGATGATTTGTTCGATGGATAAATGACGTTCGATAGATAGATCCAAGAAGTTTGCGTCGACCTGGACGAGAGGTCGAGAGAAGTCTTGATTATTAGTCATGATGATGGTTCCGGAATCTCCAGAGGATAGCAGTACTTCCTTACCAATGAAATTGGGAAGTATATGTCTAATAAAAGCTTGCGTAGGTTTGCCATTTAATTTCCCAAAGCTAAGATTATAAATCTCTTTAAGAACAGATAATAATTCTTGGTTGGACTGATAGACTCGGGGAGTAGTCATCGCGCTGAATGTATCAGCAACGGCCGTAATTTGTGAGAATGGATGGATGTTATGTTCATTGATTCTAAGAGGATAACCACTACCATCATCACGTTCATGATGCTGTAGAGCAACTAGTGCCAATACTTCATCCATTGAAGAATTACGAATGA
Organism: Paenibacillus sp. Y859; assembly: GCF_056786405.1. Classification (NCBI taxonomy): domain Bacteria; kingdom Bacillati; phylum Bacillota; class Bacilli; order Caryophanales; family Paenibacillaceae; genus Paenibacillus; species Paenibacillus sp. Y859. The sequence continues at coordinate 906,882 of NZ_JBXCIZ010000001.1, read as the reverse complement.
TCTCGTATCCATAAGTGGTATGAAGTTTGATTGTTTCATATTCTTCAGGTGTTAATTTAGTAGGCGTATGAAGTAATTCTGAAGGTACTCTACATTTTCCTATATCGTGTAAATATCCGGCTTTACCTGCTATATAGGCATCCTTCTTAGAGTATCCAATCCAAGATGCAATATAGTATGACAGCATTCCAACCTGCATGGAATGATAGTATGTATAATCATCCTTCTGGTCAAGCACTAGCAATAAAGAAACAACGTCTTTATTCTCTATTAATTGATCAACTAAAGGATGCATGATGTCGTCAATCACAGTATTATTGATGGATCCTGTTCTAAGTGCTTCTAAATAGATGTTCTCAAATCCGTCAACCGCTTGTTCTATATCAGGTTTAGCTCTAGAGAGAGCTTCTTCCTTCTTAGTTAAATCCTTTATAGGATCCGCTACATGGAAAGTTTGGACATCCACAAAGTCGACTCCATGCATCAATAGCTTATTAATCTCGGGTGATCCTAATGCAGTACTTTTAGGTAAGACGTGTAAACCATGATCACTAAAAGTGTCAGCTAGCAAAATATCCCCAGGTTTTAAATCGGTTACATGAACTCTCAAGTGAAGTCTCCTCTCGTAAAAATGATGCATCAAGTGTATCATATCAAGAAAAAAATGGATTTACAATAAGTATTAGAAAGGTAGCATAATCTAAATGGACGTACCACAAATTTGTAGTAAATGGTATGATTGAAAATGGAATTTTAATGAAGTGAAAGTAGGAGGGGATCCATATCATACGACCCATTCACAATGAAAGGTTAACGATATTACATACGAATGATATTCATAGCCATTTTGAAATGGTAAGTTCGATTGCCGCACTCGTATCCAAGGAAAGAGATATTGCCTCAGACACGCCCCTTCTTCTATTGGATATTGGAGACCATATGGACCGTACTGCAGTAGAAACAGAAGGAAGTATGGGGCAAGCGAATACGGATATTATAAATCTCACAAACTATGATGCGATTACGATCGGTAATAATGAGGGTCTTACCTTTACACCAGATTTGTTAGAGAAAGCCTATAGCGGATTGTTGTGTCCTGTCGTCTGTTGTAACATTCGGGAAGTGAAAAGTGGACTTTGCCCTGACTGGATGAAGGAACAGATCATCATATCAAAAGGTGATATTAAGGTTGGAATTGTTGGAGTTACCGCTGCTTTTGATGAGTTCTATAGATTGATTGGTTGGGAAGCACTTCATCCTGAACAAATGTTGCAGGAGCAGATCGCTTCATTAAGACCGCAAGTGGATGTGCTTATTGTTCTTTCTCATCTAGGGATTGCTGCTGATCGTGAACTAGCCTCCAATATAAAAGGAATAGATATTATACTTGGTGGACACACTCACCACCTACTGGAGGAACCCTTGCTTATCGGAGATACTAGTATTTGTGGAGCTGGTAAGTTCGGTCAGTATGTGGGAAAAGTGATTATGGAACGAAAACCAGATGGTACATTTGGAGTGGTGTGGGGGGGATGTCTGTCCGTGGACCCTCTTCAAAAGGATACAGATGTGACTATGGCATTGGATATTCATCGTATTCAAGCGGTGAAGGCTCTGCAACGTACCGTTATAGTATCAGATCATATGTTGCCATTAAATGAAGGTGATCAAGAGACCGCTTTTGGAAATCTACTTGCCCAATCTATACGTCAGTTTACAAAAAGTGAACTATCGATGGTTAATACAGGCCAATTGTTAGGATCTCTACCGATAGGTAATATTACGGTAGGTATGCTACACGGATTATGTCCTTCCCCGATTAATCCATGTACCCTCAAATTAAAGGGAAGCGACATACGATATACATTCGAACAAAGTCTACTATCTGAGTATAAAGAAAAGAAAATCATGGGCTACGGATTTCGCGGAAAAGTGTTAGGTAGTATTGCGATAGATGGTGCAGATATTTTCTATGATCCCAATAAGGATCCCTTTGATAGAATTACCAATATTTATATAAATGGGTACCCGTTGTCGGAGGATCAGGACTACAGAGTAGGTACTATAGACATGTTTATTTTTGGAGTAGGTTATGACAGAATAGCTACAGGCAGCGAAATAAAGTTTATTTTACCAGAATTTCTGAGAGATCTATTAAGTGATGAGCTTCAAAGACCAGGTAGTTTTAATGAAAGTCATGTAGTAAGATGGAATAAGTTAGTATAAAAACTACCAACAACACATAACAATAGTCAGTTCAATGGAAACCAAATTGGGAGGGTATTATGGATATTATTACGGCAATTATTCTTGCGATTGTAGAAGGGATCACGGAGTTCATACCTGTCTCTTCAACCGGTCACATGATTTTAACAGCTAAATTAATGGGCTACAACGATCAATCAGATATTATGAAAACATTTGAAATTGTAATTCAATTGGGTGCCATCCTTGCCATCGCTATAGTATACTGGAAACGCTTATTAAGCCTTATCGGATTGAATAATAAGCCAAAGGCATCGTCTAATGGGATGCAGTCAAGTAAGAGATTAGATTTAATTCATGTTATTTTGGGGATTACACCTGCACTCATTGTCGCTTTTTTTGCAAGGGATTTTATCAAAAGCTTATTTAACGCTAATACGGTGGTATGGGCATTGGTAGCTGGTGGTATATTTATGATTTTTGCAGAATGGTTCAATAAATCCAAGTTGACTATAACTGCTCATGAGCTGGACGATTTGACTTACAAACAGGCATTCATGATCGGGATTTACCAGATTATATCTGTTCTATGGCCGGGATTCTCTCGTTCAGGTTCCACGATCTCAGGCGGAATGTTGAGTGGAGTTAGTTATAAAGCATCTGCAGATTTCTCCTTTTTGATAGCCATTCCAATCATGTGTGCTGCTTCGGGTTATGAATTACTTGATTCATACCGATATTTTAATAGAGAGACTATTGGTGCCTTTGTTATAGGCTTTTTAATATCATTTATTGTTGCATATTTCGTAGTATTAGCTTTTATGAAACTAATACAGCGAATTAGTCTTACTCATTTTGCTATTTACCGATTTATACTTGCAGCTATATTCTGGATATTTATATTGAATTAATCTCAATGAAGTGTATATTCTTGAATGGATTCAATTATAACTACCGAGATTAGATTGTCAGGACGATTCTTCATGTAGGAGGATACACATTGCGACTAGTACCTGTACCGATGCTTCAAAATGGAATGAAAATAGGTAAAAAGATATTCAGTATGGAAGGCGTTACTCTATTGGCAGAAGGTGTAGAGTTAACGGATAAGCTGATTCGTAGATTGAAAGAAATAGATATTGGATACGTATATATTCAAGATAAGTGGACTGAGGACATCATTATCCCCGATGTTCTACACGAGGAGACACGTCGTAAAGCAATGCGTGCGATTACTTCAAACTTTCAAAGAATATCGGAAACCTCAAATTCCGCTCCTATCACAGGAGGATACCGTCATTTAGGTAGAGAGTTCTCTGCGGTGATGGATTCTATTCTAGAAGATCTCGGAAGCCAAGAGTTACCAATGATTATGCTTATGGATATGAATACTACGGATCATTTCTTATATAAACATTCTTTAAATGTATGTATATATACCTTAATACTTGGTGCTGCTAGTGGGATGACTCAAGATCAGCTGAAGGTATTGGGAATAGGATCACTTTTACATGACATAGGGAAAACTCAGATTCCTGTTAAAGTCTTGATGAAACCTGGTAAACTTGATGATGATGAATTCAAACAGATGCAGAATCATACGAATATTGGATATCAAATATTAAAAGCGGAATCCGATATTCCATTACTCGCTGCTCACTGTGCGTTACAACATCATGAACGATTAAATGGTACAGGGTATCCCCGTGGGCTTAAAGGTTCTGAAATACATGAGTTCGCGCAATATTTGGGAATGGCGGACTCATTTGACGCGATGACATCGCACCGGGTATATAAGCCTGCGATGCTTCCTCATCAGGCTATGGAAGTGCTGTATACGGGTTCTGGTACACTGTTTGATCAGCATAAGTTGGAAATATTCCGTGATAAGGTAGCTATATATCCACCAGGGTTGAGTGTTAGATTGAGTACAGGTGAATCTGGTGTTATTTGCAAGATACATCCTATGATGCCACAACGACCGGTCGTTCGTGTTATGACTGGCTGTAATGGGGAAGTATTGAGGGCCCCTTATGATCTCGACTTAACAAAAGTTCTGTCTACTGTCATTACACATGTTGAAGGGTTGGAAGCAACGGAATTGGTAGTACAATGAACCGTAATGAAGAAATCGGTGAAATCGCGATATTGAGAAGATCCTTACGATAATGGAACAGTATGATGTGTTTCGTTATCGTTGGACAATTGATATTACGCGGTTTTTTTGTGATGAGAAGTAAGGTAATGTATGAATACGGTGAACTACTCTTCATGATATGATATTAATTATTAAATGAAATAAGGTGGTAAATATGATTACAGACAATGCGAAGAAAGCACAATTACAACAGATATCACCAAGTTATGATCCATGGGAACCTATAAATTCACTTCGGAAGCATGGTAGACATGTCCTGACTAGCGTAGAGATGACAGTTACCCACTTATGTAATATGCGCTGCGAACATTGCGCAGTGGGTGATATGCTTGTTATGAAAGAGTCGGATTCCTTATCATTGGATATAATGTTAAGAAGATTAGACGAGGTGGAGCATCTAGAAACGATAAGCATGACAGGCGGAGAACCTCTATTTCGTAAGCAGACCGTTGATGAAATTATCGTACCTCTACTGAAATATGCTAAAGATCGTGGGATCAAAACCCAGATAAACTCTAATTTGACGATGGGGATGGATCGCTATGAGAAGCTACTCCCCTATCTAGATGTTATGCATATGTCATTCAACTACTTGAATGGTGATGATTTTCATGAGATTGGTTTTGCGAATAGCGCACGTCCTGTAAGCAAGGCGGCTGCGTATCGTCTATATGATACGATGATCGAGAATACTCGTGTGCTTAGTGATGCAGGGATGTATATATCAGCTGAATCTATGATTAATTATCGAACACATACGAACTTGGATAAGATTCATCAACTGATTGTTGAAATGGGCTGTCAACGTCATGAAGTACATCCAATGTATGCATCGAATTTTGCCTCAAGCTTACCTGTATTATCTTTAGATGATATGCGTAAAGCTATATCCCTTGTACTTGATACGCGCGATGAGAATATATGGATGTTGTTCGGGACACTTCCATTCTATGCATGTAGTCATTCTGAGGAGGATATGAATCTTCTTCGTCGTTTAAAAGAATCAAAGAATGTAACGGTTCGAAATGATCCGGATGGTCGAAATAGGGTCAATGTGAATTTATTCTCCGGTGATGTCTATGTCACTGATTTTGCAGAAATCCCGCCGTTTGGTAATATTAAAAACGAAGCGCTTGATGACGTTTTCGATAAATGGGTGAATGGTCATCCTTTGAATCAAAAGATAAATTGTCATTGTGATGCCGTAAGTTGCTGTGGGCCTAATCTTCTTGTGGCAGATATGTACTATAAAGACGTGGACTTTAAACAAAGAACAGCGAACAGTCTATAGAAATGGGGGATTCATATTGCCTACTGAGTTTGCAATTGGGCAACTTATTGTGAATATAGCTCTAGTATTGCTTCTTGTATTGTTAAATGGAGTGTTCGTTGCGGCGGAGTTCTCACTTGTGAAGATGCGTCAAACACGTATTACACAATTGGTCAGTGAAGGGAATAAATTAGCTGGGTTCGCTCTTAAAGTAAATAACAAACTCGATTCATACTTATCAGCAACTCAGTTAGGGATTACTTTGACATCATTGGGGCTTGGTTGGATAGGAGAACCAGCTATTTCAGAGCTTCTTGTTAAGCCAATCATGTTTAAATTAGGTGTTACAGATCAGGCACTGATCACAACAGTAGGAGTTACAGTAGGATTTAGTATGATAACGTTCTTACACATCGTATTGGGAGAATTAGCACCGAAGTCGATTGCTATTCAGAGAACGGAAGGAACGGCACTCGCACTTTCCGCACCCCTGATCTTCTTTTATAAAGTATTCTTTCCTGTAATCTGGGTGTTGAATGCTACTGCAAATGCTCTTCTGCGTATGATTGGGATTCAACCAGCAAGTGAGTCAGAAGCGGCTCACTCGGAAGAGGAAATTCGAATCCTGATGAGTCAAAGTGCTCGAAGTGGTGTGATTGATAAAGACGAAATGAAGCTAATGGACAATATTTTTGAGTTCTCAGATCTATTAGCACGTGAGGTCATGTTGCCTCGAACAGATATGGTCTGCTTGTATGCAAATTTATCTTTTGAAGATAACATCAAGATCATAAGTGAGACCAAGCATTCGCGATATCCTGTTGCATTGGAAGATAAAGATCAAATTTTAGGATTTATTCATATTACAGATCTTCTACTTGCAGATAAGGAGCAACAAGAGGACTTCACATCCATGGTTCGTCCGATTTTAAATGTCCCTGAGTCTATGGAGATAAGTCATGTGCTTCGTCTGATGCAGAAGAAGCATTCGCAATTGACACTTGTTGTAGACGAGTATGGTGGAACGGCAGGAATGTTGACTGCCGAAGAAATCCTCGAGGAGATTGTAGGGGAATTGTATGATGAGTTTGAGGATGAACGTGAAAGTGTTGAGGTTGATGGGGACTCTATTTCCGTTGAAGGTAGAATGCTTATTGAGGCCGTACATGATCTTACGGGTGTTGTGATTGAGGATGATGAGGTAGATACTATTGGTGGATGGTTGTTTAAAGAACTTGAAGGTAGTCCTACCAAAGGTGAAAAAGTACAGGTAGGAAATTTTATATTTCAAGTCGAGGAATCAACCCGATTGCGTATTACGAGAGTTATGATACAGCGAGTGGATCATCAGGAGAACATGAAGGAACAATTAGAAGAAGATCTGTCATGAGATATGGTTTGATCATCGGTTCTATATGAGCGCCTAGGCTTGACTGAAGATAGATCTTCGGTCAAGCTTAGGCACTTTTTTATTATATTTTAGTTCATTTTCTAGGCTGGTGTCATATGCTATTTACTAAGAGATGATCAAGATAATTAATATGAATCTAAAGGAGGAGACTTTTATTGAACTCACAAATACGCAGTTACACACCATTTGTTGGACCATTTGATCCTTGTCCACCCTTGCTCTGTAGGACATATGTAGTACCACCTAATCAATTTATTAATTTCCAACCAACGGGTTGGCCGCAGTTCAGCCTTCCGGAAGCGTTGAGACGGGGGACGCTCTGGCCTGCACTTTATAGCCCATATACTTCTGGACAATCACAAGGGGGGGCTTCTTGATGGAGGGAACACCTGTAGCATGTGATCAACAATTTTATGAATGGCTTGAAGAACTGCAAATTGTAGATTTTGCGCTTGTGGAGCTAAACCTATTTCTTGATACACATCCCGAGGATCTACAAAGCATTCAACAATACAACCAGCTTTCCCAAGAAAGAATGCGGCTTGCGAAGCAATTCCAAGAAGTATACGGACCTCTTATGAATTTCGGTCATGCTTTTTCAAAGTTTCCATGGCAATGGTCACAGTCCCCTTGGCCTTGGCAAGTATAGAATCTAGCGGAGGTGAGGTTTATTTATGTGGGTTTATGAGAAAAAGTTACAATATCCTGTAAGGGTTAGTAAGTGTGATCCCCAAATGGCCAAATACTTGTCTGAACAATATGGTGGTGCAGATGGCGAGTTGGCGGCAGCGCTTCGTTATTTAAATCAACGTTATACGATACCCGAAAAGGTTATTGGTCTATTGACGGATATTGGAACAGAAGAATTCGCTCACCTTGAGATGATCGCGACGATGATATATAAACTAACTAAGGATGCGACTGTGGATCAACTTAAAGCCGCGGGACTCGGTGCCCATTACGCCGCTCATGATAGTGCACTGTTCTATGAGAACGCCAGTGGAGTTCCATTCACCGCGGCTTACATTCAAGCGAAGGGTGACCCATTAGCTGATCTGTATGAAGACATTGCTGCTGAAGAGAAAGCACGGGCTACATACCAGTGGCTAATTGACATGACCGATGATGTTGATCTTCAGGATAGCTTGAAGTATTTACGAGAGCGTGAAATTGTGCATTCATTACGGTTTAAGGAAGCGGTTGAGATGATTAAGGGGGATCGGGAGCAGCAGAAGGTATTTTAAGGACAGAGACGGATAAAATTAGGCTGATCAGGTCCGATTAAATAACGAATTAATTTAGAAGCTGGTGCCAATAATGATATGGCATCAGCTTCTTTTTGACATATTAAGAAAGTATAAATTTTTTGGAGGAATTCCCGCTCTACGCATAAAGGTGGGACTAGAGCAGATGCATAAACTGCATTTAATTAGCAGGAAAAGTGGTGGAAGAGAGAGTTAGTTGTCTAAATTGCAGTTAAAAATGGCGATAACGCGGAAAAGTGGAGTTTCCAGTAATCTAGATGTACTCCATGCAACTAAAGTTAGCTTCAGAGGAAATAAGCTGAATGATAGAGACTAAGTATTGGACAAAGAAAAGGCCCCGAGATGTTATATCCGGGCCCTCTTTGTTGTAATCATCCCTCTTTTACCTCTACTTGCACGCGCTTTACTTTTGTTCGGTAAACCCAAAGAGCATACTCTAAGGGTTTTACGATAGATTGACGATAAATATCCCTTTGACCACTTCTTGCGAATACTTCCCTTGCCGGTTTGGGGTTAACCTCTAGAAGGAAGACCTCACCTTTTTTATTGATGGCTAAATCAAGAGCTAGTTCGCATAAAGCCCCATAGGACTTTTCTAGATAGGCCGCGGTTTCAAGCCCTAACTTTACTGATGTTTTCTTGACATGTTCCTGGGTTTCTTTATTGGTAATCCACTGTGGGAGTAAGGTATCCATTGGGATGGCTTGCCCACCGCCATGGAGATTAGAGGTGACACTTCTCATAGCCCCCACTCTGCCAACGATTCCAGTTAGCTCCCAATGACCTTCCCGGTTTTTCTGTACCAGCATTCGATAGTCATGTACGCGTCCATTAGGTAGTATTACTGGAATCCCTTCCTGTACAATATAACAGTTATTAATATTCCAAGTTCTTAGAATGCCTCCTAAAGTTGCGGCATGTATTCTTTGTGGTGTAATTATTTTACGTTGTTGATTGCGTCCTTGAATATAATATTGATGCTTACTATTCTTCATCTGCTCAATACGAAGAATTCCACGTCCACCCGTTCCATTAATCGGCTTTAAGTAGATGACAGATTTACTTTTAAGCATTCGTTTAATATCGGATAATTGGTTTACTAGCTTCGTTTCTGGTAAGTGTAGGCGGAAGCTTTCCTTATTAGAAAGTATTTCGTGAATCGTCCATTTGTTACGAAGCGGACGATTCAGAAAAAGGTGATGCCCATATTTTTTTCGGAAGGACAGTAGCTGTTCAAAACGAATGCCTTTTTGAATTCGACAGCGATCATAGATCATATCGGGGAATTCACGTAATCGGCGGGTCCACTTTTTTTTTGATGGATCATATTCCATAGCCATGATCTTCTGATTTCTTACATCCATTGGGGTGAATACGAAGATGTCAAGTCCAAGTTTTCTTCCCTCGACAATCATTTTTTGATAAATCATTCGTTCTTCAAGTTGTTTTCGGTCATTGAGGTAAAGTGTCAGAATACCTAAGACGGGATGTGCCATATCGATTCACCTCCTCAGTGGTGTTTGTTATGACGTATGAGATATTGGCTGTATTCAAATATCCGTTCTAATGATTTTTTGCGAATATGTGATTCATCAAATTTCATTGGCCGTGCGTTCGCTTCGAAGAACCAGACTTTTCCGAAGCGGTCGAGTCCGAGATCCATGGACATTTCTCCAAGGTTGAATTGAGATGCTCTTTCAATCTGCCGAGCAATAATGAGAGCAGTTGTTTTTATTTGACTTATTTTCATAGACGACATATCCGATCCAAAGAGTGTAGAGATCAGTTTAGTAGGACTTTCAATCGTTCCACCACGCGGCACATGAGTCGTTATACTTTTTAATCCAGCCATTCTAGCTCCAACACCTGTAACTCCCCATTTACCTTTGCCTGTCTTTTGTAGCAAAATTCGTAAATCGAAGGGGCGATTATCTACCGTTGCCAGTTGGATTCCCTGCTGAACAATATAAGGAGAACTACCTGTTTCTTTCTTAAGACGAACCCAGAGCCTTCTCATGCTAGCCGTTTTATAGGTGATACTTGATCTACTATTTTGGATTTTTAGCCTATATGGCAATGATTTTTCTTTTTGGATTTTCAACATCATAATGCCCTTACCAGCTTTTCCGCTTTCAGGTTTCAAATATAAATAGGGTTGTTTATCAATAATACTGGCAAGTGATACCTCTCCAACTAAGCGTTTCGTCTTGGGCACTAAATAATCAGTGGACTTAGAAACCTTGAGCCATTCGAATAGATCCCATTTATTAAAGAAATAAGGATTGTAGAAATGAATACTCGGATGCTCTAAATAGCTTTTTATTTTACTTTGTACCCAAGGCTTCTCCTCATCTTCACGCATAGGAATTCGGTTGTAGATGACCTGTGGTAGGGGGAACTGTTGTGCCTCCCAATCTTTGTTATTGGCCTTTAGTGTATATCCTTTAACTGTGGGTGAGGTTAACTTTAAATCACGCAGTGTAACCACATAGACAGGGAAGCCCATTTCTTTCCCTGTCCGGACGATATCCATAAAATTAGCATGATTGCCCCGGAAACCTCTTATGGAATCGGGCATGGTCAGTATGGCAACAACCGGTTTAATATCTTCAGAATTCCGGCTGTTCACTGGCTTATCCTCCTACGAAACTTACTGAGATACAGACAATGCTCCAAGATATGCTCGATCGAGGCTTTCCCTTCATTCTTTAGTGACGGATGATGGAATATGGATCTACCTGGTTTAGCGTTCGCTTCGAACATCCAAATCTTCTCATCTTGATCAATTCCTATATCGAATCCAATTTCACCAAGCAGATGTTGATGGTGGAATTCAATAGCCTCGGCAAGCGCTATAGCAACTTGTTTTGCTTGCTTGAGCACTTCGTCTGAACGTGACCCAAAGCTACGGCTTAGTGCCTGTTCCGGAGTCAAGAGAGAGCCACCACTTTTCAAATGTGTGGTCACGCTACCCCGACCAGCCTTTTTGGCACCAATGCCGACAACAACCCATTGGTTATTACCGTTTTTATGCATGTGGAAACGGAAATCAATAGGACAATTGTCGATCTCTATTAAACGAATCCCTTGTTGAATAACATAACCTTGTAGTATTCGACCATGTTTTGAGTTCAGCATACGCATGAGACTATTGAAATTACTGAAACGAAGGAGAACATTTTCTTTGTTCTTGCGATAGCGTACGAAATAGCCACGTTTGGGTAAATAAGTAATCCGATAGATTCCATTACCCAGACTCCCACCGGAAGGTTTGTAATATACAAATTGATGACGCTGCAACATATCTTTCAACATCTCAGTACTTGGGTTCATATGGGATTCAGGAACGTAACGGTTAACTGTATTATCATTTTCAAGAAGAGTATATATGTCTGATTTATTAAAAAAGCTCCAGTTAAAGAAAGGAATCCTTTTGCGACCGAAACGATCTCTCAATTGGCTGATGGATGCTGAGGTCTCTGCCTTACGACTCGGTAGTCTATTGTAGACCACATCCGGAAGGGGGACCGTTTTACGGGTGAACACGCCAGCATCTGAAAGAAAGTATCCGCGAACGGTCTCCTGCTGCCAATTAATATCTTTAGGAGTGAATGCAAAAACATAGGCTTTCTTACTTCCTTCCCTAAGCAGTTGTTTGATGAAACCTGTTCTAGAACTAAAAGGTCGCGTGATTGAGTTGCTAGGTCCGTCCGAAAGAATACCAATTAAGGGTCCAAGTTGAAATTCGTTTTCTTGAAGATTACGAAGAAATACTCCCCCTGATTTGGGGATGTGAATAACATTTCGAATTCCAGATCCTAAATAGAGATGGTTACCATCTTTCTTTATAGATCTGACGCGTGCAGGAACAACCTCTTTCCCCAAGCGAAGCTGTATACTTTTTTTGTTGGAGAGTTTGAGGCTTTTCATTAAATTATTTGAAATGTAGACGACTTTCTCGGGTTGTTGTGAAAAGTGGACATTGCAAAAAGTCAAACTCATGAATTTACCCTCCTAAGTTGTCGAAGCAATAAATAACGAGCGTAGCGGATTGGATTCTCAGTAGCGAGAATTGCGATTGTCTGATCCTCGACGTGTTCAAAAGAGGAGCGACCTGGTTTAGAGTTAGCTTCAATAATCCAAACATTTCCTTTTGGATCGATACCGAAATCGATACCAAGCTCACCCAATCGACCGAAATTGCTCTCAAGGATTGGCGGAATATCATTCGACAGTTTATGAAGAATAGTCTTGATATGCTCAGCTAAAGTCGCTCCATATTCCCGATCCAAGAATGGAGGGACTGGTCTAGCCGTCCCACCTCCGTGTAGATTGGAAGTGACTCCGCCAAGTTGGCCTTGTCGTACTGCCATGCCTGTGAGCATCCATCGTCCTGCACCATTTTTTTGCATGAGTGCTCGTATATCAAAAGGATGACCTTGTTTATTGGATAAATGTAAATAAGGCTGAATGATATATGGACGATGATGAATGAATTGGTGAATCCATGCTAGGGCTTCAGTGACATGATCAAAGATTTGGATAAGTTCTTTATTATAGCGATCGCGCCCTCTAATCATTAATCTGTCTTTACCAGGGGATATTTGTACATGTAGAGTTCGTTTCCCTTGTGAACCTGCTTGTGGCTTTAGAAACACCTGGCCTTGATACGATTCTAAGCAGGTGATCAGAGATTTAGGACCTGAGTAATAAGTGGTGGGTGGAAGATAGGGAATTAAAGTAGAGCTAGCTTTCAACTTGTTGTATACTTGCCATTTCCCAGGTAATCCTCTGGCCCACAATAGCGATTGATTCTGTGTTCCAGATAAGGTAAGTAGCTTAGATATCATTCTTTTTTCTGTTCCTTGTTTATGAAAGCAACGATCGTATAACAAATCAGGGATAGGAACAATGACTTTCTTCCAACCTCCACTCCCATAAACATAGCCACTCACTTGATGATGAAAAAGTTTCATCGTCCCAGGGATCAAGACAACGACGGATAATCCGTATTTGGCACCTGCCTGACTTAAGCGACGGCAGTAATGTTGTTCTGAGAAAGGCTGGTGTCCTGATCTGTCGCTACATAGAATGCCAAGTGAACCAATGTGTTGAGGAGTCATGATTAACAGCTCCTTAAAATCCAGATAAAAAACAACAATATTGTATGAGTTGTTTGACAGATGGTCGAACTTTTTGTTCATTAAGTGGTGTATTATCATTTTTGGAAGGCTTAGAATTGACTTCGAGCAGCCAGATACGCCCTGAAGTATCCATGGCTAGGTCAATTCCCAACTCACCAAAATGGGCAGGTATGCTGTTATCAAGACTTTTAGCTATTTGCATAGCGGCTAATTTCAGATTCGCGTGAGCTGAATTTTTGGCGGTCAGTGGCATATTGCTTTTCATAACAGCTTCTTTCACATGGCTAAGGCTGCCACCCCTAGCTAAATTGGATACAAAGTGATTTCCTCCAGCTATGCGTGCCACAATAGATGTAATACTCCATTGGCCGCTACCATTTTTTTGTACTAATGCACGAAAGTCTACTGGGTGTTTACCATGGTCAATCAGAGTTAATCCTTGTTGAATTTGATAACGTGTGCTTTTCATTTTCCCTGAAATACTATTGAATAGCTTAGGAAGAGTGGGATACACATTTTTGTGAGTACCGCCTAATGTAGTGGATAATGTTTGGAATGTACCGTCAGATTGCTTAGAGACACGTATAATACCCTTACCTAGACTGCCTCTAACGGGTTTGAGAAACACGACTGGATACTGCGTACACATTTTCTTCAGAATATTATATCCATTTAATAAATAAGATTCAGGCATGTAGCGTTTGAGATTTGACTCTTTTTTTAATGCATCGAAAACTTCGGTTTTGTCTAGAAATTTTTCGTTGAAAATGTGACCACCATGTAAGGATTTTACTTCCCTCATAAAATGCTGTACGCTTGGTTTATTCTCCAATTTTCGCGAAGTCAGACGATTGTTCACGACATCAGGGATTGGCATTTGAGTCATGCGCCAGCCATCATCATAAGACCAGCCTTCCATGCTGCTGGAATTGGATGTGATATGATTTGGGGTGAAGAAGTAAACATATGCTCCTTGCTTTTGGCAGGCATTGACTAGCTCACGACAGAACATTGAGATAGAACCAAAGGGGTTATTAGGCGTATTCGGGAAATCACGACTGATCATGATACCGATGAGCGGACCTAATCGTAGCGTTCGGCTCCCAGCATGATAATTGATTCTTAAAACCGGTCGAGATGATAACCCCATTTGCTTAGATAACGCTGCACTGATTCGTAGGCCGCTATACTTTGGTATCGAGATGACGATAATCTCCTGTTTAAAGGAACCGAATACCAATTGTAAAGGGCGATCTGTGGGTATTTTCCACAGTTTGATTAACCTCTCACCCAACATGATTGCGTTCGCCTGCACAATGCCTGGTTTGAATAGTTGGATCGATATCTTTTTTGTGGACATCGTGAGTCTCCTTCCAACAACAACTTGATGTCATAAGTCATATTTGGACTGTGCATATTGCATGTAATTCATCATATGAGGACATATATCCCTTGGTGATTGACCATTTCTCAGAATTGGAGAGTAATTTTAAAGGAGGAACAAATAATGAACATTTATGACAAGGCCCATGATTTAGCAAAAGCACTTAAGGATAGCCAAGAGGTACAGGAGATCAATTCGGCTATGAGTTTGATTGACAAGGATCCAGAAGGGAAAGACATGCTTGAAGATTTCCGTAAGCGTCAAATGGAACTTCAGCAACAGATGATGACTGGTGAGATGCCTGCTCCAGAAGAAATGGAGAAAATGGAGAAGGAGTTCGAAGTGCTTAGCTTGAACTTAAATATCCGTCGTTTATTTGAAGCAGAACGTCGGTTGAGCGTTATTATTGAAGATGTGAACAAGATTATTACAGATAGCCTTCAGCATTTATATGGCGGATCAAATATGTAATATCAGCTTCTCTTAAAGTGAAAGTTCAAAAAGTCAGCTTTTCAGCACTAAAGTGTATGCTTACGATGCTGCGTTTCTTCGAAACGCCTCAGAAGATTGGATGAAGATAGGGAGTGAGGAGCGGAGCTACACGTTTTCGTAGAAAACGACTTCGGAAGCATACGCTTGCAGTACCTACGTGAGCACCTGAAATGTTTTCGAAGGAAACATACCTCGTAAGCATACGCTAGGACCGGCTGAATTCAATATTCGATGTCGAATACGCATCTTGTTATACTTCGTGATCAAAAGGTGACTTTTTGAACATCCTCTCTTAAATTCTATTCATATTGTATTTGCTATCTTCATAGACTAGATATATAGATTTAGAAGTGAAGGAGTTGCATATGGATGAAGAAGGGAAGAAAGTTCGTGCATGTCCTGTACATGCTACTTGCTTTAGCGATGTTATTGTATGCTTTACCTATGATTACGTTCAGTAGTGGGGATGTTTGGATATCTGCGTTCGGAGTAGTGTGGGTTTTATTCGCATTCCTAGTCATTGCTGCCCATTGGCATGTTATTCTCGGCGTAGATGAAGAGAAGAAGAAAGCACTTGAGCGGATAAGACAAGCTAAGTTTCAACAATGGCAAATGAAGTGGTCACAAGAGACCGAGAGAAACGAGAGTATGTAGTTGTTATGCGCTAATAATACTAAGTATTTAATAGAGCGGGGTTGTCCAAAGTCATTGAAATGGCTTTGGACAACCCCGTTATTTTAACAAAAGAGAAAGTATAATTTTCTATGGGAAACACCTCGTGTAGTGGCATCATGGAGAGTAACCGCGTACAATTCCTAACAGAAATAGCAGCCTCTATTCTGCCTAAATCGTCACTTTTGGAATTCTAACGGAAGTGAGTGACCTTATTTGGACTTTTTCTTGGGATTTGAGCTGTTAATACGCATATAGAGGTCTGTATTTCCGTTAAATTTTCATTTCAGTGTTTTTTCGTGGAATAAGGTCTCTGGCTTCCGTTAGAAAGGTTAGAAAGTCTACCGCCGGCGAATAAGTGTCTAAACAACACTTAAATTAGGGGAACAGGTTGGCTAGCAAAAATAGGTGCACGAATGACATCTAATTTCCTCGAAAACTCGGATTTTCCCCATTTTCCTACTTTTAACTACCACTTTTACATCTATTTCCTCACCTTTCGCCCTTTCCGTCCTAATAGATACATGTTATGCAGCTATTTGATGAACCTACCATAGAAACTGCTTATTTCTTCATTTTTCATAGTTCACGATGCATGATATAATAGGTACAGAATAGTACAGATTATAGTGCGGGGGTGTAACAGTTGGAGAGTCGAGACGATACGATCACGAAACATGAACAGTTGCTCCAATACATTGAGAGATTAAAGGTAGGAACGAAGATATCGGTACGTAAACTGGCTAAAGAAATGGGGGTCAGCGAGGGAACCGCTTATCGTGCCGTGAAGGAAGCTGAGAATCTCGGAATAGTTATTACTAAGGAAAGGATAGGTACCATTCGGGTTGAGAAAAAGCCACGTAACATATCTGAACAGTTAACCTTTTCTGATGTGGTGGAAATTGTAGAAGGCCAAATGTTAGGTGGAGCAGATGGACTTCATAAAAATCTTCACAAGTATGTTATTGGTGCGATGAAGATTGATGCGATGGCAAAGTATATAGACGCAGGGAGTCTTTTAATTGTTGGAAACCGTGACAATGCACATTTGCTGGCACTTAAGCAGGGGGCGGGTGTACTCATAACAGGAGGATTCGGAATTAGCCGTGAAGTAAAGGTATTAGCTGATCAGCTCAATCTACCTATTTTCTCTTCACGTCATGATACATTTACTGTTGCTTCAATGATAAATAGAGCTATTTTTGATAGAATAATAAAGAAGAAAATAATGATTGTTGAAGATATTGTGGTCAATAAACCCAAAATTAGCGCCCTCAAAATATCAAGTACTCCCGAGGAATGGAGAGCACTTGCTAAGCAAGTTGGAGAAGAGAGGTATGCAGTCACAGATGAATGGAATAGGGTGATCGGTATCGTGAACCTGAGGGATATTGAATGCTTAACGGAAGGGCAATCGATCGAAAAGGTACTCATTCGAAATCCTATTACAACTAGTTTGCAGACATCTCTTGCATCCGCAGCACAACTAATGATGTGGGAAGGGATTGATTTCTTACCTGTTGTCGATCGCAATCGGAAGCTGATCACAACCATTAGACGTAAGGAAGTTCTACAAGCGATGAGAGATGCGCAGCAGCATTCGCAGCTAGGTGAGACGTTTGATCAATTAATCTGGAATGGAATTGCTGAGGAGCGGGATCAGGAAGGACGATTGTATTTCCACGGCTTTATTACTCCTCAAATGGCGACTGACCTGGGTACTATTTCGGAAGGCGTATTAGCTACAGTGATGACCCAAGCCGCATTTAAATACACGAAAGATATTTCGGGAAATGATTATGTGTTAGATAATATGTCTACTTATTTCTTGCGACCGGTTCAGATAGAAGATCAGATTGTTATCGTATCTAAGTTATTAGAGATGAGTCGGAGAACATGCAAAATAGAAATTGAAATGTCTCATGATGACACATTAGTCTGTAAAGGCGTCATGACGCTTCAATCGATTGAACATGGCTAAAATTATTTTTGAACAGGTACTCTTACTTAGATAGGTTGAGCTTTGGATTTCTGCTGAACATAATGTTTGCGATTCCGTATGCCTGCGAATAAATTGAATACACCGAGGACCATGAATAATGCCTCTACAATGACTGCGGGTGTAGATCCCTGGAATACAAACATAAAGGTGATGGATAATATGATGAGCATGAATCCCATCAATATATTGGTAATAGCGCCAAAGAGTCCGCGATCGATTGGATCAGAGGAACGGTGTGAACGTAGGCTGTAATATGCTGAAGTAATGCATGTTGCGACCAATAATATCATGAGAATAGTCTTAATTATAGAAATCATTACCTTCTATTCACTCCTTAACAAATGATAATTTTGCTTGTATTGTACCATAAATGAGAGACTAACGGACAGGAATACTAATACTAATCCATATTTGCAAAACACTATCTGCGAGTAGCATCGTTTTGATCTGAATGACGTAATCTTTCTCACGAACAAAGTAGGATTTACGATCGAGAAGTGCTCTAGTTAGTTTACTATCGGTGTCGATCTCATACACACTTCTACCACGTAACACCTCTACATCTTTTCCAACTTTAAGTAAGATCTCCTTCACAATCAAGGAATCGAGAGGGGGGTCTTGTTGCTCAGCACGTATCTTTATTTCTTTGATCACCGTCTGCTGAGTACTATATTTTTTTAATGTTTTGTTATCCTCTTCGAATTGCTTCTTCTGTATAAGTAAGTCTTGATTCTCAAGCCAAAGCTGATTATAGCTCGCATGAAAAATAGCATTATATAGGATACTACCAATGACTATTCCAAGTACGAGAAAAGCAGTTAGTTTTGAACGAAACATAAGAGTTGGAGGGATTCGCATCGTTATCGCCTACCGTTGCATATCCATTTGACTAATTCGCTGCCGGCGTGAGCACCTAGAAAAGCGAATAGAAGAAAGAGAATCTGTTTGATTGCAGGTGATAGATTACCGATGAAGAAGTTGCTTTCGATGACGCGCATAGGATCGATCGTTCCACCTACAGCCGCTGCTAATGCCCAAATCTTAATTCGATCAGCAATATCAAGCATAGTTTGAGTGGGAGGTTGTAAGGAAATGACAGCCCCCATGCCTCCAACCAAGGCACCCCCGAGCACAATACCGAAGGCGATGAAGAAGTCTAAAATCGCTTTTGATAAAAAAGTACTCATAAACCCGTCCCCTCTCTTGAACAATGGTTCGTATAGCGCTTGTCCTTTTTATTTCAATATAAATATCGTTTATACTTGCTGTTACCCATTCTATGGGCGTTCCCTATAGGAATATGATAAAATAAGAGAAAGTCTTTTAAAAAAATATTGAACTAGCGATGAAAGGGAGGGCGAACATGGCTTCATTTGTACATCTACATGTTCATAGTGAATTTAGCCTCCTGGACGGAGCCGCACGTATTACGGATCTCGTGCAACAGGCTGCTGATTTAGGAATGAAGTCGTTGGCTCTTACTGATCACGGGGTTATGTACGGTGCAGTTCCGTTCTATAAGGCGTGTAAAAGTAAAGGTATCAAGCCCATCATAGGCTGTGAAGTTTATTTCACCTCGGGTTCTCGTAAAGAGAGAGGTAGTCGAAAGGATCAGCCGATCTATCATTTAATACTGTTAGCTAAGAACGAGATAGGCTATCGAAATCTGATGAAGCTATGCTCTATTGGACATTTGGAGGGCTTTCACTATAAACCACGGATAGATTTGGATGCACTTCGAAATTACAATGAAGGAATTATATGTCTTAGTGCATGCTTAGGTGGCGAAGTGCCACAACAATTACTACATGGTCGTTACGAAGAGGCGCGGAAAGCAGCGCTTCGCTACAAAGATATATTTGGTGATGATTTCTATTTAGAACTTCAGGACCATGGGATATCAGAACAGAAGAGGGTCAATCCTCAGTTGCTCGAGCTTAGCAAAGAGACAGGTATTTCCTTAGTGGCGACTAATGATGTACATTATTTAAAGCATGAGGATGCCGAGATGCAGGATGTTCTTATCTGTATCGGAACAGGAAAGACCGTAGATGATGAGCAAAGACTACGAATTCCGACAGACCAGTTATATTTCAAAAGTGGGGAGGAAATGGCCCGCTTATTTCCTCATGTTAAAGAGGCTTTGGAGAATACGAATCTTATTGCTGACAAATGTCAGCTCGAGCTTGAATTTGATCGTTCAATACTGCCACAGTATAGCCCACTACCCGAAGGGATGAGCTCGGAGCAATATTTACATGCGTTATGTTCAGAAGGGCTTATAGCGCGTTATGAGAAGTCAGACAGATGGCAGAATGCAGATGGTAGACGAGAGATAGAAGAAAGACTTTCCTATGAGCTTGGAGTCATTGGCAGCATGGGATTTGCTGATTACTTCCTTATCGTGTGGGATTTCATTGCGTTCTCGCATAAGAATGGGATTGCAACAGGGCCTGGTCGTGGATCTTCTGCTGGAAGTATTGTAGCCTACGTGCTGAAGATCACGAATGTGGATCCTATGAAGTACCATTTGCTCTTTGAACGATTCTTGAATCCAGAACGGGTGACGATGCCAGATATAGATATCGATTTCAGTGACGAGCGGCGAGATGAAGTGATTGAGTATGTGGTAGATAAATATGGTCGAGAGCATGTAGCCCAGATTATCACTTTTGGTACGATGGCTGCGCGAGCTGCGGTTAGGGATGTCGGAAGGGCACTGAATATACCCTTTGGGGATGTGGATAAAGCGGCTAAGCTAATTCCTAATCAACTTGGTATTCGTATTGACAGAGCGATGGAAGTAAGTGCTGATCTAAAGAAATTGTACGATGCTAGTGGTAAGACGAGAGAGATGCTGGACATGGCAATGAAGGTAGAGGGAATGCCGCGACATTCGTCTACACATGCGGCAGGTGTCGTTATTTCACGTGATCCTCTAACAGATGTTGTACCTTTACAAGAAGGTAGTGAGAAGACAGCGCTCACGCAGTATTCGATGGAGATTCTGGAGAGTATCGGTTTGCTGAAGATGGACTTTCTAGGACTTAGAACTCTTTCGATCATTGAACGTTCGATGAAATGGATTGGTGAAATGACGGGGAATACTCCGAATTTCGATCATATCTCAGATGATGATTTACAGACGTATGCCATGCTTGGACATGGAGATACAACGGGTGTGTTCCAGTTAGAATCAGCCGGTATGAGACGAGTATTGAAGGAGATGAAGCCTTCAACATTTGAAGATATTATTTCCGTTCTTGCTCTATATCGCCCAGGTCCGATGGAGTTTATCCCGAAATATATTCAAGCGAAGCATGGTCTGTTGGAAGTGGAATATCCACATGCAGACTTGGAGCCGATCTTGAAAGATACATATGGCATCATTGTGTATCAAGAACAGATTATGAAGATTGCATCCACGATGGCAGGATTCTCACTAGGTGAATCAGATCTACTGCGTCGTGCTGTTTCGAAAAAGAAGCGGGAAGTGCTGGACCGAGAAAGAAGTCATTTCGTAGATGGAAGTATGAAACAGGGTTATACCGGAGAAGAAGCTAATCGGGTCTACGATATGATTGTGCGTTTCGCTGATTATGGATTTCCACGAGCGCATGCTGTAGCCTACGGAGTACTTGCATTCCAGACGGCTTATCTAAAAGCTCATTACCCTGCTCAGTTCATGGCCTCGATGTTGACAGCTGTGATGGGGAATCATCGGAAAGTAGCTGAGTATGTGCTTGAATGTCGGAGGATGGACATCGGTGTGTTATCTCCTGACGTTAATGAAAGTGGCGTGCTCTTCACACCTGTTCCAGCAATGGGAGAGGGAGACAGTCCTACTGATAAGTTAGGTTCTGATCATATCCGGTTCGGGTTAGGCGCAGTGAAGAACGTAGGTACCCAAGCGGTGGAGAATATTCTTCTTATGAGGCAAGACAAGCCCTTCGAGAGTCTTCTTGATTTCTGCAGACGAATTGACCTAAGGGTATGTAACAAAAGAGTTATTGAATCACTCATCCAGGCGGGGGCCTTTGATTCCTTACCTGGACATCGTGCTCAAGTGTTAGCTATGTTAGATGAAATCGTTGATGCTGCAGTGAAGTGGCGCAAGGAGCGCGATGATTTGCAGATTCAAATGTTTGATTTCGTAGAGAGTGCGAATTGGGATATTGCTTATCCTGATATAACGCCATTTACCGCAGGACAGCAGCTTGAACTGGAACGCGAACTACTCGGATTATATTTGTCTGGACATCCACTTGACGATTATGATGAATTGTTAGATCAGATGACGATGGTTGACCGTCTAATGGATCTTAGTGAACTACCAGATGACACGCGGACAGTTGTTGTTGGGATGGTTGTTTCCATTAAGACAATAACGACTAAGCAAGGAAAGGCTATGGCATTCATAGAGTGTGAAGATCAGATTGAGCGCTGTGAGGTTGTCTTATTTCCTGAAGTGTGGAGACGTAGTTCTGCATGGATTGAGAAGGGTGCTTTACTTGGTCTAAGAGCTAGAGTGCAACAACAAGATGAAGGATTTAAATTGCTTGCGGAGGAAGTTGTACCTCTAGATAGTAAAGGGTTAGTGCAGTTAGTGAAACGTAACAGCGTCGTTCTGAAAGGGAGTGAGCAACCATTAGGGAAGACTGCTTCACAGGGGCGAACCTCGAATACAGGGGCGAAGGTAGGTCAACATGAAATTTCGAGTGAGCCGAAGGTTATCGAAGAAAACTCGAAGCCTACGACTGAACAACGTGTATTCGTAAAGATTGGTCATCATGCGGAGAATGCACAGCTATTGACTGGATTGAAAAAGTTGCTTCAGATGCATCCGGGTACGGTTGCGACGGTACTCTTTTATGAACAAAGTCAGAAGTTGCTTGCATTAAGTGATAAATATCGAATTAAACCGTCCCCAGAGCTGTTTAAGGTGATGGAACAAATGTTAGGTGAAGGTACAGTACGAATGAAATAATTGTGAGAGCCAATTATATCCAATACTATTTCTTGCGGTTAAAAAGATAAATATGGTATCATGGGTTCATTATATGTACTTAGAATTTGAGTGTAGGGGGCTTTGCGAAAGTGTGGACGGTTATTTATATTGCACCTACCGCTAAGTTTGCAGAAATGATCGAGACCAAATTAACAGAAGAAGGTTTCTTGGTTCGTGCACGTCCCATTAATTTGTCCAAGCAGCAGTTTGAAATTCAGGTTCCTTCTAGGGAACTTGAGGAAATTCAGGAAGTTCTGAACACTATTCTACATCCTTTAACTTAATACAATCAATAAATGGTGTATAATAGAAGATTATCGGAAAGAACGGCCAACAAATTAACGGCTGGAGAGGTGTAGTTGTGTTTAAAGACATATTTCAGAAAAAAAGAAAATACGCGACCATTCCTTCAGATCGTGTGGGACGTGACAATAGCCCAGAGGGTGAGCGTCCGAAGCGTGAAATTCCGGAAGGCCTTATGAGCAAATGTGCTAAGTGTGGTATCATTCAGTATAGTAAGGAACTGGAGAAGAACTTGAAGGTATGTACTTCTTGTGGATATCATATGCGTCTAAATGCTATGGAACGAATCCAGATTACTTTGGATGAGGAAGGCTTTGAAGAATTCGATAGCAACATGATCTCTGTGGATCCACTGAAATTTCCTGGCTATGCAACCAAGTTAGAAGAGCAAGCGATGAAATCAGGTTTGCGTGAAGCTGTTGTTACCGGACAAGGAACTCTTTCTGGGCTTCCAGTAGTCGTAGCTGTTATGAGTTTTGATTTCTTTAGTGGAAGTATGGGATCAGTCGTTGGTGAGAAAATAACACGTGCGATTGAGATCGCAATGGAACGACAATTGCCTCTCATTATTTTCTCTACCTCTGGTGGTGCTAGAATGCAAGAGAGTATTCTTAGTTTAATGCAGATGGCCAAAACAAGTGCTGCACTCGCACGCTTTAATGAACAGGGTGGTCTATACATTTCTGTCATCACCGATCCAACAATGGGTGGTGTTTCTGCTAGCTTCGCCACACTCGGAGACATTAATATAGCAGAACCTGGAGCTGTATTTGGGTTTGCTGGACGACTCGTTATTGAACAGACTATTCGTCAGAAGCTTCCTGATGAATTCCAAACGGCCGAATATAATATGGCGCATGGACAATTGGATTTAGTGACACATCGCAAAGAAATGTGCGGAATGCTTGCTAAGCTTATTGAATTTCATACGATGAAGGGGGAATTTTAAATGGCTGCGGAGATGCCCTTTGAATTACCTCTCGTAGAGATGCGTAAAAAGATCGATGAGTTGTATGTGTTCGGACAGGAAAAAGGTATTGATTTCACGGATGAGATTTCTAAACTTGAGGAACGATATATGAAGTTGGAAGAAGAAATCTATTCCAGTATTTCAGCGCCTCAAAAAATACATCTTGCAAGACATCAACAACGGCCAACATCATTAGAATTAATAGAACTTATTTTCACTGATTTTGTTGAATTACATGGAGATCGTTTATTTGGTGATGATCTTGCTATTGTTGGTGGAATTGCGACATTGAATGGTGTTCCTGTAACGGTATTGGGACAGCAACGAGGCAAGGATACGAAAGATAATATTGCACGATTCTTCGGGAGCGCACACCCAGAGGGCTTTCGAAAAGCATTGAGACTTATGAAGCAAGCAGAGAAGTTTAAACGTCCTATTATTACATTTATTGATACAAAGGGTGCTTATCCGGGTAATGCGGCTGAAGAGAGAGGCCAATCTGAAGCGATTGCTCGAAACCTCAGAGAGATGTCTATATTAGGAGTTCCTGTTGTCTGTGTCATTATTGGGGAGGGTGGTAGTGGCGGAGCACTGGGTATGGCTGTAGGTAACCGTGTTCTCATGTTAGAACACGCGATCTATTCTGTTATTTCCCCGAATGGTGCTGCTTCCATTCTATGGAAAGATGCAAGCAGGGCTGATCAAGCGGCTGAGGCGATGAAAATCACGGCTGAAGATCTGCTGAAGTTTGAAGTGATTGAAGACATTATCTCTGAACCCAAAGGTGGGGCTCATAGGGATTATGAATTAACAGCACAGCATATTAAGGAAAGCCTGTGTAAGCATCTGAAGGAGCTCTCCGTTATGGATAGCCAAGAGCTGAAAGAAGATAGATATTTAAAATTCAGGAAACTAGGTCAATATACATTTGAACCTATTACCCCAACTGAGAATGTGAACGCCCAAGTCACAGAAATTGAGTAATGTGACAAAGTTACTATACAAAAGCTTCATAGTGTAGTAAATTAAGTAGTTGAAAAGAAGATAAAGAGAGATCTTAAAAAACGGAGGAAACATAATGCGTAAAACAAAAATTGTATGTACAATCGGTCCGGCAAGTGAATCGTTAGAAAATATTAAGAAATTGATTAATGCAGGTATGAATGTAGCTCGTCTGAACTTTTCTCATGGTGATTTTGCTGAACACGGAAATCGGATTAACGTTATTCGTCAAGCTTGTCAAGAGTTAGGAAAGACAGTGTCAATTCTTTTAGATACGAAAGGCCCAGAAATTCGTACAGGTACACTTGGAGTTGATTCAATTGAACTAGTACAGGACGAATTCATTACACTAACTACTGAGGAAATTTTAGGTGATAAGAACCGTGTTTCGATTACTTATGCTAATCTTCCAAATGACGTAGAAATTGGATCGACTATTCTGATTGATGACGGTTTGATTGGTTTAACGGTTGTCGAAATTAAAGGAACAGAAATTAAATGTGTCATCGTTAACGGTGGTACAATTAAGAGCAAGAAAGGCGTTAACGTACCAGGAGTTCGTATTTCTCTACCAGGTATTACAGAGAAAGATACTGCTGATATCATTTTTGGAATTGGACAAGATGTCGATTTCATCGCAGCTTCGTTCGTTCGTAAAGCGAGTGACGTTCTTGAAATTCGTGAATTGTTAGAAAAACACAATGCAGGTCACATCAACATTATTTCTAAGATCGAAAACCAAGAAGGTGTCGATAATTTAGATGAAATTATTGCTGTTTCTGATGGGTTGATGGTTGCACGTGGAGATCTAGGAACAGAAATTCCTGCAGAAGACGTACCATTGGCACAGAAGAGCATGATTGCTAAATCGAACCGTGCTGGTAAACCAGTCATTACAGCTACGCAAATGTTGGATTCTATGCAACGTAATCCACGTCCAACTCGCGCTGAAGCAAGTGATGTAGCAAACGCGATTTTTGACGGAACGGATGCTATTATGTTGTCTGGTGAAACAGCTGCTGGTAAATACCCTGTGGAATCAGTTCTTACGATGTCTCGTATTGCTGAGAAGGCAGAGTCAGCTTTGAATTATCGTGAATTATTTGCGAAACAAAGCACATTCCAAGAAACAACAGTTACGGATGCAATTAGCCAAGCAGTTGCTATTACTGCGATGGATTTGAATGCTAAGGCTATTATCTCTTCGACTGAGACAGGTCACACAGCTCGTGTAGTAGCTAAATACCGTCCAGAAGCTCCTATTATTGCTGTGACGACAGAAGATCGTACGATGCGTCGTCTGACTCTTACATGGGGAGTGACACCTGTTAAAGGCCAATTGGCTTCCACAACGGATGAAATGTTTGATTATGCCGTTCAAGGTGGTCTGAACTCAGGTATGGTTAGCGAAGGAGATCTTGTTGTTATTACAGCAGGTGTACCATTGGGACGTTCAGGTTCTACGAATCTTATTAAAGTAAGTGTAGTTAATAAAGCTTAATTCTTTAATTCAGTGGGGCGATATGAACTGAATGTTAAATAGATGAAGTGACGGTCTAATACAATTAGATCGTCTTTTCTTTTCAGTAATATCTACTAAGGGAGTCCGTATTTGCTAAACTGGATAATTGTTTGTGAGTATATTATGCTTATTAAACATAATCTGAAGGGGAAGGTAACTAAGGAGGGTTCCTAGAATATGTGGAAATGGGCATGGGGAATTATAGTCGTTATTATCATCATTGAGGTATACTTGTTTAACTTGGTTGTTGGAAACTTCGGGGGAACCAAATCGCTACTCCTTACGTTATTTACTTCAGCAATTGGACTGGTTATGATGCGTTTTGAAGGGAGAAAAGTGTTACAGGATGCTCGCTTACAAATGAATAGCGGTCAAATTCCTGGGAGAACTTTGGTTGATGGATTAAGTATTTTTATTGGGGGAATCTTATTAGTGCTGCCCGGTTTCCTTATGGATATTGTCGGCTTCAGCATGATATTCCCACTAACTCGTCCAATCTATCGTATTCTCATTTTGAGATGGCTGAAAAGTAAGATGAAGAACGGGAACATGAAGGTGTATAAAAGGTAAAAGATAATATCTCGTAATAGCAACAAGAAATTGGTTATAAATACGATAAAACATTTTAATGTAATAAATACGTCGCATGATGTTCACAAATCAGACAATTTCCAGTATGATGGTAGAAGGTTTGTTTTTTGCGTTTTGATTTATATTATTTTCATTTAATGTTATGTAAATGTTTTCATTGTTGTAGACAGCTACTTATAAAATATGTTTTTTACAAAGGAGAGACGTACGATGACAGCTACCAAAGGATTAGAAGGTATTGTTGCAGCAACCTCTACCATCAGTTCAATCGTGGATGGTGTACTTACATATCGCGGCATTGATATCGATGATTTAGCATTACATGCCGGCTTTGAAGAAGTGGCTTACCTGTTATGGTTCGGTAAGTTACCCAATGTACAAGAGTTAAGTGATCTGAGACAAGATCTAGACACTTTCGCACCAATTCCGCAATTATTAATTGAACAAATGAAATTATATCCTAAAGATGTGAACACAATGGCTACTCTTCGTTCTGCGGTATCTGCTCTTGCTTTGTACGATGATGAGGCGGATGACATGAGTCGTTCCACGAATGAGAAAAAGGCTATAAGACTACAGGCGCAATTGCCTACAATCGTGGCAGCACTCTCACGTATTCGCCAAGGTAAGGAACCAATCGCACCTCAGAAAGGTCTATCCATAGCGGAGAATTTTCTGTACATGCTAAGAGGCGAACGACCGGATGAGACTTCTATCAAGGCATTGGATCAAGCGCTCGTGCTTCATGCTGATCATGAACTGAACGCTTCTACATTCGCTGCGCGTGTAACGGTGGCGACGCTCTCAGATATATATTCAGGTGTTACTTCAGCGATTGGTGCCCTGAAAGGCCCATTGCATGGTGGAGCAAATGAAGCTGTTATGAGAATGCTAGATGAGATTGGTGACATTGATCAAGTTGAGAGCTATATTCAAGAGAAGCTGAATAATCGCGAGAAGATTATGGGATTCGGTCATCGGGTATATAAGAACGGAGATCCGCGGGCGAAATTCCTGCAGAAGATGTCACGTGATCTTGGTGAGATGAAGAATGACACTAAACTCTATACCATGTCTATAAAGATAGAAGAGATGATCACTGGACAAAAAGGTCTGAAGCCAAACGTCGATTTCTATTCTGCATCTGTATACACACAACTTGGTATTGAAAGTGAGTTATTTACTTTGATCTTTGCAATTAGTCGAGTATCAGGGTGGACAGCGCATATCCTTGAACAATGGGTTGATAACCGTATTATTCGTCCACGGGCTGAATATATAGGATTAACTGATCAGAAGTATATACCTATTGAATTACGAGCATAAAAGACTTAGTTGTAATCCACGCGAAAAACTAGATAATGCTTACGATCCATGTTTATTTGTGAAGAATAATCATGAAGGAATGCTAAAAAAAAATTTTAGGAGGATACAAAAATATGTTTAAATTAGAAAAATACTCACTACCAACAGAGGGCGACAAGATTGAGATTCAAGATGGGGTCTTAAAGGTTCCTAATTTCCCGATCATTCCATTTATTGAAGGTGACGGAACAGGACGAGATATTTGGAAAGCTTCCAAACGTGTGCTTGACGCTGCTGTAAACAAGGCTTATGGCGGTTCTAAGAAAATTGCGTGGTATGAAGTGTTTGCAGGTGAGAAAGCCTTCAATGCGTATGGAGAGTGGTTACCAAATGATACTCTTGAAGCTATTCGTGAATATATTGTAGCTATTAAAGGACCTTTGACAACACCGATTGGTGGAGGAATTCGTTCATTAAACGTGGCGTTGCGCCAAGAATTAGATTTGTATGTATGTTTACGTCCGGTTCGTTATTTCAAAGGAGTACCTTCTCCAGTGAAACGTCCTGACCTTGTAGACATGGTTATTTTCCGTGAGAATACAGAAGATATCTACGCTGGTATTGAATACAAAGAGGGTTCTGATGAAGTGAAGAAGTTGATCACATTCCTGCAGGATGAAATGGGTGTGAAGAATATCCGTTTCCCAGAAACATCAGGAATTGGTATCAAGCCTGTATCTGAGGATGGCTCCAAACGTCTAGTGCGTGCTGCGGTTGAATATGCGATCGAACACGGACGTAAGAGTGTCACTTTGGTACATAAAGGTAACATCATGAAATATACAGAAGGTGCATTCAAGAACTGGGGATATGAAGTAGCTGAACAAGAGTTCGGAGACAAAGTATTCACATGGGCACAATACGATATTATTAAGGAAAAAGATGGTGAAGCAGCAGCAAATATAGCTCAGGATGAAGCTTTAGCGGCTGGTAAGATCCTTATTAAGGATGCTATCGCTGATATTGCTTTGCAACAGGTTCTGACACGTCCAACTGACTTTGACGTTATT
The DNA here is from genome assembly GCF_056786405.1 of Paenibacillus sp. Y859. Lineage (NCBI taxonomy): Bacteria > Bacillati > Bacillota > Bacilli > Caryophanales > Paenibacillaceae > Paenibacillus > Paenibacillus sp. Y859. The sequence continues at coordinate 877,108 of NZ_JBXCIZ010000001.1, read as the reverse complement.
GCTACACTTAATCTAAACGGTGATTACTTATCTGATGCTCTTGCAGCACAAATTGGTGGAATTGGTATTGCTCCGGGAGCCAATATTAACTATTTGACTGGACATGCTATTTTTGAAGCGACTCATGGTACAGCTCCGAAATATGCAGATAAAGACCTTGTTAATCCAGGTTCTGTTGTACTATCGGGAGTTATGTTACTTGAACATTTGGGCTGGAAGGAAGCAGCAGATCTTATTTACAAAGGTATGGAGGCATCCATTAACGATAAGATTGTTACTTATGATTTCGCTCGTCAAATGGATGGAGCTACAGAAGTTAAATGTTCAGAGTTCGCAGATCAAGTGATCAAAAACATGTAATTTATAGGGGGATAATTAATTATGGCTATCAAGCGTAATAAAATATCCGTAGTAGGAGCTGGATTTACTGGTGCAACTACGGCACTTATGTTGGCACAGAAGGAACTTGGTGACGTTGTACTTATTGATATTCCGCAACTAGAGAATCCTACTAAAGGTAAGGCTCTTGATATGATGGAAGCTAGTCCTGTTCAAGGATTCGATAGCCAAATTATAGGTACCTCTAATTATGAAGAAGCAGCTGACTCTGATATTGTCATTATTACCGCGGGTATTGCTCGTAAACCGGGAATGAGCCGTGATGATCTTGTGAATACGAATGCAGGCATCGTGAAGTCTGTTTGTGAGAACATCAAGAAATATGCCCCGAACTCTATCGTTATCATTCTAAGTAATCCTGTGGATGCTATGACTTATGTGGCATATCATGCTCTTGGATTCCCTAAGAATCGCGTTATTGGTCAATCGGGCGTACTTGATACTGCGCGCTATTGTTCTTTCATCGCTACGGAATTGAATGTTTCCGTTGAAGACGTACGTGGATTTGTACTAGGTGGGCATGGTGATGACATGGTACCTCTAGTTCGTTATTCAAGTGTTGGAGGAATACCGATTGATACGCTAATCAGTGCTGATCGTATTGAAGCGATCGTTCAGCGCACGCGTGTTGGTGGCGGTGAAATAGTAAACTTACTAGGTAATGGTAGTGCTTATTATGCGCCTGCAGCGTCCTTGGTTCAAATGACAGAAGCTATTTTGAAGGATAAGAAACGTATTATTCCTGTGATTGCTCTGCTTGAAGGAGAGTATGGATACGATAACCTATTTATGGGTGTACCTACGATTCTTGGTGGCGATGGAATTGAGAAAATTTTTGAACTAGAGTTAACTGCAGATGAGAAGTTAGCATTGGATAAATCAGCAGCGTCTGTTCAGAGTGTTATTTCGATTTTGAGTGAATAATCGAATAAGATATCCATGTAGATTAAAGAATTATAAATGTGACAAAGCTATGAAGAAAGAAACCTCGTTGTTTCGTAATAACAAGGGGTTTCTTTCCTTTTATTATGTTATTAAGGTATACTTGATATGATAATAATCATAGACGAATTTAATGGAGGTTTTTTAATTGGAGAAAATCATGGATTTTGTACATATTTTAGGAGCGATATCTGTTGGGTTCTATCTTCTACTGCCATTCGTAATAGGTAAAATGACAACATTGTCACTAGCCGCTAAAGAAGGTAGTGCTGTGGCTATTCGCAGTTTTAATATCTTTGCTCAAATTGGATTGTTGATCCAATTTATTACAGGCGGTTATTTAATGAGTAAAGGTAGTTATTCTGTAGGATGGATGATTGTCGTAATTGTGCTTATGGTTGCTTTGTTCGCAATTAGCGGAATGATGACTAAACCATTGAAGGCTACCGTTGCAAATACTAAACTAAACAAAGATGTTTCAGCTGAAATTAGCAAGATGCGGATGATGAGTTCCCTAATCGCGGTTTGTTTACTCGTGATGGTAATCTTCATGGTGTATCCAGGAATCATTTAATACAAAGTAAAAAGGAGTGCCTTGTCATTTATGATAATGATAGGGTACTCCTTCTTTTTTGTCCTAATTTCCAAATCAGCTATAATCAATCGAAAAGTAGATAGCGTGGCACTGTACCATTTGGAAGAACACTTATATATGAAGGTCGCTAGAATAAGATGAAATAGTTGCATAAATGGTACTTACTCAGAAGAAAAGGGTAGGTGACGGAATTGTCCTGAAGAAGCGGTAGCGTTCGCCTACAAGCTTTCCTACGGAAAGCTACTTCGGAAGCATATGCTTTGCCCTCTGATTTCAACCGCTAAGCGGTATATAATCAAGAAATCAGAGGGCAACAGCGATCGTAAGGACAATCCGTCATCGTATATTTAGGATTGGGGATAGGAAAGCTCATCTAGTGACATCTCGAAGCTTGGAGCAATATGCTGGAGAAAGTAATCCAACTCAGGCAAATCTAGTAGTTGTAACTTATCATAGGTCTGGTTCTTGGCTACCGTAAATTCCCGATTACCAGAAGCGACTTCCAACGTACATTTGAGATAAGCGTCCAATCGATCGGCAGCCTTTACATATTTATTTAACTCATGATCTTGAATGTCTAGCTGATTATCAGGTTTGAGTAGCCCTTCATAAATATCTTGTAGACGGGGTGGAGTCATACTGAGTAGACGTTCAGCTGCAAAGGTCTCCATCTCACGGAAGCTTGCGAGTATAAGTGGGTTGTCATGTTTAACTGGTGTAGCAATATCACCTGTGAACACCTCGGTAGCATCATGGAATAGAGCTAAAGTGACTGCCCGATCAGCATTCAACTCACGCTGGAAATAATGATTCCCAATGGTGCAGAGCATATGGGTTAGTAAAGCAACATGGTAAGAATGCTCAGCTACGTTCTCAGGCATGTGACTTCTCATCAGACTCCAACGCTGGATATATTGAAGACGATACATATAAGCAGAGAAATGATAGTTCATAAATATAAAACTCCTCTCGAATAAATCTTCTTATGCTATTATAATACCAATGGAAGTATTATAAGAGAAGAAATGATGAACAACATTGGAGAGGATATATACAGAATGAGAAGATGGAGTGAGTCTTTTACGCAATGGTATGAGAAATATATGTTTCTAATTATTCCTGGATCGCTGTTCATTGGATTCTTACTTAGTCATTCTTTACTACCCTACGTTTCTTGGTCACCTTATATATTTGGTTATGTGACACTTGTGATGGCATTAGGATGTGGGGTGGGGCACTTGAAATGGGTCATGAGACGTCCAGCACCTATCGTTCTTGTGCTCGTACTAAGTCATATTGTTGCTCCAATCTTAGCTTTCGGACTAGGATCGCTACTCTTTGGGGTCTATTCTGATTATACCGTTGGGTTGGTACTATTTACGATTATCCCGTTTGGAGTTTCTTCTGTCCTGTGGGTTGGACTATCGCATGGTAATGTGGCGTTAATGCTTGCTTTGGTCGTTCTAGATTCCGCACTTAGTCCGTTTGTTGTTCCTTTTCTCATTGAATTTTTCTTTGAGACGCAGATTACATTTGATAGTTTGAGTTTGATGAAAGATTTGTTTGTGATTGTCGTTCTTCCTACTGTTATAGGTGTTGCTTTGTATGAATTGTCACGAGGAAAGCTTAAGAATGTTGTTGCACCTATAGCTGTTCCTCTTTCAAAGATTGGATTTACATCGGTAGTCATGCTGAATGCAGCAGCTATCGCACCGCATCTTATAGACTTGAAGAAGGATATGCTGATCGTTATCCCTGCGGTGCTTATTATCGTGACCGTTAGTTACATACTGGGTTATTTAGGTGGTAATGTCCTGACAAATCCTGAAAGAGAAATAAAGGTAACGATGTCTTATGCAACGGGGATGCGCAATATATCGCTTGGAATGGTGATAGCCATGAGTTACTTCTCTCCAAAAGCCTCAGTTCCAGTTGTTTTAGGGATCATGGTGCAACAACCACTAGCTACGCTGTTTCATGCTTATCTTAGAAGATGGGTTCCTTTACAAGAAGTAAAGAGCCCTCAATGGACTAGTAAAACTGAACAAGGGAGAAATGGTTTATGAAGTCTTTTCGTACAAAGTTAACCATAGTATTAATGATTATGATTGGATTTACTATGATTGTTGCTGGTATTGCTATGGCCAAAGTATTCAGAGATTCCCATGTCATCATCCTTGAGGAGAATATGTCCCGGGAAATAAAACTGCTTGGCAGTACATTCGACTTTCATCCAACTGGGGATGCAAGGGCTTTGCGATATTACACTGAGGAATCTAAGAAAATAGGGGAGTTAATAGACTCACGCGTGACTTTTATTAATCATAATGGTGATGTGATTGGTGATTCGGAAACAGATCCGTTATTAATGGATAACCACAACGACAGAGAAGAGATTATTTCAGCTAGAGAAGAGGGTGTGGGACATGTTATAAGATATAGTACCTCTCTTGGACAAGATATGTTGTATGTAGCTGCACCGATCAAAGTGGGTAATGAATTTGATGGATATATTCGATTGTCGGTCAGTCTTCAATCCATTAATCAGGGGTTACAGCACGGATGGACGCTTATGGCGGTATGGTTACTCATCCTTTTTGTGATTGCAACAATCGTCAGTTATCGTATGGCGGCGAGTCTAACGGCACCTTTAGAACAGATTATTAAAGTTTCTAGAAAAATTTCCCATCTGGACTACGATTCTCGTGTGCAATTGGATCGTCATGATGAGGTTGGGCATTTAGGTAAAGCCATTAATGCAATGGCGGATAGTTTGCAGAATCAACTGAAGAGAATTCGAGATAACGAGGGGTTAATTCAAAGTGTATTAGATAATATGACTAGCGGTATTTTATTAATTGATATAAAGGGGAATATTGCAGTTATTAATCCAGCTGCGGAAAAGATGCTCAAAGTTAAAGCTGAACGAGTACTAGGTAAGCCATATTTGGAAATGAAAGAACATTATGAATTAACAAAGCTTTTAAATGAAGGTCTGACGTCTATGCAAGCTATCCATGAAGAACGAAATTTATATTATCCTGAGGAAATATTGATGCGCGTGGATGGGGTTCCGATGTTAGAAGAGGAAGGTACTTACAAGGGAATGTTGTTCTTATTACAAAATATTACGGCTATCCGCAGGTTGGAAAATGTTCGCAGTGAGTTCGTTACGAATGTCTCACATGAGTTGAAAACACCAATAGCTGCAGTGAAAGGATTCGCTGAAACATTGCTGGGTGGTGGCGTGACAGATGAGAAGACGGTGCGATCTTTTCTACAAATTATATATGATGAAAGCGAAAGGTTGAACAGGCTGATTAGTGATATTCTAGATCTATCTAAAATTGAATCAAAGAGTATTCATATGGAGTGCTCCCCTGTTCATTTATCATCATTCTTCGTGCCCGTACTAGATACATTAGGCGCAGTCGCATCTAAAAAAAGGATACTTCTCCAAGCTGATGTTCCAGATGAGTTATATATTGAAGCAGATGAAGATAAGTTGAAACAAATATTTCTGAATATTCTATCTAATGCTGTCAATTATACGCAAGAAGGTGGGAAGGTAAAAGTAACAGTTGAGCATAAAGAGCATGAAGAAGGTCATGATACAATTCAATTCACAATCGCAGACACTGGAATGGGAATTCCTAAAAAGGACCTTTCACGAATATTTGAACGTTTCTATCGGGTCGATAAAGCACGATCAAGATTTTCTGGTGGGACAGGTCTGGGTCTGTCTATCGTAAAACATTTAGTTGATATGCATCATGGGATTGTGATGGTAGAGAGCGAGTTGAATATAGGTACATCCTTTATTATTGAACTACCGCTTCTACAAGGAGATGGGGAATAATATAGAATGTTTACACTCTGTTAACATTACGGTGTTATGATTATGAATAAAGATCGTCTGCAAGTGATGAAATATAAAGAATGGGGGGTTCACATGTCACAACGATTGTTGGTTATTGAGGACGAGCCGACATTGGCGCGATTATTATCCTATAATTTAACACAAGAAGGTTATGATGTAACCGTGGAAGATCACGGGACGATAGGTTATGAACGTGCATCTCAGGAAATGTTTGACCTTATTCTACTGGATATTATGCTCCCCGGAATGAATGGTATTGATATTTTAGGTAAATTACGCGCACAAGGTGTAGTGACGCCCATTATTATTCTAACTGCTAAGAATGCTGAAGAGGAAGTTGTACAAGGACTTAAATTAGGTGCTGATGATTATATAACAAAGCCCTTTGGTGTCTCGGAATTATTGGCTAGAGTGAGCGCTGTTATAAGAAGAGTATCAGGTAAAAGTGAAGAAGTGATAACAACGCAGACTACATCCACGATGATATCATTAGGTCAGTTAGAAATATTCCCAGAGAAATATGAAGTGATATTAGGTGGACATAATATTAATCTACGGCCCAAAGAGTTTGAAGTGCTTCTATACCTTGCTCGCAAGCCTGGGGTAGTTCTCACAAGGGATGATTTAATGAACGAGGTTTGGGGATTTGATTATATTGGGGGTCAGAGAACCGTTGACGTGCATGTTAGTTCCCTTCGTAAAAAACTTGAACTTGATCCTGACTCTGTCCACATTGATTCTATTCGCGGTGTTGGTTATAAATTAGTTGTTAATAAAAAGAGAAATGTTCCCAATTAATATATTTTACATGGACCTTACAAATGTAGGGTGCAGTATTTACATAAAAATAGTAATATGTTAGGGAACAACTCGTATAGATAAGGAGATAAGAATATTAAATGGAAGATATTATCCATATTAAGCAATTAAATCTATTCTACGGAAGTTTCCATGCTCTCAAGGATGTTGATCTAACGATCCCAGAGAAGACGATTACGTCATTTATTGGACCTTCTGGTTGTGGTAAATCAACATTGTTGCGTACATTGAATCGTATGAATGATATGATTCCAGGAACTCAAATTGTTGGTTCTGTCAAAATTAATGGCAAAGAAATATATGGTGAAGATGTTCAAGTTGAGGTTCTCCGTAAGCAAGTGGGTATGGTATTTCAGCAACCCAATCCATTCCCTAAATCGATTTATGATAATATTGCTTATGGTCCTCGATTGCATGGAATTGTGAATAAAGCAGAACTTGATAAAATAGTAGAACAAAGCTTGCATCAAGCGGCGCTATGGGATGAAGTGAAGGATTATTTGAAACGTTCAGCTCTAAGCCTTTCGGGCGGGCAGCAACAGCGTCTGTGCATCGCACGTGCATTATCTGTCCAGCCTGATATTTTATTGATGGATGAAGCAACTTCAGCTCTCGATCCAATCTCGACTCTTAAGATTGAAGAGTTAGTGCAGGAATTGAAGGAAATGTATACAATTGTGATGGTTACTCATAATATGCATCAAGCAGCACGTGTATCTGGGCGAACGGTTTTTTTCCTCAATGGGGAAGTCGTTGAAGCGGATGAAACGGATGTCTTATTTACGAATCCTCAAGATTCCCGAACGGAAGACTATATTTCAGGACGATTTGGTTAAATGAAGAGTATTGATGGGGGGATAATGGACCTATGATTCGAAGAATAGGATTAGACCAAGATCTAAATGAATTGCGTACATTGTTACGGAAAATGGGCGAACATGTTATTCAAGCTTTAGATGGCGCTATTACAGCACTGCACACACTGAATGTAGATTTAGCGCAACAGATCGTTAAGGATGATGTGTTACTCAATGCAATGGAAGATCAAATTATGGACATTGGATCACGCTTGATTGTTACCCAGCAACCTGTTGCTAAGGATTTACGACGTATCCTTGTTGCTTTTAAAATTTCAAGTGACTTGGAGCGGATGGGAGATCTTGCATTAGATGTTGCTAAAGTAACGATGCGTCTCCAAGGGCAACCTTTAATTAAGCCACTTATTGACATCCCTAAAATGGCTGAAATTGTTGATGTAATGATTTCAGAAGCTATTACCTCCTATCTTGATGAGAATACGGATCTGGCTTTAAAGATGGCACGAGATGATGATGAAGTGGATCATTTATACGGACAAATCATTACAGAATTGTACACCTATATACCGTCACATCCTGAATCTATATCTCAAGTGATGTTATTGACATTAGTAGCTCGCTACATTGAACGTATTGCAGACCATGCTACTAATATTGGGGAAAGTGTTATTTATCTAGTGACAGGAACACGACCTGACCTAAACGAATAATAGAGGAAGTTCAAAAAACCGACTTTTTGAACATGTATTAAAGAGGTAGCTTAAAACTTAGCATCGACAATTGTCGGTGCTTTTTTCTCGATTTGTGGGTTCCTATGGTATCATGATAGAAGAATGTTGTAAAGGGAAGGTGTTTTATGGAAAAGTTAATTCTTATTGATGGAAATAGTATTATTTATCGTGCCTTTTTTGCAATGCCACCACTTACGAACACCAAGGGATGGCATACGAATGCCGTATATGGATTTACGAATATGTTACTTCGGATCATTGAGGATCATAAGCCGACACATATGATGGTGGCCTTTGATGCTGGAAAAGTGACATTCCGACATGAAAGTTATAAAGAATACAAGGGTGGACGGGCAAAGACGCCGCATGAGCTATCTGAGCAGTTTCCTTTGCTAAAAGAGTTATTAGAGGGATTGGGAATTGCCCAATATGAATTGGGTGGATTTGAAGCCGATGATATTATTGGGACTATTGCCAAGCAAGCTGATGCAGCAGGCCGCGAAGTATTGATCATATCGGGAGATAAGGATATGTTTCAACTGGCATCAGAGCATGTACAGATTGGGATGACGCGCAAGGGTGTTACGGATATTGAGATATACAACCCAGCATTAATTCAAGAGAAATATGGTCTAGAACCACATCAAATTACAGATTTGAAAGGGCTAATGGGAGATACATCGGATAATATTCCAGGCGTTCCAGGTGTAGGTGAGAAGACGGCTCTTAAGCTTCTGCATCAATTCGGATCGGTAGAAGAGGTTCTAGCCAATACGCATGAGTTAAAGGGTAAAATGAAGGAAAAGATTGAGGCCCATGCCGATGATGCCATTCTAAGTAAGAAGCTAGCTACGATTTATCGGGAAGTCCAATTAGATAAGACATTTGATGAGCTGGTGTTCAATGGTCTGCAGGAGGAGAATGCTGGTCCGGCACTCGCTAAATTAGAGTTCAAATCATTGTTGGAGCGTCTTTCTTTCTCGGCAGAAGGAGAAGAAGGGGTGGGTGCTACGTCGCAACCTGTTCTGGATGTAGAGGTTACTGTCATTAACGAAGATAATATGGACGAGTTTATTACACGGCTCCCACAAGTTGAAGTGTTGCATGTAGAGACGTATGGTGATAATCCGCATCGTGCAGAGATCATTGGTATCGTGTTCTCATCCTATGAGCGCCATGATTATGTATCATTGGATCTCTTGAGAATAACTTCTGCTGCACCTATTCTGAATTGGCTACAAGACCCTGCGTATCCGAAAAGAGGATATGATCTGCATCGAATGGATCTTGCGTTGCATTGGAATGATATTCCCTTTGCTGGTGTAGACTTTGATGTTCAATTAGCTGCATACTTGCTTGATCCAACAGAATCCAACCAAACGGTAAGTGCATTGGCTTCCAAATATGGCTTATCAGCCGTAGCTAATGAAGAAGATGTATTCGGAAAAGGTGCGAAATATAAAGTGCCTGATGTAGATGTTCTGAGCAATCACTTGGCACGTAAATCAGCTACCATCCTTAGTATTATTCCGAAGCAGGAAGAAGAGTTGGATAAGAATGAGATGAAGTCATTATTTCATGACCTTGAGATGCCGCTATCACGTATTTTGGCAGATATGGAGAAGCAAGGGATCCAAGTTAACCCAGAGGGCTTACAACAGCTTGGTAAGGAGCTTGCGGAGCAGATCCATCATCTTGAAGAAGAAATATACCGTATTGCAGATGCAAAGTTTAATATAAATTCACCGAAGCAGTTAGGTGAGATTCTATTCGTGAAGTTAGGTCTTCCAGCAGTGAAGAAGACGAAGACTGGATTCTCAACTGATGCTGAGGTACTTGAGAAGCTAGCGCCTTATCATGAAGTTGTCCAACTCATTCTACAATATCGGACACTTGCTAAATTGCAATCAACTTATGTAGAAGGATTACTTAAAGAGATCTCTCCTAAGACAGGTAAAGTGCATACGTATTATCGTCAGACCATTGCTGCAACGGGTCGATTGAGTAGTCAATTTCCGAATCTACAGAATATTCCGATTCGACTTGAGGAAGGTCGCAAAATCCGTAAAGCTTTTGTACCTTCTGAACCAGGGTGGTCTATTCTAGCGGCCGACTATTCGCAGATTGAATTACGTGTGTTGGCACATATCTCTAATGATGAGAACCTTAAAGAAGCCTTCATTCAAAATATGGACATTCATACGAAGACGGCTATGGACGTATTTGGAGTGAAGCCAGAAGAAGTAGATTCTAATATGCGTCGTTCTGCTAAGGCAGTCAATTTCGGTATCGTGTATGGCATTAGTGATTATGGATTATCGCAGAATCTGAATATTACGAGGAAAGAAGCTTCTCAATTTATCGAACAATATTTCGAGGTGTTCCAAGGCGTCAGACAATTTATGGGTGATATTGTGAAAGAAGCCAAGGAGAATGGTTATGTCACGACGCTATTAGGCAGAAGAAGGTATCTTCCTGAGATTAATTCCAGTAACTTCAATCTTCGATCATTCGCAGAACGTACGGCGATGAATACACCTATCCAAGGTACGGCAGCAGATATTATTAAGTTGGCAATGGTGCATATGGATCAGGCGCTCTCAGATAAAAAATTAAAGAGCCGTATGCTTCTACAAGTTCATGATGAATTGGTATTCGAAGTTCCTGAAGATGAACTTGAGATGATGAAATCACTTGTCCCTGAAATTATGGCACAAGCTCTTCAACTTGTTGTTCCACTACAAGCTGAAGTTAGCTTTGGTAGTAACTGGTATGAAGCTAAATAGTAGCCCTAAAGGTCAGAATTTCGTTATAATGGGTTAGAGGTGAGAGCATTATGCCGGAATTACCGGAAGTAGAAACGATAAAGAACACATTGAATGTATTAATTAAAAACAAAACGATTGATCGTGTTAGTGTTCATTTGGGGCGAATTATTCAGCGTCCTGATGATATAGATGAGTTTTCCTTTTTGATTGCAGGACATACTGTTCAAGGTGTGGAACGACGTGGGAAATTTTTACGTATTCTGATGGATGGGCTTGTACTCGTATCCCATTTACGGATGGAAGGAAGATACGGTCTTTACTCTAGTCAAGACCCAGTAGAGAAGCATACGCATGTTGTCTTTCATTTCAACGACGGTACAGAATTGCGTTATAAAGATGTCCGACAATTTGGTACAATGCACTTGTTCGCAGCAGGTGAGGATCTTGTGAATTTACCGTTATCTAAGCTAGGTGTTGAGCCATTAGATGAGTCATTTACGCTAGAGCAATTCAAGAAGATACTAACGGGGAAGAAGACTAAGATTAAATCAGTCCTCTTGAACCAGGTATATGTCGTCGGAATTGGTAATATCTATGTAGATGAATCTTTATTTAAAGCGGGAATCCATCCAGAGCAACCAACAAATTCTATAGAGGACAAGCAGCTTGGGATATTACATGGCTCCATCGTCAGAATATTATTGGAATCCATTGAAGCGGGAGGATCCTCGATCAAATCATATGTGGATGGCCAAGGAGAGATGGGGATGTTCCAGCAGGAACTTCAAGTGTACGGACGTGAGAACAAACCTTGTATCAACTGTGGATCACTTATCGAAAAGATAGTTGTGGGCGGAAGAGGTACGCATTTCTGTCCGAGATGTCAAAGGCTCCAAGTGCGAACGATCTCTTAAGCAGTAATAATGATGTTAATGTGCACCCACCCGTTTCGTCTTCCATATAATAACGGAGGATACATCAATGGCTACGGAAGAGTTTCGGATGAAATATTCGATGCTTCCGTACGAGATAGGGAGGGGACAGGGGTGCACAGTCATATTTTTGCACTGATGTTGCTGGCTTTTGCGGTAAGTTTGGATAGTTTTGGAGTGGGGATTACATATGGCTTGAAGCAGGTGAAGATTCCCTTGCTTTCGATTATGATCATATCTACTCTTTCGGGTGTTGTTATTTACATTTCGATGCAAGTGGGTGTTATGTTAGCGAACTTTATTACTCCTACTGTAGCGTCTGTTGTAGGGGCTATTATTCTCATAATTATGGGATTATGGTCTTTGGTCCAGATGGTTGTGCAGAAGGAGAAGGAGCAAGTGGTTAAACCTGTAATTATTGAGAAGATGGAGGAAAATCCTCAACTTCCAGTGGAGCGCAAATTGTTCACATTTGAAATTCGCAAAATGGGGCTTGTTATTCAAATATTAAGGACTCCATCCTCCGCTGACGTGGATAAATCGGGTAGTATCTCGGGTTATGAGGCGATGTGGTTGGGGATCGCGTTGTCTTTAGATGCATTCGGAGCAGGTTTGGGTGCAGCTCTACTTGGTTTTTCGCCCTTGTCCACATCGCTAGTTATAGCTGTCTTTAGTGGTAGTTTTCTCGTTATGGGTATGAATACAGGGTTTCGATTTGCTATGAAATCATGGACACGGCACATGACGGCATTGCCAGCTTTAATGTTAATAATAATGGGAATAATGAAGCTATTATGAGGTGAAATATGAATATAGGATTAACCGGAGGAATTGCTACAGGGAAGAGTACCGTGTCCTCTCTTCTGGTGAAGAAGGGGGCTTTGCTAGTTGATGCAGATGCCATTGCCCGGGATGTTATGCTCCCGGGTCAGCCTGTTCTTACTGCAGTGACGAATTTTTTTGGACAAGCTATATTACAAGCAGACGGTACTTTAGATCGGAAGAAGCTCGGGAGTATTGTATTTAATGATAAAGAAGCTCTTAAGATATTGAATGATATTAGTCATCCTGAAATTCGCAAACAATTGAGTGAACGTATGAAGGAACTCGAGAAGCAGAATCCGGAAACGCTCATTGTGGTTGATATCCCTCTATTGTTAGAATCAGGACTACAATCGATGTTCGAACAAGTGCTGGTGGTATATGTATCAAGGGATATACAGAAGCTAAGGTTGATGCAAAGAGATGGCTTGTCTAATGATGAAGCGGAAGCTAGGCTCCACGCACAAATGGATATAGAAATGAAGAAGACTATGACAGATCTCGTAATCGATAACAGTGACAGCTTAGCGACAACGGAGCAACAAGTAAATGAATTATGGCTCCAGTTAGGCCAGTTATGAGACTTTTTCGTAAAAAGAGGGTACTTATGCTTCTTTTCACTACATTTGTCATGTTGTTATTCTTCAATGGTAATTGGATGTCTTGGTTTTATCCTATTCATTTCAAAGAAGAGATTAAACTTCAAGCTGAAGAGTATGATGTTGATCCGTATTTAATTGCTGCTATTATCCGAGTAGAGTCAAATTTTAAGACGGGTAAAGAGTCGAGTAAAGGTGCGATTGGAATTATGCAACTTATGCCGACTACAGCGACTTGGGCTATGGAAATGGCTAAACTCCCTGAAGTATCTCTAGATCGGATTAAGCATGAAGTCAGTCCTAATATTCAGCTAGGTACCTGGTACTTATCCTCTTTATTTAAGCAGTTTGATGGTAATAGGGCGATAGCCATTGCCGCATACAATGCAGGTCCGGGTAATGTGAAAAGCTGGATGAATAAAGGTCTATGGGATGGACAAATTGAAACGGTTAAAGAAATTCCGATTGATCAGACTAGGCATTATGTACAACGTGTATTATATTATTACGAGAAATATACGGATGTGTATGATAAGTTCTAATGTTGATGAACTAAAAAGAAGTGTTAGGCTAGATATTAATCCGGCCCAACACTCCTAATCTAAATTATACTAGCTGTATTGACCAGCCAATTGTTGTTCTGCAATGGTTACTAATCGTTTGGTAATATACCCTCCGATTGAACCGTTCTCATATGAAGTCATATTACCTTGATATCCATCTTGAGGAATGCTAATTCCAAGTTCTTGAGCAATTTCATATTTCATTTGTTCAAGGGCACCTGTAGCTTTAGTTACAACTAAGTTGTTAGAGTTGCTGTTTGAGCTCATTGTTGTTCACCTCCTCGCTGTTGGTAAAAGTATTATGTGCTTTAAATACAATCTTCATAACTAAATAAAGTGTGAAAATTAAGGAAATAAATATAAATGTTGGACTAATCCACTGTGAAAAGGAAGTGTTGAGGAAAATGAAGTGCCCTTTCTGTGACTATTCGGGAACTAAGGTGTTGGATTCGCGTCCGGCGAATGAGAATAAATCGATCCGACGTAGGCGTGAATGTGAACAATGTGCACGGAGATTCACTACGTTTGAAATGGTTGAAGAAGCCCCTCTAATTGTAATCAAGAAGAATGGTAATCGTGAGGAGTTTAGCAGAGATAAGATGATGCGCGGATTGATTCGAGCTTGCGAGAAACGACCAGTATCTGTAGAACAGTTCGATATGATCGTCTCAGAGGTAGAAAAGGCACTTCGCGATACGGCTGTACCAGAAGTGGAAAGTCAACAGATCGGGGAACTGGTGATGGAAGAGCTATATCAGGTGGATGAGGTTGCTTATGTACGATTTGCTTCTGTATATCGCCAATTTAAGGATATTAATATGTTCATGAAAGAACTGAAGACTCTTTTATCTAAAAGTACGTCTGAGGAATAAGAGGAATATTATCAAGGGGATATATTGATATTGACATAATCTTTATTGTTTGATAAGTTATTAGTTGTTGTCAAAGTCAATGGGGCCTTAGCTCAGCTGGGAGCACAGAGTGGTTAGTTACACTACCCCAGAGAATTGACGAGAATGAATCCAAATGTACCACGGGGGCTTAGCTCAGCTGGGAGAGCGCTTGCATGGCATGCAAGAGGTCAGCGGTTCGATCCCGCTAGTCTCCACCATATAAACAATTCAAACCACGTCCATTGGACGTGGTTTTCTGTTTATTATGGTGGAGCCACAAGGCGACCGCGCGCACGAAGCGAATGTGGAGGAGTACGGCGTCTCAATCTACCGCTAAAAGTCCTCGTCGAGTTGGCTATGTTAGCATATGAACAAGATTCGGACATCCTATGATGGAATAGCGAGTTAAACGAACTATATCCCGTTCCAATAGGTTTCCTTTCTTATCCGACAAGCAGGCAATGTTTTTCTTACCATAGTTTTCAAAAACATTAATTCAATTTATATAGATTGCTCTTTTTTTGTTTTTTGTAATCAGCACTACATTTTATTACAAAAAGATATGTTATAACTATATTGAAGAAATGCTAACGATGATTGTTTTCATTTATTTAAAATAATATGTATATCGAGGGGAGTAAGATTATTTTGATCATTGAAAAGAAAATGAAATATGAATTGATGGGTGGGTATAATAAGATTAAGAAGCAAATGAGCGCTTTGCTTGTTTTTATTTTGATTGCTTCTAGTATGTTTGCATTACCCGTTGCAGCAGCGACAGAAAATACGCTAGGGAAGGTAACAAATACTCCAATTTATGTAGATGGTAAGAAGGCAGAACAGGATATCCTTTCAATTTCTATTGATAACTCATTATATTTGCCACTTCGTGCGACCTCTCAGCTACTCGGATTAAAAGTAGACTGGAGTCAAGCAGAGCAAGCGGTTTACATTACAACTAGCTCTATCTCATTTACTGCCTCCCCTAATAATGATACTGGATTGAACACAGGGTCTACAATTTCAGGGAAAGTATCCAATGCTACTCTTTCTGTAGATGGCAAGCAGATTCAATTGTTAGATACAAACGGTAATAAAATTTCTCCTCTATCGTTCCATGGCAGTGTATACTTGCCGATTCGAGCGCTCGCCACTTCTCTTGGGTTGGAAATAGCTTGGGAGGGTGATGGTGCTAAGGGACAAGTCAATATTAATACTCAGTCAGCAAGTGAAAAGCCAACAGGTGAAAAGGGTGATCAGGGCGAGCAAGGTGACGCAGGAGCAACAGGACCAACAGGACCAACAGGATCGCAAGGTGATAAAGGAGCTAAAGGCGACACAGGGTCAGCAGGACCAGCAGGACCAACAGGATTGCAAGGTGATAAAGGAGATATAGGCGACACGGGAGCAACAGGACCAGCAGGACCGCAAGGTGATAAAGGCGACACAGGCGACACAGGGCCAGCAGGATCAACAGGATTGCAAGGTGATAAAGGAGATAAGGGCGACACGGGTGCAACTGGAGCATCGGGACCGCAAGGTGATAAGGGAGATAAGGGCGACACGGGTGCAACTGGAGCTGCTGGCCCACAAGGCGAGTCAGGAAGTAACTCCATTCCTTGGGCAAATGCTGTCACGCAAAATACAGCGGTTTCTGTCACTTATGAGGGAATAAAAATACCTTGGCCGTCGGCTTCACTTAATACAACAAACTACACTCATTTATCTGACGGTATAGAAGTTAAACAAACGGGATTTTATTACATTACCTACCATGTTAATTTGACGGAGGCAAAAAGCATTGGAACCCGGTTACTCATAAATGATTTTTCACTTTTGACTTCTACCATTCCTCCAGGTCATGCTCAATCAAATTATTCAGCTACTGTGATAGAGTATATTACTGCAGGAAGCAAAATTTCTCTTCAATTATATGGAGCTTCAGAACTTGTGGAATTGGTAACTCGAGGTCAAGGCGCTTCAATATCTATTATGAAGCTTTCCTAATATACTTTCAATTTGGCTATACGAAGCAGGAAGGTCATCATTATGTGAAAAATGATGACCTTTTTATTTTGCGCCCAGCATGGGCGCTATCTATAGGGTGTGAGTCCCGAATGGTGAAGGAAAATGATGGAGTTTAAGCACTTAAAGTTTATGGTGAGAAGCTATTATTAGTATGAGTCGAACAGTTCGTGAAAAATGGCAAGAATAAAAATACTATAACATCTTTATCCTCACTCTATTTTATGGTTGTGTAAATGACCATCCGTGGTAGAGCGCATCGCTGGCAGTGATGAGGTCAGGGGTTCGATCCCACTAGGCTCCACCTTAAATTTTATCCTTCAAACCCTTACTCTGTAAGGGTTTTTTTGTTTTAGGTAAATGCTTTATTAGTTAATGAGTTTTTTGAATTTGGTGTAATGGGGACGAATTGGGGACGAAATAATATGGAGAGTAATCTGCTTATGACATTGCATATGCTAGTTCTCTTTTAGTTGATAAGGTTCTTATCGGTGGCGATACCAATATATTCAGACCCAATACAAATATTAATGGTGCTTATTTAAGCTATTCAATAAATTCTATTTTAAAAGATCGCTGAAATTCTTTCAACAGCGGACGAGAAAATTGAAAATACGGAATATAAGCAGACTGAATTGGGTGAGATACCGATTGAATGGAATACCGTGACTCTAGGAAGTGTTGCGGATCGTATAACTAGAAAAAATACGGAACAAATATCGAATAATATTCTAACGATTTCAGCTCAACACGGTTTAGTTAGTCAATATGAATATTTCAATAAAAAGGTAGCTAGTGGGTCATATAATTCTCCTTTGGTATTGTCTTTTATGATTTTCTCTAGCAAGTTGTTTATCAAACCTTCCGCCGTGATGAGTCAGTGATTCGTTTCATATGCCAGAAAATGGCATGTTCTACAGCTGTACTTATTCTCATTCAACAGGTGCTTGATTGAATATCTCACGTAATTTTTTATTACCATCTTTGCTAAAAACACCTCTCTTCACGCCTTTGTCTACGAGTTGTTCGATCTTCTGAAAGAGCAAGGAACGATGGTGGAAAGTATTGACCGTATAACCATCGATTTTGAACAAGTGTTTATTCAGATTGTAAAGGGAGGGAACAGCCACTATATTCAATGAAGCTATTTTTTATCGAATATTATTACCGTTTTGGAGTTCGCAATATATTCTACGGAGGATTCCAGCAGCTCCGACACAAAGCGTACCGGTACAAACGTACTGTCCTTCTTCAATAGCAACGGCGTATCAAAAGAAACCGTTTGTCCATTCACGTTTGCTTTCTTCTCATTAACGATCCAGCGGATCGTTACCTCTTTTTTGTTTTGGTTCCACAATACCTCCGAACCCAACCGCTCAGACACAAACCGAATCGGGACATATGTGCGGCCCGATTCAATAAACGGGAAGCTATCACTCTGCTCAATGAATAAACTCCTTTCATTTGCTATATAAAATCCTTAAAAATTATATTTTGGTAAAAGATTACCAATATGTTTTTCTGATTTAAAGGCATTGTTAACTGATTGTTAATGAGGTTGAATATGAATATAAATTGAATGAATTTTAGAATATACTAAAAGCGCTTTGCAACTGTATGATTAGTTTGTGAACAAATAGCATAGAAAGAATGGGGTGAATTTTTGGAAATACAAATTGAGAAAGGGTACAAGGAAAATAAGTTTTCTTCAATAAAAAAATCTATGAAACAATATTGTATTAAGTTTTTAAAGCAATGGCAATTGCATGTCATTATCCTTCCTGTATTGCTCTATTTTGTAATATTCGAATATTACCCTATGTATGGGTTGCAAATTGCATTTAAGGATTTCATTGCTTCAAAAGGGATCTGGAATAGTCCGTGGGTAGGTATAGAGCATTTCCAACGATTTTATGAAAGCTATCAGTTTTGGAGACTGGTTAAGAACACATTAGAGATTGGTTTATTTCAGCTTATCGTAGGATTTCCTTTGCCTATCATTCTAGCTTTATTGCTCAATGAGGTTAGAGTAAGCTGGTTCCGTAAAACTGTTCAAACGATAACGTATGCTCCACATTTTCTATCTTCAGTCGTTGTTGTAGGGATGATTATAATGTTTCTTGATCCAGATTCAGGTATGATTAATCGCTTATTAGTCGTGTTAGGGATGGAAAGTAAAGATTTTATGACTGATCCTGCATGGTTCAAAACGATTTATGTATTGTCTGGAGCATGGCAATCACTTGGATGGAACTCAATTATTTATTTGGCCGCACTAACAGCTATTGATCCTCAGCTATATGAAGCTGCAAAGGTTGATGGAGCAAACTTATTCAATCGCATTAGACATATTAATTTCCCTGCGTTAATTCCTACGATTGTCATTTTGCTTATTCTAAATGTAGGACAAGTGTTAGGTGTAGGATTTGAAAAGGTATACCTAATGCAAAATAATTTGAATCTATCCTCTTCAGATGTTGTAGCAACCTATGTATATCGCACAGGTATTTTAGGAGCTCAGTACAGCTATTCCACAGCGATAGGATTCTTGAATTCAGTCATTAGTTTTATTCTGGTAGTTATGGTCAATACGATTGCTCGTCGTATGAAGCAGGCTAGTTTATGGTAGAGGAGAGGTGATCGATGTGGTACGTGATACATTAAGCGATAGAATAACGAATGTAGTAATTATTATCTTGCTTTGTTTGATCACGGTAGTCGTATTATATCCTCTTATCTTTGTAGTCAGCTCTTCCCTTAGTGCGCCAGAGAACGTGCTTTACGGTAAAGTATGGCTTTGGCCCGTGGATTTTACCTTTGAGACGTACCTAAAGGTATTTGATAATAAAGATATTCTAGTTGGATATATCAATACGACTCTTTATACGATTGTAGGTATAATTATTAATCTTGTTTTGACAACCTTAGGTGCGTATGTGCTGTCACGTAATGAATATATTCTAAAAAATATCGTTTCAGCTTTGTTAGTATTTTCAATTTTCTTTAGTGGTGGCATTATCCCTATGTACCTTCTAATGAAGGACTTGGATTTACTAAATACGATGTGGGCTGTTATTTTCCCTGGTGCTGTATCGGTATGGAACTTGATTATCATGAGGACATTTTTCCAAACAGCGATTCCGTATGAAATTCAGGAGTCTGCTTCCATTGATGGATGCTCGCATTTCGGAATTTTATTTCGTATTATTCTTCCGTTATCTTTGCCGATTATGGCAGTAATGTTGCTGTTCTATTCCGTTGGTCACTGGAATTCTTATTTTAATGCTTTGATGTATTTTACAGATCGAGGAAAGTACCCACTGCAATTATTTTTAAGAGAAATATTGCTCCAAAATCAGATGGAATCGATGACTAATTTTAATGATGGCGATGCACTTGTGCATCTCATGCAGGTAGAGTCATTAAAGTATGCGATTGTTGTCGTTGCTAATTTGCCCATGCTTGTTTTATATCCATTTTTACAAAAGTACTTCGTTAAGGGCATGCTAGTAGGTTCATTGAAGGGTTAGTTATTAATGAATAAATTCATACTTTTGAGGAGTGTTAAAATGAAAAATGTAATGAATAAAAGCGCAGTTTTATTGATGGCTTCTAGTATTTTATTATCTGCATGTGGTAGTAGCGGAAATGCTGTAAATAATAATAGCAGCACTAATGCAAATCAAGCTGCAGCCACAACAGACATTGCAGCATCAAATGTGAATTCAACAGGTTTTCCAATTGTAAATGAAGCGGTTGACTTAACTTTCTTTGGTGGGTATGCCTATTCCTCAAACCCAGATTGGAACACAGTTCCCTTGTTTGAAGAGTATGAAAAAATGACGAATGTTGATATCACATGGGAAATGGTTCCAGCAGATGCAGTAGCAGAGAAGAAAAACTTATTGCTAGCTAGTGGTGATTATCCAGATGCTTTCCACACTGCAAATTTTACATCTTCTGAAATCTTTAAGTATGGTCAGCAAGGTATTTTAATGCCACTAAATGACCTTATTGCAGAATATGCTCCAAATTTCCAAAAGATTTTAGCTGAAAATCCTGAAATTAAGCAAGCATTAACTATGCCAGATGGTAACATTTATTCATTCCCAACGTTCTATGATCCAGAGTTCACTTCTGTTTTAACGCCTGCTAAAGGCTGGATTCGTGAAGATTGGTTAGAAAAATTAGGAATGGAAAATCCAACAACGACTGATGAATTTTATCAATACTTAAAGGCTGTAAAAGAACAAGATCCGAATGGTAATGGAAAATTTGATGAGTTGCCGTATGTAGGTCGTGGATATGATGCTCTACTATTATATATACAAGGTGCATGGGGACTAGGCAATAAAGGTACTTCTCATCGTTATGTGGACATTAATCCAGAAACGAATGAGCTTCGCTTCTACCGTGCTTCTGATCGTTACAAGGAGGTACTTCAATATGCTAATCGTCTTCATTCAGAAGGCTTAGTGAATGCTGATATCTTTACGCTTGCAAGTGCAGAGTTCTACGCACAAGGTGCTGAAGGTGTATACGGCTCTGCTATTGCTTATAACGCAAATGATCCAATGAGCTCTGATAATTTTATAGGTATGAATGCTTTGGAAGGACCATATGGAGATCGTGAATTTACTTATACTTCATCATCATTAGTTAAAGAGGGCGCATTTGTTATTACAGATAAGAATGAGAGTCCAGAAGCGACTGTTCGCTGGATGGATTATTTCTACTCCGATGAAGGTATTAAAATGTTCTTCATGGGTCTAGAAGGTGTTACTTATGAGGAGCAAGCTGATGGTTCAGTGGAATATCTAGATTTTATTAAAAACAATCCAGATGGTTTGACGCAAAACCAAATACTCGCTCAATATGTAACTTGGTTAGGTGGAGGTTACCCGAGCGTAGTAAAACAAGAATACTTTAAGGGTGCTGAAACTTATGAGGATACATTAGCAGCTGTTGAGGTTATTGAGGATTATATTATTGATGAAGTATGGCCACCATTCAACTTCTCTCAAAATGAGTTAGATGAGCTTGCTCTTCTTCAAGAGGATCTATATACCTTTATTTCAGAAAAAGAAGCAGCGTTCATTTCTGGTACTGAATCCTTTAATAACTGGGGTAAGTATGGAGCTGAGTTAGAAAAAATCGGTCTATCTCGTTATATGGAAATGTATGAAGCAGCATATCAACGTTTCTCTGGTAAATAAATAGATCACTATACTGTGATTCAAAGCCTGTATACAGTGACGCCCGGCACCTGCACTATGAAGTGCAAGTGTCGGACATCTTTATTTGTTAAGGGAACAATAACCGAATTGACTATTTTCCTAATTGATTTAATTTCTCTTTGAACTTTTTCGGTGTACATCCATTAAATCTTTTGAAAAGCTCATAAAAATGGGCCATATTATTTAAACCAACTTTTTCGGCTATATCGGTAATATTCATATCATAGGTTAATAATAAGCGCTCTGCCTTTGCAATTCGTTGGCGGTTCACATAATCGGTAAAGGAGATACCTACTTTTTTTTTGAAATATCGCGAAAAATAAACATAGCTCATACCAGCTTTCTTACTAATTTGGTTCATATCAATTTTTCCATATAGATGTTCATTTATATAGGTCATAATACGATGAATCAATTGTGCGTCACTATGATTAGCATAGAAAACAGGTTTCTGTTCACTGCGTAAAAGCGTTAAAAGAATATGCTTTATATGCATGCTAATGGCAATCTCATAGCCCTTTTTCTTTTCCATAATTTCCTTGTGAATACTGAGAATGCACGTGCCAATTTCAGCTTGAATAAGGGAATTCTGCTGAAATAAATAATTCAGTCTTTCTAGCGGATTAATGGATTCCAGGAAAAAATTGGAATAGTGCATCATTGCTAAATCCATGTAAGGCTCAAGATTGAAATGGAGCACAATATAGGTTACCTCTTGATTTGGTAAAATAGAAGGTTTATGAACTTGAGAAGATCCAATTAGAACAATATCTCCTTTATTCATTGTATAGCTTTGTGTGGACGTAAATATTTTATGAACGCCATCCAATACTAAAACCATTTCGATTTCCTTATGATAATGCCAAGGTGAGTCAGCTACTGTATCAAGGTTATGAGTAAACTCCCAACTTTTAATTTCTAATAATGAATTTTGATAGCTAATGGGTTCATTAATCGTATTCATGATATCACCTTCTGACTTAGATAGAATATGGATACAAATTAAATGAATCATGGAATAAACTTCAAAGATTTAACTTTAAAATTTAAACTTTTTAGTCGAAAAGGAGAAGAAAATGAAAATTGCTGTTTTAGGTTGCGGTGAATTAGGTAAAGTTCACGCAAATGTGTATTTAAAAATGAAAGAAGTAGAGTTAACGGGAGTTTGTGATCTAAGCGTGAAGCAAGCCGATTTATTATCTCAAGAAACAGGCGCCCCTGCTTTTTATTCCTTCGAACAGCTTTTATCAGAGGCTGATTTTGATGTTATTAGTATAACTCTACCAAGTTATTTGCATAAAGAGTATACCATATTATCGGCAAGAGCAAAAAAGCATATTATTTGCGAAAAACCAATAGCCCTTACACTTGAAGATGCGGAAGAAATGATTCGATGCACTGACGAGAATAATGTTCGTTTATTTGTAGGTCATGTAGTCAGATTTTTTCCTCAATATGTAAATATAAAGCACGCAATAGATAATGATTTAGTGGGTGCAACTGGTGTCGCTCATGCTTCTCGAGTGGGTTCTCATCCAGGTAACTCTAGAGCTTGGTATAGAGACTATAGTAAAAGTAAGGGAGTCATCGTGGATCTTATGATACACGACTTGGATTTTTTAAGATGGACAATGGGTGAGGTTGAATCCGTGTATACATTAAATACGGTGAGTGAGAACTTGGATTATGCACTCGTTACGCTTCAATTCGAAAATGGTGGCTTTGCTAACGTTGAAGGAAGTTGGGGGCATCCTGTTCCATTTCACACAAAAGCAGAAATTTCAGGAGATAAAGGAATTATTGTGGCAAATAGTCTAAAAAGTCATTCGTATGAAGTTCATAAATTTGCCTCAGAAGAAACTCATTCATATGTTAATGTGTATAATAGTCCGGTTGCTAACAGTCCTTATCATCGGGAGTTGGAGCATTTTATAAACTGTTTGATGAGTGGGACAGAACCTATAGTTAATGCTCATGATGCATATAAAGCACTAGAGATTGCATTAGCTGCCGTGGAAAGTGCAAAAACTGGACAAGTTGTCTATCTTGCAAAAGGAGGTAGCATACATGAGTAAATTAAAGGTTGGTATGATTAGCTTTGCACACAGCCATGCATTCACTTACTTAAATGTTTTGCTTTCCTTATCAACGGTAGAGGTTATTGGTATTGCTGACAACATTGAAAGCCGTGTACAGAAGGTGATTGCAGAGCATGGAATTGCTTATTATTCCGATTATAATGAGCTACTTGAACAGGACATAGATGCTGTTGTTATTTGTTCAGAAAATGTTTTTCATGCAGAGTTAACTATATCAGCGGCGAATAAAGGTAAGCATATTTTATGCGAGAAGCCTCTAGGTATTTCTATTGAAGACATGCAGAGCATGATTGATGCTTGTGCAAGAAATAAGGTGCAGCTAATGACTGCCTTTCCTTGCAGATATATAACGGCTGTTGCAAAGGCAAAGCAATCTATTGAAGAAGGTGAAATCGGAGAGATTGTTGCCTTTAAGGGAATGAATAGAGGAACAGCCCCTACCGGCTGGTTCACCGATAAACAATTATCTGGCGGTGGAGCTTTATTGGATCATACGGTTCATGTAATGGATCTTATGAATTGGTTTACTGGCAAAGTACCTATAGAGGTTTACGCACGAGCAGCTACTCTTTTCCATCATGATTTGGACATTGATGATGCGGGTATGATTCATGTGAAGTATGATAATGGTGTATTTGGTGTACTAGACACAAGCTGGTCCAGACAGAAACCGTATCCAACTTGGGGCGACGTAGCCTTAGATATTATTGGTACAAAAGGTGTTATCTCCGTAAATGGCCTAGCTCAAACTAATGAGCTTTATAGCAGTCAACTTAGTACAGAAAGTTGGAGATACTGGGGAGATAGTATGGATCAACGAATGGTTGAAGCATTCGTGGAAGCTTTAATGACTAGTCAATCAGTACCTATTACTGGAGAAGATGGCATGCGTTCTGCCCTTGTAGCTTTAGCAGGATATCGCTCTGTTCATGAGGGTAAGCCTGTAATTATGAAATAGATCAAATCTTGCTGTAATAGACGCACGGAAGAGAGTTGGGCTTGGGGAAACGGTATTGAATCTTATCCTTGATTTGATTTTTATAGCCTTTAAATTTCACCGTTAGAGA
Source organism: Paenibacillus sp. Y859 (assembly GCF_056786405.1). Lineage (NCBI taxonomy): Bacteria > Bacillati > Bacillota > Bacilli > Caryophanales > Paenibacillaceae > Paenibacillus > Paenibacillus sp. Y859. The sequence goes on along the minus strand of NZ_JBXCIZ010000001.1, from coordinate 851,919 downwards.
TGATAAGATGAACCGTATCACAAGTAGGGCGAAATCTTTATTATGAATTACTTGCTGGAATCGTATTATGCGCTGGATATTGCTCAGACCAGTGTCGATAGCATCACTTTTGAATAAGGCTGTAAACAGCTAGGGATCATAGAAGACAACTATATCGACCAGGCATTTGAGCTAGAACAGCTATATAATGGAGATTTATTCGGAGATCGTGCATTCCCTTGGGATCGGGGCAAGGTTGAACGATTATCGCTGCTATATACATCCTTAACCTATCGGTTGTGCGACGCCTTATTAACTAGAGGGGATACGCAAGTCGCATTCCGACTCTTAACGAAGCTAACGGCTCATAATGAGTTAGATGAAGGGCCCATTTTATTTTTATAGAAGGGCTCTTTTTGTTTCATTTTGTCATTCTGTTGTCATTGGGGGTGTGTATACTTATCTCTTAGAAGGATAAGAAACATCATCTCAAGGAGGAATTTGCATGCGAGTTTTTGTTCAAAAGGGGATTTCAGTCATCTTAGTGATGGTATTGGTTTTAGGTGGATTGAGTGGGTTAATTGTTGGTGCAGGTAAAGCCCATGCGGCAGTAGCGTTCGCTGGAGGAACGGGGAGTCAAGGTGATCCGTATCAAATTGCTAACGCTGATCAGCTCAACGAGGTTAGGAATCATCTAGGAACAGGAATCTACTTTATACTGACGTCAGATATTGACTTGAGCTCCTACTCAGAAGGTGCCGGCTGGACGCCAATCGGTGCTAACAACAGTAATGCTTTTTTCGGACATTTGGACGGTAAGGGTTTTACAATAAGAAATTTAACAATCACAAGTAGTGCGGGATTTGTAGGACTCTTCGGTGTTGCTATTTTGGGCACATTTACTAACATTAATCTTGAGGGTGTTAATATACAGGGTGGAAATTCCGTTGGAGGGTTAGTTGGATTGGCCGAGGGGATGTCTATTAGTAATATCTGAAATTAATTCATGTTGATCCAGGTATGGAATATTCGCTTGACCGTGAAAGTTATTTTCCTATGTAAGCGTCAAATAGCCCCCACCTGTTCAACAAGATGAGGACTCATGTATGCTGTACTATAACTAGCTTGAATACATAATAGTCTATAAGTACAGGTGACCCTGTGGGTGACCTGTTTTCTCACGGCATGCTTAAGCATATATGCTTAGCTTGAGTTAAGATTGTTTAAACAACGTAATGCATATAATCCCCCGGTTCATCGTCCCTAAATATCAAGCGAACCTGGGAAAGGAACCCAGTTTCCATTGATATTTTTAACGGGACTAGCAAGGTAGTAGAAGAGCTTTAGGGTAATGAAGCGTTAGCGCAGTGGAATCCTGCTTCCGTTCTTCTTTACGCTGTTGCTCCATCTCGGCCATAATTTTAGAAGTGTAGGTCGATCGAAGTTGGCATATAAACATCAAAACTGATTCGCTACGCTACTCGTCATCATGTTTATATGCGAAGAGCAGCACCAAGACTTCGCGTACGCTGCGTCATCGTGAATAGAGTTCGTGCTGCCTTTGTAAATCAATTGTGTTGTTAATTATTGGATCTACATGAACAAGGCGCAAAATTAACCCGCTAAGAGGACCGCCGCAAGAAACACGAGCTGCAGCAATGTACGGACTAGTATCTTAGGTGTAGGTCTCCCACCGATAGTTAGTTTTTTTCGGGCTGCCCTTACATTGGCAGGGAACATAGTCACAAGTAGAACCGCCAAGCAGACGGAAGACGCGCGGGAGGTAGTGGGGAAGAGAATGCCGATGGCTCCCGCAATTTCCAGCCACCCGGTGGCCGACACAATCCAATCCGGTTTTGGAAAGGCAGCCGGGATCATCCGGATGAGATCAGGCCGTCTTTTTCCCCAGTGGGCGGAAGCGGTAAGCAGTAGCATGACGGCCACTGCTCCCTGAAGCGAAGAATGCCAATTGTCGAAATAAGGCCAGCCGAACAACCCGAGAACCCAGAACAGAAGAAACGAAACAACAAGCGCAAATAAAGGTACCATCTTTATCCCTCCGTTTAGAAGCTTTTCGTTATCATGAGAAATAATATGATGATCGGCAACAATGTCGCGGCAATTCCGAAGATGACCCAATAGCGGGACGCTTGATAATCATATTAGCCGAGATAAAGAAGATCACGAGATCTGAGAGCGTAGATACATAATCGGCAAGCATGACGTCTTTTACCGTTGCTTGGATAAATGCACAGACCGCTCATAATACTGATTGAGTACTTCTGCGACGAGAGGCTGATCTTACTTTCCAAGTAAATACATCAGCACCTTGTTCGTTACGTCCTGACCAACTTCCAGCACCGGAAGACTGTCAATGATCTTCTGCATGGGTCCATCGAACGTTTTTTCGCTTTGTTCCACTACGTTCATAAAATGTTCGTTTGTCTCTTCGAGTCGCTCCTGCAGCACCCAGGCAAAGATCTCGTCCTTGCTCTTCACGTAATGGAATATAGCGCCCTTTGACAATCCCGATTTTTCCATGATGTCCTTCATAGTGACAGAGTGACAACCTTTTTCTAGTATCAGCTCTTTGGTCGAATCAAGTAGCAACCCTGTTGTTTGCTGCCTCCGTTCCTCTTGCTTAAGGTAATCCCTCCGTGTTCTTTTGACAACCTATACGTCGATTGATTAGTGTCTAGATTTTTATTGTAAATACAGACCGTCGGTTTGTAAATAGTTATTATCATATCTCATTTCCATCATTTAGCTGAAGCATGCTAATGAGCTATCGGAATACGATAGCAATACACATCAGGAAAAGACTTGCCGACAGCAATGAATCGGCAGGTCTTTTCCGCTAACGGGCAGTTTAGTTTAACCTTTCGTAACAAAAATGGAACCACATTCGTTTAGTTTATGGAGGCGAATAGATAATGAGGTATTTAAAGATGTTGATGATAGTAGTAATGATAATTGCTTTGTTGGGATGTGAAGAGAAACTAACTTCCGAACCCTCTGGTCAAGGTTATGTATTTGAAATTAGTGAAGGAAGAGTTTTAATTTTAGATAATGTTAAAGAGAGTGATTTCGGGAAAGGTTGGAAAGATAGAGATAATTAAAGAATATGAATTGACACCATCTTCATTAGATAAATGGATCTTGCAAAGCGAGAAAACAGGCTCCTTCAAGGAAAAGGACAACTTGTCGAAAGAAGATGCAGAACTTAATAAACTTCGAAAAGAAAACAAACAGCTACTTATGGAAAATGACATACTAAAGCAAGCTGCGCTGATACTAGGACGAAAGTAAATGTGATTCGGAATAATCAACACAAATACTCGATATCAGCCATGTGTACAGTCCTTCAACTCCCAAGAAGCACATACTATTATGAAGCGAGCGAGCCGTCTTCAGAAGATGAGATTTCCTCTGTTATCGTCAATATATTCCAAGCAAGTCGTCAAACCTATGGAACACGTAAGATCAAAGTAGAATTAGAAAAGCTAGAGTTAACGGTATCCAGACGAAGAATTGGGAGAATCATGAAAGAACAGGGTCTCGTTTCTTCGTATACTGTAGCTCAATACAGACCACACACAACGGGCTGTAATGACTCAAAACAAGCTAATGTATTAAATAGACAGTTTGTTTAGGAGAAGGAATTGTCTGTTGTCGTGAGTGATCTAACCTACGTAAGAGTCAACCAAAAGTGGAATTACGTATGTGTATTTGTGGATCTCTTCAATCGTGAAATCATAGGTTATAGTGCAGGTCCAAACAAAGATGATCGGCTCGTCTACCGTGCCTTCGCATCGATTAAAACCAACCTCAATCGGATTCAGCTCTTTCATACAGACCGTGGGAATGAGTTTAAAAACAAGCTGATAGACGATGCCTTAGATACGTTTAAGATCAAACGATCTTTGAGTATGAAAGGTTGTCCCTACGACAATGCAGTTGCAGAAGCAACGTTCAAACTCTTCAAGACAGAGTTTGTGAAGCGACGTCATTTTGATAGTCTGGATGATCTAACGAGAGAACTATATGACTATGTACACTGGTTCAACCACATTCGTATTCACGGGACTCTTGGCCCACAAGGGGTGTTCGATCAGACTAGTACCCAAATGATTTGAACATGACAAACAAGCTTGGACGGTCCATAAGGACTACCCAAGCTTGTTTTGTGCACAGTCCCCACGAATATCAATTAGGGATGAATGCTACGACATACGTGAATGAACTTTTTTCCCCTATACCTAACATTTAGGCATTCTACAAATTAAGAACCATATACCTCAAAATCAAAGAGTGAATACCCATACGTTGTACCTCGCGCGGAACATTGTACACGTACATATCGTCCATTTTGGGGTGTAAATGATATATCATCTATCGCGCCATTACCAGTTGTTGTTGAATAAACATCCGTCCAAGACGTTAAATTGGAGGACACTTGAATTTTGTAGCTTTTACCGTAAGCGGCTTCCCAGTTTAATTTCACCCGGTTGATACTCTTGCTCGAACCTAGATCTACGTAAATCCACTCGTTATTATTTCCTTCGAGACTTGCCCACCTTGTTGAAGAATTACCGTCAGTCGCTTTGGAAGCTTCGAATCCCGCTGCTTCTATTGAACTAGCCACAGCAGTCTTGCCTAGAGCGAGGTCAGATCCAGTCGTTGGACCGCCGAATGTTGGTTTCCACCAGTTACCTGAAAGATAGAGCATATTAAGCAAATTGTAGGAATCACTGAAGTAGGATTCTTTCTTGTTCTTCATCCAGTCCCAACCAGCATTTACCCATGCTTGGTGAGAGCTATTTGTTGTAGCTGCGGATATGAACGGCGATACGAACACGGCTGTAGCATATGATCCTCTTGCTGTACCATTCAATTGATATCCGTCTTTAATGTTACCTGGAACGCCACTTGTCGTACCTTTAATCCATACCGCCATTTTGTTAGCAATATCCCGGCCTCTAGTGTCTCCGTAAAAAGCGTAGTCCATTACAATTCTTAATGGAACCCGGCTTGAATTGTAGTTATATTCGTTATCATACGTACTCTCTAAAAAACCGGATGGAGCAGGTGTAGGGGGATTATTAATAACAAAGTCAGAGATTAGACCTGTAGTAGATGAGTAAGTTGTCGAGAATTGGCCGTAAACGGTATACAAGTTATTGATGACATCTAACCATACTTGATCTCCTGTAACTTCGTTGAAAGCTCTTAAATGGGAGAGCATCCAATCAGAGGGACGTGTGTTCAAAGTGCCTTTTGCATCCCAATCGCCAAGATTCAGCCTGTTGTTCGTAGTTACATTGCTGGCTTTGATTGCGTTGATCATTTTTTTGGCTTCTTCCAAATAATTAATCGTACCTGCGGATCCCCATTGACGATCCGCAAGAATCAAAGAGTAAGCGATGTCCAAATCACCATCGGTAGCTGAACCGAAATGGCCCTGGGCACTGCTACTATCCGCAACAACCCAGCCCATCAGATTAGCATTACCAGAACTTTTAAAAGCTCTTGCGGTTTTAAACAGACCGTCATAGATCGTTTTGGCATTGGAATCGTAGCCGGCCATTAACGCGGTGATGACCATTCCATATCCTTGTCCCTCCGAAGTACCAAGTGGGGTGAATCCTTGAGGGTTACCGGTAATTTCACCTTTTACATAATAACCGCCAGGCAAAGAAGACAAGTTGTTTTTCAAGTACTTTGATTTCCAATAGTCATAGTAACTTGAAACGGCGCTATTCATAGCAGCTTGGGTGACATGATTAGGCTTTATAATGCCTGGATAGTTGACTTGTTGTGGAAATGGTTTGAGTTCCCCTGCAGCATGAGCTTTTGATTGAAATGGAGCTGGGGCAACCAGAAGTGGCAATAGTAGGGCTTGGCAAAGAAGTACAAGACCAATTAATTTCATATTACGTTTAATTGAGGTTACGTTGTTCATCATTAATTCCTCCTTTTCGTATAATGAATCCATTTAATTAAAGCGTTTTAATCTTAGTGTTATGTTAATATTAATTTAGATGATTCTACTGTTGTACGCCACTTCCATGCTTTAACCATTGGCCTTGTAATACCTGGATCGATGGTGGCGTATCTTTTATGATGGGATCAAATTACCGTATGCTGCATTAGCAGCACATGATATGGCTAAGGACTCTCATCACCTTCTTTACTAAAGGATTATGACGTCATCTGAAATTCTGCCATACATTTAGTATAGCAAAATGAAAGCGCTATAACTTTCAATCTGTTGCTTTAGAATGTTATTTAATTGCTATCTTTTAAAATAAATACTTTTATTTTATTTATTAGGAGGTTTCGTATGAAATTTAGCACGAAAGTAAATTTGAATAAGGAGCCATTCCACCTAAACTATCTCAAAACGAGCAATCAACGCAACTGGGAGGTCGTTCACGCTCACCAAAGTATGGAGTTTCTATATGTGTATGAAGGCGAAGGTATAGCCCACATCCATGGTAATCCGTTTCCGATCGTGCCGGGGACGTTGCTGCTGTTTCAGCCTTCTCAGCCGTATCGATTGGAGGTTAGTCAGCTTTTTGTAAGGACGGGGTTTATGTTCAATCCTTTTCTCGTGGATTCGGAACTGATTGCCTTTCCATCCCTTCACAAGTTTTTTACGGTTTTATGGAAATCTACGCTAGTTCAACCTGTTCTATATTTGTCACCGCTCCAAAATGAGTTTCTAAACCTATATGAAATATTGAATCAAAGGACTAAAAATGCTTCTTTCGTTAAATCGCATGAGGAGTTTGTGTTATTCGTGATATCATTTCTACAGCAACTTCGTCAATACGAGGACAAACTAGCTCCCATAAGGCAATCGACTCCTCAGCTGAATACGAATTTGACGATTAATCTCATTATCGAGTGGGTGAATGCGAATTATAGAAATAAGTTCATGTTGGACAAGTTGTCGAAAGACCTTCATTTGTCTCCTTTTTATTTGTCGCATACATTCAGCGCGAAAACGGGTAGCAGTCTGACGAAGTTTATAGCTTCTAGGAGATTGAGAGAGGCATGCCATCTACTAGAAACAACGTCCAAAAGTGTTAGTGAGATTGCAAATGAGGTTGGATTCGAGACTTCATCCTATTTCTGTCGAGTGTTCAAAGGAGCGTTGAGGGTAACGCCAAAGGGATATCGAACCAAGGTATTGGGGGAAGTAAGGCATTAGTAATGGAGTGGACTTAAATGTATAATGTGAAATTTTATGTGTATAATATACAATAATTCAAGCGGGTCTTGTATTGGACCCGTTTTTGCATTCATATCTAGGTATGGAACTTATCGGCTGTTGACAGAAGTATCTATATTAGATATATTACATGTATGAGCATGCATTTAATATGCGATTTTAAATATTCGTATATATGAGTCAAATAAACTTAGATATATTACCAAGAGGAGAGAGATATATGAAGGATTTATTTACGCCCTATGAAATGATGGATTTAAAATTGAAAAACCGTGTGGTTATGCCTCCGATGTGTCAATATTCTGTCGATAACAAAGATGGAATCGCTACGGATTGGCATTATATGCATTATGTGAGCAGAGCAATCGGTGGAACCGGGTTAATTATTATTGAAATGGCTGATGTGGAACCTGATGGCCGAATTAGCGATTATGATCTCGGGATCTGGTCCGATGAACAGATTCCTGCATTGGCAAGAATTGTTGAGGCTTGTCATTCTTATGGCGCTAAAGTGGGTATTCAAATTGCCCACGCAGGACGTAAGGCTGAGGATGCTCCGGTTCCTGTAGCCCCATCGTCAGTTCCTTTTAACTCTGAATCTAAAACGCCGAGGGAACTAACAACTGCAGAAGTGAAAGGGATGGTAGAGAAATTCCGACTAGGTGTAAGACGAGCTATCCAAGCGGGATTTGATGTCATTGAGCTTCATGGTGCGCATGGATACCTTATTCATCAGTTTCATTCGCCTCTAACAAACCGTAGAACGGATGAATATGGAGAAGATTTAACCCTGTTTGGTAAAGAAGTCATTCATGCAGCAAAAAGTGAAATGCCAACAGGTATGCCTTTAATCCTACGTATTTCCGCTAAGGAATATGTTGAAGGCGGATATGGAATGAAAGAGAGTCTGGAGTTCAGCAAGGTATATAAAGAAGCGGGAGTAGATATTTTTCATATTAGTGCAGGTGGAGAAGGAGCTATTGCTGCGGCAGGAATGCCAGGAACGCATGCAGCTTACCAAGTTCCGTTGGCTAGAGAATTCAAGGAGAAGCTGAATGTTCCTGTTATTGCGGTTGGAAGATTAGATGAACCCGTGCTCGCCAATGCGGTAATCGGGAATGAAGATGCTGACCTTGTCGCGGTAGGACGGGGAATGTTGAGAAATCCTTACTGGACGTTGGAGGCTGCAGTCGCCCTTAATAAAGGAATAGACATGCCGAAACAGTATGAACTTGGATTTCCTAGAATCAAATGATGAACAATGACCTTATAACTAACTGGTTGACATTAACGCATATACAAATGAACGTAGCTAATGAATTAGAAGCTAATCTACAAGAGAAACATGACTTGTCATTAAAAGAATTCTATTTGCTGTTATTTTTGTCTGAAGCACCAGAAAAGAAGCTGAAATTGCAAAAGTTGGAGTCAATGGTTGGTTTAAGCCAAAGCGCTGTATCCAGACTGGTAAGTCGATTTGAAGCAAAAGGCTGTGGGGCTTTACAAAGACATGCATGCGATAATGATCGCAGAAGTATCTACACTTCATTGACACAAATAGGTCAAGATAAGCTCGATAAATCACAAGTAACTTTTAAAGAAACTTTACTTGTGGCTTTTCCAAAGATAGAAGTAGAACAGTTACTGCAACAAATGCTGAAGTTAAAACAATAATAAAGATGTTCTAGCTTACTTCAGTCATGGAAAACCTACTTTAAAAGGGGAAGTTAATGATCCATATGAAGGCACCAGTTATACATTAGAAGGTGGAAATTGTTGTACTTAATATAAAATAATCCAAGCGGGTCCTGTAGAGGACCCGTTTTTTTTAAAATATAAGAAATTATACAATTCTGTGGATTAATGCTGCCATGATATACGAAGAGCACCGTATCGGTGCATAGGGCGAATTTTCTCAATTTGTTTAGAGAAATGGAAGAGTAGAGTCGAACGATGGCGGCAAACTTGTTCTATGACAGCTAGGGAAATGAAGGTACTTCAGCTTAAAAATATAGAGTTAATCCTTACTTTTCTTAATATATTCAAGAAACTCTAAAACGATTTGAGATATGGCATCTTCTTGCGGCATATAGATAAACTTGCTTAGTCGAAGGATGTCTTCTTTAAACAATTCAATGAGTTCCAACATGGACTCATGATCATCTTGTTTTGCACAATGAAGTAAGTCTAGGAATTCACTGTCTGGGATAGTTTCTGTATCATCTTTCGCTTCCATTTATTCACCGCCTGTTGGCTCATTTTTAGTTGACGAGCGACTTCGGATTCAGTCTGATCTTGTATATAGAGTTTATACAGAATGATCTTTCCGTATGGAGGTAAAGTGTCTATGAGCTGTTGAACTACGATTTTGTTTTCAGTAGAGGTAGTGAAGTTGGGTGTAGCAGGCTCTATTCCATAGAAAGAACATTCCCGTTTATTAATGACTTTAGCTCGATACTGTAACCTCCATGCAATACGATAAACCTCTGTTTTGTAACGTTCATAAATACTTTGTTGTGTCTCAAATACCAATTAAATCGCTCCCCTTCTACATGGTCCATATATCTATAGGGAAATTCTAAGTGCATTTCCACAAACAATACAGGAACATGTGTTCCGTTAATTGTACCATATTTTAGTAAGACTTGGTTATGAACTTGAATTGAAGAACCAACGGACGCAGGTAATTTAATCTATTAAACGTACAGAGAAGAAGAATAGCGAGTCGATTATTATAAAAAAAAATACTTGTCGGTTGTTTTTTCGAACTATGAATTACCTATATAAGTGAAGGCACAAACATGAAGGAAAAGAAATGGAATGAACTTATGTGCCTATCACTACTGAAATGGAGTTGTTTATATGAAAAGAGTTCTGTATGTACCGCTTGACGACCGTCCGGTAAACTTGGATGATGTCATCGTTCTGGGGAAAACGGCTGGAATTGAGGTCATTACGCCACGTATTAAGGATATTAAGAATCGTCTTGACTCACAAAAAACAAAATCGGGATCGACGCTCCTAAGCACATCTTCACCCACCTTTGGAGCCAAGTCGAACATTCGCCAATTCATTCTCGATAATGCATCATCTGTTGATGGATTCATTATTTCAACGGATATGCTCGCCTACGGTGGATTAATCGGAAGTAGACGTCTTCGCACAAGTGGTGGAGAGAATTATCCGAACTATGATGTTACCACGACAAATTTGTTAGACGTTATTCGCGAAATCAAGCAGTGCTATCCCGATAAGCCTCTCTATATTCTAGATACCGTCATGCGAATGGCTACATCAGCGTATGTTGAGGGTCAGGATTATGACGCTTATACGGAGTCCCGTAGCTTTAATCAACAGCCACGAAAAGACTTTTCTGATTTCAATGACATTCTAAACGGTTATAATATAAAAACGGACAGCACGCCTTTTGGAGATGTGGTCAACTTCGACAAGGAGCAATATTATAACGCACGAATTCACAAATTTAAGTCGAACTATTATATCCTAGATCAACTTGCTCGGTTAGGTTATATTGACTTTCTTGCGATTGGTGTCGATGATTCCTCTACCGAGGGAGTACAGGCAAATGAAATCTCCTTTATTGAAGGACGAATCAATGATTGGTTCGGAGGCGGTACTCAAGAACAAAGTTCTGAGCGTGCTATTATTCTTCCTGACGCAGATGGCTTGGGTTATTCGCTCATGGCCCGCATGGCGAACCAGCTGTATCGTTGCGGAGCAAAGCCGCGATACATGGTACATTACTATGGACCTAATGGTTCAACGATAATTAACCCATACGAGTATATGAGTGTGCATCAGAACATTCAGCATCATGTTGAAATGATTGGAGGTCAATTTGTTACGTGTGGCTCTTATGATCTGGAAATTATCGCAATTACGGACGCTAACGAAGTATCCAGTGCAGTAAGCCGTATTCAATCTAATGGTAACAATCGTATCCCGACCATCGCAATTGATTTTGTTGCCAACGGTGCAGCTAATGAAACGGTAACAGAGGCCTTACTGGACAATCCATTCACTGGCGGCCTTTTGGGGTACAGCGCGTGGAATACTGCGGGGAACAAAATAGGAATTGCACTCGGAATGGGGCAGACACGGTACGCATATTTGGTAACGGAAACGCATCCCGCAGCCCTTAAGAAGGCAGTGAATGCACATGGGGCGCTTTTGTTCAAACGTTTCTTGAAAGACTATTACTATAAAGCAGTGGCCATTGCCGAAATCCGAACCTTTTCGAGAGAACATACGCTGTATACGAATGTTCTTTATCCGGATCAAAATATGGGTCTTTTCAACTCGACGAGTGACTACAACCATATGATTATTCTCCTGAGAGATCGAATGCAGACTTACACAAGTACTCTTGCAGGGAAAAGTGCCTTCCGGATCGGCTCTTCGACGAAATCTTGCAATGTACGCCAAATTAGCGGGTCAACGTGGTTATTCTCAGAATATGTTAGCGCATCACTTGCGTATGCAAATCCTGATTATATTTGGAAGCGTGTATTTGAAATTACCTTAAGCCCTAAGGTTACATTGAAATGATACGGTATCTATAATAAATGATTAACTTGATGATGAGCACTAATAACAATGATTTCATTATAATACCAAGTCAGAACCAAAGGCTGAAACCTCAAAAATGGTTGGTCAGTCTTTGTTTTTTTGGCAAAATCTATTAAGACCAACTAAATCGTACAGATTGCGATTTTGCAAGTTTAAGAGTATGTGGTTATAATTAAATGTTCAAAGGATTTTGCAGTTACATAAAGGATAGGGTGAGTATGAAGGAACTTTCTTCTCGAGTAACGATATTTGCATCGATACAATGGGTGTTTTTTATTTTTGCTAACATTGTCGTTGTACCAATTTCAATCGGTTTAGCTTTTGAATTACCTCCACATGAAGTGGCTACCATTTTGCGGAGTTCGCTCATTGTGACAGGTGTCGCGTGTATTTTACAGGGCTTAATTGGTCATCGCTTTCCCTTGATGGAAGGTCATTCGGGTGTTATGTGGGCTTTAATTCTTAACTTATGCTTATCTGCTCCTACACTTGGACTTAGTTTGGGCGAAATTGGAGGGGGAATTGCTACAGGAATGCTGCTTGCCGGGGCTCTAATTATGATATTGGCTGCCTGTAAGGCGATTCCTTTTATTCGTAAAGTATTCAGTCCGATGGTAATGAACGTATTTTTGTTACTGTTAACATTTCAGCTCGCTTTTATCTTTTTCAAGGGTATGTTGACAGTGAATGAAGATGGGACATTGGATTTGCCGATCACATTGTTCTCATTAGGAATCGCTATCTTTGTAGGTCTCTTAAAAATTAAAGGAAGTAAGAACATCGGCAATTTTTCGTTATTAATCGGAATAGTTGTAGGATGGAGCCTTTATGCTATGTTCTTTCCAACTACAAACACCCTAAATGGGGATGCTGTTGGTGTTTTTTCTATATTTCCACTGGGCAGTCCAAATTTGCAATTCGGGATTATTACGATTACTTTTATAGGTTGTTTTATTAATATGAGCAATACGATCGCATCTCTTCAAGCAGCGTCCAAACTATTAAATGAAGAGGTTTCAACGAGCCAATATCGAAATTCCCTTTTCTTAACAGGTGCATATTGTATGGTGGCATCGTTATTCGGACTTGTATCTTACGCACCGTTTGCTTCTTCTATCGGTTTTTTGGAAAGTACGCAAATCTTTCATCGCAAGCCCTTTTTTATTGGCGGAGCACTTATTATCATTCTAGGAATCATTCCACCCCTTGGGTTAATGTTGGCAACACTCCCGATCTCAGTAGGGAACGCAGTGCTATTCATTGCCTATCTTCAGTTGTTGGGAACTTCTTTTAAAAGTTTGAAGGGATACACATTTGATTCGATCACGATTCATCGGGTTGCAGCACCAGTTCTCATAGGGGTAAGTCTGATGTCAGTGGATGTTAAGTTGTTTGCTAATCTACCTACTGTTGTACAACCCATCATTAGTAATGGATTCATCATGGGAGTCCTTATCTCATTAATCATGGAGACTACTATTAAATGGGGAGATCGTGACAAGAAAATATTAACATGACAAAAGAACATATATTAGATATGATGATGACCAAGATAATAAAATATGAGAAACAGGTGCCAATGATTTAGTTCGATAGACTGAACGATCAATTGGTTAAAAGGGAAGTGGGTGACAATCCCACGCGGTCCCGCCGCTGTAATAGAGGAGTCCTTGCAAGAAACCACTGGGAAACTGGGAAGGTTGTAGGGATGATGATACTTGAGCCAGAATACCTGCCTGTTTTGATATGCCTTAACTCTACGAAGGATAGGGAGGTGTTTATTAGTGCTGCTATTTAGCTGTATATTCTATTAAACCTAAACCTCCTAACGATTCAAGTTGAGAGGTTTTTTTGTTGTGTTGGTGTCATCATGTTTCTTACTACGAGCAAGAGAATGAAAGGAAGTTTGTACAAATGAGAAATAATAGATTCATAGCTTGGTTACTTGTTGTAAGTTTATTTTTGTCCATGTTATCAACCGGTTCAATGGTGTCATATGCGGATGTAATAGAATCTTCACCTCAAGTACATACGAATATGGAAGAGGAAGATACTGAAAGTCCAATTATTGTAGTAGAAGGACTAGCAAATAATGAGGAAGTAACAGAAAGGGAATTGAGTTTTAAAGTAACGGTTACAGACAATGTATATCACGATATAACGCCAGAGGTTAGGGTAAATGGAATCACTATAACAGCATCAAATGAGGAGTACAAAGCTTCTCTAAATTCTGGGAACAACATGATTACAATAACTGCAATGGACGGTGCAGGAAATAAAGCAGAGGAAACTCTAGTCGTCCATTACAAAGTTGTCGTTAACAAAGTAAGATCCACATCCACCGATGCTGTAAAGAAGCAGTTAGATAAAAATCTTGCTTATCTTGTTCAAACTGTAGATAATCCGACATTAGGAACGACTAGCGGAGAGTGGTCGATTTTATCACTAGCAAGAGCCAATTATCTGGTGTCTAGTGACTATTATGAAAACTACTATAACAATGTAGTTAAAGTAGTACAGGAAAAAAAGGGAATCCTTCATAATATTAAATATACAGAGCATTCAAGGCTAATATTAGGATTAACCTCTATCGGTAAAGGGGTTACTGATGTAGGTGGCTATAATCAACTTGAAAAGCTTGCGGATTATGCGACTCTGATTAAACAAGGTATTAATGGTCCAATCTTTGCTCTGATTGCACTTGATAGTAAGAACTACGAAGTTCCACAAGTGCAAGGAGTGGCTGTTCAAACAACGAGAGAGATGCTCATTGAGTATATTTTAGATAAAGAGATAAAGAAGGGCACCGATGAAGCAGCAGGATGGGCATTAGGTAGTGGGACTCCAGATCCCGATATAACGGCAATGGTTCTACAAGGGCTTACGCCATATTATTCAATAAATAATGATGTTAAAACTGCAGCAGATCGAGCGGTTGCATGGTTGTCTAAAGGCCAAAATAATGATGGTAGCTATTCAACTTGGGGTGCTGCAAACACTGAAAGTACTGCACAAGTTATTGTAGCTTTAACCGGATTGGGTATCGATCCACATACAGACGCCAGATTTATTAAGAATGGGCAGTCAGCTATGGATGCCTTACTTACCTTTGCTTTACCTGAAGGTGGCTTTAAGCATATTGCATCAGGGAAAGTTGATGGAATGGCTACGGATCAAGGTACGTATGCTCTTGTTGCTTATGACCGATTTGTAGATGGTAAAAACCGCCTCTATGATATGACTGATGAGGTACCTGAAGTACCAGAACTACCTGAAGTACCTGAAGTACCAGAACTACCAGAGACACCGAAAGAAATAGAAGTCATATTGCCATCTGGAGATCAACCAGCAGTTGTCATTCCACAAGATGAGCTAGATTACATCATTCCTATCAATCCAGCGGATAGCAACAAAGAAATAACAGTAGAAATCCCTGCGGATAAGAAATCGACGGTTAGTGTTCATTTGCCTGTGAACAGCAGTTTACCTGAATTAAAGGCTACGAAGGGTAATGTATCCTTAGTTATTCCGAAGGGTGCGCAAGTGATAAGTGGTGATGCATCTTCACTTGAATTGATTACGTCTCAAGATAGAACTGACACGGCATTAATCAATAAAGTTAATGCAATTGTTCCTAAGGGAGAGAAGCTGGACGGGATTGTCCAGGCATTCTCCATGGGCGGCAATACAAGGATAGAGTTTAGCCAATTTGTTACGTTAACCTTTACGGACATGAGTGGAAAGAATGCTGCTTATATCCAAGGTGGGTCCATTCATGCGATTCCCAAATTTGCTAGTGATTCAGAAGGGCTAAATAGTAGCAATAATGAGTATGCCTACGACAATGGAAATGACTTAATCGTCAAAACAAACCACTTTACTGATTTCATAGCATATACTTCTAGCGTGATAGAAACGCCTGGCGGTGATGGTGACGGTGATGGTGGGGATACCGGAGGCGGAACTGGAACCATTCCTGTTCCTCAACCTAAACACTATGTGACTCTTTCAGTCGATAAGCTGACTATCAACAAAGGCTATGTGGTTACATCTACAAGCGTCGAACTGCAAGCTGGTGATACAGCATGGACAGTATTACAAAGAGTGCTTGATAACAGAAGTATCAGCCACTATTATAATTGGACTGAAAAATACGGAAGCGTATATGTAGAATCTATAGCTGGCGATGGAGAATTTGACCACGGTAGCGGTAGTGGCTGGATGTATAATGTCAACGGTTGGTACCCCAACTATGGAGCAAGTAAATATACTCTGAGTGATGGCGATACGCTACAATGGCGTTACACTACTGATCTAGGTGCTGACTTAGGAGAAGACCTCAGTAAATATGTGGAGACTCCAGTTGGTTCAATTTCGCTTGGTCAAGGAATCGTCATTCATGCTGATGATAAAACACCTGTTATTAATGTTCCAAAGGATATTCAAAAGGATTACACCTTGAATATTGCGAAGGAACTGAAAAACACAATTAATATCACGATTAACATTCCTGATGTTACATCAAAAGTATTCCTTACTCTTAAAGATGTCATAAGCAATATACCCATGATCACAGTTACAAAAGGGGATATTTCACTAGTTATTGAGAAAGGTACCCAATTAATAAGCGGAAATACGAATATAGAGTTGATTACAAAGATAGCTCCGAATGATACTAAGATTCAGGAGTTAATCAAATCTAACCTAAATAACAATGAGAAGCTGGATAAAATTAATCAAGCCTTCATTATAGGGAATACAGGTAGTTCGGTTGTATTTGATAAGCCACTCACTTTAACCTTTAAGGGTGCAAAAGGGCAGCTTCCAGGGTTTGTT
The DNA here is from genome assembly GCF_056786405.1 of Paenibacillus sp. Y859. Taxonomy (NCBI): domain Bacteria; kingdom Bacillati; phylum Bacillota; class Bacilli; order Caryophanales; family Paenibacillaceae; genus Paenibacillus; species Paenibacillus sp. Y859. The sequence continues at coordinate 835,277 of NZ_JBXCIZ010000001.1, read as the reverse complement.
GAATCCAATAAATTCACACCTATCAAGATTTATGAAACAGAACAACTAGGCATTCAGGCAACAAAAGACATTGGTAAGAAAACCTATGCTTTTGTTAGCGGTAACGATTTAATTGTAAAAACAAACCATTTCACGACTTTCGTTTCCTACACTGTAAGCAAAACTGATGTAGCAAACAAAGTAGATTCAGTAAATAATGTTGATTTGAAAAAATGGTATACAGATGCCGATGCCATCTCGTCTTGGGCGTATAAGGCTATTGGTGAAGCTACGAAAAATGGATTTATCCAAGGTAACAATGGTAAATTCAATCCGAAAACTAACATTACAAGAGCAGAGTTCACCAAAATATTGGTTACTGTTCTAGGGCTTAATATTCAAACGGACAAGGTCATTAGCTTTAAGGATGTTGCTGCAGATGATTGGTTCTATCCTTATGTTAATGCTGCGTATAAGGCAGGAATCATTACGGGATTTAATGATGAATTTAGTCCAAATGATACAATAACTCGCGAGCAAATGGCATCAACGGTCATAAGAGCACTGGATATTCAACCTATCAAGCTTACGACTGTCATGAAAGATAGCGATAAGGTATCCGCTTGGGCTAGAACAGATGTAGAGACCATTGTTGCGCTTGAATTAATGTTGGGTAGTGATGGTCAATTTAAACCCAAAGATTCAGTCACAAGAGAGATGGCAGCAGTTGTCGCTATTCGGGCCTACGATTATAAGAATGGAAATAAAGTAACCGTTGAAGATGAAGTGAAAGTTGAAAATGTAAGTAAAGTAGTGAACAAAGAGGTCAAGAAAACAATTCAAGATACAGCAGTTTTTTTGCAAAAGGCAATTACTGACCCAGTTATAGCTAGTGTTGGCGGGGATTGGACGGTCTTGGGGTTAGCGCGTTCGGAAGTATACATTCCAGATGCCTATTATGCTAAATACTATGCCAATGTAGAGAAGATACTGAAAGAAAAGTCAGGGAAGCTGCATAGTGTTAAATATACGGAATACGATAGAGTTATTTTGGCTTTAACTTCAATGGGCAAAGGAATTGACAATGTAGCGGGATATAACTTACGGGAGCCTCTCGCGGATTTCGATACTCTAATCAAACAAGGTATCAATGGACCAATCTTTGCTCTGATCGCATTGGATAGTCATCATTATGAAATACCGATTGTGAATAGTGTAAAGACACAGACAACGAGAGAAATGCTAATAGAGTTTATTTTGAAAAGAGAGATTGGTGGAGGTGGCTGGGCATTAGGCGAGCGGCCTGATGTCTCGGATGCCGATATTACTGCGATGGCCATTCAAGGTCTTACGCCGTATTATTCAACACATCCGAATGTGAAAGCTGCTGTGGATCGAGGCATTGTATGGTTATCGAACTCCCAGAAGGCTGATGGCGGATATACAAGTTGGGAATCCTCTAACTCTGAGAGTGTTGCTCAGGTTATAGTAGCTCTGACCAGCCTTGGTATAGATCCACATAATGACGCGAGATTTATTAAAAATGGCAAGTCAGCTATTGATGCTTTACTGAGCTTTGCTACCGTAGATGGAGGGTTCTATCACATTAAGCAAGGTGGGACAGATAATGGTGGTGCCAAACCAGGAGAAGTTGATCTGATGGCAACCGATCAGGCTATGTATGCACTTGTAGCCTACGATCGATTTATACAAGGACACACACGTCTTTATGACATGACAGACGTGAAATAACAAATCATTTGGAGAACTAAGCAAGGGTAGAATTTATGCCCTTGCTTAATTATTTAAGGTGGGATATAGCAAATGCAAATGAACAACAAAAAATGGTTAACAGCTTTATTGATCATCAGCTTACTGGCTATCGCATTCTTTTGGAGTGGGAATAATCAGAAGAGTCCGACGAAGCTTGTTGAAGTTAACTCTGAGACTGAGGTTGGAGGTATAAGCGAGGTAGCTTCTCCTCAAAATATGGAGTCCCAGCTAGACGAAGAGGCTAATAGTCCAGCGGATACAACAACAACAACAATAGAATCGGATGAAAATGCATCGAAGCTAGAAACGGAAGATTCACAGGACTTACCAAAGTCAGAAGATATACCAACAGAGGTAGAAAAACCAGTGGTTAAAGTAGAAGAGTCAGAAAAAAGTGTAACAAAGCAACCGGAAAAGATTACTGTACCAAAAGTAGATGATCAGGAAACTAAAAAAGACAAGTATCTAACCGATCCTACACCAAAGGGGAAACCTAAACCTGTGGAGTGGCAGGATGCAACGATAAACAAAAGCGAAGAATTAAGCATCACATTGTCCGTATCAGCTACATCAATTTTGAATAATATGGATAAATTTAATATGGATAAGCTTGAAGTGCTACCAGCGGACGGGATTATTTATAAAGCTCGAACGGTAACCTTCTATGAGGGAGAGTCCGTGTTTGATGTATTACTAAGAGAGATGAAAAACAATAAAATTCATATGGAATTTTCAATGACACCGATCTACAACAGTAATTATATTGAAGGTATTAACAATCTATATGAATTCGACTGCGGAGAATTGAGTGGTTGGATGTACAAGGTCAATGGATGGTTTCCTAACTACGGTAGTAGCCGTTATGTACTTAAAGACGGGGATGTCGTTGACTGGGTCTACACATGTGATTTAGGTCGAGATATAGGCGGAGATATGGTAGTGACAGGGGACGGGCAGTAATGAGAGATTCTTTTGCTACCTTTCATCCGATTATTAGTTTCGGTTATTTCGTCACGGTGTTGGTGTTTAGTATGGTGTTTATGCATCCGATTTTTCAAGTCATTGCCCTCATTAGCGCTGTTGTCTATTCCATTATGCTAAAAGGAAAACGTGCCATGACATTTAATTTACTATATATGATACCGCTACTATTGATTATGGCAGCTATGAACCCTGTTTTTAATCATGCGGGTGTTACGATTCTATTCTATCTAAACAATGGGAACCCTATTACGCTTGAATCGATTCTTTTTGGGGTAGCAGCGGCGTGTATGTTTGTGACAGTTATTATATGGTTCTCTTGTTATAACGTCGTCATGACTTCGGATAAGTTTATTTATATTTTTGGGAAAATACTACCTGCGTTATCATTGATTTTTTCGATGGTTCTTCGATTTGTACCTAGATATATAACACAAATAAAGGTGATATCCAATGCTCAGAAATGTATAGGCAGAGATGTGTCTCAGGGTAACTTACTAGAGAGGGCTCGGAATGGGATTACGATTCTCTCGATTATGACGACTTGGGCACTGGAAAATGCCATTGAAACGGCTGATTCGATGAAATCAAGAGGTTATGGACTGCCAAACCGCACGAGCTTTTCTATCTTCCGGTTTGATAGCCGGGATACAGTGGTACTCATCATCATGATGGGATTAATTACAATGATCTCAGTAGGTGCAGCAATGGGTGAGAATACGATACGATTCTTTCCTTCCATTAAAGTCATAGCAATGACGCCGTTTAGTGTCGCTATATATATCGCCTATTCTGTTCTATGCATGATACCTGTGATCATCAATGTGGTGGAGGCAATGAAATGGAAACTTATACAATCCAAGAACTAAGCTTTAGTTATCCTGGACAAGATACAGCGGTCCTCGCAGCTATTAATCTTACGATAAATAGTGGAGAGTTCATTACGATATGCGGGAAATCAGGCTGTGGGAAAAGCACATTACTTAGGCATCTAAAAACGATACTTACGCCACACGGCAAACGTAATGGACATATATCGTTCAACGGTCAACCGATTGAAGATCTTGACCAACGCACACAGGCTGCAGAAATCGGATTTGTACTGCAAAATCCTGACAATCAAATTGTGACAGACAAGGTATGGCATGAGCTAGCATTCGGATTGGAGAGTTTAGGTTATGATCAGAGTACGATTCGTTTACGTGTAGCTGAAATGGCAAGTTTCTTTGGAATCCAGACTTGGTTTCACAAATCTGTGTCAGACCTCTCTGGAGGACAGAAACAACTTCTAAATTTAGCATCGATTATGGCGATGCACCCATCGGTATTAATTTTGGATGAGCCAACATCCCAATTAGATCCGATTGCGGCTGCTGATTTTTTAGAAACGGTGAAGAGAATAAATCGAGACCTCGGGACAACCATTATTATGACAGAGCATCGTCTGGAGGATATATTGCCGATCTCTGATCGTTTGATTGTCATGGAAGCGGGAGTGATTATCGCAGATGATACACCTCATCAAGTTGGAGAATTATTAAGTGATATAAATCATCCTATGTTCTGTGCAATGCCGACACCGATGCAGATTTATGCTGGCGTGGATAATGACTTGTCCTGTCCTATTACAGTGAAGGATGGACGACAATGGCTGGATGCTTTCCTTAGTAATAAAAAAGCGACCGACTGGGTTGATGCGAAGGAAACTTCGATGGTATCTAGTCCTATTGCTATAAAGTTCAAAGATGTATGGTTTAAATATGATAAGGGTGGACCCGATATAGTTAAAGATTTGTCGTTTGAAGTGAGAGAGGGACAGTTCTATTGTATCGTTGGTGGGAATGGAACAGGGAAGACATCGACATTATCCCTTATTAGCGGAATTCTGCAGCCATATAGAGGGAAAGTTCTAATCGGTGGTACAAACCCTGCCAAAGTGAAAGCGAAAGAACTTTTTACGAACAATCTAGGCATCCTCCCGCAAAATCCGCAAACGTTATTTGTGAAAAAAACAGTAGAAGAAGATTTATATGAAATGTTATCTGACAAGTCTCTATCGAAGGACGAAAAATCGGATAAAGTTAATGCCATCGTCAAGTTTGCTGAACTCGAACATTTACTCTCGATGCATCCATATGACTTGAGTGGAGGAGAGCAGCAGCGAGCGGCGTTGGCTAAGGTACTTTTATTAGAGCCGAAGATCCTGCTGCTAGATGAACCAACCAAAGGACTAGATGGATTTTTCAAGGAAAAGCTTGCCGTATTTCTGAAGAAGCTACAATCCGAAGGGGTTACAATTGTGATGGTCTCGCATGATATTGAGTTTTGTGCCAAGTATGCAGAAGTTTGTGCGATGTTCTTTGATGGAAGTATCATCACTTCGAATACTACGAAACCATTTTTCTCAGGAAATAGCTTTTATACGACAGCAGCTAATCGAATGGTACGTCATATATGGCGTGATGGAGTAACGATAGAGGATGTGATTGAACGGTGCCAGAGAAGCAGTTAGTGGTCAAACGCTTGAGTCGTCGAACATTATTAGCAACGATACTTATTCTTATCGTCATTCCAGCTACGATGATGCTAGGCGTGTTCGTATTGAATGATCGGAAATATTACTTTATAAGTCTATTGATTGTACTGTATACGATGATACCTTTCGCTATGGTGTTTGAGAAGAGAAAGCCACATGCGCGAGAGTTAATCGTGATCGCAGTATTAACAGCCATTGCTGTGGCAGGACGAGGAGCATTCTTCATGTTGCCGCAGTTTAAGCCGGTGGTTGCCATTGTCATTATCGCAGGTGTGAGCTTAGGTGCGGAGGCAGGCTTTCTTGTTGGAGCCATTACGGGATTTGTATCTAATTTCTTCTTCGGGCAAGGTCCTTGGACACCTTGGCAAATGTTCTGTTTTGGCATTATTGGTTTTGTGGCAGGCATTTTATTTGAAAAGGGGCTGCTAAAAAAGACGAAGCTATCCCTGTGTATATTTGGCGGATTAGCGACATTGTTAATTTACGGTGGAATTATTAATATAGGCTCATTGTTGATGTTTACGTCACACTTCTCATGGGAGGCATTGCTTGCTACCTATATTTCTGGTTTTTGGTTCGATATGGTGCATGCCATTGCCACGGTCGTGTTCCTCTTCTTCATCTCCCAGCCCATGATTGAGAAACTAGATCGGATCAAAATGAAGTATGGGCTAATTGATCCGTAGTTCGATCTTCCTTAGGATGGAATTAGGTGAATTACGCTATAACTTCAATCTAACAGATCTATATTTGGTTGGTAAAAAAATATGAAATAAGGAACTAGGCAAAACTAGACAAAGGGGTTGTGTTTCGCATACGAGTATGGATTCCTCTTTATTGTTAGTAGTTCTAAAACCTCTCATGAAACAAAAAAACACATACTAGAATTGGAATGAAGCTATATATACGTGGGGAAGAGTGAGTAATAATAAGAAATATTTCTTCCCTGATTTGCTATGTAATTCGTGTATATGAATATAGAGTAGTGAATAATTAGAAAGGGAGATATTAGCCCAAGCTATTGTATATCATGGATTCTATTATATATGTAGAGAAATATGTCGAAAAAAGGGTTCTTATGGTAGTATAGAAATGAGACTATAGAACTATCTGAATCTATATAGATCTAGATAAAGGAGGATATATGCAAAAGCTAGAAGATTTTTTATACGATTTCATTGGTATCTTTATTCCTGGATTTTTTATGCTTTCGTCCTTATGGCTAACGACTATTATGTTTCTGAAAATTGAGGTTTTCAACTTATTATATAAGTGGATGCCATTTCATTCTGTTTTGCTCACACATCATGATTATCCATTCATTAAAGCTATATCAGGGCAAAAAAGCTTAGTGATCTTGATGATGATCATTGTCAGCTACATATTAGGGTTGGTACTAACCACTTATTCAGCCAAATTGATTAAAAGGAAGAAGAGTGAGAGTGATAAGGAAATGGTATATGCCGAGAATCATGAATTACAGATGTCGGTAGAATCTAAGTTGAATCGAGAGCACCAAGTGGAGTGGGATCCTAAGAAGATTCATAATAGGTGGATCATATTTTATAGATGGGCGAATATAAAGACTACACAAAAGGAAGATAGATCAAGTCTAATGATTCTATTGTCAAAAGTGATTTTAAATAGATCCATCTTCTACGCCTTCAGGGTTCTTATGATATACACGGGTATTCTGTTAGTGATATCAGCACTATTATTACAAATATATTATTATAAGGATTCACACTGTCTCTACTACCTGTTTATTGTTGGATATGCATCGATTTGTCACTTTATGTCCAAGTTCTTTCTAACTGCGTATAGGGATGCACGTAAGAAGTTAAGTAATGAAGCTGTTTTAATACTTTCGAGAAGCTAAAGGGAGACATACATACATGACTGAATCCACGAACCAATCTCAAACTAATATTAGAATAGGAGAACGTTTATTAAAAGACGGGAGCTTAGAGTTAATCTTACCTAACTGGAAGGAAATAACAGAACAAGTTGAGCAGATAAGAGCTACAGCTATTCAAGTAACAAATGAACGTTTGAAACATCCAGAGCGCACAGATAAGCTAGATTTCAATAATGTTATTAGTATCCTCGGAGAGCGGGGAAGTGGGAAGAGTTCGGTTCTTCTAACAATGCGAGATAAGTTAATAAAGAAAGAATCCAAGGATATTTTTCTGGATATGATCGTTCCAGAAATGTTGGAGGATACTTCGGATATTCTAGGGGTCATTCTACTGAATTTAAAACAATTTATAGATTCCAGAAGAAAAGAAATTGATGACTATTATCAAAAGCAACGTAGGACAAAATCATCGAATAACGACACGTTTAATAGCTGCATTTATAAGGATAAGACAGAGCTTGATTTACTGTGGGAGAAGGTCTTTTCTCCTTACATTTATAGGAAAAAAGATTATTCCAAGGTTATTGAAGAAAACTTTTCAGGAGTATCTGATTACTCTGAAGAACGCAAAGAGGCATTAGTCTCTGAATTAGAATTGACTGTTAAATTGAATCTACTATTCGATGAATTGATCCGTGTGTTAAATGGTGGGAAAGCAGGAAAACATCTAATCTTTATATGTTTCGATGATGTGGATCTAAATCCTAAACGTTGTAATGAAGTATTGAATGTGGTCCTTAAATATTTGAATCATTCAAATATCGTTACTTTTATATCAGGCGATATTACGAAGTTTCAGGAAGATCTGATTAGTGAACTACTCATACAGCATGAAGGGTACCGGTTCATGAATCAAGCATTTGTAGGTCAAAGGTTGATGTTGGAATCTCAAAAAGAATTAGTATATGATTTCTTGAAAAAAATTATGCCTTACTCTCGTAGATTTTCTTTGCAAAAATTATCATCATCGTCGAAGATGAATTTTATAGTAAACGATAATGAAACAGATGAATCTGCCCCTATTCCTATGAAGGATTTAATTGGCCGATTCTTCAATAACCAAGATGAAATGCCTTTCGAATATATGGCTTCAAAAAAAAATAAAAATAGAAATGAAGATACCAAAAGTAGGATGTATATTCCATCCATCTTCCGTATATTTGATGATAAGCCACGTGGTTTACTTAATTTATATAGTTATTTACATTCTAGTAATGACTTTATAAATGATAAGTTTATAGCTAAGTCAACATCGGATGAGGAGAATGAAGTAACCGAGCATTATCAACAGCCGGTTGCTTATTACAATAAGCTTTTTGCTATGATTATTGAAACCAATGTTTCATTGCGAAGAAATCAAGAGTTTATCTCTAAGTTATATACGTTGACAAATAATCAATCGGTAGAGAAGAATCCAATCGTAATTGAAATTCATCATGATAGAGTAAGACTTGAAGATTTAAATAAGGCCTATAAAATTAATCAAGATGATATGATTTTAATTATTCACTTCCTATATTTTGTCGAAAGTTTGGTCACAAGGAAAGTGAACTCTATCGCTGGCAAAGAGTATAGTCATGATCTTAATTTGACTCTTGGGTTAATCAACAATCAACGGCTAATTCCTCAAACATTTGATGTGAGAAATGTGTTTGCGTTGTATTCAGAGCTGAACCTTATCTTTGAGAATGATCAGATGAAGCAAATTTTTGACAAGCGAATATATGCAAATAAATATCTAGAAATAATTACGGATAAATTTAGTGATTATGAGAGTAGATTTTCTGACGATTCGATCTGGTTGAACAATTACGCTCTTATGTCTAATGATCGGGAAAAGAGATTGTTAGATATTAAGAATAGGTTACTGGAAGAGTTCAAAGATTTTAACTTTGATATAGGTATTTTAAATCGACTTGATCTTAAGAATAACGACTATTCTAAAGTAATTAGAGACGAACAGTTTGAAATAGATCTTCTGGAATATGAATTTCTAGAAAATGAATATCTAGAAAATGAAGATAAGGATACTAATAAACTGATCTATACAGACACGTTTGAAGATTATTCTTTATACTATTACTTTTATCGAACTGTGGATATCGAAGATCAGAATGATTTTTTTAAAAAGGTGAGTAATGAGCGCGATAAATTCATTCATACTATTGAAATAGTTAATAGAATTGTAGAAGATAGTCAGTTTCGAATTGCTAAAGAGTTAAGAAAAAAATATGCTGCATTAGGTAGAGGGAACAAAAAATTTCATGTTGAGACTGAAATAAAGCGTCTGGAGCTATTTAAGAAGTATTTGACTAACGAGATTGATTTCTTTATTAAAACAAGAAGTAGGAGTAACGAGACTATACTGAAAAATCGCATTAGCGATAATAAGATTAAGGCAATGTTTCTCCCATTAGATGCCTACAAAGATGAATTGAATCCAGAACATCTAAAATATTTGACAAGTATTATTCCTGATACTTCCAAGATAGACGATGATCAACTACCATCGAATGTTGATAATCTAACAGATAGGATTATTAAAGTAGAAGATATGTATACAGAATTTTTTGAAGTAGCCAGACAAACAGACACAATGAGTAAGGATAAAGGATACAAAATATATTGTTGTGATCCATTACTCTTCAAAGGAACTGTAACTAGAGCGGTCAATGCATTTAACAACTTTAAGAGGATACATTTTTATAGCATGATGGTTGTTGTCATTAATGAATTACTAGGCGATCTAGAGTCTTTTCAAATTATTTTTTTATTGCAAGAGATAGAGGATCGAGTAGTGTACAAACATGATCTTAAGAATGATCAGACTATTGCTGATGCTTTAGTAATACAAGAAGTAGATATCAAGCGAGACCTACATTTAAAAATCAAGAGTAAGATCGATGATTCTAATGCTATAAATACTATATATACATTAAGAAATGATATGTTGACTAATTTTGAATCTTTACAAGAGCAGTATCAAATTGAAGAGATCCAAATCCAAAATATAAGTCAGTTAATTACTAAGCTTCGTGATGAAACATTAAAAGCTGAACTAAGAAACATTCAAAGAAAGTTACTAACTACCGGAACGGTAAATAAAGCCATGTTTGATGAAATAGTAGAGCGGATGAACATATATTTGGATAAACAAGATGAAAAGGATTCTTACGGTGTTATCGAACTAAAACAGCTGGCCAAAGATTTAAGTGAACAAGAAAAACCATCCGACATTAGTGAAGAAATTCGGCGTGTCAGAAATGAAGCAAAAGAGAGACTTTACGAACTAGCCTTAGAACAATTGATATATGCCCTAGCCTATTTATATGATCAGAAGATTGAGAACGGTGAATCCATATGATCAAGCATTTCACAGGTCTAGTCTCTAAAATGGCTACTCTGCCATTTACAGAGTTTCTATTTGTTAAGGAGCCTTTGTTTGAGGGGCTTATACAAAGTGGCACTGACAAGAACGGTGAAAATAAATATAAGGAATATGATCATGTAAAAAAAAGGATTCAACAGAATTTGGTAGGTAAACAACACATCAAAAGTTTAGATACGCTTAATTTGTTATTTGAGCAATATTTTCCTCTAAAGAACTTTATGGAGGTCCGTTCAGAAGATGAGATTTACTTACAGCATTTAAGTAAATTAACGAGCTCTTTCATTACGCATCGTAATGGAAGAATCTCGTTGAAATATTGGAAAAATGCCAATGATGAATTTCTATTCGGTGCTTTTGAAGGGCTTAATAAAATTGAAGTATGGAATACATTCTCGAGAATGTTCTGTATTGATATTTTGGTGGTGCTTCATCTCTTGAAAAATGATATGAGTAATCCAGCATACCTTAACGGTTATTATTGGCTTATTAACTTAGGCGATATGCAGCTGGATAAGGTGATGGAGCGTGGCTTAGCAGAGACACATATTCATATTAATGCAGGTGTGAATTTCAATATGATCTGGCACGAATTGATGAATATGAATCGAGAAGAGAGTCAAATTAAAATGGGGTCCTCATGGAATGATATGGATGACCCAAACCTTGATGATTCGTTGAGAGTTTGTAGCTTAATTCGGATCCTTCTCTTTAAATATCTCCTAACAACTCAAGGGGGGATACTACAAGATTACTTGGAAGATTGGTTGGATAAACACTCAGATGATCCTCGAGAGAATGAAACTATTAGTGGATTGAAGCATTCTTTAGATTGGTTTATTTCTCGTCAATCTAAACCTGGTGAATATAAATATAAGAAAATACACAAGTTCTTGCTAAGTGATTTTTCATTTCTTGAAGGATTAAATGGTGCGCAATCTGAGGAAATAATCAAAGCTATGTCAGGGCTAGAGGAACTGCATACAACGGATGAGAATGTATTCTTATTGGAAGTAATAAGTTATATACAGGAACGTAATCAACATGGGCCTGAGGATAGATTTTTTTCAAAGTTGTTCTGGCAATACCTACGAATTAAGAATATGGTGTATCAAGGCGTGACTCAAGGGAATTACATGGAGGGACTTGATTACTTTCGTCAATTTTTTTCGAGAGCAACTTCGAATTCTAATATGTTGGAGCATGCGATACGCAATCAAGTATACAATAATAATCTGAAGAAGCTTGAAATTAGAGTTTCGCCTTCATCTAAGACGAATATCCATCAGATTAAGGAAGACCTAAGGACAAACTTGATTATTTTTTTCAAAACGTATAAGAGCATAGTGGAAGATCAATCCGTCCAGTATGAAGACTTTCCACAGATAGGGATCGTGTATCATTTGATTAAAGCGCAGGATGAGTCCTTTTATGAGAAGTGCTGGTATAAGGATTCAGATCGTAGGCAACTACAAAACGATAATTATTTCTATGGAAGTTTGCAAAAGAAGTATATGGAAACTGTTGATGCAATTAATGCGCTGCGAGAGAACATTCCTGGACTATCAAAGTATATCGTAGGCTTAGATGCAGCTAGTGTGGAGAATCATACCGAGCCATGGGTATTTGCACCTATATATCGTCACGCACGGGATAGTCATAATAGTAAGCTTATGCTACTGGCGCGTGCGGAGAAAATTAATACCTTAGGATTTACATATCACGTAGGCGAAGAGTTTAGACACTTGTTGTCAGGTCTACGTCATGTAGATGAGGTGATCGAGCACTTTAATTATCATGTTGGGGACCGGATCGGGCATGGCATAGCTGTCGGAATTGATGTGAAGTGCTGGTGCGAAGAGAATCCAGTTGTTGTTCTACCTCGTATTGAATATATGGAAAATTTGCTCTGGTTATGGGGGCAAGCCTTTTTAGAGAAAAAGTATAGTCTGGAACTAGATTTACTAGGTATTGAACGGGAGATTATGCTTCAAGCTGAGAAAATATATCATAACATTGAGGGAATTACGTTATTCACTTTATGGAAAGCTTATCAAGGAAGATTTCAACCATTCGAGACAGACGAGCACTTTATATATGATATGTGTGTGACAGAAACAAATCGTACAGGTAAATGGCGCAATGAGAGTATTATGCCAGAACAACATTTCTGCAAACAACCGACAGGCTCGCATGCGATGTGGAATGAATCAAAGCTAATACATGCTAATCATTGTAAGTGTTATTTAGAACGAATGTACGAGGTTATTCAGATCACAGTGGGTGATCATGAAGTTATATTATTAGAGAAGTTACAAGGTTATGTCCGTAATAAACTAAATGTGAAGGGTATTGTTGTAGAGACTAATCCAACGTCCAACCTCGCTATTTCGGGGATTGAAAGATTATTTAATCATCCTATCATGAATCTAAATGTTCAAGGGCTTGAGCATGAGAATCAAATAGGAAAAGGACTGGTTATTTCGGTGAACTCTGATGATCCGGCCGTGTTCAATACAAGCATTAGCAATGAGTTATCCTATATATTCTACTTATTGCAGGACAAAGGATATCCTAGAGACAATATATTGGAGTGGATTGAGAAAATACGTGAATGGGGTGTAATGACTTCTTTCATCATGGATCGTCATATAGAGAAAGAATCATTGATCAAAGAACTTAGTGATATTATTGATCACTTAAAGTAGGGCCTTATTGATCCATGGATATCCGGTAAGATAATTACATTAATAATATGATGCACATGCAGAGAGTGTGAAATGGGAATAGACAAAAAAGGTGGTAGAGATGCCATCCTTTTCTGTCTGTAAAGTAGTAGGACTTTTCAGTTGATCATAAGATAAGTTACGACAGACCTCTCATTATACTTCCTCATAAACTCGCTTTATAAAGGAAATACTTTCGTCCAAATAGGGTTCAGTGGTACTTTCTAATAGACCCTGAATATGCGGGCGTTGGTGTTTCATATATCGCAGAATAGGCTCAAATTGAAGCCAACCCTGACCGACAGGGACAATCTGGATTACTCCATCCTCAACTATAAAGTCTTTCAAGTGAATGACGGCAATCCGATTTCCTAGAAGTTCGAAAGCTTCCGCAACGACGGATTCCTGTTGTGAGTAATTGGTAGGTGACATAAGATTTGCACAATCTAGAATCACTTGAAGGTTATTAGAAGGAACAAGATCAAGTAGTCGTCGTGTCAATGGTGCCGTGTGCAGCGGATGATGTAATCCAGCTTCAATACCCACGGTCACACCAAAGCGTTCGGCTTCCGCCACCATTGCTTTTACGGAAGTAACGACTTCTTGAAAAGCTTCTTCGGTAAAGTTATCCGTTGTATAGCCTTGCCCAACACTACCAGTCTCTGTGCCTACTAGACTAGCGCCGAAGTCTCTGGCTAAGCGAAGATGGGTGCTAAATTCAGATAAGGCTTGCGCTCGCTTTTGCAGGTCAGTATCCACAATGTTGACGTAACAACCGAGAACAGCTATTTGGATACCAGCTTGTCTGAATGCATTCCCATAGTAGCTGGCTGTTCCTGGACTAATAGCAGCAAGACTTGGGGCGCTTTCGGGAAATGACTTTTTTAGAGCAAATTGAATATGCGATAAGTTATAGTGTTGTATCTTTCCAATCAAGTCTTCTAATGGAATTTGTCCGAAATCATGTGCTCTTATACCTAGATGAAGGGGGGCTGTCATGTAAACACTCCTCTTTAATTTAATATGATATGAATCAATCGGTTTCTTGTAACAACCTCTTTAACTCTAATAATGATAGTGCAGTGGATTGTTCAATGGCTTGTACCACAAGCTTGGCGATTTCCCGAGCGCCTTCCTCAGAGAAATGGGTGTTGTCCTCAACGCCGGATGGGTAATTTGGATGCGTACCTTTAGGTAAATGCATAAATAGTTTCATGGATTCTTCTTCACCTAATGTATCGTATAGCTGTTGCGAAGCTTCGAATATATCGAGTAGTGGTGTCTGTGTCTCTTCGGCTACTTCTCTCATCGCTACTGGATAAGGACCTACAGCAAGTGGGTCAGGCTTGCCCTCTGAGGTAAATAGACGACGGCTACAAGATGTCAACAGCACGGAAGTTCCTCCACGCTGCCGAGCAGATTCAATAAATTGAATTAAGTTGTGACGATATTCTTTATCAGAGTCGGTATAGCGAGACGGATCTTCTTTTTTCTCGTCATTGTGTCCAAATTGAATGAAAAGGTAGTCGCCAGCTCGAAAGTCTTGTTCAATGGCAGCCAAGCGGCCCTCCGCTAGAAAAGATTTGGTACTTCGTCCGTTGATAGCTCGATTCTCCACTTTAATAGATTTACCATAATAACTTTGGAGGAGTTCTCCCCAGCCTGTCATAGGTTTTTCACTTTCGCCTTTAATAGCCGCGGTAGAATCTCCAGCGATAAAAAGTGTCTGTGTCATTTGTTTTCCCTCCTCATCATATTGCACACGTTAACATTTATTGTTGATATAAAATATAATTCGTTACTATTAGATATAGTTGTTAACGATTTCATTGTAATAATTACCTATTTTTAAGTCAAGGATTAAAATGAAATGTACATATGAAATACCTATCATGTCGAGGATCAATGATTATGGTATAATGATTCCAAAGTTTTACACTGAATAAGATTTATAAACAATCGTTTTTTATGGGGAAATGGTATGCATATGGATAAGTTGGTATCTATCAAGAAAACTAATGCACACGTTAAATGCTTGTTTGAATTCGTGAAAGCGCTATAATATATAAAGTGGATATAAATTAAAGGGGCTGCAACATGAGAAAAGGAAAAATGTTCTATAGAATCTTTATTCCCATTTTAGTCTTGGCGGTAGGATTGGTTGCTAGTTTTGGAAGTTACATCTACTTGAGTACAATAAATTCAGTTATTGAGAGATTCTCTAGCAGCAAACAAAGTTATATTGAACAAATAAAAAATAATATGGAAAATAAAATTCAAAGAATTGAATATGCCTTCAACACGTATAGTACTACCAGTTCATTTCAAGACGTAGTTAATAATCCTATAACAGAACAAGATTTCATAGCTTATCGAGATGTGAATTCACAGCTTAATTATATTGCCTCGATGGCATTAGAAGGGACAGAGTATTCCCTGATCAGTCTAGTGCAGAACTGGAAAATCGCTGATGGAAGTCTGTCCTACTTAACGGAAAGTGAACGAGAGAAGTTGATTGATGCCTATGTCGTGAATAAAAACCAAGGATTATTCTGGATCAAGACAGATAAAGGTATACGATTTGTGAATACCTTACCTGTATTTTCTAAGAATAAACAAGCCATTGCACTGTCCGATATCTCGCTACAAACATTGGATCGTACTATTAAAACAGAAGAAAATACGACAGTCTTTATTCTGAACAAACAAGGCGATTTGATGTACGAATCGGATCCGGATAAAGAAATGTTCACCGACAAACAGCTGCAACAAATCTCAAACGCTATTGGATCAGAGAATGATACAGGAATGGTAACACAGGAAAATATAAATCATCAATCTGTTCAATTTATTTATGCTAAATCTAATTATAATAATTGGATCTATCTTACTATATTAGATCAGAAGGAAATTGCTAAATCGTTGATGATAACCAAATATGGGTTGTCCACGATGGGACTAGTGTTAACGATATTCATTGTGGTGGTTGCTTATATGATATCCGTATTCTTTACGAAGCCTATCTTACAGATTAAACGTAGTCTACCTAAAGTTCCACAGTCTAATTCTAAAAATGAAATTGAATGGATTATGGATTCGATTGATATGATTCTAACAGAGAAAGAATCTCTGGAAAACTTAATTCAGGCTGAAATGCCACAACTTGAAACACAAATGATTCTAAACCTATTCCGAAATCGGATATCTCCAGAGGAAATAGTGCGCAAATTGCAACGTTTCGGATATGAGAAAACAGAGAATCAATTGTATGTCACGATGCTGATTCAATTGGATAATTTCGGTGACCAAGAGGCTTCTGACAAGGATGTATTGTTACTAGCAATTAATAAAATTGTAGAAGATGTTGTTCCGAAGCAACAACGGATGCTTCCTGTTATTCTAAATGACAATACTCAAGCGACCATATTGGTGTTTACAGGAAAGAATGACCAAGAGATGAGCAAGCAAATACTAGATTACTCCAAAGCACTTCTAAGGGCTGTTAGTGATTATTTGCATTTATCAATCAGTGTCGGAATCAGTACCCCATATGAGAATTTAATGGAGAGTAAAAAAGCGGCAGAAATGAGCAAGCAAGCCTTACATCAACGTTTGAATTTAGGGAAAGAATCTATTATCTTCTATGAAGATATTTCTAATGTGGTCTCTGGTCCAGTACTACTTCATTATCCTATGGAGCTAGAATCACAATTGTTTGATGCTATTCGTATAGGAGACAAGGAACAGGTCAGTCAGCATTTATATCCTTTCTTAGCAGAAATGATGGGGAAGAATAAGAATTCAATGAATTTTGAAGTGATGTTAGTACGACTAGTAAATAATCTGATTCAATTAGAGCAGCAATTAGGAATAAATGTACTGCTAACGCAAGATAATCATAAACTGTATCACACATTGTTGGATATCCGTAATCCAGAAGAGGTAGAACGCATGTTGGTGGATCAAGTTATCTACCCAATGGTGAATAGCATGCGGGAGAAAACAAATAATCAATTCCGAGGTGTCTCCGAACAGATTATCGCTATCGTTAATACTGAATATGATCAAGAATTAACTTTGGAAATCATCGGAGAACGTCTACACTATAGCCCCAATTATTTAAGTAGAATATTTAAAAAGGAATATGGAACTGTGTTTAGTGAGTATCTGAAGAACTATCGAATAGAAATAGCGAAGAAGTGGTTAACGGAGACTGATATGACGGTTAAGGAAATAGCTGAAAGATTACAATATAATAATCCGCAAAACTTTATTCGTTCGTTCCGAAAGGAGGAACATGTAACACCTGGTATTTATCGTAAGATGCATGAAAACGATTAAGGAGTAGAGGTTCAATTGAAACTTCTAACCACGCAAACAGGGACTGTCTCATCAGCCATTCATATGGCTAGAGAGACAGTCCCTGTTTATATATACGAGCTGAATATTATCCCTTTACCGCTCCCATCAATGCACCCTTATTGAAGTGTTTCTGCACGAAAGGATAGCATATGAGCATTGGAACTGTGGCAACTACGATAACAGCCATTTTGACCGTTTGTGCGGGTGGAATGATATCCACTGAAGTTCCTTCAGCTTGCATCCCACTGGAGACGATAACGATTTGACGAAGTAATACTTGAATCGTCCATTTGGATGAGTCTGTAAGATAGAGAATCGCTTGCGTATACGTATTCCAGTAAGCGACTGCGTAAAAGAGAGAGATGGTCGCTATGGATGGTAGCGCGAGCGGAAGCATTATTTTAAAGAAGATACCTAAATCATTACAACCGTCAATCTTAGCTGATTCTTCTAATTCTTCCGGAAGAGCTTGGAAGAAGTTCCGCATAATAATCATGTTGAAGGCGTTAATAGCAACAGGTAGAATCAGTGCCCAATAAGAATTGATAAGTCCGACACTCTTTACAACTAAGAAAGTAGGTATCATCCCACCGCTGAACAATAAAGAGAATACGACTAAAAAGTTGATAGTAACTCTACCTGGAAGGTACTTTCTTGATAATCCATAGGCCATCGTGGACGTCAGGGCCATACTTACGATTGTTCCAACTGCAGTAGTTCCAATCGAAACTGCAAGTCCTTTAAAGATCGTTGAAGTTGACAGGATGTACTTATAAGCATCCAGTGAAAATGTTCTTGGAAACAGCATGAACCTTCTCTCGATCATTTCTTGTGTGGAAGAAAAGGAACTAGCGATAATATTAATAAACGGCAATAGACAGGCCAGAGCAAGTAGTAACAATATAAGGTTATTTGCTATTGCGAAAAGACGGCTGCCAAGGGACTCTTTGTTAATTGTACTCTCTATACGTGTTCTCTGTATCATGTATGTTCCTCCTCTTAATTGATGTTGCATTTAAATTGTAACAAGAGAGTCGCATTCCGTGAATAATCCGGTCATGTCTTATTCGCCTTTTATTCATTTAATGGATGGAAGTATGTTGAAATCTAAGAGTAATCATTACTTGCTGAATGGTCATTAAATGAGTTGAATAGTTAAAAATCCTAGTGTTTATAAGGGAATGTAATCGCTGTCATTAAATGATTATATACGTAATGCGATAAATTATTTAAGCTGAACAGGCAAACAACGATTAGATAGAGGAGGATGAGAAGTGAAGAGTTCTACTGTAACCGCAACCAATATAAATTTAGAGAAATTGGAAAAGGGGAAAATAGCAACAGCTATTGCAAATTTAATGAAATATAAATTGCTGTATCTTATGATACTTCCCGGGCTAGTGTACTTCATTATATTTAAGTATTTGCCAATGGCGGGATTGGTCATTTCGTTTCAAGACTATCAACCATATCTAGGGATCACAGGAAGCGAGTGGGTAGGGTTTAAGCATTTCATTCGATTGTTTACGGAACCAACCTTTTTTATGTTGTTACGTAACACATTGATACTCTTTGGAATGAATATACTATTTTTCTTCCCATTACCTATTATTGTGGCGTTAATGTTAAATGAGGTAACAAATCGTTTCTTCAAAAATATGATTCAAACGATTATTTACATTCCACACTTTATGTCATGGGTTATCATCGTTTCCATCACTTATGTGTTCCTATCATTAGACGGTGGGGTAGTCAATGAATTGATAGCTTCTTTGGGAGGAGAAAAGATAGGCTTCTTAACTTCACCAGAGTGGCTAAGGACGATGTATATCGGACAAATCATTTGGAAGGAACTTGGGTGGTCAACCATTATTTATCTAGCTGCTGTCACTACAGTAGATCCAACGCTTTATGAAGCAGCGGGAATGGATGGTGCAGGACGCTTAAGAAAAATGTGGCACGTAACACTACCAGCAATTCGCCCAGTCATCATTACGTTGCTAATATTGAAAATTGGTAGCACGCTAGATCTTGGTTTTGAGCATATGTTCTTGCTCTTAAATTCATTAAACCGCGAAGTTGCTGAAATATTTGATACTTATATTTACACAGCAGGTTTAAAAAATGGTCAGTTAAGTTTCAGTACGACAATGGGGCTGTTTAAAGGGGTGGTTGGATTAGTATTAGTCGTAGCAGCTAATAAATTTGCTAGGAAAATAGGGGAAGATGGCGTGTATTAAGACAGACAATAGAAAATAGAGAAGGAGCATTACAATGAAAAAGAAATTAATGAGTACGGTACTTGTCCTTTCTTTAATGGGTTCAATTCTGGCAGCATGTGGGGCAGATAAGGGGAATACAGTACAAAGTAATAACAGTGGTGGTACTTCTGCCAGTGTAGAAACTGAAAAGCCACTTGAATTTACTTGGTTAAATATTCTGCATACGGCATCACCTCCAACGGAAGTAATTAAGAGCAAGATTGAGGAATATACGAATACTAAAATCACCTTTAATTGGGTTCCGGATGCATCTAAAGAGGAACGGATAACGACTTCTCTTGCTTCGGGTCAGTTAGCAGATATCGTTACTCTAACAATGTTGACGAATTCATCAGTTAGAAGTTCTTTAAAGTCAGGATTGTTCTGGGATGTAAACAGTTATATTGATGATTATGAGAATTTAAAGAAAATATCACCAGAAGTAAGAAATGCAGCATCGATCGAGGGCAAACTTTATGGGGTTCCTTTCCAAAAGAACTTGGCGCGTGGTGGGTTAATTTTCCGTCAAGATTGGCTTGATAAATTAGGACTACCTATACCAACAACTTTGGATGAGGTATACGAAATTGCAAGAGCGTTTACAGAAGATGATCCAGATGGTAATGGTAAGGATGATACGATAGGTTTTGGTGACAGATCTGATTTAAGGTACGGTAGCTTTAAAACACTAAGTTCCTATTTCGGAACGCCGAATGGTTGGGCGGTAGATGAGAGTGGTAAGTTCACTCCTGAATTCGATACACCACAATATTTAGAAACTCTTAACTTCTCGAAGAAGTTATATGAGAATAAATATTTGGCTCAAGATTTCGCGGTAACTGCTAAAACGGACCAAGAAGCACAATTTGCACAAGGAAAATCAGGAATTTATACTGGGATGGTTGGTATTGGTGGTTTGCAAAACCTAGCACTAGGATTGCAGAGCGAAATGAAATTAGTACCAGTTAATAAAATCTCCAATGGAGACGGTGTATATCGTATTTGGTCAGAGGGAAGCGGAGTAGGTGGTTTGTTGGCATTCCCTAAATCAGATGTCAAAACAGAAGATGAATTAAAGAGATTGCTTCAATTCGTAAATGATTTGATTGATGAAGAAGCATTTATGTTAATGACTGGCGGTATTGAAGGAACTCACTATGAGTTCGATGCAGATGGAGCTTACAAAGTTATTGATAAAGATAAATGGCAAGCCGATGTGCAACCATTCTCAAGTAGCAGACCTAGTGAAATCGCAATTACTTTGAAGGCTGATAACGCTGAGAAACAATTATCGAATGAATTGATCAGAGAAAATGATGATTATGCTGTGTTTGACCCTACAGTTCCATTGGATTCAGCTACAGCAAATGAAAAGGGTTCTGAATTAGAAAAAATCGTTATAGATGCAACTTTCAAATACATCATGGGCCAAGCTACTGAAGATGACTTTAAAAAGGCAGTAGAATCTTGGAAGAAAAATGGTGGATCAGCGATTACGGCTGAATACGAAGAAGCTTATAAAAAAACACAAAAGTAAATAGTTATTAAGCTGATCCCACCTTAAGGTGGGATCACTTTTAACAATTAGTTAGCGAAAACAACTTAAAGGTGAATTTATGAAGAACATGGCGAGATTATGCTAGAACCATATTTATTGATTGTTGGATGAAAAGGATTGTGTAAATGATAAAAATATATGTTGGAGGGGATTTACATGAATAAACAATGGGCGATCCAAACAGCCGATTCCATCATGGAACGTACACCGAAACTATACGAGGACAAAGGGAAAAAGGGGAAATGGTCATATGATTATGGTGTGATTCTAAAAGGATTCGAGTTGCTGTTCAAGCAAACGGGAGATCGTAAATATTTGCAATTCATTCAAGATAATATGGACTATTTCATTCAAGAAGACGGGAGCATTCAAGGTTATCGTCTTGACGAGTACAATATCGACCACATCAATAATGGGAAATTATTATTCCTTCTATATAAAGAAACGAAGCAAGAGAAGTACAAACAAGCTGCGATTTTATTAAGAGGACAATTAAACACACATCCGCGTACATCGGAAGGTGCGTTTTGGCATAAGGAAATATATCCGTATCAAATTTGGTTAGATGGTCTTTATATGGGAGCACCTTTCTATCTGGAATACTTGTTGACGTTCGAAGAAGGACAAGGATTAGACGATGTGACGAAACAATTTATTCTGTGCGAGAAGCATACGAAGGATTCCAGTACAGGTCTGCTATACCATGCTTGGGATGAACAACGTGTTCAACTGTGGTGTGATCCCGATACGGGACTATCCTCTAACTTTTGGGGGCGTTCATTAGGTTGGTATCTCATGGCGTTAGTGGACGTATTGGAGATATTACCGACTGAACATGCAGATTATCAAGAACTCGTGCGTATTCTAAACGATACTTTAAACGCTTTGAAGAAGGTTCAGGATGCCGAATCTGGGGTCTGGTATCAAGTGGTCAATCTTGGGGATCGCAAAGGGAATTATCTAGAGGCATCTGCTTCCAGCATGATTACCTATGCAATGGCTAAAGGGATTCGATTAGGGGTATTGAATACGAGTTGGGATGAAACATTGGACTTAGCTTTTAATGGATTGATCACAGAGTTTGTACTTGAAACCAAAGAAGGATGGGTAAATCTCAATAAAAACTGTGAAGTTGCTGGCTTAGGTGTAGGTGAGAAGCGTGACGGTAGCTTTGAGTATTATATTAGTGAACCTATCGTTACTAACGATCAAAAGGGATTAGGTGCATTCCTGCAAGCTTGCGGTGAGTATGAACAATTAAGACGATAGAAAAGAATATAAACAATGGGTGAGAGGCGGATGGATATGTATAATATCGTAGACTACGGAGCGATTAGGGATAGTGGGACGCTTGCAACGGAGGCTATTGCGTCTGCAATTGAAGCGGCAAGCAACGCAGGTGGAGGAACGGTTCATATTCCCGCAGGAACTTACCTAACCGGAGCAATTATTATGAAAAGTAATATTGAATTGAATCTAAGTCCAGGCGCTGTACTATCATTCAGCACGAATCCAAAGGATTATCCTGTCGTTGTATCCAGATGGGAAGGTGTGAAGCAAGAGGTCTATGCTTCATGTGTGTATGGCGAAAATTTGTATAATGTATCCATTACAGGAAGTGGAACTATAGAGGGAAATGGTCAAGCATGGTGGGATTTATTCCGTAATAATCGGCAGAACCTACAATATCCAAGACCGAAGCTAATCAGCTTCGATCGTTGTCAGCGGGTGACAATCAAAGATGTAACACTTAAGAATTCCCCGAGCTGGACCGTGAATCCGATCGCTTGTTATGATGTTACGGTTGATAATGTGTCTATTCTTAATCCAGCTGATTCACCGAATACAGACGGTATCGATCCAGAGTCCTGTTCTAATGTTCGTATTAGCAACTGCAATATTGATGTGGGTGATGATTGCATCGCTATAAAGGCAGGAACGGAAGATACAGAAGAACGAATTCCTTGTGAGAATATTACGATTACGAACTGTACCATGGTTCATGGACATGGAGCTGTCGTACTTGGAAGTGAGATGAGCGGGGATATTCGTAATGTGACGATTAGCAACTGTATTTTCAAACAAACCGATCGTGGTATTCGTATGAAATCAAGACGAGGACGCGGGGGAACCGTTGAGGATGTGCGTATTAGTAATATTGTGATGGAAGAAGTACTATGTCCATTTACGATGAACTTGTATTATTTCTGTGGACCGCGTGGGAAAGAGAAGTATGTATGGGATAAGAACCCGTATCCGATTACGGTAGAGACACCAAGTTTCAGACGCATCCATTTCGCTAACATTACTGCGCGTAATGTTCAGGCTTCTGCAGGGTTCATATATGGGCTCGCTGAGCAATATGTTTCAGAAGTTACGTTTACTAATATTGATATTTCTATGGCGTCAAACGGCACTCCGGGTCAACCTGATATGATGGCAGGTCTTAAGGATATGAATAACCGAGGTTTTTATTTGGGGAATGTGAGAGATGTCCAATTTCATCAGGTGACGATCGAGAACCATGAAGGACCTGCTTTTTACATTGAAAATGGCGAAGATGTTGAAATTATCAATTGTCATTCAAGAAACACAAGTAAGCCAGAAAAGCTTGTAGAACAAGTTACGGTATCGCCTTCAGAGCAAAATGTTCCTGAGTAGGGGGTAGATCATGGGTATTGATAAATTAATAATGAAGGGAATATAAAACCAACTATGATACTGGTAGGAAAAGAACCCTTTTGTGATTTTCATATGATACAAGCAGCAGTTGATTCGCTAGAGCAGGAATGTTCAACCGAAGCTGAAACGTTGGTTATATTGTCCGGTATCTATGAAGAAGAGGTGCGAATATATCGTTCGCATCTTACCATAGTAGGTGTTGGGCATGTGGAGATTCGGATGAATCGATATGCGAAAGAACGGGACGAGACAGGGGCAGAAATCGAAACCTTTGCAACCCCAACCTTATTTTTGGGAGGAAGTCATCTTGTCTTGGACAATCTCACCATTGTGAACTCAGCCGGACAAGGGGAAGATATTGGTCAGGCCATTGCAGTCTACGCCCACTGTGATGAAACGATTTTTAGAAATTGTACCTTTAAAGGATATCAAGATACATTATTTACAGGTCCAATGCCACCCGCACCTAGAGAGCGACTAGAGTTTGGCGGAGTTCCTATACGGGAACATCATACCCACTATCGCCAGCTATATCAGAATTGCTATATTGAGGGAACCGTAGATTTTATATTTGGTGGAGCAACGGCATATTTTGAACGATGTGAAATTCGTAGTTTAAGACATTGTGAGAATGAAGCAGGTTATATTACAGCGGCATCTACACCCGAGGGTGCAGCAAACGGTTATATTTTCAATCAATGTTTCTTAACAGCAGAACCTAATATTTCTCCGGTATTTCTGGGACGTCCTTGGCGTGAATATGCCAAGACTGCATTTGTGAATTGTCAGATGGATGACCATATACATCCCCTTGGATGGGATCATTGGAATAATGCCGCTAATAAGACAACGGTCTGCTATCAGGAATATGGTGTGAAGGACATTAGTGCATTGCGTGTGGCACGAGTGCCATGGGCAGATTGTTTTGAAACAGTAGAATTAGAATTAAGTAAGGAGTATGTTTTTGCTAATTCGAGTTTGGCAAATAAGTAAAAGGATTGGTGAGAGCTATGACTAACATGATTGAAAACCCGATATTAAGAGGATTTAATCCAGATCCGTATATTATAAGAGTCAAGGATACTTACTATATTCTAGTATCTTCGTTTGAATGGCTTCCAGGAGTAAGGGTGTATGAATCGAAGGACTTGGCTCATTGGGAGCATTGTACGGATATCTTAACTGATCAAGTTGATTTAAGAGGAAATGCGAAAAATTGTAGCATTTGGGCGCCGCAACTCAGTTACCACGATAACCTATTTCATCTAGTATATACGGACGTGAAGAGCACTAAGCGCCCATTCAAGGACGCTCATAATTATCTCATCACTGCAAAATCGATTGAAGGACCATGGTCAGAACCGATCTACCTCAATAGTAGTGGATTCGACCCTTCATTATTCCACGATGATGATGGACGTAAGTGGTTGTTGAATGCGTTGTGGGATTATCGTATTACAGAAGGAAATAAATCCAGTGGTATTGTTATGCAAGAATATGATAGTAAACAACAACGAGTTATTGGTGATCCGATTAAACTATTTGATTGTACGCCATTAAAGAAAACAGAAGCACCCCACATTTATAAACAAAATGGTTACTATTATCTTATTACAGCAGAAGGTGGGACAGGCTCAGATCATGCAGTTACTGTAGCACGCTCTAAGGAACTATTAGGACCCTATGAAGTTGACCCACTGAATCCAATGCTTACTTCTAGCGG
Source organism: Paenibacillus sp. Y859 (assembly GCF_056786405.1). Lineage (NCBI taxonomy): Bacteria > Bacillati > Bacillota > Bacilli > Caryophanales > Paenibacillaceae > Paenibacillus > Paenibacillus sp. Y859. The sequence goes on along the minus strand of NZ_JBXCIZ010000001.1, from coordinate 809,390 downwards.
CCTGCCTGAGTTGGAGCTGCAATGTGCAGGGCATGGCAGTCTCGTGCAGACGCCAGATGGGGAATGGTATATGGCGCATTTATGTACTCGTCCCATTGATGGGAAGTATGCCATACTAGGACGGGAGTCCGCTTTACAGCAAGTGTATTGGGATGAAGAAGGTTGGTTGCGATTAACTGCAGGTGGTAATACGCCACAAGTCCATGTTCCAGCACCTAAAGGGATATCCGTGAAAGTACAACAACCACGTCATCTATTTGAAGATTCCTTCGAGGGTCCACAATTAAAGAAAACATGGAATACGTTGCGGATACTAGCAGACGACAGTTGGTGCTCATTTACAAAGCGTCCCGGTTATCTTCGATTGACGGCTGGAGAATCTATTCAAAGTCTCTTCCAACACCATATAATTGCGATACGGCAAACGGATAAACGTTTTCGAGTTGATACGGCTCTAGAGTATGATCCTGAAATTTATTTGCAAATGGCAGGGTTGTTACTATATCTTAATGATGAGAATTATCTATATGCGTATGTCAGTCATGAAGAGGGACAAGGAAAAGTATTAAGGATGATGAGATGTGAGGAAAATTCGTTTACATTAGTTCCTGAAGCGATAGTGATTGAAGATAATCATCCAATCCATTTAGCTGTTGATGTGAATGAGACAGAAGGTCAATTCTATTACCATATTGGGAATGAATCGGCATGGGTACCACTATTAGAGAAGCAAAACATCAGTTTCTTATCAGGTGGATTTACTGGAAATTTTGTTGGTATTGCAGCCCACGATATGCAACAGTTTCAAGGGAGTTACGCTGATTTCGTTCACTTCCGTTATCAAGGAAACGATGATGGAACCTCTCAAGAATAAATTTACGAGAGCGCTTATGCAACCTATACAAAAAAACGAACCCGAGTGTTATTCCTTGAAAGGGAATGACACCCGGGTTTTTAGCTATTTTTCAACTTATACGATCTTTTGTGCATAATAGTAAAATAAGAAGTGAAAACTATGTTCATGGTGTAACATTCGAATATAAGTTAATCCTAAGGGGGCAACAAGATGATACGTAATAAAGAGAGCATTCGGCGTCGTATTCTATCGACATTTCTTCTACTCATCTGTATATTCACTCTACTAAGTGGTTGTTCTAAGGCACAACCTGAATCACAAGGATCAACTCCATTAGTAAAAACCCCACCAGCTACAGTATCGGACATGAATGACACAACAAAACAATTAAATCCACAAACAGATGCAACTGTATCGGATACAGAGGGAATTCCCGCTGGTGTGACAATCAAAAAAGTAATCAAAGATGAAGTGATAAAGAATGACTATCGTAAGATGGTAGAATTGCTTTCGGATGGTGGTAAGCGAATAACAATTTCTGATTTGAATCGGAAGGTTATCATGCGGCAACTTGAATATGAGGGAGTCATCCTAGAAGTTTCTGGACATCAGGTCACCGTTCAAGTGGAACGAGGAGGACAACAAACTTTGACTATCCCAAGTGATGTTGTCATTGACGATGAGGATAAACTTGGACTAAACAAAGGTGTTGAAATCGAATGGGACGTAGATACCGATGGACAAATCCTAACCGTGGAATTGGATGATTAATTGGAGAGCAACGATAATGAATCATCTACAGTAAGCTACCATCAAAATAGAAGCGGGTAAATTCTCGCTTCTATTTGTGCGCTTATTTGTGTTATACTTATATGTTATGACATAAAGTAACGAAGTTAAAAAGAAATGTATTTATAATTAAGGAGACAACATGACATTTAATGAATTGAATATTATACNACAAATCCTAACCGTGGAATTGGATGATTAATTGGAGAGCAACGATAATGAATCATCTACAGTAAGCTACCATCAAAATAGAAGCGGGTAAATTCTCGCTTCTATTTGTGCGCTTATTTGTGTTATACTTATATGTTATGACATAAAGTAACGAAGTTAAAAAGAAATGTATTTATAATTAAGGAGACAACATGACATTTAATGAATTGAATATTATACCCGAGATTCTAAAGGCTTTAAGTAAAGAGAATTATACTACTCCGACCCCTATACAGGAACAGTCGATTCCAGCTGTGTTAGCTGGTAAAGATCTACTTGGTTGCGCTCAGACTGGAACAGGGAAGACTGCCGCGTTTGCTATACCGATTATCCAACGATTGAATGAACAGCAAAGTAAACCTAACGCTGTGCGCCGTGTTCGTTCATTGATTCTAACACCGACAAGGGAACTTGCCCTGCAGATTTCTGACAATATTAAATCGTATAGTCAATATACCAACGTGAATTGTACTGCGATCGTGGGTGGCGTGTCGCAAAAAGTGCAGGAACGGGCGCTAAATCATGGTGCGGATATTATTATTGCTACGCCAGGTAGACTGATTGATCTTATCACTCAAAAACGTATTGATCTACAATATGTTCAAATCGCTGTACTTGATGAAGCTGATCGAATGTTAGATATGGGCTTTATTCATGATGTAAAGAGGATTATGGCCAAGATGCCGAACAAAAAACAGACACTCTTCTTCTCGGCAACGATGCCACCTGAAATATCCAAAATGGTTAAATTGTTATTAGTTGATCCAGTAAAGGTAGAGATTGCTCCGGTGTCATCGACAGCTGACAGAATTAAACAATCTGTTTATATGCTAGCAACGGGAAATAAGCAGAAACAATTGAATCACTTATTACTAGATAAATCGATTGTTTCGGCATTGGTGTTTACCCGCACGAAGCGTGGTGCTGATCGGGTTGTGCGCGATCTGACTAAAGAGAATGTTTCTGCTCAGGCTATTCACGGAAATAAGTCTCAAATAGACAGACAGAAGGCATTAAGTAATTTCAAAAGCGGTGTAACGCGAGTGCTCGTAGCGACAGACATCGCAGCTAGAGGAATTGATATCGATGAACTTTCTCATGTTATTAATTTCAACCTTCCTAATATTCCAGAAACCTATGTGCATCGAATTGGTCGTACCGGTAGAGCTGGGTTGAGCGGGAGTGCGATTTCCTTTTGCGAAGTGGATGAACTTCCGTTCCTCAGCGATATAGAGAAATTAATCGGGAAGAGCATCCCAGAGGTGAAGGATCATGCCTATCCGATGCCTAAATCAAGTCAATCTACGAAGGTGGAAGGTTCATCGAAACCTACAGCTAGGAAACCTGCAAAACCCACCCAACCCTCTAAGCCGGCTAAATCGAAGGAGAACCCAACTCGTAAGCCCAAGAGTGAATGGTTTACAAAAAGAAAGTAAACATATCTAATTTAATATCCGAGTTTCAATATTTCTCTATTATCAACAAAAGTTGAAGTATTGAACAACATCAATACTTCATCAATCTCATTCTCGGTCATATAATCACTAATATTTCCGTTGTAATAACGCAGGTCGATGACGTGAATTTCCGGTACATGAAGGGCTAGAAATGGAAGCACACTATGTGCGTAGGAATCCTTGAGAACGAGCAGCTTCTGCTGCTCAATGTCTACGGGTTTAATATCGCTAGTGATGGTCATCAGCGCATGAACTCCACCGAGGAAATACGAGTATTTATCTTTTGTATCCAAATAACTAGAGTCGTATAGACCAGAGACTGTTTCATTCGTGTCCGCAATATACAGTTCCGAAATGACTGGCGATTTCGGTAAATAGACTTCAATGGAATCCGCATTCAATCTGTTGAATTGACTCCGCGTTTGATAGCTTCCTAAGAATGAATCGGTGACGGTTTCAATCGTAAACTCCGATTCCATTTTTACTTTCCATCCCATTTTCTCAGCATACGCTTGATAAGCTAAATAAGCACCATAGGTCGTCCAATGATGATCCGTTCGATAGTATATTGGTGTGGTGTCGCTAGCGGCAGGACGTAGATAATCAAACCCATCAATGAAAGACAAGTTGTCTCCCAACTGCTCACGAATGAATTCGTTCACCTTTGATTGGGGATAAGCGGAAGCAAGCCAAGGCAGTCGTTCTGGGTATAAGCCAATCGAGGTTGGTGCAAGCATGAACGTTATATGAGTATCAGGGTGCTTAATAACAAACTTGTTAACAGCATCTGTATATTTCTGTACGGTTTCATAATAAGGCTGATTGAATTTCTCGAATAAATAGCCGTTATGGCCTTTGTAGATCCCATTGTTCTCCTGCTGAAGTCGTAGTTGTTCCATGGTCGATTTAACGGCAACCCATTTGTCCCGATAGGGGAAATGATCTGTAATATAGCTTTCTGTCTGTTCTGAGAATGTTTTCGACCAAAGATTGTCCCATGTGAATTGAGGAATCTTTTGCAGGTTACGGTTCTCCGTGTCAGAGAAATAAGATTTAGGAAGAAGAAGGAATAAGAAGAGCATGGCAAACAGAATAGTGACAAATCCAACGATATACAATTGATCTACACGTTTATTCATCTTGTTCATGCTCCTTCTTTAGTAAGAATTTTTGAACTACCTCTATTAGAATCGGAAGTATAGGAATGGATTGAAGGTTGCATCGACTAAATATGCAATAGAGAGTAGAAATAATACAGCATGCCATGTTAGTTGTAGATAGGGTCTAGATTCCAAGCGTGGGTTCGTCCGATCTGAAATAGAGGCAATCACCAGTACAACGAGCAAAATGGCGTTCGTGTATAGGAGATATAACGAATCAGAATTCCACAATGCTTGCCCATTCAACCCTGCAAGTGCGTTAAAGTAACTTCCCATCATAGGAAGCTCGTCGAATGCGAACAGCACCCAACCGATCAAGATTAGTAGCAATGCGTAACTATGCCGCAACCACCGTGGCATCCGCTGAAGTAATTGTAGCCCCAACCATTTCTCGAATATAAGAATAATACCGAAGTATAAACCCCATAAGAGGAAGTTCCAGCTTGCGCCATGCCATATCCCTGTTAGTAACCATACGATCAGAATGTTCCGTAGTTGTATCCCTAACCCACGACGATTACCACCTAATGGAATGTAGACATAGTCACGGAACCAGGAACTTAATGAAATATGCCACCGTCTCCAGAAGTCGGTGATACTTTGTGCTATGTATGGCCTATTGAAATTCTCATTAAATCGGAAGCCGAACATGAGTCCAAGACCAATAGCCATGTCCGAATATCCACTGAAATCGAAATAAATTTGGAATGCAAAGGCAATCATGCCAAGCCAAGCTGTTAGAACGGATAGTGTATCTGGGTTGGAGCTAGAAATAGTGTTCCAGAGCAGTCCGATATTGTTCGCAAGCAATACTTTCTTCGCTAATCCAATCGTGAAACGACGAACCCCTTCTGCGAACATTTCCCTGTTCACAGTTCGGTTACGTAATTGCTCAGAAATGGTAGAATATTGCACGATAGGACCAGCTACTAATTGTGGAAATAATGCGACGTATGTCCCGAAATCGAGCCAATGACGTTGGGCTGGGGTCGTTCTTCTATACACATCAATGATATAGGACATGGATTGGAAAGTATAAAAGGAGATACCGATCGGCAAAGGTAGTTCAGTTAAAGGAATATCAGTACCGAGTAGCGTATTGATATTGTCGATCAGAAAGTCAGTGTATTTGAAGTATGATAGTAAGCTTAAATTAACGATAATAGAAAATACCACAATCCACTTCCGCTTGTGATCACTGAACTTTGGACTGTCAAGAAGCAGACCAAAGCAGTAATCAGTGAAGGTGGAGAGTAGCATGATGACGATATATACAGGCTCGCCCCACGCATAGAATACGAGGCTGGCAGCGAATAAGATTAGATTCTTAGTACGCCGCGGCGAGCAATAATATATAGCTAATACAGCAGGCAAGAACAAGAATAAGAATAATAGGCTGCTGAATACCATACTAATTAAGGTTTAACGAAGAAAGGTTCGAATGCTTTCTCAATATCGGCAGCATTCTCTGAGATGATGAAGATGACATAGTTACCTTTTGTGACGAGTTTATAGTTCTTGGCATGCTCGTATTGATCTGGCAGATATTGCTCGAACTGTTTCTGAATATCTGTTGCACGTTGTTTGACGGCTGTTTCTACTGTGGTGATGTCTTTCGCATCTTTCACTTTCAGAACTGCAATTTCATTCGTCTTCACATTCATCATCGGTGTCATAATGGTATATTGATCAAGCAAAGTAGGATCTAAATGATAGAGTTCGCTGACCATTTCGGCCGGTAATTCCATTAAAGATGGTTGCTCGATTTGTGCTAATACGCTATCGGTCATTTCTTTCGTTGTTTGTGTCGGTTCATATACAACTTCTTTATTGTTCGATCCACCACATGCGGTTAACATAATCGCAAGTACGATCACCATGATCATGACAACATTCTTTTTTCTCATTTTTGTTCATTCTCCTTAGTTGTGTGTTTTGTCACTCTAATAGTAAAGACGGCAGTGATGTCGTTAATGTTGCAACTGTCGGTATATTGATTATCCCCATAATACGACTAATGATGCGCTTTAGGGAGGTTCTTGAGATATAATTGACGACTATGGGTATGTCTATTACCTTTGTTATAGTAAAATAGAATAGTTACCTAAAAAACATGTGCGGTATTTAATTATAATAGAAAAGTACGGAGGAGATATATTGTATGGCACAGCGCAGCAAGCAAGAGGTGTTCGAGTATTTAGGACGGGCTGAGGTCGCAGCAGTAGGAACCTCTAATATGGGGTTGCCTCGGCAAAGAATGATGCATTTTGCAGTGGATGAACAATTTAATTTCTATTTAACGAGTACGAAGGGTGATCCGAAGGTGATCCAATGGATCAACATACCTGAGACAGCTATATTGATTCATCAGGGCCCTACCTTTATGGAGATGGAAGAATGTGAAGTCATCGGAAGAGCAGAGGTACTGAAAGATGAGAAGGATCGGAATAAAGCGATTGAACTGCTATTGAACCGTTCACCTATTGTAGGTCAATTTCATAATATTGGTGCTCTAGATCGGTTGGAGTTTATTCGTGTTAAGCCATTTACCGTTAAGTATCGATATGTACCAGAAATTCTTCAAGGGGAACCTCCAACGGTGTTCGAATTCGAACACAATCGCGAGAATGTTAATGTGTGGGATGATGTTAAAGCTAAGGCACGGGCATGGAAAGAAGCAGTTCGTCCGTTGTCTCTTACAGCGTCATTAGTTCCGATCCTTTTGGGCGCAGCATTGGCTTTGTCGCAGACGGATCATATAAATATGCTTACCTTTATACTAACCCTATTCGGGGCTATCATGATTCAAGCTGGGACGAATATGATCAATGACTGGAAGGATGCTGAACGTGACAGCGAGAATCGTACGGGTATTCGCCCATTTACCGGTGGATCACGGATGATTCAGCTTGGATTAATCTCCAGAGCAGATATGGGGTTCTTCGGGATAGCGTTAAGTACCAGTGCTGTCTTAATTGGGATATATTTAGTTTTTGCTAGTGGACTTGGTCTGATCCCACTAATTATCTATGGATTGATTGCGGGTATCTTTTATACGGGTGGAAAAGGAAAACTCTCCTTCATTAATATGGCAACAGGTGTGGCTGAATTTCTCGTCGCTACGACCTATGGCGTTTTGATGACGATGGGAGCTTATTATGTGCAGACTGGACACTATTCGTTGCAAGCATTTCTGATCTCACTACCAGTCGCCTTGTTTATCAATAATGTATTGATTATTAATCAGTTCCCAGATGAAGAATCGGATAGGAACTCTAGTAAAAAGACGCTGGTCGTTCGCCTTGGTAAGAAGAAATCTAAAAATGTACTAATCGGTAGTTTCGTCCTAGGTTATGGAATCATCGCGGTGCTTCCGGTTGTGGGCTATGGGCCCTATACGCTGTACTTTTCTTTCTTATCCATTCCATTTGCCGTACAGGCAATCCGTTACGCACATCAGAATTATAATAAAAATGCTGTGGATTTGATCCCGAGCAATGCTCATACAGCGATAAACCATCTGTTCAATGGTTTACTTCTAGTTTTTGCGTTTCTATTAAACAATGTTACTGTCATCGTGCCCGTTTTGTATTTGGTTGCTTCCCTAATACTGGTCTTTTGGGTGTGGAATTATATTGAACGGCATAGAAAAGCGATGAATGAATTTAGATTAGCGTTTAAGAAGTAATATCAATAAGATCAATAATTGTAACGAGATACGTCTTATTTGAAAATATAAGAAAGCATAAGTTTCACTTGAATCAATTTCATAATCGCCGGTCAGCTAAATCGAGTTGCATAATTATGAAATTGATTCTTGATACTCTAATCCTTATATTTCCGCTGAAATGGGTGCCGTCCTTGAAAAAGGACGGCGAAGCCGTTTCTACTTGTCAAGTGAGGTTAATTAAATATAGCTTTTTAAAGGGGAGAATGGGTAGATTGAAAAAGTATATGGACTATATGATCAGTCCTCATCCAATTCGTCTGTATGACCCAGTGGTAGATCCGAGTAAAAAGAAAATAAAGTCGCTTACTGTAGTAAATGCGGGACATTTACCCGCAAGAACACTTCAGCGAAAAGATGCTGATTTCAAATTTTGGGCATTCGTTATGATTACGGGTGGAGGCGGCTACTACCAGGTTAACGGAGGCGAGCTGCAGATCGTTGAAGCAGGAAGTTGGTTCTGTCTATATCCTGGTGCTGTTTTTAATTATGGTCCGCATAAGGACGGGTATTGGGATGAATATTATTTTACCGTGGAGGGAGAGAGAATAGCTGAGTGGTTGGAGAATTGGCTTCCTGATCCGGCACTCATTAAGAGAGCGAACATTGACGAACCATTTGTTCATAAGATGGAATTGATGTTCATGCTTATTGACAGTGGTGTTCCGAGTAATCTAGATCGCGCCTCGATGATGCTCGAATCGTTCTTGTATGAACTTGTTGCTCAAGCGGATCAGAGTGAAGATGGTAATCGGGGAAGTTTCGTTCTGAAGGTTATTGATGATATCACTTCTTCACTGCACCTCTCACAAGAGCCTACGGACATGGCGGCTAGGCATCATATTTCCGTGTCGACACTTCGCAGGATCATTCATGAGTATACTGGATATCCGTTAAATGAATTTCTCCATCAACTCAAGGCTGCGGAAGCAAAGAATATTCTGCTTAACACAGAGTTAACTGTCAAGGAAGTAGGAGAAGCGCTTGGTTATAAAGATATATTCTACTTCTCTCGCGTATTCAAACGTATCACTGGATTTTCTCCGAGGAACTATCGGAAAAGGGGCGGTCAGTAACCGTAGTTTCAGTTTGTGAAAGTGAATAAATTGAAGTCACCAGAATACACTTGAATCAATTTCATAATCGCCGATGCAGCCAAATCTGGTTGCGTAATTATGAAATTGATTCTTGATACTCCATTTCTTATGTCTCGGCAGAAACGACATCAAGACGTTATGGATCATTCGCCTAATACATAGTTAACTATTTAATTCTTCAATACTTTCCTCGCACCACTGAATCAGCGCCCTAACTTGTATCTTTCCGTAGTTAGTTGTCATTAGCCAATACTTTAAATTTTCATCTAACGGGTGACAACTGCGGAGTGATACCTCTACGGTTTCGAATACTTGCAGCATCTCCTGCATCTTGTTCTTATACTCATCAATATGTCGGATGTTGACTTCAAGTGGAACATTATGACCGAAGAACAACCGTAGCAAGAGTTCGTTCTTTTTCTCGATAAAAGAGTGTTCCATCGGCATGCTTAACCAAGCAGCCAATGTCCGCTTGCCTTGTTGTGTTATTGTATATACTTTACGGTCTGGTCTTCCCTCCTGTGATTCCACATCCATCGTAACATCATTGTTCTCTAGAAGCTTACTTAGATGAGGATAGATCTGTCCGAAGTTCTCATTCCAAAAGTAGCTAGTGCTAAGCTCCATTTGTTTCTTAATGTCATATCCCGTATGAGGACCCAATGTCAAAACACCCAGTATTGCGTACATGCTGCTGTTCACTTTTCCTTCTCGACGCGTCAACTTGCTTCTGCCTCCTAATTAATCGTCTTTTCTTCTAAACTTCGATACCATGCTAATGTGCACTGGATCGCTTCTGTATGAGATGTCACCTGTGTACCGAAGGCCCGATCAAATTTCCCGTGATCCACTTTGAAAGGCTGATTGAACATATACATGATTTCCTTGAATTCCCTCATCATTGGCACGAACCATCCCATAACAATCAATATGAATCCCTTCGCGATACGAACCTTCGGTTTATGACCAGCTTCCTGATAAATGAAGTCTATCAACTGACGCGTGCTAACCGTGTCGGCAGAAGGTACATGCCAAACTTGACCGAGCGATTCTTCATTTTCGGATAGTGTTACTAATGCTCGCGCGAAATCATCGATAAAAATATGGGTATGAAGTTGGTCAATATCTCCAATAACTTCAGCAGGCTTTCCTGCTAGTGCTGCTCTAAATACACGTTCACCTAATGTAGATAAATGTACCTCAGGACCATAGAAGTCTGATCCACGACCAATGGTGGCTTGAATTCGTCCTTCCTTATGTGCTTGTAATACCATCTGGCTGAGAGTAGCACGAATACTTGTTTTTGATCCAATTGGTTTCCCTTGAAGATCTTCATGCAGATCGCCATACTGCGGTCCATAGGCATAAAGATTATCAGCATAAATCAATTTCGCTCCAGAGGAGACCGCACCTTCAATGATTCCATGTTGAATTCTTGGCAGATCGGTGACCCATTGACTGTAAGGGAGTCCTGTACAATTATATATGACCTTGGCCCCCTGGCAAACATCTTTGCAAAAGCTTTCTTCCTTCGCATCACCGTGCACGAGTTCAACACCTGTAGGCAATTTTAGTTTCGATTTCCGATTAACCATTCTTACCTGTTCTCCCTTAAGCAATAATTGTCTCATGACAGCTAAACCTAATGCACCCGTACCGAAAATGATTTGCATGTTGCAGACCTCCTATGTATTATAATAATATATATTATTATAATACATAGGAGGAGGTATGAACAGAAGTAATAACAGGTTACACAGTAAATTAATAAAATAAAGAAGGGAGTTGTTTTATTGGATAATCATGAAAAATTTGAGCTAGCATTAAAAAGGGTTAGAGCAGTAAAGGAATTTTATATTCACTTATTGGTGTATATTTTAGTGAATTCAGGGTTGATTCTTATAAATTTATTATTTTCTCGTGACAGCATCTGGTTTATCTACCCATTGCTTGGGTGGGGGATAGGGATTCTAGCACATGGCTTCTCTGTCTTAGGAAACGGCTTCTTTTTCGGTGATGATTGGGAGAAGCGGAAAATTGATAAGTATATGAATAGAAAATAAGTAACAACCTGTTGAATTTGATTGAGAGTGTGAATTGGTTTTCATCAGAGTTAAATGTTATAATTTAGTTTGAATCAGCTTATTGAATAGAACAGGACATGATATCCTTTTAGTAAGACAAGACTTACTTATTCATATCGATAAGCCCTTTTGAAGAAGGGTTTTTTTTATTATTACTTCAAGTTTTACACCATAGAGAAGAGGAGCAGTGTATAAATATGATTAAGTTAGGCGTACTTGACCAGGTATATGTTAATGAAGGACAAACGGCCACAGAGGGCCTTCATCAATCAACACGACTTGCTAAAGCAACGGAGGATCTAGGATACACTCGATACTGGGTGTCCGAGCATCACGCCATGCCAGCACTTGCTTTCTCTAGTCCAGAAGTACTCGTTGCTCATCTAGCAGCAGCGACCAACCGAATTCGTGTCGGTTCTGGCGGTATTATGCTCCCGCATTATAGTGCTTATAAGGTGGCTGAGAACTTCCGGTTGCTGGAAGCACTTCATCCCGGTCGTATTGATCTTGGTCTAGGGCGAGCACCTGGTGGTATGCCGCTTGCGACGAGAGCTCTACAACAGGATAAGTACGTTGATGTGAATAAATATCCCCAACAGGTATTGGATATTATAGGGTATCTAAATAATTCCATTCCTGCTGGACATCCGTTTGAGAAGCTAATAACTGCTCCAATCATTTCCACAGCTCCTGAAATTTGGCTTCTAGGTTCAAGTGGGGAGAGTGCGAGAATTGCCGCCACACTAGGTACCTCTTATGCTTTCGCGGAGTTCTTTGGCACGCCTGGTGGTGAAATGGCGACGCAACATTATAATGAGCATTTCGAGTCCAATCATGTATTGGAGGATCATCCACGTTCGATGATTGCAACCCTTGCGATCTGTGCTGAGACGGAAGAAGAAGCAAGTCAATTGGCGATGAGTAGTGATTTGTTATTCCTCGGTATTAGAACAGGGTTGGAGATCCCATTCTTACCGTCTGTTCAGACAGCAACGAATTATCCATACACGGAGATGGATCTGCAACATATTAAGGAGATTCGGAAACGTAGAGTGATCGGTACACCGGCTCAGGTGAAAGAGCAACTTCTACAAATGGGCAAGGATTATAATGTTAGTGAGATACTCCTTAATAGTCCGATTCACGATGAGAAGGCAAGAATCCATTCCTATAAGCTGATTGCAGATGCGTTTGACATGAATGTAAACTGAAAGGACTAGATCTATTGACTCTACAACAGCTGAGATATGTTATTGAAGTCGCTAATCGAGGTTCGATGAATGAAGCCGCAAAGCATTTATTTATATCTCAACCCAGTCTTTCCAATGCGATTAAAGATTTGGAAGAGGAACTTCAAATTACTATTTTTGATCGGACGAATAAAGGAGTCACTCTTTCGATGGAGGGTGCAGAATTTCTTGGATATGCACGGCAGGTGATTGAGCAGGCGGAATTACTTGAGGGACGCTATTTAGATGCTAAGCCATCACCACAGCATTTCTCAGTTTCTACACATCATTATGCTTTCGCGGTGAATGCATTTGTGAATTTGGTTCAAGAATATGGGCAGGATGAATACGAACTAGCACTACGTGAGACCAAAACCCATGAAATTATTGAGGATGTTAAAAGTTTGCGTAGCGAAATTGGGATATTGTATCTTAACGAATTCAATGCCAAAGTAATCAACAGGCTACTCCAAGCTGGGAATCTGCAATTCAACAGCTTATTTACGGCAGAGCCGCATATTTTTATTAGTAGTAAAAATCCCTTAGCTAAGCAATCCGTAGTTACGATAGAACAGCTTCAGCATTATCCTTATCTATCATTTGAACAGGGAGAGTATAATTCCTTTCACTTTTCAGAGGAGATTCTTAGTACGTTATCGCGCAATAAAAGCATTCGTGTAACGGATAGGGCAACGCTTTTCAATTTATTGATAGGCTTAAATGGATATACTATTTCTACTGGAGTGCTTAGTTCTGATCTAAATGGCAATGAAATTATTCCGGTTCCATTGGATTGTGATGAAACGATCAACGTCGGATGGATTTCCCATAAAAATGTGGCATTATCAAAACTTGCATCGGCCTATGTTGAAGCACTTCATCAAGCTATTATCGAATAATAAAAAGTATATAGTTTAAAGCTATAACTAGATATAGTATATTGGATTTACGTTATAACTGATATCCCGTGGTATATTTCTTTTAGACATTCAATTCAAAAGCTAAAGGAGATTACCCATATGAGCAACATTACAGAAAACGCAACACAACGAAAGGTTACTCCGTTCAGATATGATACAGTTGGTAGCTTTCTACGTCCTCAGGTGATTAAAGAAGCTAGATTGAAATTTCAGAACGAGGAGATTTCTGCTGACGAATTGAGAAAGATAGAGGATAACGAGATTATCAAGTTGGTAGAGAAGCAAAAGTCTGTAGGACTTCAGGCCGTTACGGATGGTGAATTCAGACGCTCTTGGTGGCATCTTGATTTCATGTGGGGTCTTGATGGCGTGGAGAAGGTTATTCTTGAAAAAGGATATCAATTTCAAGGTGTGGAAACAAGGGCTGAAACTGCACGGTTATCGGGAAAGATTAGCTTTTCCACTCATTCATTCGTAGAGGATTTCAAATTTTTGAAACAAGTTGCAGGTGATGACGTGATTGCCCGTCAGGCGATACCGGCACCCGCACAATTTCTTGCAGAGCTTGAACGCGGAGAGAATAAAGCGAGCACAGACGCTTATTATAGTAATACAGATGATCTGATAACTGATATTGCGAGTGCCTACAAAGCTGCAATTCTAGCTTTCTATGAAGCGGGATGCCGTAGTCTACAGTTAGATGATTGCACTTGGGGAATGCTCTGCGACAAGAACTATTGGGAAGTAAGGCAGCAGGAGGGAGCGGATGTTGCTGATATTGCGAAGCGATATGCTCGTGTCAATCAAGAAGCAATTACCGGGCTTCCTTCGGATTTGGTCATTACTACTCATGTTTGCCGTGGTAATTATCATTCAACTTGGGCATCCTCAGGCGGATATGAGCCCATCGCAGAAACACTTCTTGGTATTGAGAACATAGATGGCTATTACCTTGAATTCGATACCGATCGTGCCGGGGACTTTAAACCGTTGAGATTTATGAAAGACAAGCAGGTTGTACTAGGTCTGTTTTCTTCCAAAAATGGCGAACTAGAGGATAAGCAAGAAATCATCAAGCGCATTAAAGAAGCTGCACAGGTGGTGGATATCAATCAAATTTGCCTTAGTCCTCAATGCGGGTTCGCGTCGACAGAAGAAGGTAATATTTTGACAGAAGAGCAGCAGTGGAGCAAACTTGCATTCATCAAGGAAATTGCAGATGAGATTTGGAAGTAGTCGTTCAAAGCAGCCGTCCTATGCGCTTCATTATACACAATAAACTTACGCAGCCGTTATAGGTTGCGTTTTTTTTGAAGAATAAGAGCTTGACTAATGATAGGTTGAAAATGGGATATGCAGTTGATATATAATTATTGCATACCCTTTTGAGATTTTAAATAGAGTTATATGTTTCCATAAGTCCTTTTATCATGTCCACTTGCGGTTGCCACTGTAACTCACGGTAAGCCTTCCTACAGTCAAGACAACTATGACAGATATCACCGTCTCTGGCCGATGAGTAAGTAGTCTCAATTTCGGAACCGTGTATCTGTTTCAGCATTTGGACCAAGCTATTGATGGAAATACTGTGGCCGGTACTGATTTGAATGGTCTCCCGGTGACCAAAGGTTATCGCGGAAATATTGGCCTGAACGACGTCCTTAACAAATACGAAGTCACGGGTTTGTTCGCCGTCCCCATGAATGTGCAAGGGCATTCCGTCCTTAATTCTTTGTATGAAGACTGCAATGACGCCTCCTTCTCCCTTTGGCATTTGTCTTGGACCGTATACGTTACCGTAGCGAAGAATCGTATAAGGAATCCCATGCATCGTGGAAAAAATGCGGATATACGCTTCTGCAGTCCATTTGGACAAACCGTAGTAAGATATGGGTGCCGCAGGGTCTTCCTCGGAGATCAGATCACTCTGCAAGTTCCCATAAACAGCGGAGGTAGAGGAGAAAATCAATCTTTTAACGGAAGCCGCTCGACAGGCCTCAAGCAGGTTTACGGTTCCCAATATGTTGACGTCTGCATCAAAGCGTGGGTCGTTTATGGATCGCTGCACGTCCGCTTGGGCGGCCAGGTGGAATACAACGTCCGGCTTTTCGCTGATAATGATTTCATTACTCTCTTTGCTACGAATATCTTCCTTATGAAAAATAGCCTGAGGATGGACGTAGGATAAATGCCCGGAGTACAAGTCATCAATTACATGCACATCAAATCCGATAGCCAGAAGGTTATCTACAAGATGGGAGCCGATAAAACCTGCCCCGCCGGTCACAATAGCTTTCATAATTTCGATTTCCTTTTTATTTTCTTCACGTTATCGGTGGGTACAGAATCGGCTAAACGATAACCATTAAGCAATGTAGCAGTGATTAGTGCCCATTCCTTGTCATCGAATATATTGCCATGCTGGGATAAGGGAGCGGTGAATTGAGTGTTATTGTAGTCCGTAGGCATCGTTCTCAAGATCTCGACCGATGCTTGATCAGGGATAACATAATGATGAGGCAAGGAATCCCTAATTAGCGACCAAACAGAGCCATCAACGAAAGATCCGAACGTAGGCAGGGGGTTAGAAAATAAGGATTTGTAATAATCGCCGTTCATATTCAGCAGAACATCGAGTGAGGCCTGATCAGGAATGGTATAACCTTTCGGGAGTCTTCCCACGGCAAGTGGCCAGACTCTGCTGTCAACAAGTACATCAAGGCTCTTTAGCGGCGAAAGAAACAGGAAGTTATATGAATTTCCATCAATCTCATAAGTAGGTAACCTTTTCATATACATTACCCCTGTCTTCTTTTCTGGATAGCGGACTCATAAAGATTAAGCAATTGATCAGTCATAGCATTCATCGGCCATTGCTTCATGGCAAACTTCTGGGCGGCTATTCCGAGTTCCGTCCGATAAGCATCATTTTTTAGTAACTTCCTCAAACTCTTCGCTAATGCATCAATATCCCCTACCGGAGTAATTAAACCTGTAACCTTATGCTCAACCATCTCAGGCAAACCACCAGCATTGCTGACAATCGCCGCTTTTCCTGCAATTTGTGCTTCAATTACAGATATAGATTGATTTTCGATAAGGCTTGGTAATACAAAAATATCAGACTTGTGTAACAGTGCTGGAATATCGTTCCTTACGCCCAGAAACATGACGTACTTCTTCAGACCAAGTTCTTGACATTGTTTCAAAAGCTCCTCTTTTTTCTCCCCTTCTCCGACAATCCAGCAAACCCAGTCTTTACGTTTCTTCTTTAATTTACTAAGTGCGGATAAAAGAAAATGAATTCCCTTTAATTCTACCAATCGCCCCGTAAAGATAATGACTTTTTTGTCGGTAGGGCGAGCTAAGTCGCTTCCTATATGCATCCGGTTTATAAATGTATCTATATCGAATCCATAAGGAAACACTTTCACTTGTTCAGCGGGCACCTTATATTCACTAGTCAAAATGTCATGCAGCCACTGGTTAGCAACATGAGTGACCTCAGCGGAAGTGGCTCCTGTATGTTCAACCGCATCATAATAAGCATGGGCCACAAAATCCGTTGGGTGTTGAATTTTTCTAATCTCATGAGCAACGCAACCGTGTAATGTGGCTACTAGAGCAGTTTTTGGATGACGAATTCGAGCTATGGCAGTGGTGGATATGACATCTTGCGTGTGAATCACATCATAGTCATTTACATTGAAATAAGCAGCAGCTAATTCATACATATACCTTTGGAATTCAGCATAGTTGACTAGGGGGTTGGCATGAAGAACAGGATATGTGGTTAGATTCAACTTGGCTTTTAGCAACGGAAGCAGTTTGTCCTTTGAAAGTATTCGATTTTGATTCTGCATATAAATAAAAGAATTTGTGGCGTCGTCCCCATTTCCGAGAATATCCACTTCATGCCCCATGGATTCCAGCTTAGCTTTAAGCTGCACCATAAAAGGCCATACCCCTCCAATATGCGGAATGGGCCAGTATGTTGCTAGCAGTATTTTCACTGTCCATCTCTCCTCTATCCTATGATATTAATTTTTTTAGTATAGACTACAGTATATTGAGAAATAAGGAATAAGTTCGGGCGAAGTTATGGGCGAATAAGTCCAAAATTATAAAAATGGATGCTGTTACAATTACTTGAGTCCAAGCATTTTGGTGGAAGAGTGAATTTAATAGAGTAGAAACCTTAGTAAACGAAAGGTGCTGAGAGATTATGAGACTAGCGGAGTTAAAAGGGGAGTACGATAGTATTTTCAGTTTGGGAGATCTTTGTCTGGGTTCCATTCAGCTTAAAAAAAACAACTTAAGGTTATTTTCCGGCGTGTTAGATTGGGTGGGATCGCCACAGTTGTCGGAAGTAAATAGGTTGTTGATGAATAGATTTACAGGTTTTATGGAACTGGATAACTTGAGGGTAGTCGGAGATGCAGGCGAAGAAATGCTGCTTGTGTCGGAAAATGCCTATCATATTTTTTCCAACCATGATTTTACCAAAGCGAGCAATACTTACACTAACTTATTTGCCTATCCTGAGGTGAAACAAAAGTTTGACCGACGCATTCAGCGCTTTCTGGAGAAGATGGAAAGCTGTCAACGGATTCTTTTTGTCAGAACAGAAGGGAGCATTCAGGATGTATATGACCTTCAAACGGTTTTAACGGGACTTGTAAAGCATGATTTTCGGATTCTTCTCATTAATCATGCTCCTGTAGATGGAATTGTGGAATTAAACTGGCCACTAGATAAAGTATGTGCCGTTCAATTACCCGACGGAGAAAAATGGGCAGGTAATGATGAACTCTGGAAAACGATGCTTAAAGGAATTGACCATTTATAAAAAATAGGGGATGAGGAGAGATATGTTAACACAATCTAGTATTTTGGTTACCGGTGGAACGGGTTCTATTGGCTATGAACTGGTTACTCAGTTACTTTCGTATAATCCCAAAAAAATTATCATTTATACAAGGAATGAATCAGCACAAGTTGCGATGAAGCAGACCTTCAACGATGCTAGATTATCCTTTTGTATCGGTGACATCCGCGACAAGGAAGCGCTATTCAAAGCTTGCGAGGGCATCGATTACGTATTCCATCTTGCCGCGCTTAAGCACGTTCCCATTTGCGAGGAACAACCTATCGAGGCTTTGAAGACCAATGTGGGCGGTACGCAAAATGTCATTGATGCTGCATTGCATAATGGCGTGAAAAAGGTTATTAACATGTCGACGGATAAGGCGGCGGATCCGAGCAACTTTTACGGTATGACGAAAGCAATTGGGGAAAAGATGATGATTTTGTCGAATAATTTGAATACAAAGACGAAAATGATTTGCGTAAGAGGCGGAAATATTCTAGGGACCAGCGGAAGTGTGCTTCATTTATTTAAGAAGCAAATTCAAGATAAAAATCAAGTCGGTATTACGGATAAGAGGATGATCCGATTCTTCATGACGCTGGAAGAAGTCACCGGGCTTCTGGTTAAAGCCGCGATAGAAGGAATAGGAGGTGAAGTTTTTATCATGGCTATGCCTGCGTGTAAAATCATTGATCTAGCTGAGGTACTGATCGAGATGTCCGGGAAGAAGAATGTAGGGATAAAGGAGCATGGCATTAGACCAGGTGAGAAACTTAATGAACTTCTCATTTCCGAATACGAAAGTCACAATGCGGTACAATACAACGAGCAATTAATTGTCATACTTCCTACAATTGAGAATTCTCAGTTAAATGAGCATTATTCCAATTATCCTTCGCTTAAGAACAAGACCTATTCTTCCAATGATGTTCTGATGACCAAGGAAGAAATAAGGGAAATGCTGATTAAGAGCGGATTACTTTCCTGACAACAAGACAAATTCCAGTTGTGCGATTCTTTGCCTTCTAGTTTTTTAAATATTCGCGTAAAGTATCCGGCGTCATCATAGCCAACATACCCGGCAATCATACCGATCGAGCTGAGATCTTTTTTCAAAAGTATCTTGGCTTCATCTACCCTCATCCTATTCTGGTAATCAGTTAATGTCATTCCTGTTTCTTTCTTGAATTGTCTCGACAAATGTGAAGGATGCAGATGATACTCCTCGGCTAGTTGCTGTAGGTCTGACGGTTTACTGAAGTTAATTTTGATGTGCTGATCTTTTTTCAAAAACGGTCGCTTGTATGCCAATCTTGCGTAGGGCAAGAGCAACACATAATCCACCAATACCTGCTCCAATAACGATCACCTTCATGAACTAAAGTCCCCTTTAATCACATTTTGAGAGCTTATCAATGGTTTGAAGCATCAGCCGTATTCCTTTTCTATTGTAACGAAAGTGATTTAAACTTCCTATTAGATATGTATCCATGTCCGGATGGTAGAACAGAAACGTTCTTGTTGATCCAGCATTTCCCTGCATATTGTAATACTGCTTTACAACTCTATAACAAAATAATGATATTATTATAAAAAAAGGAGCTGAAATCATTTTGGCAGCAATATTAATTGTTGAGGATGAAATATCAATCAACGAGTTGGTTAAAAGGAATTTGCAGCTTGTAGGGCATCACTGCACTTCTGTATTTGATGGAAAAACTGCCATTTCAGAAATAGAATGCCATACATATGATCTGATAATTTTAGATATCATGCTGCCTGAATTTGATGGGTTTGAAGTGTTTGGACAAGTTCACGAAACTCCCACGATTTTCTTAACGGCACGTAGCAGCTTACCAGATCGCATAAAGGGATTTTCAATGGGGGCTGACGACTATTTGACAAAGCCCTTTGAAATGTTGGAGCTATTGGCTCGCGTAGAAGCAGTGCTGCGGCGAACCCAAAAAAATAAAAGCTCCTTTGAAGCGGGAGCTGTGAGGATTGATTTTGACAGCCATCAGGTGTTTTATATGGGACAGCTTGTGGAATGTACGCCGAAAGAATATGAATTGTTAGAGGTGTTGGTATACAACCGTAATATCGCATTGTCTAGAGAAAGACTTCTGCAGCTTGTGTGGGGCTATGATTATGAAGGGGATACCCGAACGATTGATGTTCACATTCAAAAGCTTCGAAAAAAATTAGGCTGGGAAAATGTGATAAAAACGATCTATAAGCTGGGTTACCGCCTGGAGATAAGCGCATGAAATACCGCACTTTTTTAACAACGCTGGTGCTTTTTCTGTTCTCCTTCAATCTTGGGATATTAATCATTTCTGTCACTACATTCAAAGATACTGTTAATCGTGTAGAAGAAAGAAGCTTGGGTGAACATTATTTTATAACATCTGCGCTTATAAAGGATTTTCATGCTGTGGAAAGCCGTGGAATTGATATTGAGGGCTCTTTAGGATCTTTGCTCCAGCCATACAGTTATCTGTCCGGGGATAAAAAGGTTAAACTAGCGCTTTACAAGGGCGATCAGCTTGCTTATTCCAATCGGTTGGAGATTGTATTACAGGGTAGCTTTTTGGAACCACCAGAGGATGGAAATCGACTGGTTTCTATACAAAAATCAGATAGCCATACCTATGTGATTGTTTCGGGAAAGCTTCCTGCGCCATATGATTTGTATACAATGGTCTATTTTTATGATACGACAGATGCCATAATTGGATGGGGACATATGAAAAATTTACTGTTTTTCATGGGATTTATTCTCTCCGTATTGCTTGCTGTAGGCCTTCATTTAGTGCTTAATCGAATATTTAAGCCCCTATCGCAGATTTCTCAAACCTCTCGCAATATCGCGGCTGGTGCATATGAAACCAGGCTCCCGGTATCCGGGCATGATGAGCTTTCCGAAATGGCACAAAGCTTCAATCATATGGCAGAGGAAATCCAGCATCAAATGACGGAGCTTATCACTGCCGCAGAAAAAAAACAGCAGTTTATTGATAATTTTGCCCATGAGCTCTGTACGCCCTTGACTGCAATCTATGGATACGCGGAATATATGCAAAAGGCTGCCCTAACTGAAGATGACAGGCTGTCCGCGATCAACTATATTATGTCGGAAAGTCGGCGTATGCAGACAATGGCCAATCAATTACTCGAACTGGCAAACCTTAAAAATGACCAGATCACCTGGAAAGCGCAAAAAGTATCAGACCTTTTCCAATCTGTTAAACAGACCTTGCATAGTAAGATTACTGAAAAAGAAATTCAAATTGTGTTTCATTGTGAAATGGATGTTATTTGGGGAGATGCCTGCTTACTGCAAAGTTTGTTTGTCAATCTAATTGACAATGCGATAAAGGCGTGCGGTACGGGTGGATATATCATAGTGCGTGCCGCTATAGAGGTAGGAAAGAAAACGGTTTGTATCCAGGATAACGGAAAAGGTATGACATCCGAAGTACTCCAGTATATTACAGAGCCCTATTATCGCGTAGAGAAATCACGAAACCGCAGGGACGGCGGCGCCGGATTAGGCCTTGCCATCTGTAAACAGATTGTCTTATTTCACGGCGCGGAGCTAGAGTTTATGAGCCATCCAGGGGAGGGAACGACGGCAACAATCATTTTTACAACTTCATAATAACTTGATGATGATTCTATAATCCGCCTATTTTATACTGCTAATTGTGATCACACATAAAATTATGAAGGAGAGATTTAGATGAAAGCAAACAGAACGGAAAGAAAAAGCTTGAAAAAAACGATATTGGCGGCCGCAGTGGTCATTGGGGCCAGCACATTACTGTTCCAGGGATTCACAGAGGCAGCGACGGTGACGGCATTCAAAAAAACAAATACTATCCCTACAAGCTATGCAAATGTTGCAACCAGTCCATCCCAAACGGCAGACCAGAGCTTGCCGGCAGGCTACAAAATAGCAAATTATACGGTGAGAGCAATTGACCTTGAATACTACCGTAACCAAACGCCAACGAGCAAGGACATGACCCAAAAAGATGCAGCGGAAATCGGCGCACAAGCACTCTGGGAGGTATTTGGTCTGAGCTTAGAGGGTCAGATAATTGAAATGGGCTACCAGCAGCCAACCGAAAGTCTTACCCGCTCGAGCTGGTACGCCGATGTGTTGTTCGACGGCAAGCGTAGCTATAGTTTCTCTGTGGACTCGGTAACAGGAGAATTATTTAGCATAGTCCGTGACAGAACGCTGGATAAAAAGGTTTCAGTAGCTTTTGATGCGACTCTTGATAAAAGTCCGCAGGAATATGTTGCACTGGCAAAGAATCTGGCGAAGGAATATAACGTTGTTCACAGCGCAGTCAAGTCGGTTGTATACAATGGTCAAGGTTACAGCAGCAATGATCCGACGATTTCACTTGATATTACGGGAGAAAATGGGGGAATTGCTTTGATGAGTTTCTCTCGATATGATAAGGCGTTGCTCGGTATCGTTTATAATGGGTCATATAAGCCCGATAAGGAATTCAATGAAATGCTCATGAAGCAGGTGCAGGAAAAGGTCGAAGAGCTTGAAAAATCAGCCCCACCTGTCAATGAACATGAGGCACCCACTCTAAGAGGTTTGGATTTGCAGTGAGATATTTTCTTGAAATGTTAAAGTGAATTTTCAGCCCTCAAGCCGCCACAATGTTGGCGGCTGTTCATATATCATCTTGGACGAGCCCCTCTTACTCGATTTGAAACGATGCCTTAGACAGAGTATTCATTAAAACATTTAATTACATTTTGAGAGCTTATCAATGGTTTGAAGCATCAGCCGTATTCCTTTTCTATTGTAACGAAAGTGATTTAAGCTTCCTAATAGATATGTATCCATGTCCGGATGGTAGAACAGAAACGTTCCTGTTGAGCCGGCATTTCCCCACATATTATATTTCTGCGGCATGAATAAGGGGATGGTTTTGAAATTCATTATTCCATAACCATAATCAATACCCATGAAAAATTTCGTCCAATCCCTCTTCATATTTGCAAGAGTGTCTTCTTTAAGAATCTCATCATGTACTAGTGCTTTCATGAATTTAAGTAAATCCTCATTTGTGGAGACAATTCCACCTCCGGCATAACTAATACTAAGGCTTTGGTAGTCTGTCATATTGATATTTCGTCCAAATAAATGAGCCATGGGGAATTCGCTTGGTGTTGTAGGTTCAGAACGGAGAATTAAATATGAATGGTTCATCTCAAACGGTTCAAAAATATCATGCCGAAGGACATCATGAAAGGGTTTCGATGTTATTTGCTCAATGATTAATCCTAACAGATTATAGCCTGTATCTGAATAATGAAATCCTTTACCTGGTGGGAAATGTGATTGCAGATGCTCTTTAGACCATTGAATAACTTCTTGCGGTGTCCAGAAACGAGAGGGATCATCAAACAGCATATCGAGCATAGATTTACCCTGTTTAGGTTTATCCTCGAGAAAACAATTTAGGCCTGATGTGTGATTCAATAAGTGTTTTATTTGGATATCATGTGTATAATCGGTTCCTTTGAAAATATGTAGATTGTTAAGTAGGAGTGGATCTACATACATGGAGATGTTATCTTCGTAGGATATCAGTTTCTTTTCCACTAAAAGACCAATGAGGACCGCTGTAAATAGCTTGCCAATGCTGGCGATGAAAAAAGGTTGTTGTGCATTTGCGACCTGACTACCCGTTGTACCTTCTGCTATATTCATGTGAATACCGAGCTTATCAGAATGAACTAACATATAAGCATTATATATTTTAGCGTCTTTCTGTACTGTTTTCTTAAAAAGATCTGCAATTAAGGTTTGTACTCTGTCCTTCTCCATTTGTATATCACTCCCATATGATATTAATCCAATCTTTCGATCTTGAGGGAGCGAACACCAGCAATGATATCTTTGCCCGTGCGTTCCATCATCGCAATTAACTTCTCCTCATCAAATACTTCCGGAAGCAATCCATTGACGTCCATTACGGATAAACCCATTTGAAATATTTGCATTTTTAATAGAATTCCCATAAGCTCCTTGTCTGTAAAGTCATGCATTTCAGGATCAAGTCTCATTTGTTCCAGAATGTTACCCACTTGCGGTTGAACATCACTCAAATAAGTATGGTTATTCATGATCAAGTCTTTAAAAAGTACACTATACTCTCGAGCAAACTTCAGACTGGCGATACCAATATTTAGAAATGGATTTGGGTTGTATTGTGTCATTAGCATTTGCTGAGAAACTTCATGAATTTTGTTCATCACTGCCTTTTTTAGCTCATAGATATCTGTAAAGTTCACATAAATAGGGGCTATGGAGCTCCCCATCTGGTCAGCAACCTTTCTTATCGTGATTTGATCAATACCCTCTGCCTTTGCTATTTCAAAAGCTACAGAAATGATTGTTTCTTTAGTAAACTTTCTCTTAGGTGCCATAAGCATCTCCCTGTTCAATGACCGTGAGCATGAAAAAGCGTGGTTGATGGTAACTACAAGAAATTACTATTAAGACATAAAGAAAGCTGCCGAGAATGTCTCGACAGCCTTAGTAGGTCATTCCCCATATTATTGTGCCAAGCTGCTAGCGGATTGTTTTTCTTTCCACATCATCGTAATGACAAGACCAATAAACATAATGACAGCAGCAAAGAGATACGGATAGTTGATGTTTACATCAAATAATATACCGGCTAACGCAGGTCCGACGATATTACCCAAGCTAGTATATGTTGAGTTCATTCCAGCGATAAATCCTTGTTCTTGTTCGGCAGTTCTTGATAAATAGGTCGTTAATGCTGGGCGTAGCAAGTCAAATGCGAGAAAGATGAAGCAGGTGATTAGCAGAATGGTTAAATAGCTAGAGACCATGGTGGATGCTACCGCTAATGCTACGCCAGCAATTAAGCATATTTGGATGAGTTTCTTTTCACCGAGTTTATCTACCATTTTACCAAACGCAAAGACCTGGACGATAACCCCGAAGATGGCGCTTATTGTAATAATGGTAGCAATATCTCGTGGAGTGAATCCAAATTTATGATCAGAATATAGACTAAATACAGTTTCATATGCAGATAAACCAAAGGCCAGTACAAATACAATAATAAAGGCAATAATGTATAGTGGTTGGAGTGAGCGTTTGAGATCACTTGCCAAGTTTGTCTCTTTTTTAAGTTGACTGATTTCCAAAAGCTGCTGCTTGGTCAGTGGCTCTTTGAGAATAAATAGGGATGAAATACCTGTTATTAATGCGAAGCCAGCAGCAAAGTAGAAGGGGGCACGAATACCCAGTTCAGCAATAAAGCCCCCGATACCTGGGCCAATAATAAAACCGGTACTAATGGCGGCAGAAATATAGCCCATCGCTTTCGGTCTTTCCTCTACAGAGGTAATATCTGCAACAAAGGCAGTTACGGCAGGCATAATAAAAGCACCGCTAATGCCTCCTAGAATTCTGGAAAAATAAAGAACCGATACATGTGTACCTAAACCAAAGATGATCTCCGATATACTGAAGAGGAATAAGCCAATTATGATCATTTTCTTTCTGCCATAACGGTCAATCCATCGTCCTGCAAGGGGAGACATGAGTAATTGTGCGAACGCAAAGGCCGCCATAAGATACCCCATCGATTGGCCTGATAAATGCATCATATTCATAAAGGATGGCATAACAGGGACGATAAGTCCGACTCCTAGAAAAACAATGAATATGTTACTTAATAGGATGAGTAAAACTGCTTTTTGTTCTTTTAATGGTTTCTTCATAAAGTAATACCTCTCTTTTGTAAAATCATATCTGTGAAATACCTCTCCAAAACACGGTCCATGAGGCATTTAGTTTATCGTTTAAACGTTGTTCATTATTACCATAAGCAAGCTCTAGCATGATCGAATCAACGATACCTAAGAAGGCAAGAGTAGGTACGGTGGCTGTATCTTCCATGATGGCTTTGGCATCGATCCATTCTTGAAATTTACTTTCTAGTACGGTTTGAATTTTTTGTTCCGAGTCGATTACTTCCTCACTAATCGCTATTGCAAGATGGAGAGGTGGAAAAAAAGACATACGTAGCCAAAACTTTAACTGTTCGTTCTGTTGAAACAAATCAATGACCAATTGCAGATATCCTAATAAATCTGCTTTGGGATTAAGGGGAACGACTTTACTCAAATAATGTAGTATCGATGAGATCTCTGTCTCTTTGGCATCATGTAAAACTTGCAGAAATAGATCATCTTTCCCTTTGAAATGAGCATAGAGAGACTGTTTCTTCATGCCGACATGCTCGGCAATTTGCGACAGAGATGCTCCCTCATACCCATGAATTGTGAAAAATTTCAAGGCGACCGCTTTAATCTCTGTACGTTTCAATCGAATCACCCCTATATTAACGAACGTTCGTCAGTTATTCTAGCAAATTTAATTATTAAATACAAATGCGAATTGAAATATATCAAAAAACCGCCCAGTCATAAATTCATGATCAAGGCGATTTAGTATATTATTGTTGTTTGCCTTCGATTGCGCTCATCAAGACGCTAGCCGCGATTCCAAGTCTGCGATCGAGGAGACGGTTATGATCCATGGAGAAATCAAGCTCAATTTTCTGAATGAAAGGATTAAATCGTTGGTTGAAAGTAAGCACGTCATATTGCCCCATTGTACCACGGAAGGACTGAGGTACGAGATTGGATAGAAATCTACGGATGATAGCCAGCAACATATTATCTTCTGTAATCAGTCCGACCTCAACTTCCTGAGTGTCGAGAATGGTCCATTCATCCTTGAGGATCGACTTCATCCCCTTTCTTCTTAAGCTGCCAACAGTCTCATTTCTTTGGGGATCGTAGACATCGTATGTAGCAGAGAAGTCAATTCTTGATCGTGCTTTTATAATTAGAATTTCTTCAGTCATGTCCTCGGAACTATATATTCGAATATCTTCCTTCAGTTTAAATGCCTTTTGTTTGACGTAAAAGGCTAGTCCGCCCTGAGCATCATAAATATGGAAGGCATCACCGAATATTTTGAAAACTTTCTTGCGAATTAAATAGGTGGGATGGTTATAGCGATCAGTCATAATAATAGTCTCCTTTATATTTAAACTTTTCTTATTATCTCATATTTTCAAGAAAGGGGAATCATGGAATTAATAACGATAATCACAGCTACTTTAATAATTCGCAAATAATAGAAAAACAACTTAGAATCTAGTAGAATAAGAGGGATTGAAAAAAAGCCGAAGATACCTGAACCGTTGCGTTGGACTTAAGGTTGTCTGTTGAATATTAGAGTGAGGGGTCATAATCTATGAATCGAGCAAGCAAGATTCTTATTATTGAAGATGAGCAAGATATTTCTCGTATATTACGAGATTATATAAGTATACATGGGTACGAGGTAGAGGTAGCGAACAACGGCGCAGACGGGTTGCGGTGTGTTGATACATCAAATCCGGATTTCATAATTTTGGATCTTACGCTACCAGATGTGGATGGTATTGAACTTTGTCGTCAAATTCGAGATAAATGTACAACACCTATACTTATTCTAAGCGCGCGCGGAAGTGACACAGATAAAGTGCTAGGCCTTGGATTTGGTGCAGATGATTACATGACTAAACCATTCTCATTAAGTGAGTTGGTTGCAAGAATAAATGCTCATTTGCGAAGAGTTGAGGGAATGGTAAGTAAAAAAAAGAAATTAGACAGTGATGCGATACATATAGGAAATATTACAATAGATAAGAAAGCTTACATATTAACCGTGGACGATAAGGAAATTTCATTGTCTTCCAAAGAATTTGAACTACTATATTTTTTAGCCAATAATCCCAATCAGGTGTTTACTAAGAGCCAATTGTTAGACGCCATTTGGGGTTACACCTCTCTAGGAGATGAGAACACGATTACTGTGTATATTCGAAGATTAAGAGAGAAAGTGGAATCCGACCCGTCACATCCAATCTATATTAGAACGGTCTGGGGTGTTGGGTATAAATTGAATATGGATGAAATGTGAGATGGGAGCATTGTATGTATTTACGTGACTGGATGAAAAGATGGCATGCTTATGCCTTGATTAGTGTGATTGTGATGATAGGATGCGCGACATATATGTGGGTGAATCCTCTTGGAAGTGGACAAGCATCTGAACCGAAATATGTAATCAATCAAGTACGTATCCAAGTGAGTGATATCATGCAATATCTAGAACAACATCACGAGGATATTTCCGCGGACCCCTATATGCAAAAGACAGTGCGAGAGATGACCGAAGTCAGCGGTGTGAATCTTATTTATGCTCAATTAGACGGTAACGTAGCGTTTACGGTTCCTCTAGATCAATCTATTGAACATATCGATGTGAGGACCTCGCTTCACTATGATTTATATACCTCAAGAGTAGATAAGGATATGTTCAAAATCGCCTTTCCTGTCATTGATGAAGAGTCTCAAGTTCAAGTGGGAAATGCGATTTTTACGATGCCTGAAAGTATGGTTCTGAACGAGAAATCACATTCAAAGTCTTGGATTCCATTCGTAATCATTATTGTATGTGGGATCATTCTAATCAATCTATTATTCATTCTTCTTCGCAAAATAAACGATCAAGCCATCAAGCCTATCTATCAACTGAAGAACTATTCCGAAGCGATCCTCAAAGGGAATTATGAACCGCAATTCACATATGGCAGAATCGATGAAGTTGGGGAAGTATATGCGATGTTCGATCAGATGAGAATAGAGATCATGTCACTGCACATCCAAAGAGCAGAACAAGATACAGCACAGAAAGAATTGATCTCTAACATTTCACATGATATCAAGACACCTCTTACCACGATGAAAGCTTACATTGAAGCTATTCATGCCGGGGTATGCCCGGATATGCCTTCGATTATGGAATACATGGAAGTGATGCAGACGAATGCGGATAAAATGGCAAGGTTGATTGATGATCTGTTAGTTCATGCCTTGAGTGAATTGGGACAAATTTCAGTTACTCTTACAGAGCAATATAGTCGAGACATCCTTCTGAACATTCTGAAACCTATTGGACATTATGTTCGAACTACTGGTGTTGTATTTACCGAACCGGAGCGAGAAGATGTTCCTAATGTATTAATTCATGTAGATGCTACTCGATTGGAACAGGTTATTTCAAATCTCATTGCTAATGCATTGAAACATACATCGGCCGGCGATACGATACGTATTCACATCGAACTTCAACAGGAGCAGTTAACATTCACCATATCCGATACAGGAGAGGGAATTCTACCTCAAGATATGCCGTTTATATTTGAACGCTATTTCCAAGGAAGAGTGAGTTCATATCAATCCATACATCGAAATGAAGGAGCAGGGTTAGGACTCTCGATTTGCAAACATATTATTGAAGCGCACAAGGGCACGATCTCATTTAAAAGCGTGAAGGGTCAAGGAACGGAATTCTTCTGTGCCATTCCATTGTGTTGAGACTAAGCGTAGTTGCTGTGCTGAACCGTATATTTTGTACCAGTAATATTTTATTAATATATTGATAAGTATTTCACAAGATTAGCCCCTTACAATGAGTTTATACGGAAATAAGGAGAGGGCTTAAATATGTCAAAGCAAGTGATTATTAAGGGAACCAATCTATGCAAGACCTACTCAACAGGAAGTGAACAATATCATGCTATACGCAACGTAGATATAGACATCTACGAAGGGGATTTCACCGTCATTATGGGAAACTCAGGTTCAGGAAAGTCTACACTGTTATACCTTCTAAGTGGGCTGGATAGCGTAACGGCTGGTGAAGTGCAATTTCAGGGGCAACACATTCATAAATACAAGGAAAAAGAATTAGCTGATTTTAGGGCGCGAAAGATCGGATACATTTATCAGAGTATTAACTTGGTGCCTGACCTTACGATCTTCGAGAATATTGCTCTACCAGGATACGTGGCAGGATATCTGAAGACGGAAGTGAAGCAGCAGGCAGTCTCACTCATGAGTAATATGGATATAGAAGGACAGCGAAATCGTCTGCCTGCCCAGACTTCGGGTGGACAGCAGCAAAGAGCGGCGATAGCTAGAGCGCTTATTAATTCTCCAGATGTCCTGTTCGCGGATGAGCCGACGGGAAGCTTGAATTACGATCAGGGTGTTGCGGTTCTGGATATTCTCACGAAGATGAATCGAGCGGGGCAGTCTGTTGTGATGGTAACTCATGACATCAAGGCTGCATGTAGGGCGGATCGATTAATATTGATTAAAGATGGCACTATTGGCGGTGTGCTTCAGTTCGACAAATACGATGAGGATTCTATTCACGACAGAGAAAGTATTATCTTCTCGTACGTGTCGGGGAGGGAGTAGACGTTATGTATGCTGTGTGGACACTTTGCCTGGCTAATTTAAGGCGGAAGAAATTACAGAATGGATTAATCGCCTTACTGATCATGTTATCCACGTTGCTACTTGCAACCTCAGTCACGGTTATTCTAAATACAGAGAATGTATTTAAAGATATACACACGCAAACGAATGGTTCTCACCAAATATTGAATATGGGAGACGAACTGCACGATCCGTATATAGTAAAAGAGTGGTGGGATAAGCAAGAAGGGATTACTGCATCTGAATTGATGCCGTATAGGACTTTAGCTGGAATAACCCATCAGGGTAAAGAAATCTCAGAATTATTTCTACTAATGATGGATACGCCGGAAAAACCCTTCACGGTGGATAAGCTTATTTTTGATCACGGTGTTGAGAGTTTACAACCCGAGATCGGAACGATATGGATTCCAACGTCGGCGGCACTTACCCATGACATTTCGATTGGTGAATCCATTGGATTCAATACGGGAGAAAGGAGCTTTGAATTAAGGGTATCTGCCATTGTGGTTGATATTCCTGAAGGGGGCCCCTTTTCAACGAGTGCACGCATATGGATGAACAGTCAAGATTACAAGGGACATTTAGATGCTATGACGGGTAAAGAGATGTATATGCTAGGACTTAGATTTGAAGATTATAGTCTTAGTTCGCTACATTGGCAAAAGTTTGAGCAAGAATGGGGTACTCCTTATCTTGAATCCATGGCAGAGTTTGAGGTAATCGCAGCTTTCTATCTTATTCTCAATAAAGTGATTGGATTTGTAATGGTTTTTCTCGGAGTCGTTATGATGTTAGTGTCCATATATACGATCGGATATACTATTTCTGATGCGATCTTGTCCAATTATAGGACGATGGGAATCATTAAATCCTTGGGATTAACCTCGAAAAGAATAATAGGCATATACGTTGCTCAATATGGTCTTCTGTCTATCATTTCAATTATACCTGGACTAATCGTTAGCATATTTGTATCGAGATTGATCGTAGAAAGTTCCCTTTCTTATGTGAAGACGGAGAATATTCCAATCGATATACAATGGATGCCAATTGTTTCTTTTGTAGGATTGTTAATATTTATTCTCGTCATACTATGTGCGTGGGGTTATGCGGGCAAAGCCCGTTCTATTGAGCCTGTACAAGCGATCAGGTATGGCATGTCTGAAATGGACAGTAGCAAAATGACAAAACGATTGAATTCAGTAGAAAGAGGTAAAACGGGATTTGAACGGTATCCTGTCATATTCGTTATTGGATTTAGGAATATTGTTAAGAATGTGAAAGGTTCCATCTTAATGATGGTTCTAGCTATTATTACATCTGCGGTACTTGTGTTCGGGTTTCTATTGTTGAACAGTATCAGTTCGGTCGGACAGACATCGCCAAAGTGGGGGTATGATTCATCTCATATTGTAGCTGCGATATATAATGATTCTACCTTTGATCGTGTTACCTTTGACAAGCAACTATCATCAGACCCGAGAGTAAAGAACATCGGTTGGTTGGATTCTATGGCAGCCGTATTTCCTTCAGATGAGATGCCATATGAAGACGAATCATTACCGGAGTCGATGAGTATCAGTTTGGATGTTGCTGACGGAAGTTTTGATGATATGGGTTATACGACATTAAGAGGAACTAACCCCCGGAATAAGAATGAAATTGCTATTGGTGTCAATGTAGCGAAGATGCTAGGCAAAGATATTGGCGATGTGGTAGATGTGTATATTGAGGGTCACCAACAAGTCCTTACCGTATCTGGAATATACCAGGCGATTGCTAATATGTCATATACAGCTAGAATTACTAAGGATGTCGTCAAATCGTACAATCCAGATTATAATGGGGTGGTTACAACTTTCATTAATCTTCACGACGGTACGCAAGCCAATCTTATAGTAGATGAGATCAATGCTCATTACAATGATTCTCTTAAAGCATTAAATCAACAGACGTTACTGGATGCTACTTACAAAGAGGGTACAACCGTATTGAGTATTCCTTTTAGTATAATGGGGCTGTTGTTCATCATGGTTACATTCATCATTATAGTGAGCACTTGCCGAATTAACATTAAGAAAGAAAGTAAAACTTACGGCATTTATAAATCCATTGGTATGACTTCTAGTTATATTAGATTATCTGTAACGGTAGGGATCATCATCCTGTCTGCGATGGGTGCGCTACTTGGTGGATTGGCTGGCGTATATTTGTTACCTAAGCTCCTCGAGAGTATTGTCTCTGATTATGGAATAGTTGATTTCCCTCTCGTTATTCAGTGGTGGGGCGTTATCGGCTTTGCATTTCTAAGTATATTGGCTGCAGGTCTTGGTTCTTGGGTGTCATCCAGAGTGGTAAATACAACATCGGCCAGGATATTGGTGGTAGAGTAAGTAACCACGTCGTATTAGTTTAAATATCTTGCTATGAAACGCTTGGAAATCCAAGCGTTATTTTTTTCTATGTCTACTATTTACAAATTCGTGCGCAATAATTTACATTCCCTTTACACAATCATACTAATCCATTAACAATTTGCTCTTACAATCAAGAGTATAGTAAAAAAGACCTATTTAATTTAATAGGAATTATGGAGGATGATATTTTATGAAGGGAAACACCTTGCACCTTTCTATGAAATGGAAGTTGATTTTAAGCTTCTCTGCTGTTGCACTAATATTTCTAGGGGTAGCTCTTTATCAGAGTCATACAATAAAGCTTGTGCAATCTTCAATGGAAATTCAGCAAATAGAGATGGAGAAAAGAGTTACTGTTGTACAAATGACCCAACTGTTGCAAGAGTTGAATGGATTGGAAAATTCCCTCGTTCAAACTAGCGATCTCAAATATGCAGATTCTTTTAAGGAGACGTACCATAAACTTAATACGAAATTAGCTAGGGTGGATTTCTCAGAAGATACAAGGGCGTTCAAAGATTTACAAATTTTACAAAGCCAGATTAAGAAATATAGAGAAAAAATAGATGAATTAATTAGTATAGTGGAGACTCAAGGACAGGACACTCTGACGACACTTGAGGAAATGAATAACTTACATACGGAAGCACTTGCTATGAATCAAGCTATGGTTAATACGAATGAGCAATTGTATATGGCGGCAGAAGAGAATGCACTGAAGGCGGAAGATTATTCTTTTGCATTATTACATGATACAACTTCTATTGCTACTTATGCTGCAATTCTCGTAATTGTTATGACGCTTGTTATAGCGATATTTCTAATACGCTCCTTTGTATCTCCGTTAAACAAGCTGCAATCGGCCCTCTATCAAATTTCTGAAGGTGATCTGCGCTATCAAATTAATTCTCCATATCATGACGAGCTAGGTCGCTTAAGTCATCATTTCGATCATATGGTACAGAGGGTTAGAGATATGCTTCAGCATACGCAATCTGCAGCGTCCTCGCTAGCGACTTACGCTCACTCTTTCCAGCAGTCTTCAGCGATTACGGCTCACACGAATCAGGATATTGTGAGGACTATTCAGGATATCTCTGTTGGAGCGGGACAGCAAGCTGAGCAATCCGAGCATAGTGCGAGTCTGATCGAAGAGTTAGAACGGGGAGTTCATGAAATTACGGAATATACGAAGATGATGGTATCGACAAGTGAAACCGCTAATAACAACACCCGTAAAGGGTTTGTGGCTGTCACAGACTTAAGGATCGTATCACAACAATCTCGTGATTCGATCGCAAATGTATATGATGCGTTAATCAAGTTAGTGGAGCAATCGAAACAAATATCGAGAATTACCAATTCGATTACAGAAATATCAACTCAAACGAATCTGCTTTCATTAAATGCAGCTATTGAGGCAGCTCAGGCCGGAGCCTATGGAAAGGGATTTGCAGTTATTGCAGCTGAAGTGAGGAAGTTATCGGTACAAACGAAAGAATCATCTGTTCATATCGCAGCGATAATCAATGATTTACAATTGGGTATGATCGACTTTCAAAGAGATATGCTTGAGACGAAAGGGAATTTTGAGAAGCAGGATCATAAAGTAGCGGAGACTCTTTCATCATTTGAAGCTATTGACCATTCTATAGAAGAGATTAGTAGGCAGATTGGGCAGATTCACGACAAGATGGATATGACCCGGACTAATAATACCAGACTATCTGAATCGGTTCACAGCGTAGCTGCCATCGCTGAAGAAACCGCTGCAGGAGTTCAGGAAGTGAATGCTTCAAGCATGGAGCAGGACAATGCTATTAGTGATATTGCCGAACAAGCTATTAGAATTAATGAAATTTCACAAATGCTGTTTCAAGAAATTAATGTGTTCAAGATTGATGCTGAAGAAACGGATGAGTCTGATGAGTCTGATGAGACTGAAGAGGTTAATGGAGTTTTCGCCCTATTATAAGGAAAACTTATGATTCCATTGCGATACTGTGATTGGACTAATCGGTGAATCAGAAACTATAATTAAATATAAGAAAGTTATCGGAAATGGAGTGATTCTATCATAATCTCATTGACGTTATTGTCGCTTTATGATAGCTTGAAGTAATCTATTAACTAATTCATATGTGTATACTTGGTTTTAAAATGATCGTATTTCTTTGTGAGGTGGATAATGTTGCAACTTCAAGTAATGAATAGTCCTTTCAACCAAGAGCAAGTAGAACTACTCAATCGTCTCTTGCCAACACTAACGGAGACACAACAGATCTGGCTTAGTGGGTTTCTTACGGCTAGCCAAAGTGCTTCATCGCAGTTGACACCAAACGCTGTCGTGCAAGCTGCTTCAGTGGTGCCAGCAGAGCCAGCAGTGCTCAATACAAACAGTCCTGTTGCTATATCCCGAGAAGTGACTGTACTTTTCGGATCTCAGACAGGCAATTGCCAAAGATTAGCGAAGGGTCTGACGGCTAAGTTGGAAGATCAAGGATTTAAGGTTGTACTCTCATCTATGAGTAACTTCAAATCCAATAGCTTAAAGCAAGTACAGAATTTATTAATCCTCGTGAGTACCCATGGGGAAGGAGATGCGCCTGATAACGCTCTACCTTTCTATGAATTCTTACATAGTAAGCGAGCACCACAATTGAAGGACCTACAGTTCTCGGTGCTAGCTTTAGGAGATACATCCTATGAGTTCTATTGTAAAACAGGTAAGGACTTTGACATTCGTCTAGAAGAGTTAGGCGGAAACCGACTTACTCCGCGTGTTGATTGTGATGTGGATTATGATGAATCTGCGGCAGAGTGGATTGACAGTGTATTAGCTAGTTTAAGTGCAACAACAGGATCAGCTGTTGTAACAGATGCTGTAACGGCGATTGGTAACGGAAATTCAGAAGGAGAATCGACGTATTCTAGAACATCTCCCTTTAAGTCTGAAGTGCTTGAGAATTTGAATCTCAACGGTCGTGGATCAGACCGGGAGACACGTCATCTCGAACTATCTCTTGAGGGATCCAATTTGCAGTACGAACCAGGTGACTGTGTAGGTATCTTTCCAGAGAACCATGCTAGCTTAGTGGATGCACTGATCGAACAAATGGGTTGGAAGGCTGAAGAGCTCGTTCCTATTAATAAAAAAGGCGAAGAACGTCCGCTTCGTGAGGCATTACTAAGTAATCTAGAGATTACCGTGTTAACCAAGCCGTTATTGGAGCAAGCTGCGAAGCTTACGACGAACAAAGATCTGCATGAACTTCTACAGTCAGGTCATGAGCAAGAACTTAGAACTTATTTAAGCGAGCGAGATCTATTGGATTTGGTACAGGATTTCTCTCCTTGGGAAGCTTCTGCCAGTGAGTTCGTCTTGATCTTGCGGAAGATGCCTCATCGTCTGTATTCGATTGCTAGTAGTTCAAAAGCTAGCCCAGATGAGGTTCATCTTACGATCCGTACAGTTCAGTACGAATCACATGGACGTGTGCGGTACGGTGTATGTTCTACACAGTGTGCAGAACGATTAGAATCAGGTGATTCTTTGCCGATATATATTCATCAGAACCCTAATTTCAAACTTCCTGTTAACCCAGAAACACCGATTATTATGATTGGACCTGGAACGGGTGTCGCTCCCTTCCGAGCTTTCATCGAAGAGCGGGCGGAGACTGGGGCAGAAGGGAAGAATTGGTTGTTCTATGGAGATCAGCATTTCCTGACAGATTTCCTCTATCAATTGGACTTCCAACGTTGGGTTAAAGAAGGCGTCTTAACACGGATGGATGTTGCATTCTCCCGTGATACGGATCAGAAGGTGTATGTGCAACATCGTATGCTTGAGAAGAGCCAAGAGCTTTACCAATGGTTGCTGGAAGGTGCCTCGATATATATTTGTGGTGATGAGAAACATATGGCCCATGACGTTCATAACACATTGATCAAGATAGTAGAACAAGAGGGTGGCAAGAGCTACGAAGAAGCGATAGCTTACCTTGCCGATATGCAACAACAGAATCGCTATCAGCGTGACGTATATTGAGACATAAGAACGAAAGTGAAAGGAGCGAGCAATAAATGACACACAACAAAACAGCGGTTACGGTACAAGATGGTCCGCCAAGCGATGTTGAAGATATCAAGACACGGAGTCGCTACTTGCGGGGGGAACTTGTAGAAGCTCTCCAAGACGGAATCACTGGATCCATGTCTGAGGACGAGAATCGGTTGATGAAATTCCACGGTAGCTATATGCAAGATGATAGAGATTTACGGAATGAACGGCAACGGCAAAAGTTGGAGGCTGCTTACCAGTTCATGGTGCGTATACGTGCACCTGGCGGAGTCCTTACGTCTGCACAATGGTTAGAAATGGATCGACTTGCTAGAGAATATACTACTGGATCCATTCGAATTACTACTCGGCAAGCCATCCAATTCCATGGGATTCTGAAATGGAACTTGAAGAAGAGTATTCGAACGATTAACGACGCGTTACTGACTACGTTGGCTGCTTGTGGTGATGTGAACCGGAATATTATGTGTAATCCAAATCCTTATCAATCTGAGGTTCATGCGGAAGTGTATGAATGGGCAACGAAAGTCAGCGATCATCTATCTCCTCGGACTAATGCCTATCATGAGATTTGGCTTGATGGTGAGAAGGTAGTGGATACCGATAAGAATGAGGAAGAGATTGAACCGATTTACGGAAAGGTTTATTTACCGCGTAAATTCAAAATTGGTGTGGCAGTGCCACCTAACAATGATATAGATGTCTTTTCCCAAGACCTTGGCTTGATAGCCATTTATGAAGCGGGGAAACTCAAGGGATTCAACGTTGCAGTCGGTGGTGGGATGGGTATGACTTATGGTGATACACAGACGTATCCACAATTAGCCCGGGTCATTGGATTTTGCACGCCAGAACAGATCGTTGACGTGGCAGAGAAGACGGTTATGATACAGCGTGATTACGGAAATCGTTCGGTTCGTAAGTACGCCCGTTTCAAATACACGATCGATAGATACGGTATTGAGTGGTTTGTTAACGAACTTCAGGACAGACTTGGCTGGAAACTTGAGGCAGCACGACCTTATGAGTTTAAACATAATGGTGATCGTTATGGCTGGATCAAGGGAACTAACGGTAAATGGTATCTGACCCTCTATATTCAGAGTGGCCGGGTTGAGGACCAAGAAAATTATCTGTTGATGACTGGCCTTCGAGAAATTGCCAAGATTCATACAGGAGATTTCCGACTCAGTCCGAACCAGAATCTTGTTATTGGTAATGTGACAAGTCAGAAGAAGCGTAAGATTGAAGCTTTGATTGAGGAGTATGGACTCACGGATGGATCGCATTATTCCGCATTACGAAGAAGTTCTATTTCTTGTGTATCCCTACCGACTTGTGGGATGGCTATGGCTGAAGCAGAGCGATATCTACCTTCTCTACTGGACAAGATAGAGCCTATGCTAGCGGAGGTTGGACTTAGCGAAGAGGAAATTAATATTCGTATTACGGGTTGTCCTAATGGTTGCGCTCGACCAGCTCTGGGTGAAATTGCATTTATGGGCAAGGGTCCTGGTAAATACAATATGTATCTAGGTGCAGGTTTTGCCGGTGAGCGATTGAATAAGATGTATCGAGAAAATATTGGAGAAGAAGAAATTCTATCCATATTAAAACCGATGATTCATCAGTTTGCGAAGGAACGTCAGAACGGCGAGCATTTCGGTGATTTCGTCGTCCGTGTTGGCCATGTCAAAGCGGTTAAGTCCGGAACGGACTTTCACGCCTAGACCATCGGTGGACGAGAGATAGAGATACACGGATTTGGAATAAATAATAAGACCGTACAACATACGGTCTTATTTCTTGTTTATAGTCTACCCAAGAGGGTAATGACTAGAACATAGGGAGAAATCCCGATAGTCATGATTTCGAATTTAGATAGATTTGTAATGAATTACTTCAGGCAAACAGCTTCTGAGTGTCTTTCATATGGTCGACTGCTAAGTCGTAGCCATGCAGGTAGGTTTCCCTGAGCTTATTGATATCTTTCTCAAAGCTGTTAAGAGATCGCTCAGGACGAAGAATGATAGCCTGCCCATCTTGTTCTAATTGTTCACAGAACTTCACAGTTTCATTATATCTATCGTGTCTTGTTAGTAAGACCTCCTCAAGATGGGGATATTTATTTTTAAATAACTTGCCAATCATCGCATTTTGCTTGCTGAAGTGCTTGATGTAGCCTTTCGGTTGGGTAAGTACGATAAGATGCTGTTTATTGCCATCTGCAATGGATTTACGAATGGGGATGGGGTCAGATAATCCACCGTCATAATAGTTATATCCGTTCATTTCAATGGCAGGGAAGTACATGGGAACGGCACATGAAGCTCGTAACATAGTCGATTTTTGATCAATGTGCATTCCATTCATATATTCCGGCAGTCCTGTTTGGGCGTTGGTGACACCTACTAGAAGTTGTCCGCTGTAGCTATGGAAAGCCTTCAGATCAAAGGGAAGTAACTTATTAGGGATAACATCGAATACAAAGTCTAATCCAAATAGGCTACGATTACGCAGAAAATTACGGTAACCTATATATCGTTTATCATGACGATACTTTTCCAAGATCTCTAAATTTCTTCGTTTCTGTTTGGAGATATAAGAGAATCCATTGCTGATTCCCGCGGACACACCAATACAATAAGGGAACATCAACTGCTGGTCTAGTAGCGCATCCATGACACCAGCACTGAATATGGGGCGAAGTGTTCCCCCTTCTAAAATTAAGCTTGGCACGTATTTTCACCTCTCAGATTTACTATGTAAGGATGAACATATCCTATACAACAGTTTAGCTCTAAAAATAACGAAAATCAACATTACTTACCTTATGGGCCAAATATTTCTATATCCTTAATTTAATGATTTAAAACGATGATATATGAAGAATGTTGATGAAATCTTGAGGGATTATTAACAAACTGAGTGCTTTCCATGAAAAATGATAGATTATTGTCGTTTTCATTGATTATTTGTATAATATTTTGTATAATCGTTCTTGTTGATTTTGCATATGAATTATAGGAGGTTATCAATTTTGGGAAAAGCTTTGATTATTGGCGCTGGCGGCGTTTCTAGTGTTGTTGTTCATAAATGTTGCCAGAACCCGGATGTTTTTGAAGAGATTTGCATAGCGAGT
Organism: Paenibacillus sp. Y859; assembly: GCF_056786405.1. NCBI lineage: Bacteria > Bacillati > Bacillota > Bacilli > Caryophanales > Paenibacillaceae > Paenibacillus > Paenibacillus sp. Y859. The sequence goes on along the minus strand of NZ_JBXCIZ010000001.1, from coordinate 768,922 downwards.
AGGACGCTTTCGAAATGCGATGCTCTAAAAAATAAATTGGCCGGAGGCCGTACGATTATTCACACGGCTCAGCTGGATGCTGATAATACTGATGAGGTAATTGAGTTGATTAAGAGTTTCGGGCCAGATGTAGTGATCAACGTGGCTCTCCCTTATCAGGACTTGACCATTATGGATGCATGCCTTGCAACGGGTGTTCATTACGTGGACACTGCTAACTATGAGCCACTGGATACGCCAAAGTTCGAATACAAATGGCAGTGGGATTACAAAGAGAGATTCGAAAAAGCAGGTATTACAGCACTACTCGGGAGTGGATTTGACCCAGGCGTGACTGGCGTTTTCGTTGCACATGCGCAAAAACATCATTTTGATGAGATTCACACGATCGATATTGTGGATGCGAATGCTGGCGATCATGGCTATGCTTTTGCAACTAATTTCAACCCTGAAATCAATATTCGTGAAATTACAGCTAAAGGCCGTTATTTTGAAAATGGAGAATGGATTGAAACAGAACCTCTTTCTGAGAAGAAGGTTTATGATCTTCCAGAAATCGGTCCGAAGGATATCTATCTTTTGTACCATGAAGAATTAGAATCTTTGGCCGTTAATATTAAAGGTGTTAAAAAAATCAGATTCTGGATGACATTCTCACAGAATTATCTAAATCATTTACGTGTGCTTGAAAATGTGGGGATGACCTCCATCGAGCCTATCATATACGAAGGTAAAGAGATCGTTCCTCTTCAATTTTTAAAGGCGATTCTGCCTGATCCTGCTTCATTGGGACCAAGAACAAAAGGGAAAACCAATATTGGCTGTATTATCCAAGGAACCAAAGACGGCAAGCCTAAATCGTACTATGTGTACAACGTTTGTGTGCATGAAGAATGTTACGCAGAAGTCGGTTCTCAAGCGATTTCATACACAACAGGAGTTCCTGCAATGATTGGTGCTATGATGATTATCAAAGGCATCTGGAAAAAGCCTGGTGTATATAATGTTGAAGAATTCGATCCAGATCCATTCATGGAAGCTTTGAACAAGCATGGATTGCCTTGGCAAGAGGATTTCTCGCCAACGCTGTTAGATTGAGGGATATAGAATGAGCATAGACATTGATATTAGTGCGCTACCGTCTCCTTGTTATATCGTAGATGAAAGACTCCTTATCAAGAATCTTGAAGTTCTGAACTCTGTTCAAGAGCGTACAGGAGCTAGCATTCTGCTTGCGTTGAAGGGATTCTCTATGTTCTCCGTATTCCCTTTGGTGGGGCAGTATTTGAAGGGTGTAACTTCGAGCTCATTATTTGAGGCCAGACTTGGTTATGAAAAAATGGGTAAAGAAGTACATGCTTATGCTCCTGCTTATATCGATGGAGAATTTGATGAACTTCTGGGCTATGTTGATCATCTTGTGTTTAATTCCTTTGATCAATGGAATAAATATAAGGATAAGGTGAAGAGTGTTCATTCGAAGAATATTGAATGTGGCATTCGTGTCAATCCTGAATATTCTGAAATTGAGACGCCACTGTATGATCCTTGTTATGATCATTCAAGACTTGGAGTGACGCTTCCCAATTTTAGACCTGAAGATCTAGAGGGGATTGACGGAATTCATTTCCACACGATGTGCGAACAAAACTCAGATACACTTGAGCGTACGGTCAAAGTGGTGGAAGAGAAGTTTGGTAAATATATCCATGGTATGAAATGGCTTAATTTAGGCGGAGGCCATCATATTACCCGACCTGATTATGATATTGAAACGCTTGTCCGCACGATTCTATATCTTAAGGATAAGTATTCAGTAGATATATATTTGGAACCGGGTGAAGCGATCGCTTTGAATACAGGATATCTGGTTGCTACAGTTCTTGATATTGTAGACAACGGGATGAACATTGCTATTCTAGATACTTCTGCTGAATGCCATATGCCTGATGTACTGGCAATGCCGTATAGACCGAATATTATAGATGCAGGCACACCGGGAGAGTATGAGCATACCTACAGACTTGGAGGGATGACCTGTCTTGCTGGAGATGTCATTGGCGACTATTCATTCAAAGAACCTTTGAAAGCCGGAGACAAGCTTGTGTTCTGTGATATGGGGCACTATACAATGGTTAAGAATCACATGTTCAATGGTGTGAATCTTCCTTCGATTGCCACATATAGCGAAGCTGATGGGATCAAAATCATTAGACAATTCAGTTATGAAGACTACAGCTCCCGTTTATCTTAAAATGTAATGAAGCATAAGTTTCAGCTCGATTAATATATTGAAGCCGTTAGGTACTTGGTTTTTACCAAGTGTTTAACGGCTTTCTTTCTTTTATAAGGTATAATTTCGAGCAAACTCCACAAACTCATTACGTAGTGAATGTTGAGTTGGATCATGTTGAAAGGCAATAACAGACTGGATCATGTCAGAGGTATCGTTTGGAATAGGAAGGCATTTAAGAACGCCAAGTTCAAGTTCCTGTTGAATGCTACGTTTGGGGAAGAACGTGATATGATGTCCAGCTTGTACGGCAAGTTTGATCGCTGCAGGGGAATCAAGCTGAATTCGTTCCCATAGGTGAATGTTATTGTTGTTAGACCATTCATGTGTAAATTGTTTGACAAAGGAACCTTCGGCATGCTGAATGAAAAATTCCATCGTAATAAGTTTAGGTTCGAGATGCTGAAGATTTGCGAAACGGTGATTAGCTCCAAATATGACTACTAATTCATCATCAAATAAAGATTCAATCGTAGTGATCTCTCCATCGGTTGGATGCTGACCACCTATTGAATGATACAAGGCAACATCGATATCACGATCACTTAACATGGTTCTGATGGTCTGAGTTGGGTTTACAATGACTTGAAGTTGAATGCCTGTATGTTGTTTAGTGAAGGCGGTAATAAGTTCAGGCAAAGGAAACGTACTAGCACCGCAGTCTGCACCTATGCGAAGAGTCCCTTTATTCAATAGTGTGTAATCCTGAACAACCTTTTTCGCTTCAGCGGCTAGTCCTGTAATTTTCAAGGCGTAGGGGTAGAGAGCTTGTCCTGCCTCAGTTAGTACCATGCGTCCTCGCTTTGATTCGAATAGGACTGCGCCCAATTCCTCTTCTAAGCTTTTCATATGGAAGGTTACGGATGGTTGTTTCATATTCATTTCTCTAGCAACATCGGTCACTCTTTTATATTTCTCTATAAGCACAAGGATCATTAATTTAATAATATTGATGTTTCTCCCACCTTAATTAAGTATGATATAGGATAGTTGATCGTCCTAATGATTCATTATAGATAAAATCTATACATAAATAAAGTTTATATGGGGATATTTATTGTTAAGTTTACAAAAGAACGATTTTTAAAAAATAATTGAGAACTATAATGAGATTGTGAGTTACGAGAAACCAACTCATCATAACGAATTTAGATATAAATAGGAGGAGAAATTAACGAATGAATTTCAAAAAGCCATTTCTTATGTTGGGATCACTAGCACTAGTTATTGCACTAGCAGCATGTGGTACAAACAATGCAACGAACAACGGAGCGAATCAAGGGGCAGCAAATACTACAGAGACAGAAACAAAGAAAGAAGAAGTTCTAAGTGGATCTATTCTTGCAGTTGGGTCAACAGCATTACAACCATTGGTTGAACAAGTAGGGCAGAAGTTTATGGCTGATGCAAGATATTCGAAAGTAGCAGTACAAGTACAAGGTGGCGGTAGCGGAACAGGGCTTACGCAAGTATCTGGCGGACAAGCGGATATTGGTAACTCCGACGTATTTGCTGAAGAGAAGCTAAAAGACGCTGATGCGGATAAGGCGAAGGAATTGGTAGATCATCAGGTAGCAGTTGTTTCTATGGCTACGGTAGCTCATAAAGAAATCGGTGTTGATAGCTTGAATCAGCAACAGCTAGTAGATATTTTCTCAGGTAAAATTACGAACTGGAGCGAAATTGGTGGAATTGATCAAAAGATTGTTATCATTAACCGTCCAAGTAGCTCAGGGACACGTAGTACTTTTGAGAAATATGCACTTGGTACGAAGGTTGAAGATATTCCAAACTCCATTCTAGAAGAATCATCAGGTAACGTTCGTAAGCTCGTTGCAGAAACACCAGGTGGCATTGGTTACCTAGCATTATCCTATCTAAATGACTCCATTAAAACCATTCAATACGATGGCGTTGAAGCTACAGTAGAGAACGTAAAATCAGGTGATTATCCAGTGTGGGCTTATCAGCACATGTATACAAAGGGTGAGCCTAACGAAGTAGTAAAAGCCTTCCTAGATTATATGGTTTCAGATGAAGTTCAAAACGGAGACGTTGTTGAACTGGGGTATATCCCAGCTTCCCAAATGCAAGTAACTCGTGATGTAGATGGCAACGTTACTAAGAAATAATAAAAGAGTTTTACATGGAATTAGTTAATATTACCAAAAGAGGCGGACTTATCTGCCTCTATTTTCACTTTAAGAAAGTAGGACAACTATGAAAGCGAAAAATCCACCTCCTGTTCTAATTAAAAAACATCATTTGGAAGACTGGATTGGTCGTATTTACACGACCTTTTGTGTATCTCTTCTAGTTATCATTATTGTGTCTATGATTTATTTCGTGGCATCTAAAGGGCTTGCGACCTTTATTAAAGATGGAGTAAATATTGGTGATTTCTTGTTTGGAACCAAATGGAGTCCGAGTGCGGATAATCCACTATATGGAGCCTTGCCATTTATTGCAGGATCTTTTGCAACCTCTATTCTAGCAGCATTAATTGCTAGTCCATTAAGCATATGTGCATCTTTATTTATGACTGAAATTGTTCCAGGGTGGGGTAAAAGGATTCTTCAACCCGTGATTGAGCTGCTTGCTGGAATCCCATCAGTTGTGTATGGTTTCGTGGGCTTATCTGTGATCGTTCCGTTCTTTCGTGATGTATTCCCAGGTCAAGGAATTGGGATAGCAGCGGGTGCACTAGTACTCTCCATTATGATACTTCCAACGATCACCAGTATTACAACGGATGCACTTACTTCACTTCCCAAAGGGTTGAAGGAATCATCATTTGCCCTTGGTGCTACACGTTGGCAGACGATTTCTGGAGTTGTTATACCAACAGTTCTGCCTTCTATACTTACTGGGGTAGTCTTAGGGATGGCACGCGCGTTTGGTGAAGCGCTAGCTGTTCAGATGGTTATTGGGAATGCGCCTCATGTTCCTACCTCATTGTTCCAATCAGCTTCAACACTTACGAGTATTATTACGTTGAATATGGGTAACACAGTTGGTGGTTCAATCGAGAATAATGCTTTATGGAGTATGGCTCTTGCTCTTATGGTCATGACATTCATATTCGTAATCATTGTAAGAGTATTGGAAAGGAGACATCGGACATGAAACCAAAAACAGCTGATAAAATTGCTACTGGGGTAATTGTCACCTGCTCCTTGATCATTGTTGCTGTATTAATCGCTTTGCTGGGATATATTCTATTCCGTGGACTAAGTCATATTAGTTGGTCATTCTTAACATCCGTTCCACAGACGATCAGAGAAGGTGGGGGGATTGGACCGCAATTATTCAACTCACTATTCTTACTTGTTCTTACATTACTTATTACCATCCCACTAGGTCTAGGAGCAGGAATTTACATGGCGGAATATGCGAAGCCGGGTAAAGTTACAGGCACGATTCGTCTCGTTGTTGAAGTGCTGTCTTCTTTTCCATCCATCGTGGTCGGTTTATTCGGTTTATTGCTTATTGTAAATACATTCGGCTTTGGTTTCTCACTCTTCTCAGGTGCGCTAGTACTGACCATTTTCAATCTACCTCTTATGGTACGTGTTACAGAGCAAGCTTTCAGAGGAGTTGCTAAGGAGCAGAAGGAAGCTGGACTTGCACTTGGTTTATCGAAGTGGAAGATTATCACGTCCATTCTTCTTCCAGTTGCTTTGCCGAGTCTTGTAACGGGTACCGTCCTTGCAGCTGGTAGAGTGTTCGGTGAGGCGGCAGCACTTCTGTTCACGGCAGGGATGTCCACACCGAGACTTGACTTTACGGATTGGAATCCACTCAGTCCGACATCACCGATTAATCCATTCCGTCCAGCAGAAACACTGGCAGTTCATATCTGGAAAATAAATAGTGAAGGACTTGCACCAGATGCAATTCAGATTGCTGCGGGAGCTTCGGCGGTGCTCGTAATCCTTGTATTAGTATTCAATTTGCTCGCTAGATGGCTTGGAAGAGTAGTATATCGATTCTTTACAGCTTCTAAAGTTATGGAATAGGGGTACAATAATATGAAAACATCCTTTCGAACCGAGAAACTTAGTGTCTTTTACGGAAGTTACGAAGCAGTAAAAGGTATTGATATGAATTTTCCTGAACAAAGTGTAACAGCTTTAATCGGTCCTTCTGGCTGCGGGAAATCTACGTTTCTACGTTCCTTAAACCGTATGAATGATGAAATTGTCGGTTCCAGAATTAAAGGTAAAATTTGGATTGGTGATGAAGATATCAATTCACCGAGTACTGACGTTATTGAATTAAGACAAAGAATTGGGATGGTATGGCAGCGTCCTAACCCTTTTTATAAATCTATTTATGAGAACATTGCCTTTGGACCGAAATATCATGGAATTAAAAATAAACAACAATTAGATGAAATCGTTGAAGGCAGCTTGAGGAAAGCAGCGCTATGGGATGAAGTGAAGGATCGCTTGAAGCAATCTGCTCTGTCTCTATCTGGAGGTCAGCAGCAACGACTTTGTATTGCCCGAGCACTTTCTGTCAATCCTAAAATTCTATTGCTAGATGAACCTGCATCAGCACTGGATCCTGTGTCGACAGCTAAAGTAGAAGAACTGATTGTGGAATTGAAGAAAGAGTTGACTATTGTTATAGTCACACATAATATGCAGCAGGCGGCAAGAATATCTGACTATACCGCATATTTCTATTTAGGAACATTGATGGAATATGATGCTACAGATATCATATTCACCAATCCATCCAATCCAAAGACTCAGGATTATATAACGGGTCGATTCGGATAATGGGGTGCTATAGTAAGAAACAATAAAGAACCGCGAATCTTGAGCATAAAGATTCACGGTTTTTAACTATTTCAATAATGGTAATAAAGTGAACAACGTTGTACGTACAAGCCTTTCCTATGTTATAATATTGTACGATTTAGAATTTAACATTTAACATTGGATATCACTGTTCTAACGGAGGAATACATGATCGCAAAATATAAGCAAGTGAAGCAGGAGATTCTATCCTGGATCCATTCATCTAAACTTTTGCCAGGAAGCCAACTACCTTCAGAGAATGAGATTTCTAAACAGTATAAAGTTAGCCGTCAAACGGTGAGACAGGCTATTGGTGAATTGGTGCAGGAAGGATGGCTATATCGTATTCAAGGTAAAGGAACGTTCGTATCTAACGAACCGGGTGTTAAGTTAGTCAGTAACAGTACTCAGACTATCGGCGTCATTACAACTTATATATCAGATTACATATTCCCATTAATCGTACAAGGCATTGAGAGTGAGTTAAGTAGCCGAGGATATCGCCTTGTACTATCTAGTACGGATAATAATCGAGGCAAGGAACGAGAGTGTCTTGAGATGATGCTTGATCAATCCCTCAGTGGACTTATTATAGAGCCGACAAAAAGTGGAGAACGCAATCCGAATCTCAGCTATTTCTTGACGCTGGAGAACAGGAGAATTCCGTACGTTATGCTTAATGCTGCGTATGAAGAAATGAATTCACCCTGCTTACGTGTGGACGATGAACGTGGTGGCTTCCTTGCAGCTGAGCACCTAATTTCATTAGGACATCGAAGATTAGCAGGCTTCTTCAAAACAGATAATAAGCAAGGCATCCTTCGAATGAAGGGATTTATCGCCGCGCACCATAAATACAATGTATCGATATCCCCTTCTTCTGTATTCACGTATACGACAGAGGAGAAGAATGATACACCCATTGAACAAGCTAAGCAGTTATTGAGTCAATCTGTTGAGGACAGACCGACAGGATGGGTCACGTATAACGATCAATTGGCAGTAACTTTACTTGATCCAGTCCGTTCTGCGGGGTTATCTGTACCTGACGATTTATCAATTGTAGGATTTGATGATTCATTCTTGGCAACAGCCACTGAGGTAAAGCTGACAACGATAAGTCATCCGAAGCAGGAACTGGGAATTAGAGCTGCGGAATGGGTCATCTCTATGATTGAAGGGAAATCAGAGTTACCTGAGGATAGTCAAATGATTTACATGCCCGAGTTAGTTATTCGAGAATCAACGGCGATGCCTAGACAATGAAGCCGCCTTGTTGTCAGACCTACTCCATCTAGACACAATTGAGAGTCCTTACTGATTCTAGGAAAGGGCTTTTTTGGTATTACAAAAAAGGTTGGAATACTTGTACGTACAAGTGTGCGATGGACATAATAAATTGAATGAGAAGGGAGATATCGTTGAAGGAGCAAGCAGAGGTATAAGCATCCTTTAAATAGACGGAATAGCCGTTTCTTCTGCGTACAGAATGTATAAAGCTCGGAGGACTGTGATGGAATCCAGTCTCCCGAGCTTTATGTGATTACAACACGCAGTCTGCAAATAGAATTGACTTAGGGATTCGGAAAAAGTCTTCTGCCTTTTGTTGGAATGATATGGACGGTAGCGTTCCTTGATGTAACCATTTACGGAATGTGCCCGGATGAACTTCAATCCATCTACTCACATCACTAACCGAAAGATCATAAACCATACAAAGCCCGGTAAGAATATGGTTGCTAACAGGAGAACGAGTTATCGTTCTGCGCATAAATTTCGAATGGGTAGGCTGGCAAATGATAGGACTCTGTTCAAGGAGAGTTTCGTTAAATAAAATATGTCTAGGGTATCCTAAATACTGACATACATTCTCCATGTTCTTCTTGCCGGGAATTCTTCCTTCATATACCCAGGCACTTACGCTTCGAGATGATATTGAAAGTTCCTCAGCCAATGTAGACAGTTTGATGTCTTTTACCATCAGAATAGCGAGCAGTACACGATTGCGTATTTGACAGCGAGTGGGTTTGCGGAAACGTTTCACGCGAACACCTTTTCCTAAATACTTCCGATTGATCAGAGCCCAGGCCTGAATCGAGTGTTTCTCTAGTTGTATAGGCATAATTCCTCCGATAATTTTAATTAAATATATTATTCTGTGTGTTGTTTAGAGTTCAATAATAACACTAATCATCCTCAATTCACAATTAGACTAACTCTATGGATCTATAAGAATGATAGTATACGCCAACGCATTCTTGCATCTCCGGCATATGATAGTGTATGTGGGATGTTATGGAGGGTGGTTTAGATGAATATATATTGGCTTAAAGGAATGAGCGGAATTGTTGGAACTATCCTTGCATTTTCGTTTGGCGGCTGGACTCAAGTACTTAGTGTTTTCTTAATTATTATTATTATTGATTATATCACAGGAGTGCTAGCGGCTATTAAGACTAGAAGTGGACTCAATAGCAAAATTGGATTTTGGGGATTAACTAGAAAAGCATTGATGTTCCTTGTTATTTTAATAGCACATCAAATAGACCTTCTCATAGGTAATGAAATCGAAGCAGTGAAGAGTGGTGTGATTTACTTTTATATGGCAAATGAACTCATATCTATTACCGAGAATTATGGTAGATTAGGATTACCACTTCCAAACCAAATAACGAGATTGATAGCAGTACTGAAAAATAAGGATAAGCAAGATGAGGATAGTAATAAGAAGTTATAAATGACAAGCTTCTTCCCGAAAGTCATGTGTTATGTTATATTTTTGATAAACCTATTTCTTTAAGATGATAAGGAGTATTCCATGATAAAACATATTGTATTGTTTAAATTAAAAGATAGTTCTCCTGATAGTATCAATAGAACGGCGGATGTACTGCGAGATATGAAGGGTAAAATACCTCAACTTATATCCATAGAAGTCGGGATCGATGTTATTCGTTCTGATAGATCTTACGATATTTCACTTATTACGGAAGTAGAGTCATTAGAAGCACTACAAGCCTATCAAGTTCATCCGGTACATCAGGCAGTGATTCAACATATGAACGAATTTAAAGAAAGTTCTATCGCTGTAGACTATGAGTTATAGGAAGCAAATGCTAACAAATTTCATGGGGGTCAGGCTGTGTATTATGTCAATAGAGAACAGATTGAGATTCGCTTGCATGCCATTCCTGAGATTGTAAAGGGTCTGCAAATCGTGGCAGACCAATGGGATGGAGGTCTCATCTTGGGTTTTTCTCAAGAGAGAGCTTTACATTTAGCCATTGAAGTAGTAACAGATATTGGTAGCTACCTTATTGATGGTTTTATTATGCGAGACGCCAGCAGTTACCAAGATATTCTAGATATTACACACGAAGAGAAAGTATTTAATAGTACGGTGCATGCGGCCCTGATTTCATTAGTGCAGCTCCGTAAACCATTGGTACAGAATTATTACGAATGGGACCGATCTTCTCTTCACCCTCTTACACAGGCCCTTCCAACGATTTTGAATGAATTCTCTGTTTCTGTAAGAGATTATTTAGATCAGGAATTAGGGACATCGTGATAATAAAGGAGCGAGTATTGAATGACTTCTGAAATAGAAATGAAGAACAAGGATAATCAAGAAACGAAAGATAATGATCTTTCGGGCTTTGCGCCTGTGTATATCATTGAATTTCTGTATGATCAAGCACCTATTGTATCCATAGAGAAACTTCGTACAGCTATTGAAAAATATACAGGGAAAGTGAAAGTGTCAGATGCAAATGTAGAATTACCTTCACCTTTTGCCAATGTATCGGCTGAGTCTGGGGAAGGGGCAGCTAAACCACATGTTTTCTTTCATGTGGATCATAAAGTATCTTTCGATGATGTAGAAGTGCATGCCCAAAGTTGTATTTATGAACCTCGTCCTATTCAAGATTACAAACGTTTCGAACGTGGATTACAACAAAGTTTTCATTGGCAGGACGTTCATAAGATAGTGAACACCTGCAAATATAGTCTGCGTATCCATGATTTATTTACGGCAGGATTGCCTTATAAGGAACGTTTCGAACTTATATTAGGTATCGTCCATGCCATTCAAGAAACAGCACCATGTAAGGCTATGTATTGGCATGGAAGTGAGAAGTTTGTCCAGCCCAATACATATTTGGAAGCTGTTGAGATGGGAGAGAAGTTGTACGGTGCGGTGAATCTACGCCTATATAATACAGCCAAAGACAAGGTACTGATTATGGATACCCTTGGATTATCATCTCTAGGAATTCCTGATTTACAATGTCATTTCTATGACATGGATCCAAGTGAGGTCGCACGTGATCTACTTGTGATTTCCAAGTATTTATATGATCAGGGGGATATTATTCGTGATGGGGAATCCATTGGAACTTCAGCTGACAAAGCCTATCTATGTGAGCATCAGCATGCACTAGTCGTTCCGGAACGTTATGTTCTTGATCTAAATCCTGGGCCTAAGCATGATGCGAGACAATTTAAGCAGGATGAATAAATGATTATAGTTATCAGCTTGTCCTGTGTGTCAAGTCAAGCTCCTTCTGATTATAATGCATTAAGAAATAGGCATTCGCCCGATTTTAGTTATGAAGAAGGAGAGATGAATGATGAAGGACAATGATAAAAGCTTCTTATGGGGAGCATTGGTAGGAAGTTTACTCGGATCTATCACAGCACTACTGTTAGCACCGAAACAAGGGTCTGAATTACGTAAAGACATTGCCGACACAACCCGTCAAGTAAGTAATAAGACGCAGGAACTGGTAAGTGCAGCTAGTGAACAGGGTGTAAATATTTATGGCATAGTGAAGGGAAAGGCGACTGACATTGCTCAGGATATTCAATCGTGGCGTCAATGCAAGAATGAAGATTCCGATGAGAAGCTTGCAGTTTCATCTATTCTTGAGAATCCAGAATCAGATGAATTTAATATCAATGTAGATGATGAGTTGATCTAACCTTAACCTGAAGAGCGGGCCTTATCCTGAATGATGGGATGTGAGGTCTTTTTTTCTGTAATGATATATCTTGAAGGACGTATTGAACTAGAGTAATATTTAGGTACATTATTATTTCCTTGGACATATAGTAACACAGTGGGAAATAGAAATTGACATAGAAGGAAGCGGTGTGTTCGTGCAACATGCAATTGCGATATTGGACTCAGGAGTTGGAGGACTAACTGTAGCAAGAGAAGTTATGAGGCAACTCCCGAGAGAGAAAATTATATATTTTGGGGATACTGCTCGTACGCCGTATGGATCGCGGTCATCTGAGCAAGTTAGAGTATTTACAGAACAGATTGTTGACTTTCTTATTCAGTTTGAACCGAAGATGATCGTAATCGCCTGTAATACAGCAACAGCAGCAGCACTAACTTATATTTCGGAAAAGGTTACGATCCCGGTGATCGGTGTTATTCATCCGGGAGCTCGAGCGGCGATCAGTGCTACTAAGACTGGTGAGGTTGGTGTGATCGGTACGGTTGGTACGATTGGAAGCGGAGCTTATACGGCTGCATTACAAGAACTCTCTCCGTACGTCAATGTAACAAGTGAGGCGTGCCCACTGCTTGTGCCACTCGTGGAGCAGGGGTTATTTCGTTCTGAAGCGACCACACATATTGTGGAACAGTCATTGGAGAATATACGTAACACAAATATTGATTGTCTTATTCTTGGTTGTACACATTATCCGTTCCTAATGGAAACGATTCAAGAGGTTATTGGGGACAGAGTCAAATTGATTAGCTCAGCCGATGAGACAGCAAGAGAAATCAGTACGATATTATATGACAAAGGTCAACTTGCTAAAAATGATGAATCACCGGTTCATCATTTTGTCTGTAGCGGGGACGGCGAAATATTCAAGGGAATTGCGAAGCAATGGCTAGGTGAGCAGATACAAAGGACACCTGTCATCTGGCAAGTTTCTAAGTTTGATGACTAAAGATAAAATTAGATAGCATGAAGTACACTAATATAGGCATACAATCTAACCACTCATTCTTTGTTGTTGCGGTTAAATATGAAGTCCGCAGAAAAGGAGGTTTGTATGCTGCAATATATTGTTCGTAAGGGAGATACACTTGCGCGCATCGCCGCCAAGAAAGGTCTTAAGCTTGAGAATATTGTATATGCGAATCCGTGGTCCTCTGATCAACCTTATCTTATTCCCGGGCAAATACTATTTCTTCCTTCTACACCTCGGCGTAGATATGAAATACAGTCAGGAGATACATTGGAAAGAGTTGCAGTACAATTCTCTGTTAATGAACAGACTCTAGAAGAGATGAACCCAGGCATCTCACATGATCGATTTCCAACGGGACTTGTCCTAGTACTTCCTTCACTGGAATCTAAATGTATCGTTGAGCTGCAAGGTGAGTATGGATACAAGGAAATGACAGAAGATATGGAAGAATTATTGGGTAAATATAAGTTTATCGAGGCGAAGGAAATAGGTCATAGTGTTATGGGTAAATCACTCGTTATGTTGAAAATAGGGAAAGGTAAAAGACAAATACATGTCAATGCTTCTATTCATGCAAACGAGTGGATTACCACATTATGTTTGATGACATTTATCGAAGAGTACGCTAAGGCATATGATAGCGAGCGAATGTGGAATGGCTACAATCCGCAAGAGTGGTTTCAACATTGTACCCTTTGGTTGTTGCCTATGGCTAATCCTGATGGTGTAGAATTAGTTCAAGAAGGTGTTACACACGAACATCCGCATGCTCAGCAACTATTGGATTATAATAACCAACGAATAGATTTTAGACATTGGAAATCTAATATTCGAGGTGTAGATCTTGGAGATCAATTTCCTGCACATTGGGAGGAAGAGGGAGAGCGGAGGGGCATAAACTCTCCTTCACCACGTGATTATGGTGGAGCGTATTCACTTAGTGAGCCGGAAGCAGAAGCACTTGCTACGTTTACGCTTGATATAGCTCCGGATGCTGTTATTTCGCTACACAGTCAAGGTCAAGAGATTTATTGGAATTACCGAGACTTTGAGCCAGAAGAAAGCGAAAAAATAAGTGTTAGACTAGCTCAAGTTAGTGGATATCGAGCTGTTAAATTACAGGGAAGTGACGCAGGATATAAAGATTGGTTCATTCAACAATTTAAACGACCTGGATTTACGGTGGAGATAGGTCAAGGGGTGAACCCTCTTCCGACGCAACATTATCGAAATATGAGTCTTGAAGTCGGAATGATTATTGGTGAATTAATGAAATTATTAAAAATGGATGTAACATATTAGTGGAAAAGCCGTATGATATTCCAGAGGGGGTTGACCGCTCAATAGGGTTCAATGACTTTTTGAACAACCTCTTAATAGTGGTTGCTCCCTCTCGCTATAGCTTAAGGATGGAGGCATAAGACATGAAACTTAGAAGATTACTGTCTTTTAGGCATTGGTCTGTTATGATCGGTAATATACGACGGTATGTGTTCTCATCCGAAGTGTCATTAGTGGACAAGCTATTGTTTCTAGTTCCAGTTATTTTCTATTGGCTCTTTCCATTTGATTTATTACCTGGACTTCCATTTGACGATATTGGAGTGACTATGATCTTGATGGGATGGTTCACTTCACGAATACGGCGTAAACACCCAACATTGTAAGGGAATAAAGTAGATTAAAAGGGGATATTGTTCGTAATAAATAAGGACAAGTGATGAAGTGTCTTGCGAATTAAGTTCTGTTTCTTTACAATAAATATAAGCGCACAATAATACATTGAATTTAGGGGACAACTCAGATGAATTGTAAAATAACCCGCAATGCGGCAAAAGTATTAGCGAAAGAATTGAATAAAGATGAGAATAAGGATTTGAAACTTCGTGTATTTGTTACACACGCTCACGGAGACCATGCTCATTATGGGTTGGATCTAGATACAGCCACAGAAAAAGACGAAGTCGTATCAACGGATAAAGACATCGATGTCATCTTGGATTCAAGTGAACCATTACTTGATGGCGTGAGGATAGATTATTTTTACCTACCTGAGGAAGGTTTTGTTATTACAAATCCATCTAAAGGTAATCACGGAGACCACTAAGGTGCGTGTTCAAAAAGTAAATTTTTTGAATAACCTCTTATAGTTAGAATAGTAAAGAAGGATGGATTAGATATGGCAAACGATATACGTGTATGTGATAAATGTAGGCATATACGTCTCAAAACGATTGTACCTAAGCTTCAAAAGATGGCGCCTGACGCTGAAATTCAAGTGTTATGTAAGTCTTATTGTGGACCTTGTGGAAAGAGAGCATTCGTTTTTATTAATGGACGTTATATAAGTGCGCCGACAGAAGATGAGGTATTGGCTAAAGTAGCTCCTTTTATAAAGTAGCTGTTTTGGTAAATGATATTGTTTCTTGTAGTACATAATTCCTTCCTATAGTAACCAAGCTAATGATGGTAATGGATAAGGAATATGTATTGAAGGGGGAACATGTGAATGTCTAAACGTGATTTTTCTAGTATGCAAAATAACACACCCATTTCTCAAGCTAATAATGCTGTGGATAGGCTACATCAGTCGATAACACAAGCTGCAAGCCATCCTACAGAGCAATTGGTGGATCAAGCGGAGAATTCCTTAGCTCACGCAGAACAGGCCGTTGAGGCCCTTCAAGGCAGTGAGATTGGACTAACTGTTGAACAGACTGGGGAATGGCTTGCGGAAGAGAAAAATCGGTTAGCGGCAATTAACGTTTCTAAGTCTAATAAATAGTCTTATAATCGAAAGAAAACCGCCACAAAAGAGAAATCCTCTTTTGTGGCGGTTTTTTTCATGTGCTTTAATCCGTGGTCAATTTACCTAGCAAGTCATATTGAATCACTTGATCTGAGACATTGAGTTCAAGCTGAGCTTGATCAAAGCCGACCCTGCATCTACTAACTTCGGTTGTTTTCCGAGTGTTGAGATCATAGCAGCTACCATTCTCGAAGATACCATCTGGCGATGGAGTATAAAATTGCTTGCTGTCTGTGAAAGCCCCTGAACGAAGTACTACAAAACGATCATTATCAACGAACAAATTGTTGCCCAGCATATGATAGGATTCTGTTGGAATTCCAAGTAAGTGCAGGAGAGATGGGGTCATATCTAATTGGCCAGAAGCTTCTGAGTACTGTCCTGCTTGACTACTATCAGGCAGATGAATCAGTAAAGGAACTTGGTTCATGATTTGTTCCATATCGAGATCATTTAAGCTTTTCCCTAGAAACTGTTCATAATAAGGTTTGTCTTTGATTGAATTATCATGATCTCCATATACGATAAGAATCGTATTATCCCAAAGCCCCTGTCCTTTCATTTGTGTGACAAACTGCCCGAGTGCATCATCAACGTAATGGATCGCATGGAGGTAATTTCCGAATATGTTACCACTAAATTCGCCCACATCCAATTGTTGTTTGCTTTTTGGAATACTATAGGGATGGTGGCTGGTAAGTGTAATCAAGAAAGAGTAGTAAGGTTGTGTGATTGACCTCATCTCATCTAGTGATTGTTGAAGGAATGAATTGTCACCAAGAGACCAACCAAGCGGTTCATCGATAGTATAATCTTTTTTGCTGAAAAAGCGATCATAACCCATATAGTTATACATAATGGTCCTATTCCAAAAGCTACTATCATAAGCATGAAAAACGTTAGGTGAATAACCCTGACCTTTCAATATTGCTGGTAACATATCGTACTTATGATCGGAATAACGGATAAATGCAGACCCTGTGGGCAGTGCATGTAGGGAGCTGTGGGAGCTAAAATCTGCATCAGATGTTCTTCCCTGCCCAGTCTGGTGATAATTATTGCTGAAATACATACTGTCCTTCATTAATTTGTTGAAGTTCGGTGTAATCTCTTGGTCATTGATGCTCTTACCGATCATGAAGTTCATGAAAGCTTCAACTTGAATGACGATAACATTACTGTTCTTGTACTTTCCGAATAATTCGTTCGGTTTGGTTCGCTGTGCACTTTTGAGAGTAAATAAATCCGCTATACTATCTAATTCATCTTGTGGAAGCTGATGTTCAGGACCCAGATGTTCTTGTGCGTAGCGATACATATCGTACCCATGGAAGCCTATCAACCCTGTTACATTGTAAATGCTCATGTTCCACCAATTGCTGTCGAATAGTCCCTTTGCCCATGTTTCGCTGTAATATTTAATGGGGGCAAAAGTGAGAACGGAACCGAATGCAAAGATTAGAATACCTGTAGTAAAGCGGCGGATAACGCCCAAGCTTCTTTTCGAAGATGATAGGGTTTGGTCGATATGGTAAAAAGACTTTCTCCTGTGTAGCAGAGCCATTCGAATGATGGCGTACACGATGAATAGAATCCAATCAATAAACAATAATAGATCATCCCAACGTAATAGTGACTGTATGCTCTCCCCTAAAGAACCGACCTGCCCGGTCTGAAGAAGAACAGGGACCGTAATAAAATCCTCGAAATAGCGATAATATACGAGATCCGAATACATGATTGCTGTCAAAAGGAAGTTCAATACAACAAGTGATATGAAAAAGCCACGACGAGGTAGCCAGAATGTCCAGAATGATACTAACATGACGGACCCTATAGCAATGATGTAATCCAAGAAACTCAGTTCTACATATAGAATGTGAAGTCGATTATCAATTAGGGTTAACTTGTACAGCATAAGAGCGATAAACAGGGGATAGATAAGGTAGCGAAATGGAAGTAAATGGATGTGTAATCTCCAGTTATAGCTGGGCGTACCTTCTTTATGGAAATACATAAATAATCTCCTTTCTTTATTAGCAAAATGTGAATTTAATGATGAAAAAGAACGAACTCAGTAGTAAGAGTTCGCTCCTTCGTTCAAGCGAAAAGTGAATGTTATTCACTAGGAGATATCTTGTTGTGACGAGGAGGAAGAGGTCCGAGATATTGATAATACTGACACTCGATCGTTCCGTTGTAGAGCTTGCGACGTTTATCGGCCTTTTTATTGAATAGTTGTTCGAAACGCTTCGTTGAACTGATCGCAAAAAATGACCAAGAAGGTAGTCCTTTTGCCATTTGACCTAATTCACTGATAAGCTTATCAACCTCTTCTATTTCACTTAATCGTTCACCATAAGGAGGATTGGTAATGATACAGCCGTAATCTCCTCTAGGTCTTGCTCTGGTAAGGGGCAGTACCTCTAACTTAATATCTTTAGTAAATCCTGCACTATTTACGGCAGCTTGTGCAACTTCAATAGCTCCTGGATCTATATCACTTCCAGAAATCTGTAATGGAATATCATCACGTATCGAATCAAATGCTTCTTCCCTAGCTTCAGACCATAGAGCTTCAGGGATGATTGGCCAATCTTCAGAGTTAAAGGTACGGCGTAATCCTGGCGCAATATTCCACCCGATCATAGCCGCCTCGACTAAGAGTGTACCAGAACCACAACATGGATCGTAAAAAGGTCTTGAGGGGTTCCAACGGCTTAATTGGATGAGCGCAGCGGCCATCGTTTCCTTTATTGGAGCTTCCGTTACAAGTTTACGATATCCGCGCTTATGAAGACCAGATCCTGTTGTATCCAGCGTGATCAAGGCAGTATCATTCAACATAATTACTTCAATGACATAGCGTGGTCCATCTTCAGGGAACCATTCTGTATGGTAAGTCTGATTTAATTTGTCGACGACTGCTTTCTTAACGATACTTTGACAAGCGGGTACGCTGCTAAGTTGTGACTTAAGAGAACGTCCCTCAACCGGGAATTCGCCATTCTGTGGAATAACATCTTGCCACGGTAATGCTTTGGTACCTTCGAACAATTCGTCGAAGGTAGTGGCGGTAAATTCACCCATTTTAATCAGAATACGGTCCGAAGTACGAAGCCATAAATTACAACGACATATATCGATTAAATCCCCACTAAAGATGACACGTCCGTTCTCAACCGTCATATCGTGGTAACCCAGTTCTTTTAATTCACGAGCTACGATAGACTCTAAGCCCATTGGTGCAGTAGCAATAAGTTGTAAGTGAGCCATGTATACAATTCAACCCCATCCGGCCATCCTTGACGCCACACGGGCACCATCAGGAGACCTATAAATTTCATGCAGTCTTGCCGGTTTCCGACAAAACACATACAATAATAACGTTAGTAACCCATAACGATGCAACCAAACATCAATTATAAAACAAATAGGCTAATATGGAAAGTTAGTTAGAGGAGGAAAAGAATTTGAATCTCACCCCTGAAGAATATATTAACCAATTGTATCAAGATGATGAGCAATTGGAGCAGGTGAAAGAAAGCATTAGAGAGCACGGCATGCCAGAAGTGTCAGTGGCACCGGCATATGGTAGGCTTCTAACGATCCTTGTTCAGACATCTCGTGCACGCAATGCGATTGAGATTGGTGCTCTTGGAGGATATAGCGGAATTTGTATTGCAAAAGGACTTCCTGTAGATGGGCAAGTACTTTCCTTGGAATTAAAGGAAGAATATGCGGAGTTAGCGAAGCGAAATCTTGAAATGGCGGGTTTTGGGAGCCGTGTGAATTATATGGTAGGTGCTGCGCTTGATAGTTTGGAACGTCTCAAGCAAGACGGGCGAAAGTTTGATTTCTTTTTCATTGATGCGGACAAAGAAAATTACCCATTGTATCTGGAATACGCTATCCAGTTGGCGAACCCAGGCTCTGTCATTGTGGGCGACAACTGCTTCTTACGTGGAAGAACCTTGAACCCAGAGAAGAATGGTCCAGCTGTACTGGGAATGCGCAGTTTCAATGAGCAAGTTGCTTCTGATGAGCGACTCGTTAGTACATTGCTACCAGATTATGATGGATTGTCGATTTCATGGGTGAAATGAAGGTGAGGCTAGAATAGATGCATAAAGCACATTTAATTAGCAGGAAATGTAGGGAAAGAGAGAATTAGTTGCAAAACTACACTTAAAAATGGCGGTAACGCTGAAAAATGGAGTTTCAAGAAAATTAGATGTACTCCATGCAACTAAAGTTAACTTCAGAGGGATTGGGTTGAATTTAGATGTACTTATTGCACTTAATAGTGAATAGTGGAGACGAAAGGTGATTATTGGTGATGGTGTTGGTGTTGCGGCTCATATCTGCTAGCGATACGATGGATCACTGGCATCGGAAACGTAAACTTCCTCACTATATGTACTCTTTCACAAAGGACGCCGAAAGGCGTCTTTTTAATACATAGCTTGGATGCTTGTCCGTGATACCCTTGTTAGTTATTCCGGGAATACAGCTTTCGTCTTACCCACACCACGTTCAGAAGTAGCAAGCAACCCGAAACGATAAACAAACCCTCGATACCAATAAATCCTGACAAAAGTCCTCCAATGAGTGCACCCATCATATTTCCTAGAGAAAGTGTACTGCTGTTAAATCCGAATGCGCGACTCTCCATGCCGTCCGGAGTATAGGAGCGTATGAGGGAATTTACGCTCGGTAGCAAACCACCCATAAAGATTCCCATGAGGAAGCGGATTACGATGAGCTGCCAGACATTTTGAACAAAAGCCTGAGGAATAATGGTTAGAGCTGTTCCTATTAGTGCGTAAGTTAGGATGCGATGTGAGCCGAATTTATCGCTAATTTTACCAAGTATTGGTGATGATATCATATTAGAGATTCCTGTTACGGCTAAGACTAGACCTGCCCAGAAAGCAATATTGACGGTTGAAGCATGTAACTTCTGCACATACAATGGGAGCAACGACATAGGGCTTACCATAGCGAACTGCAGTAGGAAAGTCACTGCAAAAAGTGCTAGTAATTGAGGAATATGAGCTAGCTCTTTGAAACCTTGCATAACGGATACCACGGGTGCGTGTGAAGCTTCTTCGCGATCAAAGGTTTCTTTGACAAAGAATAGCGCTAATAAAGAAGCGGCAAGTACTAAAGCGCCAGTGATATAGAAAATGGGACGAAATCCGATGAGATCTGCCAAGATACCCCCAATGAGTGGACCTAAAATAGTACCAGCTACCATACCGGATTGCATAATTCCCATAGCGAACCCCATACGGGCTTTCGGCGCTGTTCCTGATATGAGCGAGATTGCGGCTGGATTGAATCCAGATATCGTTCCGTTCAGAAGACGAAGTATTAATAATTCCCATGGACTTCGTGCAAAACCCATAAGAACGATGACAATTGCCATTCCAAATCCAGATCGTAGTAACATAATTTTACGTCCATAGCGATCAGCTAGTTTACCCCATAATGGTTGAAATATGAAAGCCGTCAAGAAATTCGCTGCAAAAATGACCCCAGCCCATATACCAATTTCATATTCGCCCTGTACTCCTAAATCTTTAGCAAGATATAAAGCTAGAAAAGGTGTGATCATGGTTACTCCAGCATTGACGAGAAATTGACCGATCCAAAGAACAATAAGGTTTATTTTCCAAGTATTCACGTGCCGTACACGTCCTTTCTAAGCTGTGATTTCAATTTCCCAAAAAAGAGTAATATATAATTATATCATAAAAGACGATGTGTCTGTGGATAACAATGTCATAGTATTGTCATGACATTACATTGTGAGCTAGTTGTTACTTACTTTTAAAAAGGGCATAATAATATGTAGGGAAATTATTATACTGGAGGCTAACTGATGACGTACAATGACGTATTCACCAGAGCTTGTTATAAGCAGGAAGTGAAGCATGTACCCGTATGGTACATGAGACAAGCAGGTCGAACTGATCCTGATTACCGTAAAATCAAAGAAAAATATAGTCTTCTTGAAATTTGCCGTCAACCAGAGCTAGCAGCTGAAATTACATTAATGCCTGTAAAGAAGTTAGGCGTTGATGCTGCGATTCTGTACTCGGACATTATGAATCCTGTAGCTTCACTCGGAATTGATTTCGATATTGTGAAGGATATAGGACCAGTTATTAACAATCCTATACGAACGGCAGCAGACATAGAGCGTCTTCGTCCCATTGATGTGGATAAGGATCTCAGTCATATTTTAGAGACCATTCGAATTCTAGATAAAGTATTGAAAGTTCCTCTTATTACTTTTGCAGGCGCGCCTTTTACAATAGCTAGTTACTTAATTGAAGGTAGACCTTCGAAAAGTTATATCCGTACTAAGACTCTGATGTATAACGAGCCACATCTGTGGAATTTACTGATGGACAAGTTGGGAGATATGGTCATTACATATGTAAGAGCCCATATCGCTAATGGTGGTAAGGCTTTTCAGTTATTTGATAGTTGGGTGGGGGCATTGTCTCCGAAGGATTTCGAAAAGTTTGTGCTTCCAACGATTACTCGTATTTTTGCCGAACTATCCGATTTGAATGTACCCAAGATTTATTTTCCAGGTGTTAGTTCAGGAGAACTGTTACCGACGCTCACCAATATTCAGACTAATGTGATGGGATTGGATTGGAGAGTATCTATTTCTGAAGGACGCCGAAGAACGAATGGACGCTTTGCTATGCAAGGCAACTTAGATCCTTATATATTAACAGCGCCTATAGATGTCATTAAACAATATGCCAAAGAAATTATTGATGATGGCATACAGGAACCTGGCTTTATATTTAATTTGGGGCATGGATTGTTCCCAGAAGCATCCATTGATAAACTTCGTGAATTAACACAATTTGTTCATGAATATTCGGCTTCTCAATTAAGAGCATAAGTACTCTCTTAACGACCATAATATAAACCTATACTGAGTTTAAGGTGGTAATTTCGTGAAATCTAAAGTAGGCGTTTTAGTTATGTCATATGGAACACCAGAGAGTCTAGAAGGAATTGAAGCTTATTATACGCATATCCGCAGAGGACATCCTCCGACTTCGGAACAACTTCAAGATTTAGTAAGTCGTTATGAAGCTATCGTCGGTGGAGTATTTCCTCTTCGTGAGAACACTAACCAACAGGTAAGAGAATTACAAGCCGTTCTTAACCAAAGTATAGATCAATCCGAAATTGAGTATGTATGTTACCAAGGACTTAAGCACGCTGCACCTTTGATAGAAGACGGTGTGGATCAAATGGCTAAAGATGGGATTAAGCGGGCTGTAGGGATCGTATTAGCACCTCATTATTCAGTGATGAGTGTAGGTAGTTATATTAAACGAGCGCAAGAGAAGGCGAATGAGCTAGGGATAGAAATGACTTTCGTTGAGAGTTATCATGTCCATCCACAATTGATTCAGGCGCTTAGCGAGCGTGTAAGTGCGAAGCTGGATCAATTCGAGGAGGCTGGCGCTAAGCGCGAGGATGTTATGGTGTTATTCAGTGCACATAGTCTTCCGGAGCGGATACTCGAAATGGGAGATCCATATCCAGAGCAATTGTTGGAAACTTCACGTGCGATTGTTGAACAGACAGGTGTGGCACAGTGGCAGTTCTCATGGCAAAGTGCTGGACGAACTGCTGAGCCATGGCTTGGGCCGGATGTTCTCGATACACTTCAAGAACTCAGTAAGGAACAGGTGAAGAATGTGCTTGTCGCCCCTGTTGGCTTCGTATCTGATCATTTGGAAGTACTATATGACTTAGATATTGAAGCTCAAGATATCTCGAAGGATCTAGATATCCGACTAATGAGAACAGATTCATTGAATAGTGATCCTCTCTATATGGAGACTCTTCGTGATGCAGTGTGGGCTTCTTTAGGGAAATAGTCCAGCAATAGAATAGGTCGTAAGCCTCAAATACTATAGAAGAACTCCCGAATTCATTCGGGGGTTCTATTTGTTTGCCGTAACCTGATATACTGAAATGAGAGTCTTTCAAGATACTAAATTCAATATCGTGTGAGAAGGAGTAAATAATGCATTTATCACGTACTAATAAAAATAGATCGACTAGAAAGAAAAAGAATAAGCGCTTTAGAAAATCATGGGTGCTACTAAATACGTTTCTTGTCTCTGCGATTGTTATTCTACTATCCTATTATTGGATTACAGAAGGGAATCAAGCGCAAGAGAATGAATCGATCGCAATAGAGCGTCCAGTTGTTCAAGCTGATAAGCTTGATGGTGAGAGTAGTAAACCTACTCTATCTAAAGAGGTAGAGAAGGATCAAACAAGTAAAAATGAGGAATCGAAAGAAATGGATGTAACTAAACCTCTAATCGAACCTATTGAACCTAAGGAACCTAAGGAATCTAAGGATTCTAAGGATTCTAAGGATTCTGAAGCTTCTACTGAACCCGATGATTCTACCGAACTTGAAGCTCCTATTGAATCGGATGATTCTAGCGAGATTATTGCGAACTCAGATAGTATTCTCACATTTAATTTTGCAGGAGATATGATGTTTGCGGGTAAAGTAGAAGGGATGCTGAAAGAAAAAGGGTACGACTATCCCTTCGAACATTTGGGTGATCTTTTCCATAATGATGATTTAACGATTGCTAATCTTGAGTCGCCAGTGACGACATCTGGAGTAGGAGCAATGAATAAACAATATGTATTCAAGTCATCACCTAAGGCGCTAGATGCCCTTAAGAAAGCTGGAATGGATGCTGTAGGGCTTGCCAATAATCACATACTGGATCAAGGGGTTTCAGGGCTGCTGGATACATTGAAATATTTAGATGAAAGCGGGATTCAGTATGCGGGTGCGGGTAAGAATGCGGATGAAGCGTATGCTCCTGCATATTTCACACGTCAAGGAGTTAAGATTGCGCTTATTGCCGTTAGCCGTGTTGTACCCGATAAAGATTGGCATGCTGGGAAAGGCAAACCGGGTGTTGCTACGGCATATAGTCCAGCCGAAGCCCTTAAATCTATTGCTACCGCTCGTACGAAGGCGGATATCGTTATCGTCATGGCACATTGGGGCAAAGAGAAAGAATTGCAACCAATAAAGAATCAGACAGAGTTAGCACACCAATTCGTAGATGCTGGAGCAGATCTCGTGATTGGGGCACATCCTCATGTTCTTCAAGGACTTGAGCAATATAAAGGGAAATGGATCGCTTATAGTACAGGTAATTTCATATTTACTAAATCGAGTACTGCATCTACATGGAGAACAGCTGTATTCGCAACCACCTGTACTCCTAAGGGGGATTGCAAGATTAAGCTTATCCCTTTCCATACTGAAGTAGGTCAACCCGTTCCGATGTCTGATCAAGAAGGTCAACAATTGTTTCAAGATATAGAGAAGTTGTCTATTGGTAGCGTGAGAATAAATAAAGACGGTAACGTCTATATGCCTAAATCGTGAAAGGACTGATTAACCGATGGATTCAATGATTCGTAATGTTTATTGTATAGGGCGTAACTATAGATTACATGCAGCAGAGCTTGGAAATGATATACCGCAAGAACCGATGGTATTCATGAAACCATCTCATGCTGTTGTTCCATTAGATAAGAGCTTAATTACGTTACCCAAGGATCAAGGCGCAGTTCATTATGAAGGTGAATTGGTATTTCGAATTAGTCGGAATTATGAGGCAGGCCTTGCAGTCGATGACTTGATCGATGTTATGGCATTGGGAATTGACTTCACCTTGCGTGATGTTCAAGAGGTCATTAAGAGAAAGGGTCATCCGTGGACAGCAGCTAAAGGATTTAAATCATCAGCACCATTGACATCATTCATTCCTTTCCCAGGGATAGAAGAGCTTGCATCACAAGATTTCACGGTTATTATGAATAAAGTCGAAGTTCAGCGTGGTAATGTGAGCGATATGATCTTTTCTGTGCAAGAAATTATAGACTATATCGGTTCACATTATGGATTAGGCAAAGGAGATTTCATCTTCACAGGTACTCCCGCAGGCGTTGGACCGGTATCTTCAGGTGATCAATTTGAACTCTTGTGGGGGGATAACCAGCTTGGAAGCTGTGTCATTGAATAACAGATGATGTGGGTAATAGGCGTTGTGTGTGCATTAATGGTGTCTGCGGCAGCATATCGGAAGAAATCACTCTCAGGTTCAGGTGCGGTGGCAGCTACCATCATGGGGACGGTGTACTTCGCTGCAGGAGGGCTATTCTGGTTCGGAATTCTCCTTGTATTCTTTGGTTCCTCTTCTGTGATATCCAAGTTTCGCCACAGTCATAAAGCGGAGATGGAGAAGTCCTACGCGAAGACTGGACGGCGCGATGCAGGACAAGTGCTAGCGAACGGTGGACTTGGAATGCTCCTGTGTATTCTGAATGCGATATGGCCTCATCCTGAATGGGGAATTCTATTTATTGGCATCATGGCTACGGTGACTGCTGATACTTGGGCTACGGAGATCGGTAGCTTAAGCGCTAGACCTCCACGTTCGGTTTTGAATGGCAAGGTGTTAACAGTAGGGACATCAGGTGGAGTATCAATCCTTGGAAGTGCGGCTGCAGCAACGGGTGGAGCTATGATTGGGGGATTCGCATGGATCTTTGAAGCACTTTCGGCATCGGACTTTCAATTACGTCCGTTGTTGATGTGGGTATTCATAGGTCTTGTTGCTGGATTAGCAGGAGCATTTACAGATTCGATATTAGGTGCCACGATTCAAGTCATGTATCAGTGCCGTGTTTGTGGGAAAGAAGTGGAAGTGTTGCATCACTGTGAGCAAAGTACGAAGCAGATTCGTGGTTGGATCAGAATGAACAATGATGCAGTCAATATGTGGAGCTCCATCGTTGGAGCGATGGTAGCATTCATGCTATAATCAAATGATTGCCAACCAAATAAGAAAAGTTAGTAGGGAAAATTAAAAATGAATATATTAACTGTAGAACATATAAGTAAAAGTTACGGAGAAAAGGTGCTTTTTAAAGATGCATCTTTCGGTATGGAAGATCAAGATAAAATTGGGATTGTTGGTGTGAATGGAACGGGGAAATCAACTCTCTTACGTATAATTGCGGGATTAGAGAAGCCGGATGAAGGCCAAATATCCATTGGGAATGGTGTTAGAATTAGAACACTAGCACAGAATCCTGATTATGATCCAGAAATGACCGTTTTACAGCAAGTATTCCAAGGAAATGATCCGCAAATGAAAGTCGTGCGTGACTATACAATAACGATGGATTTATTAGATCTTGATCCTTCAAATGAGAAGGTGTTGGAAAGACTGTTGGATCTGAATCAAGAGATGGATACACTACAGGCTTGGAATCTTGAAAGTGAAGCGAAGATCATTCTGAATAAACTAGGAATTACACAATTTGAAGACTTGATGGGGACGCTGTCTGGTGGGCAACGCAAGCGTGTAGCATTGGCTAACGCGTTGATTCAACCCTGCGAGTTGTTAATTCTAGATGAGCCAACGAACCATATCGACACGGATTCAGTGGCGTGGCTTGAGCAATATTTACAGAAGCGACGCGGTGCGTTACTGATGATTACCCATGATCGGTATTTCCTCGATCGAGTGGCTAACGTTATGTTGGAGCTCGATTATGGGCGGTTATTTCGATATCAAGCCAATTATTCAGCATTCTTGGAATTGAAAGCAGATCGCGAAGACAGAGAGGCGTCTACAGAGCATAAGAGGCAGAATTTACTTCGGAGTGAGCTTGCTTGGATGCGTAAAGGACCGAAGGCGAGGTCTACTAAGCAGAAGGCACGGATTGATCGCTACGAAGAAATGAAAGATCAGCAAGGGATACAGCGTGCGGGATCGATGGATATGTCAGTGGCATCAAGCCGTCTGGGGCGTAAAATTCTAGAGATAGATCATCTGCACAAAACAAATGAGGACAATGTTCTTATTCAGGATTTCAGTTATATTGCTGTGCCCGAAGATCGAGTGGGTATTGTCGGTCCGAACGGTACTGGGAAGTCCACACTACTTAATCTCATAACTGGTAGATTACAGCCAGATGGTGGAGAGATAAGTTTGGGTACTACTGTAAATATTGGTTATTTCACTCAAGAGCATCAAGAGATGAATGAGAAACAACGTGTTATTGAATATATTAAGGAAGTAGCGGAAGTGATTACTACGGCAGATGGAAGTACCATTACAGCCGGGCAAATGCTGGAACGGTTTCTGTTTACTCCTACGCTTCAATGGACGCCCATTTCCAAACTATCTGGTGGGGAGAAAAGACGTCTCTATTTATTGAGAGTACTTATGGGAGCGCCGAATGTGTTGTTGCTTGATGAGCCTACGAATGATCTTGATATTCAGACGTTGGCTGTTTTGGAACAATATTTAGATGAGTTTCCAGGGGTCGTATTTGTAGTATCACATGATCGGTACTTTTTAGATCGGACGGTAGATAAGATTGTTGCATTTGAAGGAGAAGGAAGCCTTAGAGTTCATGTAGGTTCTTATAGTGAATATGAGGAATGGATGACTAAGAATGTGTCCAAAGGACCAGATCGTCAGCGCAATGATCAACCTGCAGAACCGGTACACAAACCAATCGTTGTCTCCCCAAAGGAGAATGAACTTGAATCATCACGTGAGAAAATCAAGTTCAGTTTCAAAGAACAGCGGGAATTTGAACAGATCGATAGTCTAATTCAGGCTGCTGAACAGAATATAGTGGACATAAATCACCAGATGGAGCAATCCTTTGATGACTCTGCCCGGCTACAGGAGCTTATGAATAAGCTTCAGGAAGCACAGCAAAGACTTGAACATCTGATGGAGCGTTGGACGTATTTGAATGAATTAGCAGAGAAAATGTAAGGTTAAGAAAACTTGATAGATGTAACAAAAAAGGCACAGTGCGTAATTCTCAGCACTGTGCCTTTTTCTGTGAACTAACCTGTTACTGCTGTAAATATGCTGCAAGTAACTTTGTCGTATTTAGAATGGCCTGCTTATGTGTACGTTCCATAGCATGTGAGGCATGAACACCTGGACCAATAAGAGCTGCGCGAATATTGTTGCCAGCTCGAAGCGCAGCAGAGGCATCAGATCCATAATACGGATATACATCGACGGCATATGGAATGTTCTCTGATTCGGCTAAGGAGATGAGACGGCTTGTCATATCGTAATCGTAAGGTCCTGATGAGTCTTTGGCACAGATGGATACATCCGTTTCTTTACAACTAAGATCATCGCCAATACATCCCATATCAACCGCAATCAGTTCCTCGATATCATCAGGTATGGAGGAAGCACCATGTCCGACTTCTTCATAATTGGAGATCAGAATTTTTAGCGTAGTCCGTGGTTTCCAGCGTTCACGCTTCATCGATTCGAGTAGACCGAATAGAGCCGCAACGCTAGCCTTATCATCGAGATGACGGGATTTAATATATCCACTGTCCGTAACGACGGCTCTTGGGTCAAAGGATATGAAATCGCCGACTGATATTCCTAGTTTTTCCACATCTTCTTTGCTGTCTACAAGCTCATCAATACGCACTTCCATATGTTCTTCTAGACGCTTGAAATCACGAGCATCGTTGTAGACATGAACCGAAGGATGAGTACTTAGAATAGTTCCAGTATAAATCTTACCATTACGTGTATGTATGGTGCAGTACTCATTCTCAATTGCCTGCAGCATGAATCCACCGACTAAAGAGAGTCGAAGTGTGCCTTCAGGCTTGATAGCTCGAACCATAGCGCCTAAAGTGTCTACGTGGGCGCTGAGACCTATTGTACGGCTATTATCATGCCCTTGTACGGTTAAGATGGCGCCACCTTTCTGATTCCATGTCAAGGGAATCTCGAGGGCTCTGGCCTCTTCCTCAATCCAATTCATGACATGAGCAGTGAATCCGCTAGGACTCGGTGTGTTAAGTAACTTTTGAAGAAAATTTATAATATATGTCTCATTTGGTTGGATCGACAATAGGATCTACCTCCTTAATATCTTCCGTGCTGGATGCTGAAATAGGTTCGGTTGGTGGTAAATAATTAGTTTCTTTAATGACTATATCCAGTTGGGTAGATAGTCGTTTTATTTCTCTCTGTAGTTTATATTGTCTATAAATTCCATAAGAACCAACGATTAATCCGCCGATGAGCGTACATCCCAGTATTAGCAGAATTAAGGGAATACTTACCTCACTGAAATAAAAGTTAACTTGAACAGGGTTAACATTGATGACGGCAAATAAGGCCGTTAATAAAGCAAATATAAGTCCAGCGATTAATGACCATTGCATTTTCATGTAGACATCTCCTTTCAAGAGGTTGTTCAAAAAGACATCTTGTGATTACGGGCTGTAATCACATTATAAAATCCCCTGACCAAATGGACAAGGGATTTTATAACAGTCTCACATATTACTTAGTCAGTTGCTCCATTTGTGTTATTAATTCTTCGAATACGCTCATAGCATCTCGGATCGGTTGTGGCGAGGACATATCCACACCCGCTTTACTTAGAATATTAATGGAGTAGTCGCTTCCCCCGCTTTTGAGGAATCCTAGATAACGATCAACCGCTGGCTGGCCTTCCTCCAAAATTTGTTTGGAGAAGCTAGTTGCTGCTGAGAAGCCAGTAGCATACTTGTATACATAAAAGCTGTTATAGAAATGAGGAATACGTGCCCATTCCATTCCAATATCTTTGTCTACTGCCATATCCGGACCATGATATTTGAGATTCAATTCATAGTAGATATCCGAGAGTGCTTGTGGAGTAAGGGATTCGCCTTGTTCAGCATGCTCATGGATTAGCTTCTCGAACTCTGCAAACATCGTTTGTCTAAATACCGTTGTACGGAATTGGTCTGCATAGTAAGTGAGAAGATACATCTTTTCTTTAGGATCAGTTGATTTCTTCAATAAGTAATCCATCAACAGCGCCTCATTCGTAGTAGAAGCCACTTCCGCTAAGAAAATAGTGTATTGTGCATCACGATATTTCAACGCATTATCAGAATAGTATGAATGTAATGCATGACCCATCTCATGAGCCAATGTGAACATACTATTGAGATTATCTTTATGATTCAAAAGGACGTAAGGATGTGTTCCATAAGCTCCCCAGCTGTATGCGCCAGTTCGTTTTCCCTCGTTCTCGTAGATATCAATCCATCCTTCATCATAACCAGTCTGTAAGGCGCTAAGATAATCATCACCAAGTGGCTTGAGGCCATCTTTAATGGTCTTCTTTGCTTCTTCATAGGTGATGTCCATCTTGTATTCGTCTACAAGAGGAGCGAAGAGATCGTACATGTGTAATTCATCGACTCCAAGCAGTTTCTTGCGAAGTTTCATGTAGCGATGGAGTAAAGGCAAACTCTCATGAATTGTATCGATTAGATTGGTGTACACTTCCTTCGGAATGTTGTCGCCATACAGGGACATATCAAGTACAGAAGGGTATTTGCGAACACGTGAGTAGAAAATATTCTTATTGACATTAGCGCTTAACGTCGCTGCAATGGTGTTCTTCTGTTTGGCATAAGTTTCATAGACTGCTTTGAAAGCACGACTGCGAACTTCCCGATTAGGGCTCTCTAGATACTGAATATAGCTTCCATGAGTCAGTTCAACTTCTTTACCATTCTCGTCTTTGATCTTAGGGAATTTCATGTCTGCATTGTTAATCATACCGAAGATCGTTTGCGGTGCTTGAGATAAGTTACCTACCTGAGCTAACAGAGCTTCTTCTGTTTTCGTAAGAACATGAGCCTTTTCACGCTTCATCTCTTGTAGAGTGAATTTGAAATCGGATAGGGTTGAATCTGCAATGAAGGCGTCAAGTTTATCATCAGGCAGAGACAAAATTTCAGGTGTGACAAAAGAAAGTGCCTCATTCGCATCGACACTTAACTTTTTAGCTTTTTGGGTTAGTGCTTGATATGTAGGGTTCGTTGTGTCTTCATCATGATGCATATGAGCATATACGTATAGACGTTCAACATGATTGGAAATATCATCTTCTAGCGTGAAGCATTCTTTCACGGATTGGACTGTATCTAACTTTCCTTCCAACTTAGCAGCCGTGGATAGTTTCTTCTGAACTTCGGTGTAAGCTTGATCCCAATCCGATTGGTCAGCATACAAATCTTGTAGGTTCCATTGATGGTCTTGAGGTACTTCTGAACGTTTCAATAATTGGTCCATGGGAATCCTCCTTACGTGATTTGAGTATAAAGGTTGGGTTCCTTGTGATGCAGCGATTAGTGGAAAAAAGGGACTGGACAATATACTAAAAGTGAGTATTAGTGATACAGTTTTGGGTACCATGACCAAACGTGTACCTCCTTTGCATATACAATTAACTCATAGAGGATGTTCAAAAAGTCATCTTTTGATCACGAAGTATAGCGAGAAGTGTATTCGACATCGAATATTGAATTCAGCCGGTTCTTCCGGTGCTCACGTAGGTACTGCCTACGCTCCGCTCCTCACTCCCTTGCTTTATCCAATCTTCTCGGTGCTGAAAATCTGACTTTTTGAACTGGCATCCATAGTATATCCAGTCCTACACGTATTATTACTAGTAGTATCCCACTAAACTTAGGAACCCATGTTTAGAAAATTAATGACGATTAAAATAAAGGAAACAAGGATCATAATGATGGCGGCGAGAGCCATCCAACGCCTTAATGATGGTGGGACGGAATTCTTGCCCATGATGAGCGCTACACCAAGAATAAAAGCGCAGATGACAAATATTAAACTGCTACTGGAATCCATTATAAATTAAACTCCTTTGAAGGCCGCAATAATTGTGCGCCATTCGTCTTCATTACCGACATACTCTTCTTTGGGAAAACGATTATTTGCCCAATTCATCAAGGCAGGCCGACTTAGAAAAGTTTGAGTTTCCTCTCCCCATTGATCGGAGATTTCACGAAGTACGAGATATTTACCTTGAACTTCGATGGTCATCATATTCCAATTATCTTTTTTGTATATTTCATGTTTTTTTATCATATTCACATTTCTCCGTTTGCTCTTTTGATAAAATGATAACGCAGACGCACTTATAAAAGCAAATAAAAACGGAGAAAAAGATGCTTATTGAACAAAAATAATAAAATTGATAGTTTCTAATGGTGTTTAGATCTGTTTTTATATTTGAATATATGTCAAATGAACACATTCATGCCTTTGACCGAATTAGCGTTAGAATGATACACTAGTAGCTATGAAATAATCAATTTTATAGAGGTTGTTCAAAAAGTCATCTTTTGATCACGAAGTATAGCAGAGGGCGTATTCGACATCGAATATTAAATTCAGCCGGTCCTTCTGGTGCTCACGTAGGTACTGCCTACGCTCCGCTCCTCACTCCCTATCTTCATTCAATCTTCTCGGTGCTGAAAATCTGACTTTTTGAACACACACTTATAGGGAGCGCTCCGTTATGAAGTTTAAGTTATTTAAAGATCGTAAAGGGAAAGCAGATCAGGCTAAAAACAATAAATTTGTAAAGCTTGGTCGTGAAATTTATGTACAAGCTCGTAAAGGTGGACCTAATCCGGATGCCAATTTCGGTTTAAAGACGGCTATCGCGAATGCACGGCAGATTAATATGCCAGTTGATAATATTGAACGTGCGATTAAGAAAGCCTCAGGTAATAGTGATAATGTAGAATACGACGAAATTTACTATGAAGGTTACGGCCCTGGTGGCATAGCTATTATGGTGAAATGTCTGACAGATAATCGCAATCGTACGGCAGCGGATGTAAGATCCATCTTTAATAAGCTTGGAGGAAACATGGGCGAGTCTGGTTGTGTTTCTTATATGTTTGATCAAAAAGGGCTACTTGTTATTGATCGGGAGAAACATGGAGAATTGGATGAGGATACATTGATGCTTCAAGCTATTGAAGCTGGTGCTGAAGATGTCATAACGAATGATGACAGTTTTGAGGTGTTAACTCATCCACATGAATTCGAAGCAATTAAGAGGCTATTGGAAGAAGAAGGCCTTGACTTTAGTAGTTCTGAAGTAAGATGGATTCCCCAGAATACGATTGATGTTGAAGGTGAGAATGCAGAGAAACTACTACGAATGATGGATACCTTTGAAGATAATGACGATGTTCAAGATGTCTATACGAACTTCGAGATTAGCGAAGATGAAATGGAACGTATCGGATAACAAATAAAAGTATTTAAACTATAAAAACACTGCACCCCGTGGTCAACGAGGATGTAGTGTTTTTTTCACATAATAGAAAGTATAAGATTCTAACGGAAGTGAGTGACCTTATTAGGCCTTCTTCTTCGGATTTGAGCTGTTAATGCGCATATAGAGGTCAGTATTTCCGTTAGAATTTCATGTTGGTGTTTTTTCGTGAAATAAGGTCTGTGGCTTCCGTTAGAAAGGTTAGAAAATCTACCGCCGGCGAATAAGAGCCTAAACAACATTTAAATTAGCAGAATGGTGGGGCTTGCGAGAAATAAGTGCATACACTGCAATTACTCCATTCACTTCAACAGAAGAAAGATGCACAATTGCAAACTTTCTGTCACCATGTCATCGCATATCGTTAATGCCCCTTCTGAGTCTGCTGTATTGGTTTAAGCGCAGGTTCTTTGTCTGTACGGCGAATAACGATCCAAACAATGACTAATTCAGCTAGAAGTCCAAAGGACTGGGAGAGCGCACCAACCATTCCGTTCCATCCTGGCGTAAATATTATTAGAATAATCAAGAAAAGGATAGTACAAACGGCATTTGCAGTCTGAGAACGGAACATGACTTTTGTCTGACCGCGAAGAAGGATTAAGCCATTTCCATAGTCAAGCCAGGGCATAACCAGTGTATATAGTGCGAAAGCACGTAACGTAAGTAGACTTTCATCTAACAATTTTCCATTAACGTTCATCATATGTTCTAGCACCCATGGGCCAAGTGGTGTGTAAGCGATACTTACAAGTAGCACGAAAGGGATAAACCCGATGCTGAGCGCAAACTTTTTGACTAAAGGAGCATTAATATTGTAAAAGTTCAACACAATTTGATGAATATAAGTGAAGAAACTCAGTATTAATTGCATCAGGCTACTAGCAACGGCAAAGGCAGATATGGACAAGAGTATACCTGTCGTTTTTCCAAGCATGATATTAATCATCGGACCAATAAACATAGCAATGAAGGAAGATAGCAATAAAGGTTTATAGAACGAGAAGACATCAGCCTTCGATTCAACTTCGTGATCTATTTGCTTGAGCGGCATGTTACGTACGATGTTATTCCCTTCCCAATAACTTACAGCTGCTTCTATGATCATCCCTGATAAGAATATAATGGCACCAACACGTCCGTTTGTAATATTGTCAGAGATAACGAAATATAGGGAAAGTGCATACATAACAGCGAGACGGAAGATCATCCCAATTGTTAACCATTTCGTGCGGTTATGACTAATAATGACACCTTGATATATATTGCGAATAACAGAAAAGATGCTAACAAACATGAGGATCTGGTAGACATCGATGACAGAAGACAATAGGCTAGAATCTACTCCAAATAAATATTTGAATATGCCATGACCAACAGGTGTATATACGATTAGAAAGCCTACAAGCATAACAAATGCTAAAAAGACTTTGGTTACATAGGTCAGTGCTTTAAATGATATTCTATCTTTGACTAGTGCTGAGCATGTCTGCCTCAATAATGAGGATGGACGCTCCGTAATGGTTAAAAAGCTTAATGCGATGGCATAACTAGCAATGACTGTTTCAGGATTCGCGGCTTGAGCCAGTGTCCCATTGATAATGACGTGTGAAATGGTCACTAGTGATGCGGCTACGCCAAGGGGTAAAAAGAAAGAGAATAATCGTCTCCAAGAGAGTGATTCATCTATAGACATGGATTGAAGACTCCTTATTTTAAGTAATGGTTGTTAGTATATCATAGGAAATGGGATACGGGTGTGAAAGGGTTGGTTTTCGATATATTTCGATTCGTTTGTAGAAGAATTAAAGAAAGTGACTTAGTTTATTTGTACAAATGGTGGGTACATATTATAATAATAATAATTTGGTCAGGAATATAAGTAGACAATCATTGTGGAGGCACCCGTCAGTGAATGATAATGTGCAACACCTAAATCAAGTTCCTCGTAATCCATTAAGTCTTATGAGCCGGGTATATAAACATATTTTGCCGGAAGTGCGCAGAGAATTAAGCGCTTGGCGCAAGATAGCTTTCGCAATCCCGGATCCAGAGTTACGGATGCAGGCACTTGCCAGCATCGATACGAAACAATTTCATTGTCAAGGCGGTGCTGTTTATGCAGCTATTGATCTGCCGGATAGGAATGTATTAATTCGTCTCATCGTCTCTTATCAAACGATTAGTGATTATCTTGATAATTTGTGTGATCGAAGTACGTCCATGGATCCAGAGGACTTCAGATTGTTGCATCAATCCATGCTGGATGCGGTTGATCCTCAAGCAGAACAATGCGATTATTATGCTTTGCATCAGGAAGTGAATGATGGAGGTTATCTATCTAGATTAGTTGAGACCTGTCAGGAGTGTATTCGAATGCTTCCAGGTTATAATGCTGCGCAGCCGTACATAAAGGATTTGGTTAGTCTGTATACGGATTTGCAGGTATATAAGCATATTGATCCGCTACTTAGAGAAGAGGCACTTCTGAATTGGTGGTTATCGGAGAGGTATAGAGCACCTCATTTGGAGTGGCAAGAATTTGCTGCCGCTACAGGGTCTACCTTAGCGGTATATACGCTATTTCTTGCTGCATCGTATGAAGGGTTATCTAGTGATGAAGCGGCTTCTATTTATAAATCTTATTTCCCACATCTATGTTGTCTGCATATTTTGTTGGATTATTTGATTGATCAGGAAGAAGATCGCTTGGGTGGGGATCTTAATTTTTGCAACTATTATCATGATTCCGAAACGATGTTGCAAAGAATTACTATGATTGTGGAGTCTGCAAGAAAAGACGTTATGACAATCCCGTCAACTTCATTTCATCGAATGATCATTGAGGGTTTGTTGGCAATCTATTTATCCGATCCGAAAGTTAGTGAGCAACAGGAAGTCGTTACTGCTTCAAAGCATTTGATGAAGGGGAGCCCACTTACCCGGATTTTCTTCTTCATCAATAGCCGATGGATTCGTAAATATTTGTACAAATGATAAATTAGGGGGAGAGAGATCATGTCAGTCAAAAAAATAGCAGTATTAACAAGTGGTGGAGATTCTCAAGGCATGAATGCAGCGGTTCGTTCTGTAGTTCGGAGTGGATTGTATTATGGCTTGGAGGTATATGGTATTCAAAGAGGATTTCAAGGACTTCTTAATGATGATATATTCTCTATGGATCTACGGAGTGTGGGAGATATTATTCAGCGTGGGGGAACCGTTCTTCAGTCTGCGCGATGTAAAGAGTTTACGACGCTAGAAGGTCAACAAAAAGGTGCGGAAATTTTGCGAAAGCACGGAATTGACGGTCTAGTAGTCATCGGTGGCGATGGTTCTTACCATGGAGCTAATAAGCTAAGTAAGTTGGGAATTAATACGATGGCGCTGCCGGGTACGATTGATAACGATGTTTCTTTTACGGATTTCACAATAGGCTTTGATACTTCCGTAAGTATTGTTGTGGATGCGATTAACAAACTAAGAGACACTATGTCGTCTCATGAGCGTTCATCGATTGTAGAAGTTATGGGTAGACACTGTGGTGATATCGCATTATATGCCGGGTTAGCGTCAGGCGCAGAGACTATTATAGTACCTGAAGTGCCTTACGATATGAATGAAATAGCAGACCGTATGGAGCAGAATTTCGCTCATGGTAAACGCCATAGTATCGTTATCGTTGCTGAAGGTGCAGGAAGTGGAGAAGACGTAGCTAGGCAATTGGTTGAACGTTGTCCTTCTTTGGAGCCGCGGGTAACTGTATTAGGCCATATTCAACGTGGGGGTACTCCGACGCCAGCAGACAGAAATCTTGCTAGTCGATTGGGTGATTTCGCAGTGCGGATGCTCATTAAGGGTGAATCAGATAAAGCTTGCGGAATCATTAAAAATGAGTTAGTGCTGACCGATATTGACAAGGTCGTTAACAGTAAGAAAGATTTCAATATGGAATTGTATGAACTGGCAGCACGTCTGTCTCAATAATGAATAAATCGTATAAAGATAGGGGGTGTCTCCAAAGCCATGGACAATGGCTTGAGACACCCCCTATTTCATATTTATTTGTAGATGACATCTTTGCTGTATCGATTATTAGCATTCCAGAGCAGATACTCATGAACATCCATATCTTTCAGCGCTCGAATTTGTTCTTCTACTTCCTTCTTCCCATATTTAGTGTAATGTCCGCTTCCAAGCCAACTAGCGGTGAAATCTTGAATCCAAGGGCGTATGATTGGTTTATGATCTCCTAGTGTTTCCAATTTTTTATGAGTATCAACCATAGAGCCTTTGATTACGTTGTATGGTTCTTTATCTGGATTGGTCGCTCCGTACCATCCTGTAGAGTAATGACTTGGGTATACCATAGGGGCTATAACATCTACATTCTCAGAAATTTTCACCATATCTTGACCAATACCTTCGGCTGCGGGGACTGAAGCGGCATACCCAAAAATATCAACCGATATACGAATTCCAAGTGGCGCTAGCTCTTGACGTGCGTATTGTACGAAGTCAGAAACGATATCTACACGAGAGGAATCACCTTTGACATATTTCAAAATATCAGCTCGCTTATCAAAACCTTCAGGGAAACGAACATAGTCGAATTGTATTTCTTTGAAACCTAACTTGGCTGCTTCTTTGGCAAGTTCGATGTTGTAATCCCAAACTTCCTTGCTGTAGGGATTTACAAACCCGTCGCCATTTCCATTCTTCCATAGTGTTCCATCTTTATTGACGAAAGATAGATCTGGCTGCTTCATAGCAAGGAATGTATCTTTAAATACGACAATCCGAGCA
Organism: Paenibacillus sp. Y859; assembly: GCF_056786405.1. NCBI lineage: Bacteria > Bacillati > Bacillota > Bacilli > Caryophanales > Paenibacillaceae > Paenibacillus > Paenibacillus sp. Y859. Next base: position 729,942 of record NZ_JBXCIZ010000001.1, on the reverse strand, counting down.
ATGGGATAGACATCATGCTTTTGTAGACGCTCCATGAGTAGGTTAATATCACCAATGTATGGTTTAAGATTACCATCCTTTTGAAGGATTGGATTGTCTGATTTATACGTTATGTATCCAGCATCATCCTTGATATCTATAACCATCGCATTGAGTTCTGTTGAATCAAGGAGATTTAGAAGCTCGGTCATGCGTGATCCACCAGCACTATGTGCGGTTACGTAAATCCCTTTAACAATGGGAGCGTCTAACTGTGGATCAACTTTGATCGACGGATCAAACGAAATATGACCCAATGTAGTTTCAGAGTCTTTTTGTTGGGAAGCAGTGATAGCTGAATGAATGGATGATTGCAGGGTGCTTATAGAATTGTGATCGTCTGACGGAGTTCCTGTTGTACTACCTAATACGAATAGCAATAATGCCCAGATGATGTTCATTTTTCTCTCTCCCTTATAAGGTACTGTCTCTTTGTAATTATATAGAATCAATAGAGAATTGAAAGGACAGCTTTGTCACATTTTAAGATAATGTGTCAGTACATATGGAAAATACCGCCATCCCCACCAGCAAGGAGGGGATGGCGGCATAGTAATCTGTTTAGCGCTTTGTTAATGAAGATGGCTTAAGTTTTGATGCTCGCAAATGCTGAATTGGATAATCTCCATGGCATCATGCGGTTCAAGAATACTGAGACCATCTCTGAGCATAATGAGTGAATTCAGTTCACTTTGCTTCAGGAAAGGCATCATATCTGGATACCAACGCAATACAATTTGGGAAAGTTTTACCGATTCCATTTCCATAAAGATCACCCTTCCTCCTACGAATTCTTTACCACCAAAATTTCTAGAGTAGCGAATCGGAAAAGTCTTTAGTGCCTAAGCATTAAGAATGAGGCTAAATCTTATGGTAAAGAAATGGGAACTGTGCACCTTTAATATATCATATATATGGATAATATAACACGGCTATCCTCATGAATTATCTTCTACGGAATGAACCCATCACGCCGACGGTTTCAACAATATTAACAAATGCTTGTGGATCAGTCTTTTTAATGATGCTCTTAAGTTCTGCTAGCTCATAGCGAGTAGTGACTGTCATTAGCATATCTCGCGGTTCATGAGAATAAGCGCCTTCTGTTTTTATTTTGGTGACACCCCGTGGGATTTCAAGCAATTTTGAAAGAAGTTCTTCGGTTTGGTTAGTAATGATATATACGGTTACCTTAATATGGCTGATATGAATCAAATCCAGAACTTTTCCGGTTATGTAGATTGAAGCCATAGAAGCTAAGGCGATATTCCAATTGTCATTGAAGTATCCTGCGGCTAGAATGACCACAGCGTTCATTCCAACAAGGATAGTACCCACTGGGAAATCACGATAACGTGTAATTAATGATCCAATGATGTCAAATCCTCCAGAGGATCCACCAATACGGAATGATATTCCAGCGCCGATTCCGACTAATACACCACCGAAAACGCTAGCTAGGAGTATATCCGTTGCAATTAATTTTACTGGGATCAGTGCGATGAACCATGTGGTTGCAACTACGGAAAGAATGCTTAAACTTATAAATTTCTTCCCTAGCTTAAACCAGCCAAGGATTAGAATGGGAATATTAATGAGCAAATACATAGTACTGACACTGAAATTACTGAAATAACTAATAAGTAAAGATAAACCAGATACACCACCACTGAGAAGTTGATGCGGAATAAGAAATAAATTAAAACCGCATGCTATGATAGCGGCGCCAAGAATGACAACAAACGAATTCCAACATTTTTCGAACAAAATAAACCCACCTTTGATAGTTGTGTTGAGACAAATATTTATATAAACTTGATAACTGTAGTAGTAATCGCAATTCGTTATGTGATATAATATGTTGGATGTTCTTGAGTAGGGTTGTACAATAGTATTATTTTCGATTTTTCTTCGGCGAAATAATAACCCATTAGTCATTAGAATGGTTAAATATCCCGACTTAAAGCATGAACATTTTGTTCATGCAATATTTTATGGCATGTATGGCTACCCTATAACTGTATGCCGCTACTTAAGAATACAGACAAGAATGTGGAATGTCCACTTATGATGAAGTGGAATGTCCACTCTATAGAAGGAGTATGAATATATTTGAAAACATTTGCAGAATTTGACTTGGATCCGAGAATTCTCCAAGCAATCACGGAGCTTGGGTTTGAAGAAGCTACACCCATTCAAGCACAAGCTATTCCCCCTGCTTTAGCAGGAAGAGATTTAATTGGTCAAGCACAAACAGGTACAGGTAAAACAGCAGCATTTGGTATACCGTTGATTTCAAAAATCAGCAAAAATGAAGACAGAATTATGGCACTGATTATGGCTCCAACACGTGAGTTGGCTATTCAAGTATCAGAAGAAATTGGTAAACTTGCCCGCTTTGCAGGAGTTCGTTCGTTGGCAATTTACGGTGGCCAAGATATTAGCCGCCAAATTCGTTCCCTAAAGAACAAACCTCAGATTATTATTGGTACACCTGGTCGTCTATTGGATCATATTAATCGCAAAACGATTCGTTTGAATGATGTCCAAACCGTTGTACTTGATGAAGCTGATGAAATGCTGGATATGGGTTTCATGGAAGATATTCAATCCATTCTTAAGCTAGTCCCTGAGGAACGTCAAACGATGCTTTTCTCCGCAACAATGCCAGCTAACATTCAGAAGCTTGCGCAACAGTTCTTGCGTAATCCGGAACATATTTCCGTTATCTCTAAACAAGTAGATCAAGGTCCACTTATTGAACAAGCCTATATTGAGGTTCCAGAACGTCAAAAATTCGAAGCACTTAGTCGCCTTATTGATATGGAATCACCTGATCTTGCTATCGTATTCGGACGTACAAAGCGTCGTGTAGATGAATTATCTGAAGCCTTGCAAAAGCGTGGATATTCAGCAGACGGATTGCACGGAGACTTGTCTCAGAATCAACGTGATGCAGTTATGCGTAAATTCCGTGACGGTAGTATTGATGTATTAGTTGCAACTGACGTTGCGGCTCGTGGACTCGATGTTTCTGGTGTAACGCATGTTATTAACTTCGATCTACCTCAAGATCCTGAGAGCTATGTACACCGTATTGGTCGTACTGGTCGTGCAGGTAAAGAAGGAACGGCGTTGTCGTTCGTAACTCCACGTGAAATGGATCATTTCCACTTTATCGAGCGTGTTACACGCCACCGTATTGCTCGCAAACCACTTCCTACAATGGCTGAAGCTATTGAAGGTAAACAACGGGTTACAGCAGAAAGATTGCTTGAGACGTTGGAGAAGGGTGAATTGAACGAGTATAAAGGCATCGCGATTCAATTGTTGGAGCAATATGATTCGGTTCAATTGCTAACAGCAGCTATGAAACTTCTTACAGGTGATAAAAAGGATTCGGATATCCATTTGACACCAGAAGATCCAATGCGTGCAAAACGTCGCAAACCAGACATTCGCAGTGGTCGTAAACCATCAAGCAGTTATGGTTCACGTAACGGCAGTTCTTCTGGTTCAAGCACTGGCGGAAGCAACTATCGTCGTGATCGTGACAGTAGTGGTGGCGGTAGTCGTGGTGGTTATGCAGGTAAGAGTAGCTATAACAAAGATGGTGGAGCTTCTCGTGATTCTTCTGCACGTACGAATAAACCTCGTCCAAGTAGCAGCAGTAGCACTCGTCCGGCGAAACGTCCTGACAGCTCTTTCGAATAATTAGTTAATTAGACTTGTGTGTTATAACGTAAAGGCGGAGTGCATATGCACTCCGCCTTTTTGAAGTATAATAAAGTATAAGTTTCATTTGAAACTAGAGAATGAACGCACGTGTGATGATAACCAACAATATGAACAATACGAGAATGGCACCTGTTGAAGTGAAACCGCCAAATCCTATAGGGGCAGACATTGTGAAAACCTCCTTTAATTTGTGAATTACTTGGTTTACTTTATATTCTATGTAGTAGGTTGAAGCTTGTTTAGACATCTACCCAGCCTTAAGAAAATTAGGCACTGGCTTTGTCGATAGGAAATGCGTTATATTATTATATACAAGCATAATTACAGAGGGGGAGAACTTTTGGAATTCAAGGGCACAATGGGAGGAATTTATAAATTAACGGAATGGATTACACGGATTGCGTATACTAACATACTGTGGCTTATCTGTTCATCACCATTTGTATTGGTGTTAATACTCAAATTCTTGTTAATTACAACGGAAGCGACGGCAGATGATCAGTTATTATTAAATTGGGTACTGGGTATTCTAGCTCCGTTCGTACTATTTCCTGCAATTTCGGCATTATATGCTGTTGTACGTAAGTGGGTTATGGGAGATTCGGAAGTGCCTGTATTCCGAACATTTTTTACAGGATACAAGGGAAATTACAAGCAAAGCATGATTGGTGGAATATTCTACACATTATTATTTGTTGTGATGTGGGTCGACTATAAAGTATATATGACCATGGATAATTTGCAACTTGTAGGCGGAGTCATGTTGTTACTGCTTCTTATTTTATTTGTTTCTATGTTTAACTTCTTCTCGATGGTTGTTCATTATCACTTGGGTGTCTTTATGATTATCAAGAATGCAATCCTATTAACCATTATTAGACCTTTTCGGATGATCTCAACTGTACTGGGATGTGGACTACTATTATATATAGCATCACTCTACCCAGTATTGATTTTCTTTTTTGTCATTACATTAATTGCGTTATGGTCATTTTTTAACTTTTACGGATCATTCCTTAAGATGCAGGAGCAAGCAGAGCGCTTGAGATTGTTAGATGAGGAGAAAGCGGAGCAGAAAAAAGAAAAATCCATGGAATAAGGGTGGAGTTTGAAAACGACTTCATTTGAGTTTACTTTTATAGAGATTAGGATTATAATGAAAATACATCCTGCGATGTTCGCCACGGTTGATCGTTATTTTGAACCAATGATGATTGTCTAGGGAGATTGATAAGAAGTGTGGCTGGAACGCCCTGTCTATATGACATGGGGACTTCATAAACAATTCTGAAATCACCCACCTGCTACTGCAGGTTCAGAGGGCTATTTGACCGAACGGCATAAGCGGGATTCCTTTTTATCTAATAAGTTATATGTTACCTGCATTCCAATGTCGACAGTTTAATGACATTGGAATGCTTTTTTTATTCTAGAATGGCAACACCTCTTTTGTTCTGAACAGTTCAATGTTAAACTAATAAGTATGTAATGATGGATAATATAAAGGGGGAACGGTCTTGTCGTTAAAGAGAGTTTTGATGGGGGTCATACGGAGTCAAGAGGGAACGAGTGACCGAGCGAAAGATCCTAAAATGAAAACGCGTTATTATAATTTATCGAAGGACAAGGCATGGGAGGAAGTGACTTCCACGCTAAAAAAAATTCCAGGTTATAAGGTTTTGCATGAAGTGCCCTCGGTTGGAGAGATCATTCTAGAGAAGAGGAGCGCTATGGGACGTACAGTGGATATTACAGTATCTATATTATCAGTTACCCCAGTTCGTAGCGCTGTCGACATCTACTCAGCTTCAAGAGGTTCATTAGGAGATTTGGGAGCTAATTATCGTTACATTCTCCATTTGTTTGGCATTTTAGATAAGAAATTAGCTAAATATAAAATTTCATAATAAAGATTCAACTTATAAGAAATATAGAATCATAATGGACAAGTATTTATTATATGTTATATAAAAAAAGCGAGAGAAAGATGTTCTCTTCCTCTCGCTTTTTAGCATGGATTACAGTAGTTCTTTGACTGCAGCTATAGCATCTTCGTAATTCGGATGTTCAGTCATTTCTTTAAGATATTCAACATAAGCAAGTTTATCATTTTTATCTATAACGAAAATTGAGCGCATATCAAGACGTAATTCTTTAATCAATACTCCATAAGCTTCACCGAAAGAAGATGATTTATGGTCAGACAATGTCACGACACGCTCAACACCTGCTGCACCACACCAACGCTCTTGAGCGAATGGAAGGTCCATACTGATCGTAAGAATAACGACATCGTCTCCTAGTTGATCTGCAGCTACATTGAAACGACGAGTCTGTGCGTCACAAACTCCCGTGTCAAGTGAGGGAACGACGCTGATTAATTTTATTTTACCAGCATAATCCTTCAGGGATACTTCTTCAAGCAAGTTTTTACTTACTGTGAAGTCGGGAGCGGAATCACCTGCTTTTAATTCTGGACCAACCAATGTAATGGGGTTACCTTTAAGAGTAGCTATACCTGTACGTTCTTGTGGCATTGTGAGATTCCTCCTTGATTATTTGATTTAAGTGAAAGACTGCCAAGATTATTATAATCTACTTGAGAATGTATTACCAATGTTGGACTTATTTAAGTATCAAGAAAGGAAAGTTACTATGATATTTATCCGATATGAAGATTGGAAAAGTTATATTAAATTTTATCCTGTGACGACACTGTTATTGCTAGCTAACGTCATCATGTTTTTGGTATTATCTCTAAACGGCGGCTCAACTGATATAGTGACATTATATCGATTCGGTGGACTTGTAAATGGTGCTGAAGGCTGGAGATATATCGCCGCGATGTTTCTTCACAATGGATTTGACCATTTGCTGTTTAATTGTTTCGCGTTATTAGTATTCGCACCGCCACTAGAACGACTTATGGGTTGGTGGAGATACGCACTGCTGTACGTTTTAAGCGGCATTGTAGGGAATGTTCTATCGACTCTATATTATACTCAAATAGGTGCCAATATTATATCTGTGGGTGCTTCAGGTGCGATCTATGGTGTATATGGCGCTTTACTATACATCGCGTTGCTTCAACGCAAAATAATAGATGAGTCCTCTCGGAAGACGTTGTATGCTATGCTTATGTTTGGGATTATATTCTCAGTCATGGTTGTTAGAATTAACTGGATGGCTCATTTCGGTGGTTTGATTGGCGGGTTCTTCGTATATGGACTCATGATTAGGCTAGTTAAGAAGCGACGATAAATATGATCAAGAATATACATTCTAGATTGGAGCGATCACTCACGTGGAACTGAGACAGTTGCACTATTTCATGAAAGTTGCACAGAAAGAGCATGTGACGAAAGCGGCTGAAGAACTTCATGTAGCTCAGTCTGCTGTAAGTAGGCAGATTCATCAATTGGAACAGGAACTAGGCGTAGATTTATTTATGCAAAAGGGTAGAAATTTACAATTGACACCTGTAGGTCATTTGTTCTGTAAGCGAGTAGAGACGCTTATGAAGGATCTGGACAAAGCTGTGGCTGAGGTTCATGAATTTCTAGATCCAGAACGTGGGGAGATCAGAATAGGTTTTCCCCATAGTCTCGGCATTCACTTGATTCCGTCTGTCGTTGCAGAGTTTAGAAAGCGTTATCCCAATGTGAGATTCCGTTTCAAGCAAGGAATGTATCCATCGCTAATTAAAGATGTCATATCTGCCGAAGTTGATTTGGCATTTATATCTCCATTTCCAGAGGGGCATGAACAGGTCGAAGGTGATGTTCTTTTGACTGAGGAACTGTATGCTATACTTCCCCAAAGCCATATATTGGCAGAGCAGGAATCGATAACTTTGGATCAACTAAAGGAAGATAAATTCATTTTGTTTAGCAAAGGATATTCTCTGCGTCCAATTGTATGGCAGGCATGTCTTGATGCCGGATTCTCACCGGAAATCGCCTTTGAGGGAGAAGAAACGGATACAATTCGTGGATTGGTTGGGGCGGGGATGGGAGTTAGTCTGTTGCCTGAGATGGCCTTTTTTCAAAGTAATCCACTTCAACCTGCTCGTGTTAGGGTAATTGAACCGAGAATAACGCGTACGATCGGATTAATTCATAGATCTGATGATAAGCTACCTTTAGTTGCACAGGCATTTCGTAATTTCTTACTTAAATACTTCGAATTTATGGATGAGAATAAGAAAACCCCGATTGTATAAAATCGGGGTTTTCTTTGACTTGATTAGTCACGATTGCTTGTAAAGATCATGATATAACGAATTAATTCGAGAATTGAGATCAAGGCAGCAGCTACATAAGTAAGCGCGGCAGCATTTAGTACTTTAGCTACACCACGTTCTTCATCGTTGGAAATGAATCCTTGTTCAATCATGATCGTACGAGCGCGGCTACTAGCATTGAATTCAACCGGCAATGTCACAAGTTGGAATGCTACAGCTGCAGAGAAGAAAATGACTCCAAGACCGATTAGGTTGGTAGCAGCGAATATAAATCCTGCAATGAGTAGGAAAGGTGCTATCCGTGAAGCGAAATTAACAACCGGGAACATTCGATGGCGTATTACTAACATAGGATAGCTTTCCTTGTGTTGTATAGCATGGCCAATCTCATGACAGGCTACAGATACAGCTGAGATTGAATTTTCGTAATACACGGTTTCCGACAAACGAACTACCTTATGAATGGGATCGTAATGATCGGTTAGAGAACCTTTGATAGGCTCAATAGGAATATCCTGGAGACCATTAGCATCCAACATACGCCTAGCGGCTTCATAACCAGTCAATCCGTTATGGACGGGTACCGTAGCCCATTTATTGAAAGTTCCCTTAACACGGGATTGTGCCCACAGTGAGAATAAGAATGCGATAATAATTAGTATAAACATGGAATTAGAATTCATTTATTAACCTCCTATATAATAGTGGTACTTTAAATTGAGTAAAGCTCGAACTTATAGTAACGGTCCATGATCAAGTAGAATCTTCAGTGCCTCTATACAAGCTGCTCCTTGTGGTAGCAATTGTGTAAGTGTACGTCTAGCTTGCACAGGCTTCATCTGTTCAATTAGTGGGCTAAGTTCCCTTAGTTCCTTCTCTAACTGAAACATATGCAGTTCTAGATGGGTCAGCTTGTCTGAAACTTGCGTTTCCTCGATAATCATATTCCATTTGTCTAATCTAGTTTTAATTTCCTCTAAAGTATACTTCTCTTTCTTTAACTGAATAATACGTACCAGACGTTCAGAGGTTTCATTACTGTATAGACGGTAATTTTTCTGAGTTCGGCTTTCGGGAGTAATCAACCCTAGTTTGGTATAGTAATCGATGGTTCGTTCGCTGATGCCAGCTAATCTTGCTAATTCTCCAATTCGGTATAACATGATATCTCCGATGTGAAATCACCTCATTTAAGTACTTATTTAAAATATGATACCTGATGAACAACCATACAGTCAAACGTTAGACTTTCTAGACGATAAAATGTTTTATATGTGAAGTGAAAACTATAGATAAATATTATATTCAAAGTGTTACATTTTATAACATAAGAATTATCTATTCTATTGATAAATAAAAAAGAATTGTCAGTTATTACTGTTGGTGCTTATAATCGCAATACAGGATAATAATTTATGTTATATAACCTGACACGATGAGGGGATGGTTTTTATGAGAAGAAGATGGATTGGTGTCTTTTTGGGTATGGTAGCATTGTTAGCTTTTCCAATACGTGCATTTGCAGATGGCGGGGCAAGCAATTTGGAATTACAAGCAGGGCTTAACACAGTCTTCGTCTTCTTAGCAGTTATACTAGTATTCTTCATGCAAGCAGGCTTTGTGTTGTTGGAAGCAGGATCTGTTCGTATGAAGAATGCTGGTCATGTTGCAGGTAAAACAATTTTGACTTTGGGTATTTCAGTGATTTCCTTCTGGGCAGTTGGATTTGGTCTAGGATTTGGTAATGGTAATGGAATCATTGGTCAAACGGGCTTCTTCCTAGGTGGAGAAGGTATGGCAAGTTCATTCAATTCCTTAGCAGGTTCAGATGTATCTTTAACGGTGAAGTTTTTATTCCAATTATCGTTCGCTGCTATTTCATTGGCGATTGCTTCTGGCGGAATGGCAGAACGTGCTAAATTAAGTGTCTATATTATATTTGGAATATTGTTCATGGTCGTTATTTATCCAGTCGTCGCGCACTGGGTTTGGGGTGGAGGATGGCTTGCTGAGTTAGGTATGCAAGATTATGCTGGGTCTACTGTAGTCCATCTGACAGGTGCTACGGCAGCGCTTGTAGCGACATATTTATTAAAACCGCGACTAGGTAAATACAATAAAGATGGTAAGCCGAATTCTATTCCGGGACATAACCAAGTATACACGGTACTGGGTGTTATTATTCTCTGGATTGGTTGGTTCGGATTTAATCCAGGCAGCGGATTGACGGGATTAGGAGATTTCTTTGGATACGTATCGCTTACAACGAATATTGCAGCAGCTGCTGGAGCTTTGGCCGCGCTTGCTATCTCCTGGATGATTTTTGGTAAGGGTGATATTCCGAGTATGTTGAATGGCCTGCTTGCCGCGTTGGTAGCTATAACAGGCTCTTGTGCTTTTGTTGAACCATGGGCAGCAATTGTCATCGGTGCTATTGCAGGGACGGTCGCATTCTTAGCTGGACAATGGTTAGAACGCGCTGGATTAGATGATCCGATCTATGCTGTATCTGTTCATGGTATTGCCGGAGTATGGGGTGCTCTATCTACTGGATTCTTCGCTACTGCAGAATTGGCTGAGGCTACGGGAGTAGGGGGAGCAGGATTGTTCTATGGCGGAGGTCTTCAGCAATTAGGGGTTCAAGCATTAGGTGTCCTTGGTACCTTCGCATTCGTATTTGCGGTCTCATTCATTATTCTTGGTGCCATGAAAAAGATTATGGGGCTTCGTGTTACGGAAGAAGAAGAAATGATGGGGTTGGATATTAGTGAACACGGTACCTATGGTTATCCTGAACAAATGAAATTACTAGTAAATGCAGAAGCAAAACCTGTGAATACGTCAACACCGGATATAAATTAACAATGATTATGATCTGCTAGCCAGAATGCTTGTAAGGAGAGGGGCGGGTGATTTGACATCATTAAATTCACTAGAGCAGATTATAGACTTGAAGGGAATTGCAATCTCAACATCTTGGGAGGAATTAAAAGATAGACGTAGTGAATATCAGACAGAGCTTCAGCAGTTGAAGCATGTATTGCCAATCTCAGAATGGATGTCTCTTGTCAATCAAATGCATGATTTATTTGTAGCTAAAGTATTGAGAAATTGTGAAGAAGAAATGGTGGTAGACGGTTATGGTCTACCACCTGTAGTTTATTCGTTCGTTGTATTCGGAAGTGCTGGGCGTCTAGAATCTACCCTGTGGAGTGATCAAGATAATGGAATGATTATCAGTGATGACTTTAGTGAGGGCAACAATAAATATTTCGAGAAGTTTTCCAATATCGTGTGTGACAGGCTGGCTTATTTGGGATATGAGAAATGTCTAGGGAAAGTGATGTGCTCAGAACCCATGTGGAGAAGGCCGCTGCAGGAGTGGAAAGCGACATTAGTGGAGTGGGGAAGAGATATGAGTTGGGAGCCAGTTCGTTATTTGATCATAGCAGCTGATGTACGTCATATAGCTGGCGACAATATCTTAACTGAGCAATTTAAAAAAGCACTATATCAAGTGTTCGAAGATTCCCCTGAACTACCATTTTCCATATTACGCAATACGGTTAAACATAAGGCAACATTAAATCTAGTGGGGAGAGTCATAACTGAGCGATTTGGTGAACATGCAGGTGAATTCGATGTTAAATATGGTCTCTATATTCCGTTAGTGAATTTCGTGAGATTTATGGCAATACAATTCAGTGTACAAGATACGATGACACAGAGCAGGTTAGATAAATTGATGTCTCTAGGTGCCGGGGATATCGCCATTGAAAATTGTCATAAAGCCTTTGAAATAGCTATTCAATTGAGGGCAAGTACTTCTTATACCATAGTTGATGGGTTATTTATAGGTAGTAATTATATTCCGGAACAAGATCTGAAGAGAAAACCAATCATGCATGACCTTCGTGAAAGCTTGGGAACAGTGAAAAGAACACATAGAGTACTACAGCGTATGTTGCGATATGCAGATTGGAAGAAACGATGAAGGGGCATGAGGGAATTCCATCTACAAAAGCTGACAGCATAGGGGCGCCAACGGCTCAATATATGGCCTTTATCCGTTCATTATTGAAAGAACGGCGTCGTCCAGATGCGTTAATGATTCCTTTATCAAAGCTTGAGACGGTTGTGTTTGATCTGGAGACTACGGGTTTTTCCTCCCAACAGGGGGATGGAATTTTGTCTTTCGGTGCTGTAAGAATGGTGGGTGCTGATATCATTGAGGAGGAAAGGTTCTATTCATTGGTGGATTGCCATAAGCAGATTCCACGGCATATTACTGAATTGACGGGGATCACACAGGGGATGGTAGATGGTGCACCATCACTTATGAATGGTCTGCATGAGTTTATGTCTTTTGTAGGGGGAAGAGTGCTAATTGCCCATGCTAGTGCTCATGATAAGGCATTTCTAAATGCAGCTTTATGGAAGACTTCAAAGACTCATTTAAGACATCGTATCATTGACACGATGATGATTGCGCGCTGGCTTGAACCACGGCGAGATGGGTACGGACTTGATGAATTATTAATAGAGCGTAATATTCCTATTATAGGAAGACATCATGCTTTAGAGGATGCGTTGATGACTGCTAAGTTGTGGCAGTCATATCTCATCGATATCTCCAAGCGTAGGGTAGATACACTTAGTGATCTATATGCCTATTTAAGTCGTTCATAATGAGAGGGATTAATACAATAACTAGCGCTTAGCAAATATTCATGAGGAGAACGCTGTAAGTTATTTCAGAAAGAGGGTAGAATAATACGTAATAACTTTAAGAAAAGGAAGTCAACCCTCATGAAGCGTAACATAACTGTATTGATTGTCACAATTATTTTGTTAGCAATAGCTGTGTATCAGAATGCAGACCCTGGGGTGCAAGCTGTATTTCAGATGGGCAAACCATTCCCGACGGAGTCTGGCCCTAAGGTCGGTTTACTCGCACCTCCATTCTCTGCGACTGGTTTGGATGGGGATATGTATAGTGTGGGTGGTAAACAGGACAAAGCGATCATGGTGAACTTTTGGGCTTCGTGGTGTGATCCTTGTAAGCAGGAGGCACCTGATTTAGTAAGAATAGCAAATGACTATTCCAATGATCTTATAATCTATGGTGTAAATGTAACCAAGTTTGATAATAAAAAGAATGCTGAGACATTCGTTAAGAAATATGATTTGAATTTTCCTGTGCTACTTGATCTTGAGGCAACGATATTTGATCAATATGGGGGAGCGGCCTTTCCAACAAATGTGATGATCGACAAACACGGTGTGATTCAGGAAGTTATTCTCGGGACTATTTCGGCAAAGGAATTGGAAAAGAAAGTACAACAGTTAATTAAATCTTGATAGTACAAAACCTCGGTGTCCATTGTGGATGCCGAGGTTTTGTTGAAATATAAGGAAGTATAAGTTTCACGTGATACTCTAACCATTAATGATTGACAAGACCATGTTGGCCTGCATTATCCGGAAGTTTCTCAACTTGCCCAATCTGACCCAAGAGTGCATATCGCATACTGTCGACTAAGGCTTCCCAACTGGCTTCAATCACATTGCCAGATACACCGACCGTATTCCATGTACTATCCATATTCTTCGATTCAATCAGAACACGTACTCTAGCTGCTGTTGCATCTTTCTCATCTAGGACACGTACCTTGTAGTCAGATAGATGCATTTCTTTGAGTTCTGGAAAAGATTGAACAAGTGCTTTCCGTAAGGCGTTATCGAGAGCATTGACGGGTCCATTTCCTTCGGCTGCCGTGTATACGCTTTGACCGTCAATCTTTAATTTAACAAATGCTTCAGAAACGACAGGTTTACCTGCAATTTTTTCAACAAGCATTTTGAAGGATTCAAAGATGAAGAGCTCAGATATTTGTCCATTTGCTTCACGCAATAAGAGCTCCAAGGAAGCGTCCGCTGCTTCAAATTGATAACCTTGATGCTCTAAGTCCTTAATTTTATCAATTACTATACGTGATTGTTCAAGGGTGGGGTCAAATTCTACGCCCATGTCCTTTGCTTTAGACAGAATATTGCTCTGACCGGCTAACTCAGACACGAGGATTCGTTGTTTATTACCAACAAGTTCCGGTGAGATATGCTCATAGGTGCGTGAATCTCTCAGAATTGCAGAGACATGGATGCCCCCTTTATGAGCAAATGAAGCACTGCCAACATAAGGCTGGTTAACGGGTAAGTGTACATTTGCGATTTCGCTTACATAACGAGCGGTGTTGGATAGTTGTTTTAACGATTCGGCTTCAATGCAGTCATATCCCATTTTAAGCTGAAGCGTAGGGATGATCGAGCATAGATTTGCATTTCCACAACGTTCGCCATAACCATTTATTGTTCCTTGGATTTGTCTTGCTCCAGCTTGTATAGCGCTCAATGTGTTAGCAACAGCAAGTTCGCAGTCATTATGAGTATGAATACCTAGGTTTGCATCAGGTAAATATGTAGCAACAGCTTTGACGATATCGTGAATCTCATGGGGAAGAGTTCCACCGTTCGTATCACACATCGTTAACCAATCAGCTCCAGCATCATTGGCTTTTTGGAGAACTGTAAGTGCATATTCCGGGTTATTTTTGTAGCCATCGAAGAAATGTTCAGCATCAAAGATCACTTCAAGTCCGTTGTGTTTCAAGAATGAAATGGAATCGTAGATCATGGCTAAATTCTCTTCTAATGTTGTTTGAAGTGCAGTATGGACATGGAAGTCCCATGACTTCCCAACTAAAGTTGCAGCCTGTGCACCTGATTCAAGAATAGATTGTAGATTTCGGTCTTGAGATGCTTCCGTGTTTTTGCGTCTTGTACTTCCAAATGCAGTGATTTTTGCACGTAACCTAAGCTCTTGAACTCTTTTGAAAAATTCAATGTCTTTGCTATTGCTGCCGGGAATGCCACCTTCAATATAATGAACACCGAGATCATCTAGTTTTTTGGCAATTTTCAATTTGTCGTCCGCCGATAAACTGACTCCTTCGCCTTGAGTGCCGTCTCGTAAGGTTGTATCGAATATAGCAATGGATGCAGACATTATAGCCCTCCTTTTATACTCACTGTAATGACGTTTTTATAGTTCATAATTATAGCACTTCTACGCTGGAATGTAACAAAGAATTCAATTTTCTTTGCCAAGCTTATTTCTTGACCTCTTCGTATGAGGAGGGTATGCTGACATTATCGTCATATAAATGAACGAAGAAGGGGTATTATAATGAGAACAATCGATGAATATTATCCAGCTAATGGCAGGGTTATACTTCATGTCGATATGAATGCATTCTATTGCTCTGTACATGAAGCGGAAGAGCCCGATAAATACCGGGATAAGCCAACGGCTGTAGCAGGAAGCGTTGAACTACGCAAAGGAATTATTGTCACTTGTTCATATGCTGCAAGACGTTTAGGTATAACAACGGGAATGCTTGTCAATCAAGCGCTGAAGAAGTGTCCTAACCTGATTATTATATCGCCAGATTTCAATGCATATCGTAAATATTCTAACGCTTTTATGAAGATAGCTTATGATTACACACCTTGTATGGAAGCGACATCGATCGATGAGTGTTACTTAGATATTTCAGGATCCAAACAATTTGGAACCCCATATGAGATTGCTACAGAAATTCAGAATAGAGTGTATAAAGAACTATCGCTCCCATGCTCAATTGGTATCGCGCCGAATAAACTACTAGCAAAAATGGCTTCAGATATGAAAAAACCTAACGGTCTAACGATACTTCGTATCCGAGATGTTCCTAAGGTTCTTTGGGATAAGCGATGTGTTGAATTATTTGGTATTGGTGATCGAACCGCAGATAAATTGCGTAAACTTAATATTCACACGATTGGGCAGTTAGCCGAAGCGGATGAGCAATTATTGAAACAGAATTTCGGTGTGCTCGGCGTATGGATGAAGCAGGCTTCGAACGGGATTGATCACTCACCGGTGTTAGAAGGGCGTGAACAGAGCAAGTCGATAGGCCATACAACGACACTCCCTGAGGATATCTGTGCGAAAGAAGATATCCATCGTGTTCTGCTCAACTTAAGCGATCAAGTGGCTCGTAGGCTTCGACGACAGCAATTGGTTGCTGGTGGAGTGCAGATTACGATTCGAACACCAGATATGAAGACCATTACACGTACCCACACAATGAATGTCTCGACAGATCATACGGATGATATTTATGAGCAGGCCTGCCAATTATACCATGAACACTGGAATTGGGATAAGCCCGTTCGATTACTAGGTGTAACGCTGCAACATCTAGTGTCTAAAGAAGATTCAGCGATTCAATTGGATCTTTTTAATTATGAACAGCAACCTAAGAAGGAATCCTTAACGAAGGCGATGGACTTGTTACGTAACAAGTTCGGTGAGAATGCGGTTCTGACAGCAGGAATGTTAGGTGATGATCCATCGGTGTTAATTCGGAATCATAAAGTTAGAGGAACTTCATTGCAAATGGATTTCAGAGATAAATCCGATGATAAATTGTCATAACTAGGATAACAATTGGTAATATTGTTCGAAATCAATTGAAAATTCATTTTTAATGGTTTAATATTATGGATGATGTCGCTTGACGTAAAGGCTGTAATGAATGGATATACAGGAGGAAGAGAAGATAATGGCTAAATATACATGGGTAGAGAAAGATACTTGCATTGCATGTGGGGCGTGCGGTGCAACAGCACCAGATATTTATGATTATGACGATGAAGGAATAGCTGAAGTTATCTACGGAGACGACGCTAACCGTGGTGTGACTGTGATACCAGAAGACATGTTTGATGATTTAGATGATGCATGTGATGGTTGCCCAACAGATTCTATCAAGATTGCAGACGAACCTTTTAATAAAGAGGGTTAATGATAGGTTTTGACAGGTGTGAAATAACAAAATAGGCATACTCACGATATAGCTTGATGTGGGGATGTCTATTTTTTTTGTCTTTCTGCCGATATATATAGTAAAACGGTATTTCGGGGGTCCAGATGAGATGAAAGATTCTATATACCTTAAAGAATATGTGAAGCTACATCCTGAGAATAAGATGGGATGGTACTTATTAGGTAAGGAATACGAAAAGAATGGACAGGAAGGTAAAGCTAATTATTGCTTTAATCAATCTAGTGAAGTATTTGAAGCTTTTGAAAAGAGTAAGGTGCCGGATGATGTTTGGAAGGAATACGAAGATAGAATTTTGCAGATATCACGCCATAAAGAACGTCGCATTCGTAAAGTACGTGTCATCCTCCTGACGCTGCTCCTTTTATTCCTGACCTTTATACCTTCAGTACATACGCCAGGAGATACGATTGCTTTGGTTCCTGATGTGGAACAGATTGCTATGAATGAAATAGAGCAGCAACCAGAAGTAATTGTAACTGAGAGGGAGTTAAAGCAGAATACTCCTCTTATGAGTCCTCGATTTACAGCGCAACCCAATGGTTCACCGGATGAGAAGGCTCGAACGCTATCGAATATGCTTGTTCGTTCAGGTGCTTTACCACCAAGGATTGCTGTGCTTAAGATGGAGCGTGAAGACAAATGGTTGATATGGAAACGAAATATGCCCATATCATTTACGTTAGAAAAAACGGATGGGGCACAAGTGACCTATCAACCTTATGATTCCAATGAATGTGCATGCACACCACCTGATGCAACGACACTCAAGGCATCTGCCGTATTATGGGTTAAGAAGCAAGAGGAACTAGCGGCATTATCAAGTGCAATTCGCTTTTTTGTGCAAGAAAAGGGGCGTGTACCTGAAAGTTTTAGTGAATTAGTACAACCATTTCCGCGAAATAGAATATCCGGTTCAACGGAAGTGATGAAGAAGTATTTTAATGAGATCAATGCAAGCATAGGTGCGACAATACCGGCAACAGCAACTACCCCAATTACTGCTGGGGGTGACTCAGGTACAACGTCGAGTAATAAAGAAGGCTCAGTAATGACGGGTTCTGATTCGGGTATGGAAGGGGATATGTTCTTTAAAGAGCCATTAGAGATTATTGTGGATAAAAAGAACTATCGATTGGCGGTAGTTAGTGGAGATATCATACTGCGTAATTACAAAGTAGGGCTGGGCGGAGACAAAACACCAGAGGATGACTTTATTATATCGGATAAGGTTGTAAACCCAAATGGACGGTCTAATGGTGAATTTGGTAGCCGTGGAATGCAGTTATCTTCTAGCAATTATGCGATTCATGGAACGGATGAGCCTGGTAGTATTGGTCGTGACGAATCATTAGGTTGTATACGAATGTTGAAGGAGGATATAGAGGAGTTATTCGATCTTGTTCCCATGGGCACGAAAGTACGTATAGAAAAAGGGGTTCTACCTGATGAAGAGCGGGTTCCAACAGATCGTTATCGATCACAGCATAGACAGGATCAGACGAACCCGCTCAAAAAATACCGTTGGTTGAATTAAATGTTGAAAATAAGTAGAACGATCATTGCAATGACGACGATAGATATGCTGAGTCCAACCCATAAGAGCGCTTTCTTATTCACTTCTTGTTTGGTATGTTGAAGTGTAGGTGGTTTACGTTTGGTTGCCATAAAGATAACCCTCTTTCAATGATTTTCATTCACTAATCCAATTGTAATGTGTTTTTTAATAAATAGCTATAACACTAATCATTATAAAATGGAGTCTGATATAGTGGTAGTTTCACTTTCTTTTTAAACTGTAAAAGGATAAACTATAAAAGTGTGAGATCAAAAAGTAGATAGAGATGAGGAGAACTTGTGTTGTATAAAAACGTAGCTAAACCGATACTTTTTAAAATAGATCCAGAAAAAGCGCACCATCTCGTCGTTGGAGGATTACATACTGCTGGCTCCATCCCGGGCGTATCCCATGTGTTACAAAGTTTATGGGGTGTAAAGGAAACAGCTGATCTTGCTGTTGATTTATTCGACTTACACTTTCCGACCCCTGTTGGTCTAGCTGCAGGATTGGATAAAAATGCGGTAGCTGTACAAGGCTTCTCTTCCATTGGGTTTGGATTTATGGAAGTGGGAACAGTAACACCTAAGGGGCAATCGGGGAATGAACAGCCGCGTCTATTTAGATTACCTCCTGATGAGGCACTTGTGAATCGCATGGGGTTCAATAATGAAGGTATAGATGCAATGGAGCGAAGACTTTCAACGAATCAGAGGCGGCGAATTCCAGTTGCTATAAATATAGGGAAGAATAAACTAACCCCAAATGAAGAAGCTTATAAGGATTATCAGGAATGCATACGCAAATTATATCCTTATGGTGATTTTTTCGTAGTTAATATTAGTTCACCGAATACGCCAGACTTGCGTAATCTGCAGTATGGTAGTGAATTATCTTCTCTACTTTCGCATATCATGGAGGAAATGCAAGAACAAGCGCGTAAGCATAATAAGAGTAAACATATATTGGTGAAGATTGCTCCAGACGTGAGTGATTCGGAGCTTGAGTCTATGGTAGAAGTCCTTCAAACAAGTGGCGTTTCAGGTGTCATTGCAACGAATACGACTTTATCAAGAGAAGGGCTGAATCATTCTAATGCGAAGGAAAGCGGTGGATTGAGTGGTAAACCACTAAGTAATCGATCTACAGAAATTATTTCTCGAATTTACCGTCAGAGTCAGGGCTCCCTACCGATTATCGGTTCTGGGGGAATTTTTACTGGTAAGGATGCTTATGAGAAAATTCGGGCAGGCGCGAGTCTGGTTGAAATATATACATCACTTATCTATGAAGGACCAGTAGTGAATCGAAAGATTCATGCTGAATTGAGAAAGTACCTACTTCAGGATGGATTTAGTCATATATCAGAAGCGGTAGGTGCGGATCATCACTGAAGGTGAAAGACAGGAGGTTCGCTAGCTTATGGGAATGGACAATAGGGATTGGGGCATGTTTTTGCTCCCTTACGAACAGACAGTAGAGGAATTGAAAGTTAAATTTAAAACGATGCGTTCGGAATTGAAGAAGCGCGAAGAATATGCTCCCATAGAATTTGTTACAGGTCGAGTGAAGAAAATATCTAGTATTCTAAATAAGGCAAAACACTTAAATGTCCCTATGGATAAGCTTGAAACGGGTATTGAGGATATTGCTGGCATTCGAATTATGTGTCAATTCGTAGTGGATATACGTCGTGTAGCTGAATACATTCGTAATCGGAAAGATCTAAAAGTAGTGTATGAGAAGGATTACATTACCAATTATAAGGAAAGTGGGTATCGTAGCTTTCATATGATTGTAGAATATCCTGTTCAAACCGCACTTGGACAAGTGATTGTACTTGCTGAGATTCAAATTCGTACACTAGCGATGAACTTTTGGGCGACTATAGAGCATTCTCTAAGCTATAAATATCCAGAGAGTTTACCGGATAATATTCGCAAGCGGTTGAAAAAGGCAGGGGAAGCAGCATCAACATTAGATAATGAGATGTCGAGTATTCGTGAAGATATATTGGAAGCACAGAAGCAGTTTGAGGATGACTCGAATGTGACTACACAGGTGCTTTCACTGATCCACCAGTTGTACTTCTACCATTTAGTTAATGAGGCTATTGGATTCCAAGATCGATTCAATGACATCTGGCAGAGCCATGATATGGATGAAATGAAGGTGCTTCTAGATGAAGTGAAGCAATTGATTGCCAGAACCAAAAAAGGTGAGAATACGGATGAAATATGAGGAATTGTACGTCGCCTACCTCATTTATTTCAATCGTGATCAGGATTATTTCGAATGCCATGAGGTGCTTGAAGAATTGTGGCTTCGTGATAACCGGAATCCATTGTATAAAGGTCTTCTACAGGTAGCGGTCGGACTATATCATTTCCGAAATAATAATATCATTGGTGGTAGGAAGATGTTGCATAGTGCTGCTGATACATTGGAGCAGTATCCATCTTTGTCACTCGGAATTGAGTTGGGTTCATTAGTGAGTCAAGTTCGCCGTTATGCTGATCAATTGGAGCGATTTGATGAGAATCCTTTTCTTTATTATGATCTAACCATTGTCATTGTTGATCCAGTATTACAACAGGCGGTTGATTTGGCGGATCTAACGATTGAACGCAATATTCCACAGCGTCGGGGACCTGAACGGCCACAGAGAGTGAAGACTCATGTTAGTGAATGAGTATGGATAACAATCAGGATGATGTTTATCTTGATACGAATAATGGAACAACCTGCTATGTGATATCATAGCGGGTTGTTCCACAAATATAGGTTATGATTGGAGCTTTTTTTTCGTTCATAAGTGAAGAATTGGAGGTGTCGTTTATATGAGTGGAGGAAATCGGAAGACGCAAAGAATTGATAAAGTACTAGTTCATCTTGGTTATGGTTCTCGAAGTGAGATTAAGAGGATGGTTAAGCAAGGTAGTATTACGGTAAATGGTACCATGACGAAAGATAGCGGGTTGCATGTCGATCCGTTCAATGATACGGTTGAAGTAGATGGAAAAGGGATAGTTTATAAGGAATTTATCTATATCATGCTGCATAAGCCGCAAGGAGTCATATCTGCCACGGAAGATAAGCGTGAAGCAACGGTGCTTGATTTGTTGGAATCTGAGCATGCCTTGTTTGAACCTTTTCCAGTTGGAAGACTAGATAAAGATACAGAGGGATTACTACTTTTAACGAATGACGGAAAGTTTGCACATAATCTATTGTCACCACGGAAGCACGTCCCAAAGACGTATGAAGCGAAGGTGGACGGGGATGTTGGAGCGGAAGATATAGCTCGATTTGCACTTGGGGTCACACTGGACGATGGTTATACCACTTTGCCTGGGGAGCTGTTTGTGCTAAGCCAAGAACAAGATGGAGATCGAATCATCTCTATGATATCGCTGACGATTCATGAAGGTAAGTTTCATCAAGTGAAGCGGATGTTTGAAGCTGTAGGTAAAAAGGTGGTATACCTAAAGAGAGTTCAAATGGGGCAGCTACCGCTTGATCCCAAACTTGAAATTGGTAAATACCGTGAGCTGACCATGGACGAGTTATCCTTGTTAGGCAAGGAATGATCATAGATAAGTAGATAAATACAGAGATAGTAAAGGATGGATGGAGTTATGAAATACAAACTAATTGCACTAGATGTGGATGGAACTCTTTTGAATGATGATCATGAAATTAGTGAACAGACGATGGAGACCGTGAAGGCCGTATCTAACACAGGGGCAGAAATTATTTTGTGCACGGGCCGGGGACCTCAGAATACGATACCCTTTATGGAACAGATGGGATTAACGGGGTATGTTATCAGTCATAATGGTGCAGCAACTGCTAAGGTAGACACGAGTGAGATCGTTCATCAATTCCCCATGGATCACATGTCGCTAACGCCATTTATGGAATATTGTAGGGATAAAGGTATTCACTTTGATGTTAACACACCGTTAGAAATGTTCGTGGATAGCGTGGAGAGTTTAGATGAAGTAATAAGAGGTATGTATGAGAATTATCTGACGTTACCATCGAATCTGCCAGAATGGACTGAATTTAAAGACCCTATCGTCAAATTCACGATGTTCGCTGAATC
Organism: Paenibacillus sp. Y859; assembly: GCF_056786405.1. Lineage (NCBI taxonomy): Bacteria > Bacillati > Bacillota > Bacilli > Caryophanales > Paenibacillaceae > Paenibacillus > Paenibacillus sp. Y859. Next base: position 707,308 of record NZ_JBXCIZ010000001.1, on the reverse strand, counting down.
GGATGTTATTGATGATTTATATAAAGAATTAAGCAATTGGACATTCGATCTTACGATGCTCCGCAGTGGAGATTACTTCATAGATCTCATGAATAAAGAGGCTTCTAAAGGAAATGCATTGAAGCAACTTGCTATGAAACGTGGTATTCAACAGGAAGAGATATTAGCGATCGGGAATTATTATAACGATATCACGATGCTAACATTTGCAGGAAAAGGTATTGCGATGGATAATTCGCCTGTGGAAGTGAAGGCGGCGGCAGATGAAATAACACTTTCGAACAATGATGATGGTGTACATGCTGCGCTCCTTAAATACTGCCTCTCCTAAATAGTAAAGAGAAACGGGTTGTCCCAATAGTCATGAAAATGGCTAGGGACAACCCGTTTGTTTCTTATAGGCGAAAATAGATGTTCTGAAAAGACGCTCCGAGAACGGACCTTGCAGAAAATAAGGTATACTATTCGAAGTAGCGAAAGTGTTCGCCTTTGCCCTCTGATTTCAACCGCTATGCGGTATACAATCAAGAAATCGGAGGGCAACAGCGATCGTAAGGACAATCCGTCATTGTAGCGGCATCCTACACTAATGTGTGTGGATTTCTCAGTGGCCTTGATCTTGAACAGGCCGTTTTTTAGATCTAGGAGCATGAAAAGGAGAGACTTTATTCTTACCTGTCGTTTTGGAACGATACATCGCTTGATCTGCTTGTGATACTAATTCATCTGCAGTTACATTCTTTCTGAGACTACTATGTCCTACACTGATCGTTACGATGCTCTCTTGTTCAACACGTGCTCGTATGCTCTCTGCAATCTGATTTACATTGGCTCGTTTATCGACTAATGCGGCTACTAGTTCTTCTCCTCCATATCGACCCGATAGCCCTACTCCAGACACTTCTTCTTCGAGAATATTAGCTACCTGAATCAATACATCGTCTGCTTTGGCATGACCTTGAGTGTCATTCAATTTCTTGAAGTTGTCGATATCACAAAAAATGATAGAAACCTTTAATCCCTGATCCACATAACGATTCACATTTTTCATGAAGAACCGTCGGTTATAGAGGTTCGTTAATCCATCTGTAATAGAGGAACGATAGATGGATTGCATTTGCTCAACAATTCTTTGGAATAATATAAAAAAGATAACCGTGTAATACACAAGTGGAAGTAATAACCTCAATATATTGAGCGTTGTATTCATCTGATCTGTATAAAGATTAATAATGGTCATGATAACCCAAATTAGACTTACCATCGAGCCGAAGATGTATTTGTATTGTTGCCCAATGCGGGGTGATATCAACCGCAGACCTATAATAATAACGAATCCTTGATGGATATTAAGATAAAGAAACTGTCCCGAAGGGGTATTAAATGGTGGGAACCCTAAGGGGAAAAGTGGAACAAGAAATAGTAATATCATCAATCCAAGCAGTATGTATCCAGCTTTATTCATCTTTCGGTACAATAGATAAACGGATGCATTTAAAAGTAGAAATGAGAAGACCTGCATCCGCATAGACCATAGAGAATACCTATATACAACATCTCCTTCTGTTAGGTTGAAATGGATGTTCATTCCTTCGTATGCCATAATAAAGAGGAAGGCAAGCACCATATATAGGTAAGCTTGTCTACGTTGTTTGCTGTACATAATGAGACACATCACTGTCATGATGAATACTATATAAAAACTACATGTTGCAGCGAACCCCGATATGATAGGGGAGGACCAAAGTGAAGATGGCATCAATATTCCTCGTTCCTGAATGTGAATTTTATATACAACGAATGATTAATCCGTCATAATGAAACGTATGTTCTTAATATACCATAAATCCTCGGATGATAGATATGACTGACATTATAGAAAGAGGGAATACTCAATGAAATTGTTACAAGCATTATTCTTCCCACCTGAACAGCCGGGTGGTGTATCATCTATGATTCCTTATATGCAGGAGCGGTTCAGTTCCTCCCGCTGGGAGATGGATATGTTCTGGTTACCGAGGAGAATTCGCAACAAGGGTCAAGAAGAAGTTGTATTTGATACATTCGACTGGACCATTTATGAAGATAGTGACATCGTACAGAAATATATTCAGACTTATAGAGATTATCTCTGGTGGAGTCATATGCGTATTCAACAACCATATGAACTAATTCATGCACATCATCCGATTGCTGGACTAGCGTTGAAACAATTATTTCCTGATACACCACTGATCCAAACGATCCACTCTAGTTATGAAGGAGAGTTAATCCTCAATGGGAAGATTCAAGAGAATGGACCTGAGCATCAATTTCTAGTATCCCTATATCGTGAGTTGGAACACAAGAGTGATCGCTTAATAACGGTATCGCAATCCTTTGCAGGATATGTGTCACCTTATGTTAATCACCCTGAACTTATTAACGTCATTCCGAACGGATTTGATGAGAAACGATTCAGACCGATCCCCCATGAGAATGAGATAGCACAGCTTGTTACGGTCTGCCGTCTTGTCCCTGCGAAAGGATTGGATATTCTACTCAAAGCTTGTGCTGAGCTTAAAAATCGGGGATATGACTATGTGCTTCATATTATCGGTGACGGGCCCTTTCGTAAGGAGCTTGAGGGATTGGCACGTGAGCTCGGAATTTATAATGAAACGATATTTTATGGATATACGCTACATCCAGAAGAGTTTATTCCTTTCTTCGATATTTTCGTATTGCCATCTAGAGCGGAGTCTTTCGGCTCAGTATTCGCTGAAGCAGCTCTAAGCTGCCTTGCACTCGTCGGAAGTGACGTTGGTGGAATACCTGAACAAATCGAAGACGGTGTGAATGGATTGCTTGTTCCTGTTGAAGATGTTGTTGCCCTCAGTGATGCGCTTGAGAAGGTCATTAGTGATCCATCCTATCGATATGAACTGGCCCGTTCTGCTTGGGAGAAAGCGAAGAGTGAATATTCCCTTACCCATGTAGTCAACGTTCTGAAGACCATATACTTACAATATGACATGGAAAAGAGTGGATAAGAATGATTCCATTTCGCTTCATTCATACCGCTGATTTACACTTAGACAGCAAGTTTGCTGGTATGAAGGGCTTGTCGGATTCTATTCGACAGCATTTGAGGGATTCCACGTTCACTGCCTTGCGACATTTAATAGAAGTCGCAATTGTTGAACAAGTAGATTTCATTGTGATCAGTGGTGATGTGTATGATGCAGCAGATAGCTCATTGAGAGCTCATTTATGTTTGCAAGCGGCATTCGAGGAGCTTGGTAGTCACGGAATACATATTTATGTTATCCATGGGAATCATGATCCATTAGATGGACCTAGGCTGCAAATTAAGGCTGCGGATCATGTGCATGTATTCGGTCCTGAGGTGGAGAGTTATAGAGCTAGACGACGAACGGACCAACAGGAGGTTGCCGTTGTAAGTGGCATTTCCTATCCAACGTCCAAAGTAACGGAGAACACAGCTCTGAAATTTCGTAGAGAAGATGAGTCAACGCTGTTTCATATTGCGATACTGCATGCCAATGTAGATGGAGATCCCGTTCATGAGACATATTCACCTTGCACGCGTAAAGAATTGGAATCATCTGGGTATGATTATTGGGCGCTTGGACATATTCATCAGCGGCGAGTGATTCAGGAGTATCCACATATCGTATACGCTGGAAATATTCAAGGGAGAAGTGTGAAGGAGACTGGACCTAAGGGATGCTATGTTGTTGAAGTTTTTGAGGATGCCTCAATTCAGTTAATTTTTCATGAATTGGATCATGTACGCTATGTTCGAGAAGAAATATCGATTGATGGTATTCATGATATAGATGAATGGCGAATGCGAGTTGAGGAAAAGGTGGATGACATTCGAATTGTTCGTCCAGAACGAATGAGTATCGTACGCTGGATCATAACAGGACGCAGTTCCATTCATCGTGCATTAGAAAGTGGACATGTAGCACGCGAACTAGAAGATGAATTACGGCGTAGAGAAATAGCAAGAGCAGAAAGTGGACAATTCGGTGGATTAGTATGGAGCGAGAGCATTTCACTTCAATCGGGTATAGAAATTGATCGTTCTGAACTTATGCGCGAAGATCATTTTCTAGGTGAGATGCTTCGTCTTGCAGAGAAAGTAGACCAAGATGATGAGTTGACGAAGGAACTGCTGGATAAGGCATTGGCTCCCCTTATGAGCAATCGAGTGATTAGGGGGATCATGAATGAAACTAGTGAGCAGGAAAGACAGGAATGGCTAGAACGTGCTGGGGAGCTAGGTGCTATGTTGCTTCTTGACGAGGCTAGTGACGGAGGCAGAAAGTGATGAGAATTGAAAGACTACAGATTCATGGATTTGGGCGCTTGAAGGAACAAGATATAACGATCAATCCGGGAACTACGGTATTTATTGGACCTAATGAAGCGGGTAAAAGCACGATTCAGCAATTTGTACGTGCCATGCTCTTTGGAATCCCTAGTCGGTCTTATCCCACTGAAAGATATGAGCCACTGGCTGGTGGTGTTCATGGAGGCATTCTTACAGCAATAGATGCAGGGGGGAACAGATGGATCATTTCCCGGTTCGCAACGACTGGAGATGGAGGAAGTGGATCTGCTAACCGAACGGAGAAGCTCTCGATTATTAGAAATGATGAATATGGACAAGTTCAGCAGGTGACCCAACAAGAACTGGAACGTGAACTTTTGGGAGGGTTATCTCGTGAAATGTTCAATCAGTTATTTGCGATATCGTTAAGCGAACTTCAGGAAATACGTTCACTGCAATCCGATGAAATGAGCAGCTACTTATTTCATGCAGGGATTGGTGGTGGAAGTGAGATCATTCAGGCTGAACGCAAACTTACTCAGGATATGGAGAAGTTATACAAGCCAAAAGGCCGTGTACAAGATATTTCAAAAGTGCTGCAAACGATGGAGCAATTGGAGAAAGAAATATCTGTAAGTCGCTCCTTTCTGAAGCGGTATAATGACAATGCTTCAACACGGATGGAGACAGTTGAGCTATTAGATAGACAGGAGTGGACTCGCCAAATTTCTATTGAACGTCATCTACTCCTAAGAAAGGCGCAAGAGATCAGACCAATGTGGCTAAAATGGATGGAGGCAAAGCTTCAGGAGTCTTCTCTTCCAGAAGTTCCGTTTTTTCCTGAAGGAGGCGTACGAAGATGGGAGTCACTCCAAGCAGAAACGGATACAGCCTATCTTCGGCAAACGCAACTTCTCCGCAGTCAATTAGAGATACAAGCGCAACTTGATCAGTTGCCATATGATATGGAACTTGAAGATCAGGGCGATCTAATTGAACGCTTGAGTACTCGAAGAGAATCTTATGATGCAAAAAAGGGAGACTTGCAAGAAGTTAGAGCTGAAGCATCTGCGTTAGATATGCGGGTAACTCGTATTGTTCGGCAGATAGATTCAACTTGGACCAGGACTGAACTTCAGAATTTCTCTACATCAGTAGGTGAACGCGAGTCTGTGCGTCGTTATTCAGCTGGCTTTTCCAGTTATGATCGAAGAATAGAGAGTCTAGGTGTGGAGGTACAACAGTTACGGCAGCAAATGGATACTACGGAAGTAGGTTATCGTAGATCTCAGCAGGCATACAAGGAAGAGTGGGATGCGGGGAACAGTCGCTTTGCTATGTTGATACCTCGTAGCTCACAAGAAATGACTGCGCTTTGGAATGAGTTGCAAGAAACTCTAGAGCGTTGGCGTGAGAATAGAATGGTAAGGCTAACATCTTTGGGACAAGTTGAGAGTGATAGAGTTATACAGCAGCGCTTGAAGACAATAACTCGTGGATTTCTATGGGGTAGTAGCATTTTGACAATTGTCGTTCCACTACTTGTATGGAGCAGAGGATTTCCTATGCCTGCTATAGTTATAGCATCCATTTTATTACTTGTGGATGTCGTTCTACTATGGAATGGAATTCTGAAGTCTCCACCTCAGCGTGGCAAACGTGCAGATTCTAGACTTGTTGAAGATGAACGACAGGATCTGGAAGACATCACCAAGTTGATGTGTCGTCTTATAACGAACCCCTTCAATGCTACTGATGGTGAAGCTGCAAAGAGGCATCCGATCAATGCGACGGAAGTAGAGACAGGTGTGCGTGAACTACGTAAATTGATGGATCAATGGTTAGTTTGGCAGCAAAAGATAGATAAGCTGATGATAGAACTCAAGGCCTATCAAGATCGTATGAATACGTTAAGGCATGAACTCTCAAGGGTTGAAGAAGGTATGTCGAAGGAAGAGCGCATCTTTGAACAGCTTGAGAAGCAATGGGAGGGTTGGTTACGACAACGAGATCTTAACCTCCAGCTCTCACCAGAAGCTGTACTTGATATGTATGTGTTGGCAGAACAAGGGTTAGAGAATATAGATCATCTAGATAAGATAAATCGTAAAATGCATCAGCTACACCAGGATTGTCTTGATTATGAAACAGAATCGTTAAGTCTGTTGTCAGAAGGTGTAAATCCAGTGGACTTGTCTCCTGGAGCATGGATTGAACTGAAGAAGAAAGAATGGGATGAGTATCAGGAACAGGTTCGTAAACGTAAAATACTAACTTCGAGATTAGAACCTTTAGAAGAAGAGTTGCAGCTTCTGTCAGATGAGTTACAACGAGTAACATCTCTCAAAGAGGAACTAACCATGGAAGGAGAAGCCGTCAGTGGGGAGGACTATTTGCGACGTGGGGGGATTTATAAGCACCGTTCGGAATTAAAGGACAGCATTCTTCAGTGGGAAATTTCGATGTTTAGCGGCTCAGATGATCAGCGAAGAGAAGCCATTCTAAATGTATTAAATACTCATGATGAGACGGGATTAGAATTTGTATGTCAACATCATGAAATGGAATTGAACGAGGTTGAGTCCCGCTGGAATGAGTTGCAACAACAACATGGAAGGTTGTTGCAGGAGCGGGACCAATTAGAATTGTTATGTCTACATGATACAGCGATTCAGAAACTTGAGGAACAGAAAGCATCTTTAAAAGAATTAACAACTGATTATGCTGTGATGTCTATTTGCTCGGAATTGATCTCAAGAACCCGTCGTATTTATGAAGAAGAGAAGCAACCAGAAGTTTTGAAGATGGCGTCAATCTATTTCGCACGATTAACTAAAGGTGCTTATTCTCGCATTGTTATGAAAATGGGAGGGAAAGAGCTGCTTGCTGAGCACCGCGACCAAGGACTGATTGATAGTGCGAAACTTAGTCGAGGCACGGCTGAGCAGATGTATTTGGCCATGAGACTCGCTTTAGCAGGTACGATGAAATCAAAAGTATCGATCCCTTTACTTTTTGACGATATATTAGTTAATTTCGATCAGGAGAGAATGGTGGCTGCGTTGTCTCTGTTGCAGGAGATTTCTTCAACACGGCAGATTATCATGATGACTTGTCATCCCTATATCGTACAACATATTCAGGATAGGATGCCGACAGCTCATTTCATTTCGTTGCAACCATCAATTTGACGACCCAAAATAAACTGAGAAAACCGAAGAGTGGATATAAAATGGACAATAAATAACTGAATCCGAATTGGCTAACTATAAAACATGTCAGCATGATGGCCACGGAGATCACTTTGGGAGAAAAATGAAAATGTTGTTGAAGTTGTAAGTTAACCCCGTATATATCCGCAACAAAGGTTGTGAATATTTCGAGGAATATGAGCAGTACGTAAATCAATTGTACGGCTACACCCAATTGAAATGCGATATTGCCCATTGGAATCTCATATTGTGTAATGCCTGGCATTTGCGCTGACAGGGCGAAATGGGCGGCCATTAACATAAATCCAACGCCCAGTCCTCCAATAACTCCGCCCCATTTAATGACAGTAAGGCTCTCAGTTCGGCTACCTAGGGGGACAAGTATTGCTTGTGCCATAACGAGATTGAATGCCGTATAGAGTACTGGTGATAGCCATGCCATCGTTAGGTTCGTATCGGTAGATAAGGTTATGAAACGATCTGCATTTGGGGATTGCAATGTATTAGAGATGATGAGCAGTGAGATGGTCAGCATCATGGGTACAACAATACTGTTCATGTACATAATGGAATGCATGCCTCGACGAAGTAAGAAATAGGCACCTACAAGTGTTATAATTAGACCTGTCTGATAATGGAGATTTAGATGTTCCACAAATACAGAACCGGCGCCAGCAAGCATAATGCTGTTTACTCCGATGAGAACGAACAGCATGATAATACTGATGTACCCGCCTGATTTATGTCCAAACAAATACTTGTTTAGATCTTCATAGGATTTCGCACGAATGGTTCGTGAAATGATCATCATCTTCGTACCTAACCAAATAAAGAGGATGGTTGAAAGGATAATAGTCAACGTAGCCCACTTTCCATATTGAGTGAAGAACTGGAGGATTTCCTGTCCAGTAGCGAATCCGGCGCCAACAATGGTACCTATGTAAGTAAATGCAATTTGTAAAATTCTACCTAAGTTTTTCATTGTTACCTCCTTGAACATACTTCGCAATAGTACAAGGTATGTTGAAAAAGAGTGGGACATGACTATAAGTGCGAGTTCAAAAAGGTGACTTTTTGAACAACCTCTGTAACTTGTCCAAATGTACTTGATGTTTGGGCTATATATATGGTATTTTTACGACAAAGAATTGGCATGGGAGGGTAAACACTATGGAATTACTAAAACAACGAATTATTGAAGAAGGCACAATATTGTCCGATCAAGTATTGAATCTTGATGGATTATTGAATCATCAAGTAGACCCTCAATTAACGATGGAAATGGGTAGAGAGTTTGCAGCGAGGTTCAGGGAGTCTGGAATTACACGGGTAGTGACGGTCGAATCTTCCGGAATTTCAGTTGGTTTCGCTACTGCCTATGAACTTGGAGTGCCACTCGTATTTGCACGTCGCAAAAAGACACTTCTTGCTGATCCAGATGCATATTGTGAGCGCGTACCATCCTTCACCAAAGGAATAGTGACGGATATTATGTTATCAAGACGGTATCTAAGGAGTGAAGATCGGGTGCTTTTTATTGATGATATTATTGCTAATGGTGATGCTGCCAAAGGGTTGATCAAGATCATAGAACGTTCTGGAGCAGAACTAATGGGATTAGGAATTGTGATTGAGAAGTCTTTCCAAGCAGGAGCACGCACGATTCGAGAGCAAGGGTTTAGAGTTGAATCGCTTGTGAAGATTGCATCATTGACCGATGGAACGATTACTTTTCTCGAATAAAATAGGATATGATAAGCCCAAATATTCGCAATACCTTTCAAGTGGAATACGAATAGCTTATAATATAAAGTGTAAGGAAGAGAGAGGAGGCAACACAATGGGGAAAGAACCGATAACAGAACAATTCTTTGTTGATAAGTTGGCCGCTGCAAAGATTCATTTCGAACGTGCGGTAGATTGTAAACATACAGAATTTGATGATTTATATCCCTATATGCTTGAACACCCTCAATTTTTTTGGTACAAACGTTATGTCGCTTGGTCTGAATTGTTAACTATTGTGAGCTTGTGTGAGGAATTAGCGTTCTCGTGGAAGGAAATATTCACACCTCAACAAGTTGAGTATCTGAACAGTCGAGTGATGTCTGCTACAGTGCTAGATTTCTGGTTCGAGAAGAACGATAGTAAAGAACATGTGCAGCGATAATTCTGGGTTCAATATGAATTGAATACTTAATGTGTGTAATTTAATAATATGGCCTAAATGTAACTGTTTAGGTCCTTTTTATAAATGTAGGGAGTTGAATTCGTGAAATGATTAGTGATGGAGAATTGGATGCTTTTCGTGTTCAAGGTGAGAAAGTTCGTGTCGTTCGCGATTCAATCGCAAGCAATGATATAAGAGGGATTGTAGTGGCATGGGATGCAGAGCAGGTACTCATTCGACGACCTAATCGAAATGTGGTCAAGCTGGATCGCAATTACATTTACCAATTAGCCAGTGAACCCCGACTTGATCCATTGAAATAGTGAAGGTGAGTTACTACTATAATCGGTGGAGAATGACGTGATTTACTGTAATAAATAGGTATGATAAAATCATGATGCTAGTGTGGTTTTGAGTTGTTTCAACATAGTAGCATCATCATATGCGGTCATGGCGGAATTGGCAGACGCGCTGGCTTCAGGTGCCAGTGGTAGTTATACCATGGAGGTTCGAGTCCTCTTGACCGCATCATACTCTTAAACCCAGGAAGCCTTGCCTAGCAAGGCTTCGTTTCTTTTTGTCTGAGTTTGAATGATCGTTGTATGGGTCGGGTAGTAAGGATTCGGACTGGTTTTTCTACCATTCTACTAATATTGCTTTATTTTTATGAATAGGAACAATGAAATCGAGATTCCGATGTTCTCAGGTGGTTGAATATGTGTATATCGCTCGTTGCTTTCTCCTCGTTTATGAACTGCTTAAACTCTTCTCTCAGTAGCGCTATTCCGCCATTTTGTGGGCTGTAGTATTTTTGAAAATAATACGGAATCCCTATTTTGAAATGCAACTTCAAAAGTTTGACACCCGATATAAATTGCATGGTAAGATAGGCAGTTGTCTAGCCGATTACAGCACCTAACAAAATGAGAATGGGGTACAATATCTTGTTTGGTTCAATTGGAGATTAGGGAGGGATAGCAGAATGAGTAAATTCATCTTTAGCGACGTTTACTTCATTCGGTTGGGCTTGCATTGAGTGAAGGGCTTGTTCGAAGGAAATCGAATCCCACTTTAAAGCCAGTATTTCGTTGCATCTTAAGCCACAGTGAGCCGACAAACAATAACTTGGCTTCAAGCAATGTCACTCGTCGGAATCGTACCAGCACGCCCGCATGGAGTTGTTGTTTGCTTCAGTTATTTCAATGAATTGCATAAGTCATGTTGCATTAATTTATTTCTTATACACACGGACCGCGTGAGGTCCGTGTGTTTTTGGTGCAAGTAATTGGTAATCGAAGCTGGCACTTGATAATTTTTAATACAAAGAAGGTGCAAATATTAAACAATATGTAAAAAGAATTTACACGATGTTTACATATTGTTAATGTCTCGAAAACAATGGATAACTATACTAAATAGGTTACTACTTAGGTATCTCTAGAAGCTAAATTGACCCTTAAAAGCCGAAGTGAGTGAAGAAAGAATCGAAAGATTTTGTTTGCGGAATGTAGCGATTATACTGCGGATACGAGCAAATTGCTTTGCATTAGATAGCGTTCGATAGGAGCCAGATACTTTTATTTTAATTTTCACCATGCGAATGTCACGCTCGGCTTGGTTGTTATCAAAGGGAACGTAGGCATCACGAATAAAGCGAAGAATGGCTTCTTTGTGAAGCTGAAATCGCTGCCCTAGATTTGCTGCTTTGCTCTTTTTCTTTCTGCCAGCTTCCTTTACCACTTCCCAGGTCTCTTGGAAAACGCTTTCATATCAGTTGTCCAAGGCTGGTTATCATAGGTTTCAATGCCTATGCATTCACGTAATAAATGAGAGTTACATAACGCATGGACAAAGTTGTAGATCTCTTTGAAGTATGTGGCGTAGCAATCATGCACCAGTGTGTTTGTGAATCGAGGCAAAAAGTCCAGTTGCTCGATTCGCTGGGCATGCTCTTCAATGGTTTGAGTTAACGTCGTGATAAAGGCTGCAATTTCTGGATCTCCTTTGCTGATTCCTGAGATTTGCTCTGGCTTTAGCTTCACGATGTAACCTCTTTTCCGTTCTCTTATTTGTTTTCTATTTCTATCTTAATTTCCAATAGTTTCATATATGGGTACCTAAGTAGTAACCTAATTAGATGACAAAACTTCTAACAACATGAAGGAGACAGAATAATTTGAAAAACATTACAAAAAAGTTGAATACTAAACCAATCTTACGTGCTCTGAACGTCTTTTTGGCAGTTTCGTTGATCTTCACAACTCTATTCACAAATCCGATCACGGTTTCTGCCGCCGTCGATTATTCAAAACAAGCCTATGCGAGCTTCGTGATAAACAAGGGCAATCGCTATGACGTCTTGCGCGTCAACCCTAACATACTTAATACGGCAAATACGTATTTTATGTACACCCCCAAGAGTGGTCTTGCCACAACGCCCGCTTATCCAGCAACAGCCTCGGAAGTTATCGTTCAGGTCATGGACACTGATGTAACAGGCGGTTACACCACAACCAAGGCTGTTGGCCGTGTCATTTCAAAGCCGATTGCCGGTGACGGTACATTCGGCACAAAAATTCCCGAGAACAGTTTTGTTATAGGCGGCGAAGGTGCAACGTATCAAGCTGTCATAAACAGCCTTAACGTGGGCGATTTGATCGAATATATTCCGGCTACAGGTGCAAATGCCAGCGATGCGTATCAGCTTGCAGACCAAACGTATAACGGCGGCACCGGCGCTGCGACAAGTCCATACTGGGTAACGATCGCAACCCCCTCCAACGGAAGCTATACCATTCCGATTGATAAAGTGAATGACGGCACCGGTAATGGCACTATTAGTCTCTCCACTTATGGTACCTATGCGCTTTATATAGGCGAAACGGGACTCGCCGACTATATCAGTCACAATACCGGGACCGTGTATTCTTACCGGATCGGATTCAACGCTTCCGGCAACATCGTGTACTACGGCTCCTGGGCAACTAATCAAACAACAGTGGCAAACCTGAATGCTTTGGGTGTTACGAACCTGCTTGTCATCAAATTAAAAGCCACCGACACAGGCGTACCAACCTACCAGCCGGCGCCGGCCGATCAAGGTGCCTTTGCTCAGGAGTTTTCGAAAATCGTTGGATACAGTGCAACGAATGGAGGAACAGACACAGGCGCTTATACAGGCGTGATTGCCGCCGCCGCGAAAGCAGGCAACTTCTCCGGCTTCAAATTGACCGTATCCAACCCGTCTTTGACCGCGATCAAGCTCCCGAACGGCGGGATCGGCGTCACGGCTATCAATCCGACAACCGACGTTCCCAACACGATGACGGCCGCGAATAAAACCGTCATTTACACCAGTGTCTTCGGTAGCTCGGTCACGACACCTGATTCGACGAGCAATGTGATCGTTGTCGACAATACGGGCAATGTTCTACAGAACACAGCCGCAGGAAGTTCCCAAGGCATCTATACCATCCCCAGCAACGGCAGCGTTATTGTCAGCAATATGGGCTCGAGCTACTATGCAGCGGCCTTCGCCAACACCTTCCAGTTGGGCTCAAGCATTGCTTTTGATCCGACAACCATGCAGCTTACCTTGCTAAGCGCCTCGACGGTTGTTATCAAAACTGCTCTTCAAGCGGAGATTGCGGCAGCAACCGCATTGAATGAATCCGACTATACCTCCGCTACGTGGTCGGCACTTCAAACTGAATTGGCAGCAGCTCAGACGGTGGAGGCAAGCGATTCTGCCACCCAGAGCGAAGTGGACACTGCATGGATGAATCTGAAAAATGCAGTTCAGGCGTTGGTCAGACTCTCAGAGTCAAATGCAGTTTATGATATTCTGCACAGCGGGCTAACCTGGTCGACTCCGACAGGCGGGAATCTCAAGATCAATGCCGGCGGCGCCGTCGCAATCACAAATCTGAGAATAGATACACAGGATACGATAGGCTGGCCGAGTACCACCGCGACGATCCCGGGCGGCGGCTGGAGCATCAACACCCATGCTACACCTTATCTTTATGTGGATGTGACAACAGACCCGGATGTCACGAATGACGACTGGAATATCACCTTGAGCAACGGCAGCAGCAGCGTCAACCTTGACAAGATATTCAACGAAGGCTCGACAAATGACGGGCACGGATCGCAGAAGGTCAGGATCAATCTGAAAGATTCGAATTTTGCATCCATAACGACAGGCGGCGTGATCCATTTAAAAACCGTTTCGCTGCAAGCTGTTACCGAAATGTACCGAACGGTAACTTTCAACAAAGTGTATATCTCCGGCCCGCAGCAAAGCGAGGATACGAATAGTTATACGGATCCTGTAAAAATCCCTAACGGTGTGATGATGGATCGTACGGTAGAAAAGGATCCTTCAGAATACGAGATTAATCTCAAAAACAACGCAGTGGTTAACGACACGCTGAATCTTACCTATACATCCCAATCTGCTGGCCAATTAAGCGTAGAATTAGACGGGGAACCTGTTGATGGAACGTTGGTCACGCAGAAACCTGTATTGTCCGTTTACACGTACGGTCTCAACCCGACTAGTTTCCCATATGCCTCGGTGCTGTCACCAACTGAGGACGGAAGCGCCTGGAATGTGGATGGCCGATTCCAGAAAACGAGTACCGGAAGTACCAGCTATTGGCTGACCTCACCGGAACAGGTGCAACTATTAAATGAAGTGCATTCCGGTGTGAACGAGCTCCGAATTGCTCCCAGTAACTCGTCGGGTTATTTCAAGCTTGGAGAAACGCCTTTCGGAACGGATAACCTCAACGATATCCAGTTGAAGAATATCAGGCTTATCATGCCGAACGGCAAGGCCTATGCCCCGACAGGTGTTAATAAATACGCCCCTGTCGCCATTGGCAGCACCTCCTACTCGAAGACCGAAAACGTCACCTACTCCGACACTGCGGCTTATGCTCTCGGCGACGGATATCCGGCCGGTTCAAGTCTCGGTTTGGCCACTCTTGGCTTGTTGTTCGATATCTCTGCCGATGACATGGACCCGCTTTATAACGCCGAGTCTTTCTCGATCAACACGACGACCTTAACGGACGGGCCACACACCTTATCGCTTTATTTTAACGGCAGCGAGGTCAAACAAGTTAACTTTACGGTTAGCAATGCTGCGACCCGGCTTGCGCTTTCGCCGACTTATAGCAATGTCGGTTCTGCTTTTGACAGCGTGACACAATCATACTCTTTAAATTTGAACGTCAGTTCTGCGCTGAACGACCCGTTGGACGTAAGCTTCTATAAAGCGGAGCTCTTCCCGGTCAGCGGAACGGTCACTGAAGACAGCGGAAAAGCAGAACTCAGCGATGATCAGATCAACGCTTTGAGTTCAACCGATGCCAATATGAGCACCAACGCATCTTCAGAGGTTCCGTCGCATGAATTTGATGTCAACGTCGGATCCTATACAGGTAATGTGATCTTAAGCTATAACGGAAGTACGAAGCCTGGGGAAACGATTCGTTTCTCGGTGTATAATCCGACAACTACAACTTGGGATGTTCTGTACAAGAAGCAGACGAGCATCCAGAACAGCTTCGTCGTCGATTCGGCCCAATATGCTTCCGATGGCATCATCAAGACCAAAGCCGATCTGGTCTATGTCGATAACGGCTCCGATACCTTTATGTGGTTCTCCGACCCTCAGATGTATACGAACTTCACGGGGCTTAATCACTTTTATTCTGATGTGACCAATTATGCAGTTTCTCAATATCAGGACGGCGATATCGGTTACTTTATCAATACCGGCGACCTGGTCGACCTGAACGTAACCTCCAACTGGCAGATTGCCGACGCCGCGCAGCAGATTCTGGATGACGCCGGCGTGCCGAACGGAGTTCTCTCCGGGAACCATGATGTCGGCAACCATACCGGAGTCCGCGGAGATTATACAAGCGGCGATTATAGGAACTATAAGAAGTATTTCGGCGAGTCGAGATATATCAACAACGATTGGTATGGAGGCAACATCGACGACAATACCAATCATTACGACCTGGTCACGATAGACGGCAAGGACTTCATATTCCTCTATCTCGGCATGGGCAGAGAGGCAAGCAGCGAAACCGTCAGCTGGGCCAACGAGGTATTGAGCAAATACCGTGATCGCAACGCCATCATCGGAGTTCACCAATATCTGAGCTATAAAGGCCAGTATTATGTAGATACTAACGGCAATAGTGAAACTGTTGGGCAAGATATATTCAATAAAATCGTCACGCCTAACAGCAATGTCGTCATGGTTCTATGCGGACATGAACCGGGCGCATTCACTCGGGTGACTCCCATTGCCGGAACGGATCGGAATGTCATTGAGATGCTAGCCAACTATCAAGTAGTGGATATCAGCCGCTCTCAGACGAGTACGGACACCTATTTCAGGTCTAACGGCGACGGATTCGTCAGGCTGATGACGATCGACGGGAACAAGCTGAACTTCACTACGTACTCCCCGTCGCTTGATAAGTACAACGCCTTCGCGCCACAAATCGACACTGGCACGGAAACGCTTGATCTGCAGAAGCCAGATCGTCAGCTGACGACCCTTAACTTCACCGCTACGGCTGGATCCGCCACACCGATCCAAGCCATTCAGGACCAGGCAAGCGGGAGCACGGTCTCAAGTACGCTTGATATGTCGAATGAGACGGCCGGAACCGGGATGTATGCTGCAATCCAGGATTCTGCAGGGAATATCACGTATTCTCCGGTATTCGTTTGGGCTACCGATGCAACTGCAGATCTGACATTCACCACTCAGCCCGAAGACGTGACGACGGGTGTAGGCGGAGCTGCCAACTTATCCGTTGCAGCAAGCGGCGAAGGGGTACTCTCCTATCAGTGGTATAGCAACACGGTAAACAGCAACAGCGGAGGAACCCTCATCGATGGAGCGATAGACAGCAGCTATTCCGCACCGACTGATGCAGCGGGAACAACCTACTTCTACTGTGTAGTGACCAGCCCCGACACCGGGGCAACGGCAACGAGCAATGCTGCCAAGGTGACCATCATTACGCTGGATATGATTGTGTTGACGACAATGGCTGGCGACTCGCAAGTGGATCTTGCATGGACATCCGTAGTGAATGCGACGTACACATATGATGTGAAACGAAGCACAACGTCCGGTTATTCTTATGTAACAATCGCAACGGATGTGGCAGCATCAAGCTACAAGGATACAACCGTAGACAACGGAACGACTTACTACTATGTCGTCACAGCGCTGGATCAAGGAGTGGAGAGCGCTTGGTCCAATGAAGCAAGTGCGACTCCAACTGAAGTGGTTGTTGTGCCAGCAGCGCCTACAGGCTTGATAGCAACGGCTGGCGACTCGCAAGTGAGTCTTGCATGGACCTCCGTATCGGATGCGACGTACACATACAACGTGAAGCGAAGCACGACGCCAGGCGGTTCTTATGTGACAATCGCAATGGATGTGACAGCATCAAGTTACAAGGATACAACCGTAGCGAACGGAACGACTTACTACTATGTCGTCACAGCGCTAGATCAAGGAGTGGAGAGCGCCGAGTCAAACGGAGCGATAGCGACACCGACTGCAGCGTATGTGCCGACGCCAACGCCAACGCCGACACCAACGCCGACGCCGACGCCGACGCCAACGCCAACGCCGACACCAACGCCAACACCGGAACCAACGCCTGGAAAACCAACGCTCAAGGGTGATCTTGTAGACGTTGAAGCGTTGAAGAGTACGATCGTACACGCAATAGAAACCGTTCCTGCTCTTACTTTTGATGATGTGTCGACAACAGGCTGGAGTACGAAATCAATCACGTTGGCTTCGCAAATCGGTTTTGTGACAGGGTATGCCGATGGCACTTTCCGTGCTGGCTCCTTCATTACAAGAGCAGAGTTCGCTACAATGCTCGTCAAAGCATTGGGAATCAAAGCTGAAGGTTCCGATACTTTCAACGACACTCATGGTCACTGGGCAGAGGTGGCTATTGAAGCTCTCAAGTCAAATGGTATAATTGCAGGTTATGGAGACGGAACCTTCAAGCCGGACAATGAGATCTCTCGTGCTGAGATGGCAACTATTCTCGCCAAGATAATGGATTTGAGGAACGTATCCGTAGCTTCCATGTTCTCGGACATATCGGGCAATTGGGCAGAGCAATCCATTAATCAACTGGCTAACGCGGGCATTATTAATGGTAAAGGGGCAAATACATTTGATCCTGACTCCCCTGCATCTCGCGCAGAGTCGGTAGCGCTAATCCTTCGCGTTCTGAATGTGGGCCTTGGTCTAGATTTGAAGCTGTAAGAACCTCCAGCTCGGAGGCGATTTCGTCAAGAACAGCCCGTTCGGATTGTATCTTAAGATTACAGGATCCACCCGTTACCGCAGAACCAACTTGATGGAATTGCGCTTTGACGCGGTTCCATCAAGTTGGGCGGTACCGCGAACTGACGCTCCTCGTCCCAGTACGGACGAAGGGCGTCTTTTTGTTAAATCAAAATAGGAAGATAGGTCAAGGAACAATGAATCGCGTTTACAACTTTAACTCGGGTCCAGTAGTATTGCCGTTTGGGATGCTGGAGCAGGCGCAGAGAGATATGTAAGGGATTTCTCTGCCAGGATCAGCTCGGACATTGTCGGACTTACGAGATGGTTGAAAGAGCCAATTAGTGAATCATCCTTCGACATTAGCTAGATAGCTGAAATCCCTTGTCCCACTGGGGATTTCAGTCGATGAATCCGATGCGTAGCGATCACACCGAAACCCCAATTTCAAGAATCAGGTTCTAATGGTGTAACAACCGTGGAGGTTCGAGTCCTCTTGGCCGCATAATCGATTTATAAAAGAGAAGCCTTGATTTAGAAGGCTTCTCTTTTATATTTGTCTGTATTAGGTGGCTAAGAAAGAACTAGAACAAAGAGAAGGTGATGAAGTATATGTCGTGATGCGGGTAATGCCGAAAGAATTAAGAGTTTACGGGATTGACGATATCCGCATCGAGCGAATTATACACGAGGAACTGGGCTTGAATATTTTGTGGGTACGTCTTTTTTTGTGCTCTGATACATAAATAACCCTCCTTACTCAAACAATGAAAGCAGAAGTAAGAAGGGGTGATCTATATGCGTTCAATAAGTAGTCGGTTTGTACAATGTCGTAAATGGGTAATTGTCTGTCTTGGGTTCAGCTTGATTTGGAACATTGGAAATGCGGATGCAGCGGGAGTGCGTACTGAAACCTCTCAGGCCAAGCCAAAGGTAGCGGTGATCATTGATGATTTCGGTAATGGACAGAATGGAACGGAAGAAATGTTATCATTGCCTGTCAAAATAACAGTGGCCATCATGCCATTCCTGCCAACAAGTCATCGGGATGCAGAGTTAGCCCATAAGAAGGGCTATGATGTCATCGTTCATATACCAATGGAGCCTAAGCATGGGAAAGCGAGCTGGCTTGGACCTGGAGCCATAACATCAGAACTTAGTGATACAGAAGTTCGTAAGCGGGTAGAAGATGCGATTGATGATATTCCATACGCGATTGGAATGAACAATCATATGGGTTCTCTAATAACTGGCAATGAAAGAATTATGTCTGTGGTGATGCAAGTCTGTCTAGAAAGAGGATTGATCTATATAGATAGCAGTACCAATTATCGTTCGATCGTTGGTAAGCTTGCAAACCAAATGGGCATACCTCCTGTAGCCAATCATATTTTCTTAGATGATGTTCACACGACCAGTCATATTAGTAGGCAATTAAAAGCTGTAGAATTATGGGCCAAGGATCATCACTATTGTGTCACTATTGGTCACGTCAGTACAAAAGGAGATAAAACTGTCCAATCACTTAAAGCACAAATTCCACAAATGAAGGAAAGTGTGGAATTTGTCGGAATAACTGATCTTGCGAGAGAAGTTTGGGGGTGGAATCCTGCTCCTATGATACCGTCAAATAACTAATAATACCTGCTACAATGGCCTCTGCTATGGCTAGTTGTTTACGTGGATTACAAAGCATGGCCCGATCTTCAGCATTACTTAGAAAACCCATCTCCACAATAACGGCTGGGTCTAGAACATAGTTGAGAATATAATACGGTTTACCATATACAGGCTGTTGGTGTGTGGTGTATAGAGGATTTAGATGTTGTTGAATGATATTGGCAAGAAGGAAACTACGTCCTTCATTCTGATGCAACACGAGTGGGCCACGTTTGTTGGCTCTCTTTCCCCAATTGACATGCAGGCTAACCACAATTTGTGTCGGAATGGAGCGACTTAACTCCTTACGCTGGGCTAAATCGCGAAGGTGACGTGAAGAGTTGTTCAACCAATGATTGTCATCGCTGAGGGCGTAATCTCCTGAACGATTCAATACGGCATCGTAACCCTTGCTTCGGAGGAGCATATATACTTTTTTGGCAACAATAAGATTGATATCCTTCTCTAGAATTTCTTGAAAAGATGTTCCTCCGTCGATTCCCCCATGACCTGCATCAATTAGAATGGTTTCTTTGGTGAAGGCAGATTGAGCTGGATCTTCAGGGGCAGCAATGATATAACTTGGGTTGGATAGCGTACTAAATAGTAAAACGATAGCCATCGTAATAGCTAGTAGATAACTTTTCCTGGATAAGATGATCATTGTTTCGTAGCACCTCTCTTTTCGTTTGAGTAACTGAATGTTAGAATGTGCAAATATGTGGAGAAAATTCATAGAAATATTTTTTTTAGAAAAAGAAGAAACCATTATCTAGTTCTTACGTACTAACCCTATAGTGAACCATTTGTTCAGAAGGGGAGAGATATTATTGAGCTTTAGTAATCAAGATCAGAACCACAGTAATAGTGGTCCAAAGATGCCAGATTTTAAGCCGGGAACAGTAAAAAAAATAGTTATCGGTATTGTTTCAGCAATCATTATTCTGTTTGTAGGATCATCTTCGTTCTATACGGTGCAAGAGCAAGAGCGTGCTGCTATTCTTACATTCGGTAAGTATTCGCATGAATCTTCGGCAGGATTACATTTCAAATGGCCTTATCCGATTCAACAGGTTATAACGGTCCCAGCGGAACTGACACAACGAATACATATCGGTTACCGTGAAGAGGGGAATAAATCAGTTGAAGTTGAAGATGAAGCGATGATGATTACGGGCGATGAGAATATCGTATCAGCGGACGCTGTCGTTCAGTGGAAAATAAGTAATATCCGCGATTATTTATTTAATATTGATGATCCAGAGCAATTTCTGCGTAATGCGGCCAGTTCTTCGATCCGTGCTGTTATTGGTTCAGAGAAATTAGATTATGCGATTACAGATGGTAAGACGGTCATTCAAGATAAGGTTCGAGAGAAGTTACTTGAACTCCAGACCAAATACAATACGGGTATTCAAATTATCGATATTAAATTCCAGGATATTGAACCCCCAAGCGGCCAAGTATCAGAAGCATTCCGTGAAGTAACGAATGCGCGTGAAGAGAAGAATACGAAGATTAACAATGCTGCGAAGTATGAGAATGATCTTATTCCCAAAGCACGCGGTGAGGCTCAAGCACTTCTGGAGAATGCAGAAGGAGAGAAGAAGTCACGGATATTAAATGCGCAAGGTGACGTAGCTCAATTTAACGCGATATATGCGGAGTATGTGAATAATCCAAACGTGACTGAGAGCCGTCTGATTCTAGAAACTTTAGAGAAAATTCTACCTAATGCACAAATATTTATTACGAATACAAATAGTGATACGGTGAATTACTTACCATTGAATGAGCTCATGCGCAGTGGTTCGAATAGCTCAACTAATTCAACCAATCCACCTGCTACAACTGCTCCACAAGGAGGCGTTACACAATGAAGAATAAATGGATAGCTCTTGTATCGGTCGTTCTTATCCTTATTTTGGGATCAGGATCTATGTATGTTGTGAAGGAAGGAGAATATAAGGTCGTACTTAGATTCGGTGAAGCAGTAAGAGCAGTATCAGAGCCAGGATTAAAGTTTAAAATTCCGTTTATTGAGAATCTTTCAACTTTGCCTAGATATCAGATGACTTATGATAGCGCTCCTACCACCATACTTACGAAAGATCAGAAACCGATTGTCGTCGATAATTATACCGTATGGCGTATCAATAACGCCTCGAAGTTTCTAAGAACCGTTCAGTCGGTTAATGGTGGTACTCAACGAATCAATGAAGCGGTATATAACTCTGTTCGCCGTAAGTTATCAGAAGTGAACTATGAGAATATCATTAGTGAGAATACTGAACGCGGTAACATTAATGATGAGATAACGAAGGATGTTATTGATGCATTAACGAGAGATGATTATGGGATTGAGATTATTGATGTTCGTATCAAACGTACCGACTTACCAGAGGAGAATAAACAAAGTGTGTATAACCGGATGATTTCTGACCGTCAATCGATCGCAGCTCGTTATTTATCTGAAGGTGATGAACAATCGCGTAAAATAACGTCTAAAGCGGATCGTACGTCAACTGAGCTGCTTGCACAAGCGCAAGCTGATGCGAAGAAGATTATTGCGGAGGGCGAAGGAGAAGCGGCAAGGATCTATAACTTGGCATATGGTAAGGATCCACAATTCTACAGCTTCTATCGGACGTTAGATAGCTATGTGACGACACTAAAGAACGAACCAGTCATCATGTTACCAATCGATTCACCGTATGCTAAAATTTTGCTAGGTAAGTAATAATTAAGAACCGCGTTCTTTCCGATACTTCGGAGAGGGCGCGGTTTTTGGTTTAAATCCTCTGCTAATTGCACAACCTAGTCATAAGCACTCTCAATGCGACCAATGAGCAAAGGAGATGAGTAGTTGTGGGAGATGAACTAAAATTGGTGAAATACATTACAGAACAAGTCGTCACTTATATAGAAACACCGCGTGAAGAGCGTCGTACAACGGTAAAAGAGCCTTGGTCCACGAAATGGTTCGGTATGATACCGATCGGTCTGACTTTGTGGAGACGGAATAGACATCCCATATCCGAGGCATCATGGCAAGATACTGACGGGGAAGAGAATTAACCTTTGTTACTTTTATTCGAACCTTATCTTCTGACCCTTTAATATATTGTGCAAAAGCGTCACTGTATTTTGCTTGAATTTGCTTCGCTGTATAATGATAGCTGTTATATTTACCAATAACTTTTCTTTCAAGAAGTGGTACGGACAATCATCGGTTTTCCACAGTTATTTTTCCATCCTTCGAAGATAAATTGATTTTAACTTCTCCCGATCCAATTGTAACGTTAGATCTTTCTTCGCCGAAAATCTTAATGCTTCCGTTATCAGCCTGTGCATGAATCGTCGCATTTGTAGGCTCGGTAGAAGTCAAAATATCAATGCGACCATTATTGGTAGTGAAGTCAATCGGGTAATCAAGTGAGTCTGTCAACAATTCGATCTGCCCGTCATTCGCATTTGCTGAGAGCTTGCCTTTGATCTCTTCCAGCCCGATCTTTCCGTTATCAGCAACGGCGGAGACTAAATCTGCCTGAATACGTTTAAACTCAATACGCCCATCATTTGCTTTAGCTTTGATGGTAGAGCCAATCATATTTTCCGCTTTTATTCGACCGTTATCGGATTCAATAATAATCGAATCAGCGTGAATATCTCTTAATTCAATCCGTCCGTCATTCGCTTTAACGTTTACTTCGCTTGCCTCCATATCTTCTGCTGAAATCGAACCATTGCTGCTCTGAATCTGGACGGTGTCATACAGTTTTTTCGGTACATACACTTTCAATGTTTCTGATTTCGGAACAATGTCGAAATTATAAAATTTAGGACTCGCTTCTTTATAGACAATTGATAAAATGGAGTCCCGAACGGTAGCCGAAACATTATTTCTTATACCACGTCCTGAAATTTCGATAAAAGCACCCGCTTCATTTGTGGGAATCAGTTCAACCCGAGCATCATTGGTTGATATCTTAATGTTCGTGAAATTCTCATCTTTAATTGTGATTTCTTCCGTAACCCATTCGGATTTTTGTGTTAAATTATAGGTCAAAACACTTCCGACAACACCGACTAGTAAAAGGAGCAAAGCAATAATCGATAGCTTTTTAATGTTCAGCATGTTTTAAACCTCCTTTCACAAGTTTCATGTTGAATTTCATATAGTAAACAAAACCGTTCATCAAAGACTTCGTAGCGAATAGCATACCAATTGCGATGAAGAAACCGAGTCCACACAAGGCTACTGAACTGAATAAATCGAAATACTCAAATGTACTTGGGTAAATAATAACATTTAGCAAAACGAGGAGAGGTGCTGCTATAAATCCAATGCCTGCCACCCAGCCAGCAATAATTACAGCGAGTATTGCAATGAATGGTCCAAGGACAATAATAAGGTTGAAGAACCCTAAACCAATAAGAGCCCACATTGCACGCATAATATTACCCGTTGTTACAGTAGTATTCGCTTTTTCAAGATGGTATGTTGCGGACAACTCTTTGCCTATATTTTTTGGAGAACCAAGGGAGGTTGCAATTTGCTCCTCGGATTTCCCATCTAAAAGCCCATTTGTGAAATACTCTTCATAGTCCTGTAATATTTCTTGCCGGTCGTTGATAGGAAGTCGTGTTAGAGTTGCTTTTAGTTCCTTTAGAAATTTTTCCTTATTCATCTAAACATTCCTTCCAAATAAATTTTCTGATCTATTCTTGATTGGATTACAATGCTTCAACTATCTGTCGGAAAATTAAATTTCATTCCGTAAACTTTCCTCGATTAATGTATTCACGCCATCCGTGAAATTCCTCCATTCCGCCAACTGTTCATGAAGATACTGGCGACCTGTCTCTGTCAACTTGTAATATTTCCGTGGAGGACCTTCCGTTGAATCCTGCAAATAGGTCGTGAAATAACCCTCCTTTGTCAAACGGCGAAGGAGGGGATAAACCGATCCTTCCGAAATGGCAATCTGATTGGAAATCTTTTGTACGAGTTCGTATCCGTAGCGATCTTGCTTGTCGAGAAGGACAAGAACACATAGATTCAAAACACCTTTTTTGAATTGAATATTCACCCAACAACTTCTCCCTCACTACTAGTTAATGTACAGTACCGTTTCATGTAAAGTACTTGCTGAAAAGAATATATCACATGGTACTATCCATTGCAAGGTACTGATAATTTATAATAGTGCGGATGCACCTGACACCCACACTATTATAAATTATTTGTTTTAGGATCTTTTATATTTGACTTTTCTTTTATAGATTGAACCTTTTCATCCACATAACAAGATCATTCTGTCAACTCAGGGAAAGCACGGAATTCCCCTTTGCTGCGTAAGAGAGATAAGGGAAGATATCGCTGTCCGCTCAGACCGGTACCTACATAAATAGTTTGTTGCGGAGTAGCTTTACTAGAGGTCCACTTCTGAAAACCTGATACTGCAAAGGGTCCGCCCACATCATCATTATGATAGGGTGCCGTGAAGATTAAGTTGTTATTATTATTGATATAGTTGACTATATCGTCGTCAGATAGCAGCGATAGACGTGGGGTTGTGATCCACATGAGATTTGCTAGTGGGTCTCTTTCCCCTTGTCGAGCTACCGCAGCTGCGGATGTAAAAGAGTAATCTTGTTCAGTAAAGTGTGCGGTATTTAGCTTAGAAGTTTGTAGGTTGAGCTTCTTTAAGTGCGATTCGTCCCAAGGAAGGACGTCCATGGTTAGTGCGTTAAGGTATAAGGTCTCATAGTTCCCAAATGATATTTTCCATAAAGGGAGTAATGGTGCATAGAGAGGCTCTATGTTAGTTGGGTACGCATACTTAGATGATGAGGAAATGATGTCTGACTGCATCAAGGTCTGATGCAGGGAAGTTAGATCGTAAGGTACCGAGGGACTGCGTCCGTATTCGCTGAGTATATAGGCTTGGGTATCACTGTCTTCTGCTGTGAAGATGAGATAGCCGAGTTCTTGTTGATTCATGGATACGGTAACGAGCCAGCTATGTGTACCAGGTCCTAGCGGGAAGTACCCAAGTTCGGAATTCTTCCAAGAAGCGAATGATGCTTGTTCTGAAAGTTGCTCGACAACAGTCTCGGTAAGAGTCTTTAAGACGGAAGGAGCAGGAATTGAACTCTGACCTGTTGTGACAGCCCAATCCGAAGGCTCATTGGGGGATTGCACTGTAGTCTTTTTCACGACAAAGGATTTTTTAGATATTGCTGCAGCACTGACAGTAGATACAGAAGCCGAAGGCTGAGTGGCAGACATCAACAAATGGACACTGAGCAGGGCGATCATTAATTTGGACACTGGAGGTAAGAAGTTCATACAATCCACCTTTCACAAATAGAGGTTGTTCAAAAAGTCATCTTTTGATCACGAAGCATAGCGGGAAGCGTATTCGACATCGAATATTGAATTCAGCCGGTCTTACTCGCACTAATGGGAGCTTATTACAGTGTAAAGGACAGGCTTTAAAAAGGGTGTTGCAAACTGTCATGAGGCCAATGAAAAGAGAGGGTCTTATTTTGCCCTCTTTTAGCGATGGAAGTCATACTATCTCTACTGCATAGGTCTGAGGTGAAATAGACCGCAAGTTATGGCGGACAGTTTCACTTTGGGCTCGTATTGCCAGGACATTTCACTACGTCTTGCATCGTATTGCTCACGGATGTGGTTATTCTTCTCTTCATCGGGGTCATTCATCATATGTTCATAATAACTATCAATAATCGCGAGCTCTTCCTTTAACCGTTCTTGTGCTTGATCTGCCCATTGGTAGTCGAGTTGGTTGAGTGTAGCAATCAGATTGGATTGTAACTGTTCGGCAGCCTTGCCTAAAGACAGTTCCGCAGGATTAATATGAACATTCTCGGGAATTCTCGGGCTTAAGCTTCGACCTGCTAATTGTTGACGGAAATCCTTGGTTATGACACCACTTAACAAAGAGATCCCCATGAAATGGAGTTGTTCTTTTTTCACATCACAAGTCATTTCTACTTTGAAGCAGACCGCTAACCAAGGTTCATAGGCGGCAGAGAATAGTGCGCGACGTTGTAAGTTTCCTGGTTCTTCAAATAAATAGACAGAGGAGCCTTCCCGTCTAGCAGCATCCCATATTTGCTGAAGTCGTTGGCTTCCATAGTTCACATCTTCACGTAGAATTCGACCGGGTCCCATGCGAGGCACCGTAGGTGTTACATCGAAATAGCGTGACAGAATGCTGTCTTGCGGAATCCCCTCACTATTCATTATAGGAGCAGGCTTCACATCGGGTACGGTGTAGCGTTCGGAATCGAAAACAAAGGTGTAGCACAAAGTTTCGGGATCTACTCCCGTACGCTCAACAAATCCCCAATAATAGGGACGATTCGTTAGTTGCTTATCAGCTTGGGGCGATAACTTCACCGTGATATGATATGGAGATTTCTCGATCACTTGACAGTCGGTCGCTTCTAAATAAGTCATCATATGTTGTTGTACTTGATCAGAAGACATACTCATGTCATGCCTCTTCCTCTCTTAATTCACTTAGGTCACTTAGGTCACTTATGCCTTCAACTTCAACTTGCCGCTTTACTTCATCTAATGTTTGACCGAGTGAACTAACCTTTTGTCTTAACTCCTCATTCGATTGGGATTCCAATACTATTTTATAGAGACTTTTCTCTAGAGATTCCTTTTTCTCGAATCGCTCTAGGATGACATCGAGTCCACCAATGACTGTTTCGAACATATTAATTTTTTCATGTAGCAAATTTAAAATATGTTCTTCAATCGTTCCTGTCGTAGATAAATTGAATATCTTCACATCATTCTGTTGTCCTAATCGGTGGATTCTCCCAATTCGTTGCTCTACACGCATCGGGTTCCATGGCAGATCGAAGTTAATCATATGGTGGCAAAATTGTAGATTGATCCCTTCGCCACCCGCTTCCGTAGCAATCATCACTTGTGCTCGACCACGAAATAGATCCATCATCCAATCCTTCTTACCACGATTCATACCTCCACGATAAGGAACGCAATTCAGTCCATGTGCACGAAAATACTGCAATAAATATTCTTGAGTGGCACGGTATTCTGTAAATACGATCACTTTTTCATTCATATCGCGGATAAGCTCCATCGTTTTCTCGGCCTTGGTGTTGGACTTGATTTCTTTGATCATATAGACGAGATCCCATATTTTGGCGCGAAGAGGGGAGTCCTCGGGCATTTTCTTAGTTAGATTTACTAACGTAACGAATACAGCATCACGGCTACTGCAAACTTCGCGTTGAAGGGTTACTAAAGACAGCATACTGCTGAGGTTACTTCCGGCTGCTTCATACTGATCTTTCACATAAGAAGTCACACCGTCATATAAAGCTTGCTCGTCAGGAGATAGTTGAAGATTGACATTACGAACCGTTCTTTTGGTGAAAATAGTAGGACCTTCGCCCCGACGATTACGAATCATGACCTTAGAAAGTTCGTCTTTCAATAGTCCTTCGTTCTTAGCGATGCGCTTATCGACAACATAGTTCGTGGAGAACTCACCCTGTTTCCCAAGTTGACCAGGCTTCAGCAGTGTGATCAGATTGAATAACTCTCCAAGGTTGTTCTGAACAGGAGTTGCTGTGAGTAGCAGACAATATTTCTTCCTGAGCTTTTGGATGAATTGGTAGTTCGATGTCTTCTTATTTTTGAGTTTATGTGCTTCATCAATAATGAGCATGTCATATTCTTGATCTAATAGAATTTCCTTGTGAGGATCTCTCTTCGCTGTATCCATAGAAGCTACGACGATATCTGAGTTCCAAGAGTAGGCTTTCTTCTGAGCGACGGCTGGAATGCCAAACTTACTATTCAATTCACGAACCCACTGAAGAACCAATGACGCCGGTACGAGAATAAGCACTTTCGAGACTAGCCCGCGAATGATATATTCTTTTAGAATAAGTCCAGCCTCAATTGTCTTACCCAGCCCTACTTCATCTGCCAGAATAGCTCTCCCAGACATGGTAAATAATACTTTACGTGCTGTATCTATTTGATGGGGAAGCGGGGTTAGACCTTGAAGGTATTTAAGACATTGTAATTCATCAAAACTTGTAACCAAACGGGATTCTTCACCCTGTACAGCTAATTGGAACAATCGCCAGTCGCCCCAAGGTCCTCCTTTGTCAACACGATTCTCTAAATCTTCAAGCCAACGATTATCAATCACGAGTGGAACGGGCAACTCTTGTGTCGTCATAATGTGAGGATGAGTGCTTGGCGTATCCATGATTACCCTCCCTTTTGAATGAATAGAATTCACTGTAAGGTGTAGTATGCACTGAAGTAGTGGAGTTCATAACTAATGATGAAAGAAAGAGGTTGATAGAGGAAAATGAAGATTGTCTAATAATGTATAGGTTTCTTGGCTGAAATTTCACCAATTCGGCATAGAATTACAATATGTAGTGTAGTATAATATTCTGAGCACAATATATTGTGGAATATAGTTTTGGAATCTCGGATTTCAAAACATGAATACCATTAATGGGAGGTTGTTTTTTTGAGCGAATTACAGCATACAAGCCGATTAGAGGGCTTAAGTGAGAAAATATTTCTGGATAGATACGCGTGGAAAGATGCGGATAGTAATAACGCTAAGGTAGGGGATGTAGTTCTAGTCCTGACGAAGGATGACCCTAAATTCCCAACGAAGGAAGTAGGCGAAATTGTTAAGCGCGAGGGTAGATCGGTAACGGTGAAAACGCGCAGTGGCGAACTTGTAGAGTCTCAAGTTGAGAAGCTTACATTGAATATTGAGAAGACACCTGAAGAGATGTGGGATCGCTTAGCGAAGGCGATGTCCTCTGTTGAGGAGACACCAGAGCTTCAAGCCGAATGGCAAGGGAAGTTCCGTTATCTGTTGGATGATTGGAAGCTTGTTCCTGGGGGACGGATTGCGGCAGGAGCTGGTGCGAGTGAAGAACTGACCTTGTTTAACTGTTATGTTATCCCTTCACCAAAAGACAGCCGTGGCGGTATTATGAACACTCTTTCGGAGATGACAGAGATTATGGCACGTGGTGGAGGTGTGGGGATAAACTTATCATCCCTTCGACCGCATAGATCGATCGTCAAAGGGGTAAATGGTTCATCAAGTGGTGCTGTATCATGGGGAGGTCTATTCAGTTATACGACGGGTCTAATTGAACAGGGTGGTAGCCGACGTGGGGCGCTCATGTTGATGATTAACGATTGGCATCCGGATGTACTAGATTTCATTACGGTGAAGCAGACGATGGGTCAAGTAACGAATGCTAACCTATCTGTTTGTGTGAGCAATGGGTTCATGAAGGCTGTCAAAGAAGATCTAGATTGGGAATTAGTATTCCCAGACACATCAATGCCTGGTTACGATGAAACGTGGGATGGCGATTTAGATAAGTGGAAGCAAGCTGGAGGCAAAGTGATCCCGTACCGTACGGTGAAAGCACGTGAAATTTGGAATACGATTACGGAAGCGGCATGGAAATCCGCTGAACCTGGTGTCGTATTCATGGAACGTTATAATGATATGTCTAACAGTTGGTATTTTAACCCGATTATTTGTACGAATCCTTGTGGTGAGCAAGGCTTGCCGGCTTGGGGTGTATGTAATTTATCTGCGATTAATTTATCGAAGTTCTACGATGCGAAGACGCATGATGTGAATTGGGATGAACTAGCAACAACAACTCGTTATTCGGTGCGCTTCTTGGATAATGTCATTAACAAGACACCTTACCATTTTGAAGAGAATGAGAAGAACCAGAAGAAGGAGCGGCGTGTAGGTCTAGGTACGATGGGGCTCGCAGAATTGATGATTAAACTGAATATTCGTTACGGTAGCCCAGAATCATTGGAATTCCTTGATAAAGTATTTGGTTTCATAGCTCGCGAATCTTACTTGGCATCGGCAGATATTGCGGAAGAGAAAGGTTCATTCACAGCATTTGATGCTGAGAAATACTTACAAAGTGGATTCATGCGTAATATGACGGAAGTCTACCCAGAAGTTGGCCAAGCTATTAGAGAAAAAGGTATGCGTAACGTGACAGTCATTACGCAAGCACCGACAGGTAGTACGGGTACAATGGTCGGGACTTCAACGGGGATTGAGCCATATTTCGCATTCAAATATTATCGTCAAAGTCGTCTAGGTTATGATGAGCAATTCGTGCCGATCGCGCAGGAGTGGATTGAAGCACATCCTGGTCAGGAATTGCCGGATTATTTCGTTACATCGATGGATCTGTCCGCTAAAGAGCATATTTATGTACAAGCAGCGATTCAGCGCTGGGTAGATAGCTCCATCTCGAAGACAGCCAACTGTCCTTCCGACTTTACCGTAGAAGAGACGGCAGAGCTCTATGAGCTGGCATTCGATCTCGGTTGCAAAGGCGTAACCATCTATCGTGATGGTAGTCGTGACACGCAAGTTCTCAATACGGAAAAGAAGGAATCTGTGGACAATGTGGCACAAGAAGTGGAAGAAGAGAATCAAGTAGTGGATCATATTGCAGGTGAAGATGCTGCTCTAGAATCACTAAGTGGAAGTCTGACGTCTGAAGCG
This sequence comes from Paenibacillus sp. Y859, assembly GCF_056786405.1. NCBI lineage: Bacteria > Bacillati > Bacillota > Bacilli > Caryophanales > Paenibacillaceae > Paenibacillus > Paenibacillus sp. Y859. The sequence goes on along the minus strand of NZ_JBXCIZ010000001.1, from coordinate 675,948 downwards.
TCCGTTGAATCGCAAGAGACGAAAGTCGTTGATAAGAAGTATAAGAGACGTCCACAAGTTCTGCGTGGAGCGACATATAAGGTGAATACACCATTTGGGATGGCATATATAACAATCAACGATCTCAATGGAATCCCTAGCGAAATCTTCCTGAATGTTGGTAAGGCAGGATCTGACGTATTCGCTATGGCAGAAGCTTTAGGTCGTGTATGTTCCTTGTTCCTCCGCTATGGAGATCATGGGCAGAAAGTGGAACTCCTTATTAAGCATCTTAAAGGAATCGGTGGTTCAGGCGCTATTGGCTTCGGTGCGAATCGTGTGGAATCCATCGCAGACGCGGTTGCGAAAGCACTAGAATCTCATGTACAGAGTGATGCAGGGAGTGAACATGATCATGATCATGATCCAGCACCTGTAGCGCGCGCAGTAGAATCAGCGAACGCTGGCTCTGGTCAACATCATCAGGGGATAAAGCAAACATCTCGTGACCTATGTCCAAGCTGTGGTTCAGCTGCACTTATCAGCATCGAAGGATGTAAGACGTGTAGTAACTGTGGATATAGTAAGTGCTCGTAGGGTGAGGTTTAATATTTACTTTGGTGATCGTTTGTGATGGATCGCGAAAGCTGCGAAAAATTCTACAATGTTGCGAAAAATGGATCATATAAATTCTAATAAAAATACTGATAGTTGAGCCTACAGAACAATAGTTCTGTAGGCTTTTGTTTAATGGGTTACCCCGCTAGATCTACAACAAAAATTAACGAAGATTGATAATGCAGATCATAGATTATCAACATCAAGCTAACGGCGAACGGTAGTTGATTGAAATGGTAGTTACTGGTACTAAACTGAAGGGCAGCTTAGGTCAACAGTGCTGGGTAATAATATTTTTCCTTTAATGCGAACTTTGGGTTTAAAGTTGCGTCTAGATTACTATATAGAATCTTCTAAAAACATTTTTTGAGAGGGGTTTTTTTAAGTTGCAAAAATTGACAGAAAATGAGGTGTCTATATTGAAGAAGAGGGCTTTTGTTCTTCTCTTGTCCTTTTGTTTACTAAGCTCAGGAACGAGTTTTGCAAATTCGGTAGATAAACAATCGATAATCGTTAGTGTAAATGATTATGTAATAAATTTAGATGTGGAACCTATTAATGATCAAGGAACGGTTTTTGTCCCGATCCGTTCTATTGTGGATTCATTAGGAGGTAAAATAATCTCATGGAAGAACAACGATGTATTCATATCGAAAGGAACCACTACGGTTAAGCTAAGCATGGGTTCTAAAACGGTCTATAAAGATCACGAACAATTTTCGCTTATAGCTGCTCCAAAGTTAATAAATGGGAGAATATTGGTACCCCTTCGTTTTCTCTCCGAAGCGTTAGGTGCGTCGGTAAATTATGAAAACCATCGTGTAACGATTATAACGGACGACTCAAAACAATCACTAGACGTCAGTGGAAACACAATAGGTAACCTAAACAACGATGGCTTGTATGTGGAATATAAAGAATGGATTTATTACAATAATCATCGTGACAGCGGCAAACTTTACAAAGTAAATACAGATGGCTCCCAAAGACAAAAAGTCAGTGATGGAAAATTCGTCCAGTATCTTAACATCGTTAACGAAATTCTTTATTATACAAGTGACAATAAACTTTTCAAATCAGATTTAGACGGGGCAGATCGAACGCTTCTAAAGGACTTTGGAATTGGGAGCAACTTGGTAACAGTTATGGGTGATTGGATATATTACACGGAAGGAACTTCTATGCATAAACCGCTATATCGCATGAAGGTGGACGGAACATCAAATGAGTTGCTTGAAAAGAATGGTGTATCGAGTATCGCTATAACAGGTAGAAATATTTTCTATACGATTAATTTCAACAAATTATTCGTTATGGAGATTGATGGTAATAATAAAAAGAAACTGTTGGATGGCGGCTATATCATGTGGGTAGATGTAAAAGACCAGTCATTATTCTTTAACTATGATGGGCAGCTTTACACAATGGGTACAGACGGAAAGTCATTAAAGAAAATCTCGGAACATGATGCTCAAAATATTAACGTGAAAGGAGATTGGTTATATTACAGCAACCACTCAGAATATACTAAGAAATTATTTCGGATAAACCTAGTCGATAAGACAACCCAAAAGCTCAGCGACCACAAAACATTTTACCTTCACATACTGGGTGATAAGATTTTCTTTTACAATCCTGATGTCACTAGCATTGAAGAGATTACTGTTGAATGAAATGAAAAGGCAATTGAAATAAAACCAGCTAATATCTTGTCAATATATTTCTCTTAATTCAGGTTGTTAAAGGAGTTTGAGAAGATGGCTAAACTACATGACAAAAAGAACAATGGTACTTTTGTCGAATTCACTTTTTTAAGATGTATACCAGGGGAAGACGAAGGTTGCCAACTTAATTTCAAGTATTATAGAGAAAATAATAAAATTTATGAATTGTGTTTTGGATGGACAAATTTAACTATAAAAAATTATATTGAGGTAACTTCAAAATTCCCATTGGAGATGTTAAACAATTTTATATTAAATGGTATGTATGTCTCTTTTGAGAAACATCTTTACCAATTGGATTGGAAAAAGCTAAGAGAAGAAAAAATATATAGACTTAGATTTTTTGGGTCGCAACAAGATTTTTCGATAAATGTAGTTGATGATGCAGTCAGAAAGTTTGGCCGCGAATTAGAAACTGAGTGGAAAGAAGGGCTTCATCTAGCTCAATAAACAATAGAGACAGCTAGTTAACCTAAAACTTAAATGATGAAATACTATGTCTCTAATTCTTTAGAGAAGACCCCAAGATGATTTGAAGTCATTAATCTTTTGGGAATTGTGGGAAAATGGTAACAAGCCGCTTCCAGTTCACGTCATTAATGTAACAAAGGAATAGTAGGATAAAGATACTTTTAGCGATAGTTAGTTTATTGTTGTACATTCCTGGCTGTGAACGTCATTCAAGGAGGCAATCCAAATGAAGAAAACTCAAATAAGCATGATGGTTGTTGTTCAGACGTTACTAATGACTCTCACAGCCTACAATAAGGATCAGGTCGGTAACAGCCGGTGTAGATTTGAAATAAAGTTGCACCGTTTCACCCCGTTAGATATGATTACCCGAAGAAGTAAAAAAGTAATGGATGCCATGGCTTATTGACATATTGGAATGGAAAATTACCTCGTTCAAAAATATTTTTTTCAGGAGAGAAGGACATGGAAGTATTTGCAGAATATTTAGCGCAGATTGATAACCCACAACATCGGGAGAGAACGGAAGAAGTTTTGGCTTGGGTAGTTAGCAATTTTGCAAATTTAGAGCCGAAAATTGCGTGGAATCAGCCTATGTTTACCGATCACGGCACATATATTGTTGGCTTTAGCGTAGCCAAACATCATTTGGCTGTTGCCCCTGAGTGTGCAGGGATTAATCATTTTTCTGATGAGATTGTGCAGGCTGGCTATGATCAAACCAAGCAGTTGGTACGTATCCAGTGGGATAGTCCGGTTGATTTCTCATTACTTGAGAAAATGATTAAGTTTAATATTTTGGATAAGGCAGACTGTTCAACTTTTTGGCGGAAATAGAAAAATCGAATTATTAAAGATTCATCACAAAGATAATAGAATATACTAACACAAACAGTCCCAATGAAGAGTTTCTGCATCAGGACTGTTTGTTTTTTAGGTAATTGTAGAAAGAGCACCTAATTTAGCTTTGAATTATATGTGCTGCCGCCTTTAATATGAACTGGTACGTCATTAATGGATACCCATACATCGGCTGCCGAATTATTGACAATAACCGAGAGGTCGACGCTAAACTTTAGGTTGCGCAAAGCGGTGACATAATCAAAAATTTCAATGTTTGTCGCATACCATACATCGGGATGTCCACCGGCTTTCTGACAGAAGTATTCCATTAGTTCCCAGTTGTTCTGATCTTCAAACTCGTAGCTATGTCCCCAAATATAGCATAGGCTAAGTTTCTGTGATGATCTTTGTGTAGTAAAACGCTCCCAGATCTTATTGATGTCATCATTGTGGTGGCAGGTCGGATGCCATTCCATGAAATCAAGCGGAACATCAAATTGTTTAGTGGAAGAAACGGTTCGACTGTATTCGATGCCCACTGCTTGCAGCGTGGGGATGATAGTTTGCGAATAAGAACCAAATGGATAAGACATTCCTCGAATCGGGTAGTCTACCAGCTTTTCCAACTGTTTACGGTCTTCTAATAGTTCATCCACAACCATAGGCAAAGGAAGACGGTCCAAGTGAGGATGGGTTACAGAATGTGCCGAGATTTCATGATTACGTGCAATACTTCGTACATCGTCATTCGTTAGAAACCCTGGGGTGTTCAACTTCGCGCTGTTGAGATGAAAGGTCCCTTTAATTCCGTATTGATCAAAAATTTCGGTTAATCGAATATCATGCTTTTGCCCATCATCATAACTCATTGTAAGTGCTTTAGATCTTCCATCTGGAAACAAATTAAATTGTAGACTCATTATATTAAACCTCCTTTTTAAACAGTATATAAACGTATTATATCATTCTAGTCTAATAGTTGAACGCTGATATTAACGATTATTCTAAGGTGGAATTCATTATGAATCGCAATCCATTTTTTAAAATGCCTTTCAGGAAATGAAACCTTTTGTCTCAAAGTGATGTATTATATGTGTAATGGAATTCTTAATGAGGAGGGTCATCATGGGAATCTTGTCAAGATTTAAAGATATTATGGCAAGCAATATTAACGCGTTATTGGATAAGGCAGAAGATCCAGAGAAGATAATTGATGATTATATGCGGAGCTTGAACAGTGATCTGGGCAAGGTCAAAGCGGAGACAGCTTCGGTGGTATCGGATGAGCGAAGAGCGAAGAGAGCGCTCGATGAATGCCAAGCTGAGATTAGAAAGCTGCAGAAATATGCGGAGAAGGCTGTGGAAGCTGGCGATGATGAGGGCGCTCGGAAGTTCCTTGAGAGAAAGGAGACGCAAGTAGAGAAAGCCAATCAATTACAAGCTACCTACGATTCAGCTGCGGCTAACGCCCTAAGTATGAAACAAATGGAGGACAAAATCGTGTCAGATGTAGGTCAGCTCGAAGAACGACGAGCCAATCTGAAGAGCAAAATAGCTTCCACGAAAGCTCAGCAAAAATTGAATTCCAGCAGCTCTTCTGCAGGTGCGAACAGTTCCATCCTCAATGCTATGGAAGAGAAGGTTAATCTGGCATATGATGAAGCTATGGCTCTAACTGAACTTAGAGCAGAACCGAAGGATGATTTGGACGATCTGATCGCACAATTAGAGAAGAGTATGAATGCGAATCCAGAAGATAATGAATAACAGTTTATTTGTGATAGAGGTGAGTAGATGTCAGTAATTGAATATAAATGTCCAAACTGTGGTAATGGTATGGTCTTTAATAGTAAGACAGGAATGTTATCATGCCAAAGCTGCGGAAGAGAAGATAATATTGAGCAACTTCCTGATCCAATCAGTCCCCATGTTTTTTCGGAGAATGAGGTTATGGAGTATCATTGTAATAGCTGCGGAGCAGTTATCATGACTGAAGCCGAGACGGCGGCAACGGTCTGTAGCTTCTGTGGTTCAGCTGTCGTAATCGGTGATCGGCTGACGGGGACGCTTGCTCCGGCGATGGTCATCCCCTTTTCAATTAGTAAGGAAGAAGCGATGAATGCTTTTCGGAAATGGTGCAAGAATGGACGTCTGACGCCAAATGACTTTATGACAGCGGATCGAGTCGAAGGAATAACCGGATTGTATGTGCCCTTCTGGTTATATGAATTACATAATAAGGTGGAGGTTCATGGTCATGGCACGAAGGTGAGAACCTACAGAAAAGGAGACTATCAGATTACGGAAACGCAGCATTTCGATGTATACCGAAAGATTCGTCTCAACTATGTGAAGGTACCGATTGATGCCGCGGAGAAAATGAATGATGAACTGATGGATAAATTAGAGCCATTTCCTTACGGAAAACTAAAAGAATTTAAAACGCCATATCTTGCTGGCTATATCGCAGAAAAATATAGTTATAACGATAAAGAGTTGTACCCGCGTGCGAAAGAAAAGATTAAGGAATACATTAATTCTTATATTCAGTCTGCGACTTCAGGATATACAACGATGAGCTTCACGAATAAGCAAATTGATACCCGTGTCAAACAGGCGGATTATGTCCTGCTTCCGGTTTGGATGGTACAGTATGACTATAATAAGTCAAAGTATACGTTTGCTATGAACGGCCAGACGGGTAAGATCGTTGGGAAGCCTCCGATCAGCAAGGTGAAAGTGACCGCATGGTTTGCAAGTATTTCTGGTGCCAGCTTACTTTCACTGAAGCTAATTTCGTTGATGATGGGGGGGGGGTTCTGGTGAACAAGCAAAGAACGATCCTTGCCATCCTGTTCTTCTTCGTTGTGTACCTAGCGGTTCCTATGGAGATGACAGCTACAGCATCAGAATTAAAAACGCTAATATATGATGAAGCGGGTCTGCTAGATCAGGGAGAGTATGATGAGTTGAATCTGATGGCTAATGAATACGGAGCCGAAAGAGAAACGGATATTATCATTTTAACTTCTAACAACGATGGCAATATTGATGTGGAGGATATGACGGATGACTTTTACGATGAACAGGCATTTGGATATGATAAGCCTCATGGTAATGCGGTTATATTGACTATGGATATGAGAAATAGAGAGATCTATTTCGCTGGATTTTATAAAGCTAAGGTTTATCTGGATGACAGTAGGCTTGATAAGATCCGCGATAAAATTACACCGGATTTAAGTAATGGCGATTACGGACTTGCATTTCAAAAGTATATTCAAACAGCATATGAATATATGGGAATTGAGCCAAGTGTTAACTCAGGCACTAACTCGGGTATAAACTCAGGTAATAACTCAAGTATTTACCCGAATGAGACCTCAAATATGAACTCAAACGTTGATCCGGATAACATACTATTTAATGGTTGGTTTCAATTGGCTGTATCATTAGGACTTGGTGGGCTTATCGTAGGTCTGATGGCTTATCGTTCTGGTGGTCGTGTGACGGTAAATCGGCATACGTACGAGGATGCAAGCACTTCAGGGATTCTGGATCGCCGGGACCAATACCTTCGAACAACGACAACGAAACGGAAGATCGAAAAGAACAATGGCGGCGGTTCAGGTGGCGGAGGTACGACTCGAGGTGGTCATTCGCATAGCGGCAGTAGAGGATCATTTTAAATAGAAGGGATGATATAATAATGGGGTTTTTCAAAAACCAATTTGCTAACGTTGTGGAATGGGAAGAGTTTAGAGATGATATGATTTTTTGGAAGTGGAGCAACCGTGAAATTAAAAAAGGAAGTAAATTAATTATCCGATCTGGGCAAGATGCCATCTTCGTAAATAACGGCAAGATCGAAGGGATTTTCGAGGATGAAGGGCAATTCAATATTGATTCGGACATCATTCCATTCCTATCCACGTTGAAAGGGTTTAAATTTGGCTTTAACAGCGGGATGAGAGTGGAAGTCTTATTCGTCAATACGAAGGAATTCACCGTCAAATGGGGAACGCAAAATCCGATTCTGATCCCGACTCCACAGCTTCCAGGCGGTATGCCTATTCGTGCTAACGGCACATTCAATTTCAAAGTCAATGATTATGTTACGCTGATCGATAAGATTGCCGGAATTAAAAATAGTTATCTTGTCGAGGATATTAAAATTAGAATTACTTCTGTGTTAGATCAGTTATTAATGAAATGGATCAGCAGAGAAGGCAAAGACATGTTTAATCTGCAGGCGAACGCTTCGGATATTGCCAAAGGTATCCGCGAAGATTTGGATATGGAGATCATGGATAACGGGATGACAATTACAGGCTTTCAAGTGATGAGCTTTAATTACCCTAAAGAAATTCAAGACATGATTACGAAAACGGCTTCCCACGAAATGATTGGTAATCTGCAGAAGTATCAACAGGTTAGTATGACGGACGGTATATCCTCCGGAAAAGTAAAAGGCGGCGGTGCTGCTTCGGACATGGCGGGTATGATGATGGGAATGAATGTGGCTAATGAAATGATGAAAAATATAAATCAAAATCAAAACCAAAATCAAAACCAACAGTCTTCGGCTGGAAACCAGCAGTCTGCTTCTGCTGCTTCCTCTTCTCCGGAAGGCCATAAAAAGCCCAACTTCTGCCCAAATTGTGGTGCGAAAACCGAAGGTGCTAATTTCTGTCCGGATTGCGGTCAGAAGCTGTAACTAGGCTTGCAGTCGCTGAAGTTGATGAACTTCAATCTACGGATGACTTTATGACTCGTTTTCAAAAAGTGATTTGGAGGTTCAAATATGAGCGAACAAAAATTAGATTTGATTCTACAAAAATTAGAGTCACTGGAGTCAGGACAGCAAGAACTCCATCAAATCACTAGTGCGATCCGTGATCGCCAGGAAGAAACAGATGCTAAATTTGAAGCGTCGAGTATGGTTGCGAATGGATGTTGAAAAATTAAAAACTAAAAACTAAAACAGAGCCCCGCTCACCTAAGCGGGGCTCTGTTTTAGTAGAAATTGCACACTATCCCATAAGTGAATAAGTGATGACATGCCTTGTAATCACTCAACTTGGTAAGTATAATCGATGGACAACAAGCATATCGACAAAGGAGATAACAATACATGAGTAAGAAACAGAAGATTAATAACGAGTGGCTTTTTTCGAAACAGCCGCTACGATCGAATTACGATTCGGTATCTCAATGCAGTGATTGGGCTGCTGTAACGCTCCCACATGATTGGTTAATTTATGATTCGAATCATCTATATGAAGATGGGGACGGCTGGTATAAAAAGACGATAGAACAAACAGAAATATGTCCGAATACCTTATACACCCTCTATTTTGAAGGCGTATATATGGACTCAACGTTGTACGTAAATGGTCATGAAGTTGGAACATGGAAGAGTGGCTATTCTAGCTTTGAAATGGATATTACCCCTTATCTAATAGAGGGAATGAACGAAATCTATGTTCATGTTATCCATGAAGCACCAAATTCCCGTTGGTATTCTGGAGCTGGAATCTATCGTTCCGTATGGTTCAAGACGTATCCAACTTCCCATATTTCTCCGCATGGTATCTATGTAACTACCATGAAAGAGGAGTCGAATTGGAATGTAGAAGTGGATACAGAGATTGTGATCGATGCATCCCGTAGCACCTCATCAACCTATAAGCTTAGACACAGTATTGTGGATGGTAAACAGAATGTAGTGACGCAATCTGAGGTTCAATTTCATGCGGAAGATAGACAAATAAAGTCCACGCTAATTGTCAGTAATCCGAAGGTATGGGATGTTATCGATCCGAATTTATACACATTACAAACAGAACTTATCATAGATGATACGGTCATCGATGATGAGCAACTGAACTTTGGCTTTCGGACGATAGCTTTTGATACAGAAAAGGGATTCTTTCTGAATGGACGTCATGTCAAACTATATGGTGTGTGTCAGCATCATGATTTAGGAAGCCTAGGCGTAGCTATTAATAGAGTTGCCTTGAAACGTCAAATGACCCTTCTTCAAGAAATGGGAGTTAACGCGATCCGGACCGCCCATAATATGCCGGCGGTAGAACTGATGGAGCTTGCAGATGAGTTGGGACTATTAATCGTGTCTGAAGCGTTCGATATGTGGGAACGGCCTAAAAATCCATTTGATTATGCACGATTCTACTCAGAATGGTGGGAGAAAGACGTTGCAAGCTGGGTACGCCGAGATCGAAATCATCCTAGCATGTTAATGTGGAGTATTGGAAATGAAATATACGACACACATGCTGATGAACGAGGACAAGAGGTAACGAGAGAATTGTTAGCTGCGGTACAACTGCATGACCCGAGAGAGAATGCTGTCGTTACGATTGGCTCGAATTATATGCCTTGGATAAATGCTCAGAAATGTGCGGATATCGTGAAATTCGCTGGCTATAATTATGCGGAGAAATATTATGAAAGCCATCATGAAGAGCATCCAGATTGGTTTATTTACGGCAGTGAAACATCCTCTACTGTACAGAGCAGGGGGATCTATCATTTCCCACTTGCACAGTCCGTTCTATCTGATGATGACGAACAATGTTCATCCCTTGGTAACAGCTCAACAAGCTGGGGAGCTAAAAGTACAGAACACTGTATTATCGCAGATCGTGATGCGACATTCTCGTTAGGTCAGTTCATATGGACTGGGTTTGATTATATCGGTGAACCAACACCTTATTTTACTAAAAACTCTTATTTCGGCCAATTAGACACAGCAGGATTTAAGAAGGATTCCTTCTATATCTATCAAGCGGAATGGACAGATTACAAGAAAGCACCGATGGTGCATATTTTTCCTTATTGGGATTTCTCTGAAGGGCAAATGATCGATATTCGTGTATGTTCCAATGCTCCGAAGATTGAACTATTCTTCAATGAACAATCACAAGGCGTATTCGACATTGATCATGTACATGGTCAGAAGCTGATTGGAGAATGGCAATTGCCTTATACGAAGGGCACGTTAAAAGCAGTAGCATATGATGAGAATGGTCAAGTTATTGCGACGGATATTCAGCGCTCTTTCGGTGATGCAGCGACCATCGTACAGACGACGGATCACACGGTCATGCAAGCAGACGGATCTGACTTAATCTTCATTGAGATATCAAGTAATGATGAGGATGGAAATCATGTAGCCAACGCCAATAATCGTGTACATCTCACGGTTGATGGACCTGCTCGTCTAGTAGGCTTGGATAATGGAGATAGCACTGATTATGACTCTTACAAAGGAAACAATCGAAGATTGTTCAGCGGTAAGTTGCTCGCGATCATAGCCAGTACGAATGAGCCTGGTACAATTGTGGTGACAGTAAGTTCGAAGGGACTTCCTACAAGTCAACTTACTTTGTCTTCTGTTGCGCCTTCGTATGCTGGCGAAGCTGAAGAGGAGCTAGCATTATACAGCTATTCAGCTATGCATGATGAATCGCAGCCGAATCACGAACTAGAACAACAAGCAGCAGATGAAATTCCGGTACGCAAGCTGGAGATCGTTTATCCTGAAGGCACCCAGTTCTCTCCAGAACAAACAACACTTCCGGTTCGTGTCAATCTTTATCCAATTGATGCAACCTATCAGGAGGTTGAATGGAGAGTTACGAATGTGGCAGGTGTAGAATCTAACATTGCTACAATCGAGTCTAATGGTCATGAAGCTACGGTAACAGCTCTCGGAGATGGAAAAGTCTATATTCGATGTGCAACAAAGAATGGCTCCGATAAAATTAAGATGTATTCATTAATAGAAATGGAAATTCAAAATATGGGTCATGCCTTTATTAATCCTTATGAATTCGTATCAGCAGCTTATCATAGTGATACAAGCTATAATTTAACGAATGGTAATGATCGGGGAATGGCAACTTCTAGGGATGTCGAAAGTCTGATTAGTTTTGAGAGAATTGATTTTGGCCCATATGGCTCGAATGAAATTACACTCCCAATCTTTTCTTTGGATAGCGAACAGTTCTCTATCGAAATTTGGGAAGGTATACCGGGAGAAGCCCAAGCAGAATTGCTGACAGTCGTTTCCTATCACAAGCCAACGATATGGAATGAATATCAGGCGGAAACGTATACTTTACCGAAAACGTTAACGGGAGTGACATCGATCTATTTCGTGTTGCGCCATAAAATTCACCTCAAGGGCTTCGAGTTCAAGAAACGCTTGAAAGGATTCGAAAGATTAAGCGTACTTGATAATAATACGCTGTATGGAGATTCCTTCACTGTTACTGCTGATGCGATTGAAGATATTGGGAATAACGTATCGCTTATTTTTGAAGATATGGATTTCGGGGAAACAGGTAGTTGTAAGCTGGTTATTGAGGGACATTCACCAATCGATCATAATACAATCCATGTACTGTTCAACGGTGAGCAGGGAGATGTTAAACAATTGGTTGAATTCAGTTTCTCTGAGGGCTACTGTGAACGTGAATATGTTATCGAGCACGTCAAAGGTCTACAGACGGTCACTTTCGTCTTCCTTCCGGGTAGTCAGTTTAATTTCAAATCATTTCAGTTTCAGTCTGAGGAAATATAATTAAATTGAATTTTATCTATAAACTGAACGGAGCCTTCTCAATATGAGAAGGCTCCGTTATTCGTCTATCTGAATGTCATTTCAGTCTGGGATTGAAATTGTGTATACTTATATTCTAAACACCGATCATTTTGACGTATAGTTGGAGGTATTAAATTGACAAAGAATAAGATGCTATTCATTCTGTTGCTCTTGATGGTGATGATGCTAACAGGTTGTGCTAAAGGGGCAGTAGGTGTAGAGGTACATAAGAACGGAAGTGTAGATATCAGCGTGAATCTACAGATGGATGCTAGTATCAATATGCTTATAGGTAAGTCGTTGGATAAAGCACTTGAGACCTCGATGAATGACTTGGGAATTCAAGTTAACAAAAACCAAACTGGTGACAAGACGGAGTATGAATTGTTGAAATCTTATGCTTCATTTCAAGAGATGAAGGATATTCAAGGCGATTTCAAGGGGATTAAGGTGGATGTGAAAGAAACGGATAAATTTTTCTATACAAAATATAATGTTTCTGCACAGCTTAATTTAACAGAATATGAACCTGAAATATTACAGGGCATTCGTACTTATGGGTTACCGGAAAAGCTGAGTCAATTTATTCTTAATCAGCTTGCTTTTGATTTCTCGCTTACGTTACCAATAGACCTCTTTGGTGATCATAACGCTAATAAAATAGAGGGAAATACATTAATCTGGAATATTTCATTGACTGAATCTGAACCTGTTCGGGTGGAGATTAACGCTCCTAACATAAACAATATTTGTATTGTTGCAGGATCGACCCTTCTAATTATGATGTTGTTCGTCATTTATTGTATAAATAGAAGAAGGAAACATAGGAAGTACAAAGAAGGTTGATACGTTGTTGTCTGGAAACGAAAATGGCAGTTCAGAGGCGTATCATCACCTTCTGGACTGCCATTTATTCTCTGTATAGATTTTACCCTTAAACGTTATTCCTTCTCCAAACGATAGCCACCGTGAAAGACCGGACCCACATATTCATTAAATGCAAAACCGTTCCGAATGGCAGCTAAGACGAAATCTTTGGCTTTCGCTACAGCATCGTTAACCGACAGACCGTTAGCTAAACCACCAGCAATCGCAGCGGCAAAGGTGCAGCCAGCTCCATGATTCGTTGCGGGCTCAATTTTGACAGCTTCAAAGACTGTATATTCAGATCCGTTGAAAAAGACGTCAATAGCTAATTCTCCCCCAAGTGCTTTTCCACCTTTGACAACAACGTTACTTGCACCAAGGCCGTGAATAAGGCGGGCAGCCTCCTTCATATCTTCAATCGAAGAGAGCTTGCCTAGACCAGACAGTACGCCTGCTTCGAATAGATTGGGCGTTGCTACGGTAGCTAAAGGTAGAAGTAGATCACGGATAGCGTTAGCGCTCTCGGGATTCAGCACCTCATCTTCGCCTTTACATACCATGACTGGATCAATGACTACATTGGTCTGACGATTATTCTTAATGGATTGCTCCACAACACGCACAATGTCTACACTTCCGAGCATACCGGTTTTCATGGCATCGACGGGACCACCAGCAAAGACAGTCTTCAACTGTTCAGCGACGAGTGCTGCATCAATTGGATAGACATTATGATGCCAGCCGTTGTCTGGGTCCATCGTTACAATAGTAGTTAAGGCGCTGAAACCGTAGGTACCATATTCCTCAAAAGTTTTCAAATCCGCTTGAATGCCTGCGCCCCCGCTGGAGTCACTACCGGCAATAGTTAAAGTTTTAATGATTTTTGACAATTCGAACGTCCCCTTCGTCTATATCTAAGTTTATAAAATGTGAATTGAGTTGATTATATCAAACATTCTTGGAATTTTCATAAATGGATTGAAAAAAAACTGAAAACTCTGTTAGTCTATTAGAGTTGATCATTTTAAAAAAATAAGTTGAATTAATGAAGGGACTATAAGCATCATGAAAATCATTCGAATTATATCTCAGGTCGGATTGTTATATTTATTTTATTTGGCTGGTGACTACATACAGGGTCTGCTTCATCTCCCGATTCCAGGAAGTATTGTAGGCTTGTTGCTTCTCTTTGGTTTATTATTGTGTAAGGTGATCCCTGTGACTTGGATCGAAGTAGGATCGAATACGATATTATCATATCTTCCACTGTTTTTTATACCAGCAACTGCAGGGATTGTGAATCACATGGACATATTTAATGGAAGAGGATTGTTGTTGATCCTTGTGCTCATTGTAAGTTCAGTGTTGACGATTGGAGCTGCGGCACATGCCAGTCAGTGGTTAGCAGGGCGAGGTACTAGGAGTGTAAATGATACCAGCGATATGAGAGAGAAGGGAGAAGGAATATAATGTTTATGACTGCAGTAGTAATTGTTCTGGCTAATGTAAGTATTTACATCGTTATGTCTATGATCTATAGACGGTTTCATATTCCCGTGCTCATGCCTGCATTAACAGCTACTGTTGCTGTCGTTGTTTTACTATTGTATTTTCGGATTCCTTATGAAATGTATATGATCGGTGGTCAATGGATTAACCAATTGCTCGGACCGGCTGTCGTTTCTTTAGCTTATCCGTTATATAAACAACGCCATGTGCTTCGTCGCAATCTAGCAGCTATCTTGGGGGGAACACTGACGGGGTTATTTGTAGGGATGTTCAGTGGGATGTTTTTAGCTATCATCTTGGGATTCTCTAAATTATATATTCTCTCGTTATTGCCCAAATCTATTACTACACCCGTAGCGATTCAAATATCGGATAACTTGGGTGGAGATTACTCCTTAACCTCCGTATTTGTGATGATTGCTGGTTTTACGGGAGCTATTGGAGGACCTTATATCTTGAAGATGTTTAGAATAAAAGATGCCATTGGAATTGGGATCGGTCTAGGTACGGCTTCCCATGCGCTCGGTACCGCGAAAGCGCTCGAATACGGTGAGGAGTCCGTCTCGATGAGTTCTGTAGCGATGACCGTATGTGCGATTGCCGGCTCAATGATCGCTCCTTTGGTTGTCTGGCTAATGAATCATTTTATATACTAATTAGTGAAACGGAGGTCTGAATATAAATGAACATTACTATAGGGGAAGTTATACAAACTTTGAAGGAATCTACAGGTCATATGGAAGCTGGCGTCGATATTCTTCACTACGGAGAACCGAATGCAAGAGTGACAGGAATCGCAACGACATTTGTAGCGAGTCAGTCTGTGATTGAAAGGGCGAGAACGTTAGGTGTTAATTTGTTAATTACACATGAAGGCTTATTCTATAGCCACTTTGGAAATAAAGAACAGTTAGAAGAGGATCCAGTGATTCAAGAGAAGGTAAGAGTGATTGAAGAAAGTGGTATAGCTATTTATCGTTGTCATGATTTGATTCATCGATCTAAACCGGATGGGATTATGGCAGGATTGCTACATCAATTGGATTGGAATGATTTGGTGCAAGAAGAACTACCTTACGCGACTATTCTTGAAATTCCTGAAATGTCTGTCCAAGAGGTGGCAAACCATGTGAAGAATAAATTGAATATGAGTCATGTACGAGTTGTCGGTCATATCGGAATGGCATGTAAACGTATCGGCTTATTGGTTGGATATCGAGGTGGTGGTGAACTGGCCATTCCATTGTACGAAAGGTATAATCTTGATTTAATTATCTATGGAGAGGGTCCAGAATGGGAAACGCCAGAGTATGTTAGAGATGCTGTCTTTCAGAATGAAGAAAAGGCTCTGATCGTTGTGGGGCATGCTGAGAGTGAATGGGCAGGTATGAAATATCTTGCCAACTGGATTCAGGATAAATATCCCAATATTCCTGTTCAATTTATTTCAGACGAACCGATCTTTCAAATCATTTGACATATGGACTCTTTACTTGTCACATCGTTGCATAAATCACTGAAAATATGCGCATGATAATTATGACATTTAAAGGAGGTTATGCCAAGTGAATGACAAAGAAGATATGACGTTGACAGATCACCAGGGGCATCCAATCGACAACAACCAAAGTATGCGTACGGTGGGGAGTCGGGGACCTACAACGCTCGAAAATTATCACTATATCGAGAAGATCACGCATTTTGATCGGGAACGAATTCCCGAACGCGTTGTTCATGCACGAGGTGCAGGTGCTCATGGATACTTCGAGTCCTACGGAAGTGTTGGGGATGAACCTATTGCAAAGTATACCCGAGCTAAACTATTTCAAGAGAAGGGAAAGCAGACGCCTGTATTCGTCCGTTTCTCATCTGTTATTCATGGGAGTCATTCCCCAGAGACATTACGTGATCCGAGAGGATTTGCTGTCAAATTTTATACGGAGGACGGTAATTGGGATCTCGTTGGTAACAACTTGAAAGTGTTCTTTATACGGGATGCCATCAAATTTCCAGATCTTATACATGCTTTCAAGCCGGACCCTGTTACGAATATTCAGGATGGGGAACGTATATTTGATTTTATTATGAATACGCCTGAAGCGTTAATGATGATCACATTTTTATTCTCACCGTGGGGTATTCCAGCTAACTATCGGGAAATGCAAGGTTCAGGAGTCAATACATATAAATGGGTGAATGCTGAGGGAGAAGCAGTTCTGATTAAGTATCATTGGGAACCTAAGCAGGGAATCAAGAACTTAACCCAGAAAGAAGCGGAGGATATTCAGGGCAAGAATTTTAATCATGCAACTCAAGATTTGTATGAGGCCATTGAATCGGGGAATAATCCGGAATGGGAGTTATGTGTCCAAATCATGAGTGATGATGAACATCCTGAACTTGATTTCGATCCTCTCGATGATACGAAGCTGTGGCCGACGGACAGATATCCCTTTCTTCCAGTAGGACGGATGATTCTGAATCGAAATCCAGACAATTATTTTGCGGAAGTGGAACAAGTCGCATTTGGCACTGGAGTGCATGTGGATGGGCTTGATTTCTCAGATGATAAGATGCTGCAGGGACGAACGCTTTCTTATTCGGACACTCAGAGATACCGTGTAGGACCGAATTATTTGCAGTTACCTATTAATGCTCCGAAGAAGCGAGTTGCAACGAATCAGAGTGGTGGGCAAATGGATTACCGAGTAGACAGCGCTCCAGGGCAGAATCCCCATATCAATTACGAACCATCTACACTAGGGGGCTTACAGGAAGCGAAGAAAACAGGGAAAGAACATACACCTCGTGTAGAAGGAAATCTGGTACGACAAGTGATTGAGCGTACCAACGATTACAAGTATGCAGGTGAAAGATATCGGGAGTTCGAAGACTGGGAACGTGATGATCTGATTCTTAATCTTGTGAATACATTGAAAACGAGTCGCCCGCATATTCAACAAGGGATGGTTGATCTATTCACTAAGTGCGATGAGGATTACGGACGTAGGGTAGCGGAAGGTTTAGGGTTAAAAGATAGAATAAAGCCAAGTAAATCCGAGGATCAAGAATTTGGAGGCCCCCTCGGAGCTATACGAACCAAAGAAGGCGTTCAAGATGCAGAAGATAAAGGTCATATAGCTGATCCGTATTAAACAAGTAAACGTAAGTAGGCTGTGAACCGGTTAGTAAATAGAGTTTGTCCATTCGGAGTATTCCGAGTAGATAGGCTCTATTTAGCTTGCATATTGTAAAATAATATCCATTATCAAGAAACTCTTCGCTAAAATATGGTAATACTGTATAATGGGTGATAATGAATTTTTGTGAATTTCTCAAAAAGGAGACACGCCATTGTCTACCATACATATCAAGCCGAATTTATTCATTGGATCTGCAAGAGAATCTATTAGGTACGCAAGTGCGATTCAATCTCAAATTGGAAGATCAGTTCAAGTAACACCATGGTTTGCAGGAACCTTTGGTGCTAATGAATATACGATGGAATCTTTAGAACGTATATTGGATCAGAGTGATTACGGGATATTTGTATTCTCTCCAGATGATGTTGCTCTTATTCGTGGAAAGCATGTCTTTATTACGAGGGATAATACGATTTTTGAGATGGGGTTATTCTGGGGCAAACTGAGAAGGAATCGTGTGTTTTGCATGGTCCCACAAGAAGTAACTCATAGGGACGATCTAATCAATGATATGAATATAACACAATTCCATTTGCTCTCAGATCTTGCGGGTTTAACAATTTTGGAATATGAATGTAGAAACGATCGTAATTATGAAGCAGCGGTTACTTCAGCTTGCATCAAAATATTAGATATTATTGAGCGTGAGAAACATTATTTGGATCCAAATGTGCTTCTTAAGCAGAAGGAGGAGGAATTGCAGAGAAAACAAAGTATTCTTCATTTTTTTTGGGAATTCAACCGAAATGTTACGGTTCCAGAAGATCAGAAATACCATGCTTTAAGTGAAGCTGTTCGTAATTCATTTATTTCACCACTTAATTGTCGAGTCACAGGTGCGGCCTTCTGGCAGACAATCGGAACTGACGGGCTTCGACAAGTTGGTGGGAATGTCGGCAGGGGTAAATTTTATCCATTTAATACGAATATTATGGATCAAAAGTCACAATCCATTTATGTACTTGATGTATATAATAGTGGTAAGTGGACGTTTTTCAAGCGAAAGGAAGTTGCGGACGTATATGTGCTATGTTATCCTTTAGGTAAGGAGCATGTCCTTTCCGTTCATATTTCTGGTGTTGAAATGATTCCAGAAGGGAACCTTGAGGATATTGTCTCATATAATGATGAATTACTTCGTACCATAAGGCATTTAGTTGGAGGGGAAACCAAATGAATAATAACGACAACTTTCGGCAATCTCAACTTAATTTACCCGCCAAAGGGCCTTGGGTAGTGAAGGATGGAACGTCCGCAATTAGTAATGAATCCGTAGCTAGAGGAAGTTCAGTACCACAAGCCAAACGTATGCGAGCAAATGCCCGCAAAATTCAAGGTAAAGTACTATTTGTTGGACCTTCTGTTGAAGGAAGCGATAAGGAGTATGTTAAAGTGCTTAGTGGAACTGTTTATGAACATAAACCTTCGTTTGCATAACTTAAATATATTTTTATAAATAAAAAAACAAGGTACTTGTAGAAATACAGTGGCCTTGTTTTTATTTGTCTTTTTCTAACGAATATCTCTAGTCTTCACGTTACTACTGTAAATGGTTGAATGACTGGATAATTTATAGGATGGGAAATTGGGATCCACATCAAGTGACATCACATCTTCATAATATATTTCTTGCTGCAGATTAATAAGAAACGGAAGAGAGTTAGCTTCTATTTCTATATCACCAATGTCTGGTTGGGTCATAATCAAGAGTACAGTTATTCCATCGCAGCCACAACCTACGGTATCAAAAAAAAGCTTGAAGTATCCTGGTTGGTCTCCAAGTGCATCCATTAACTTTTCTTTAGCCAGTGGTGTTATTTGAATATTCACGGGTTATTCGCGCTCCTCAAATAAGAGATTTTTTTTTGCTAAGAAGATAATTATACTACATATTCGACAAAGTGTTATAATGGATGGATGAGTCGATGTATTGATACAATAGGACGTGTACTGGGATCAACCTAGTCACGTCCTTGTGTGGCTTGTATGCTTTTTTTGAAACGACCTTAGGATAAGGGAATTAACCTTATTCCTACTTAAAAATATAATTATTAAAGAATGAGGAGACAACATGACATTTACTGATATGAAAATAATACACCCAATTTTAAAAGCACTTGGGGATGAGAACTATACTGCGCCAACACCAATACAGGAACAGGCGATTCCGGCTATATTGGCTGGGAAAGATTTACTTGGTTGTGCCCAGACTGGAACAGGGAAAACAGCAGCATTTGCTGTGCCAATTCTACAATTACTAATCGAGCGGCAAAGTGATAGAAATACTCCACGCCGTATTCGTTCTTTAATTCTAACGCCAACAAGAGAGCTTGCACTTCAAATTCATGACAATATTGAATCATACGCGCGTTACACCGATATTCGCTGTAGTGCAATATATGGTGGCGTATCGCAAAAGACACAGGAGCGGGCCTTAAATCAGGGGGTCGATATTCTAGTTGCGACTCCAGGCCGGCTTATCGATTTAATGAATCAAAAATGTGTTGATCTTAAGTATATCGAAATATTCGTACTGGATGAAGCTGATCGGATGCTAGATATGGGCTTTATTCATGATGTGAAAAAAATAACTTCAAAAATCCCTGCTAAAAAACAAACATTGTTGTTCTCAGCTACGATGCCACCAGAAATATCCAAAATGGTGAAATCGATACTGGTTGATCCGGTGAAAGTGGAGATTACCCCGGTGTCTTCTACTGCAAGTCAGATTGAGCAATTTGTCTATTTTGTGGATAAAGGAAATAAGCAACAGTTATTGGCTCATCTTTTAGAGGATACATCCATTACATCGGCTCTCGTATTTACACGAACGAAGCATGGTGCTAATCGTGTGGTACGTGAACTATCCAAAGCGAATATACAAGCTCAGGCGATTCACGGAGATAAGTCACAAGGGGCTCGGCAACTTGCACTAAGTAATTTCAAAAGTGGTATAACGAGAGTGCTGGTTGCAACAGATATTGCTGCAAGGGGAATTGATATTGATGAGTTGTCCCATGTAATCAACTTCAACCTACCCAATATCTCGGAAACGTATGTTCATCGTATCGGGCGTACAGGTAGAGCAGGAATGAGTGGGATCGCCCTCTCCTTCTGTGAGATTGAAGAAATGCCGTTCTTTAAGGATATTGAGAAATTAATTGGTAAGAGTATCCCTGAAGTGAAGGGTCATCCTTATCCAATGCTGATTACAGCGGAACCGATCAAACCTAAACAGAAGGCATCGAATGACCAGAAACCATATTCTGGAGCGAACAAATATAAAGGGAAATCTCCCAATAAATCGGGTATGAAAGAGTCCCGCGTTTACAAGGGATAACTCGGAAGTCTCTCCACTTTTCATTCTTGGAGACATCTTTAATAGACGGTGTTGTTGTAGTAGAATAGAGTAGATGTTTCTAGGAATAAATATTGGTAAAGGAGTTGGAATGTGTATGATTTCGATTGAAAATAATAAAACTATTCTTTTTATAGGGGATAGTGTGACGGATTGTGGAAGAAATTATTCGGATAATGGTAGCTTAGGTTCTGGATATGCTTTTCTTGCAGCTGCAGAATGGGGTCGTAAATATCCGGAGAAGAATACCAATTTCATAAATCGTGGAATAAGCGGTAACCGTGTTATTGATCTCGATCGAAGATGGGAAGAAGATTGTTTACGATTAAATCCGGCATGGGTGTCAATATACATCGGTATTAATGATGTGTGGCGGCGTTATGACAATGATGATGCTACCTCTGTTGAGCAGTTTTATGAAGGATATCGCAAATTGATTGAACGCACCAACGAGCATACAGATGCCAAATTGATTCTTGTGGAGCCTTTTTGTTTACCAGTACCTGAAGATCGTAAGACATGGAGAGAGGATTTAGATCCTAAAATTCAAGCAATTCGTGATTTGGCACGTGAGTTCCAGACACTATATGTCCCTCTCGACGGATTATTTGCTTCGGCAAGTACACAGATTGATCCGGCTTATTGGGCGGGGGATGGTGTGCATCCAACAGCAGCAGGTCATGCTCTTATTGCAAAGGCATGGTTGGATACAGTGCAAGGATAGTACACAGAATACGAAATCATAATAATGATTAAGGAGAGATTTAATTATGAGTAAATTCAAAGTAGCCATTATTGGATGTGGAAATATTTTTCCAATGCATGCCATTTCCATTCAATTATCTGATGATGCTGAACTAGTTGCAGTATGTGACAACAAAGAAGATCGTGCTAAGCAAGCTGCCGAGAAATTTAATTGTAGTTACTATACAAGCTATGAGGAAATGTTAGATAAGGAAGAAATTGATGTTGTTCATATCTGTACTCCACATTATTTGCATGCTCCTATGACGGCATATGCGGCGAGTAAAGGTAAGCATATACTTACTGAGAAGCCGATGAGTATTACAACTGAAGATGGACAGAACATGGTGGATGTATGTGAGAGTAACGGTGTTACATTAGGAGTCATCTTTCAGAACCGTTACAATCCCGGATCACAGTTGATCAAGGATGCAATTGTAGATGGTAGTCTTGGACAAGTCCTTGGTGCAAAGTGTTCGGTAACTTGGAATCGTTCAGACGAATATTATAGCAAGAGTGACTGGAAAGGGACATGGGCTAAAGAAGGTGGCGGTGTTCTGATTGACCAAGCCATTCATACGATGGATTTGATGCGTTGGTTCGTAGGTGAAGAAGTTGAATATGTTGATGCTCAGATTGGCAATCGTGCACATGAAATTATAGAAGTTGAAGATAGTGTTGAAGGTGTAGTGAAATTTAAGAATGGTATCTTCGGTGGTTTCTTTGCGATCAATTATCATAGTTATGACGCTCCTGTAGAGATTGAGGTTCATTGCGAGAATGGCATCGCCAAAATGATCGGCGAAAAAGCAACTATTGTATATAATGATGGAAAAAGAGTAACGAGAGACAAGAATCCAAATGAAGAGATCGATTACGGTGAAGGTGTGAAAATGTACTGGGGAGTCAGCCATTTGAAACAAATTAATGATTTCTATGACTCGTTGAAGAGTGGTGGAGCGCTCTATATTGACGGTAAAGAAGCACTCAAGACACAGAAAATGATTTCGGGAATTTACCAATCGGGTAAGGAACTTAAACGAGTTTATTTATAATTCATGTGATCTGTATCGTCAGTAGTGAAGAAGAGATAATAAGAGCAAGGGCCTTTCCAGTTAATGGATGGACCCTTGTTTGTTGTGGATTGAAGTGTTGTAAGAGTAGGTTGATTACAGCTACAGCCCGTGGGACTTTTTGAACTGTTCAGGAGTCATGCCCTCTAATCTTTTGAAAACGGTACAGAAATAACTAGGATGCTCATAACCAGATTCCTTAGCAATTTGGTGTATCTTTTTAGCAGGGTTGAGGAACATTAACTCCTTACTTCTAGTAATTCTTTCCCGATTCATATATTCCATAGGTCGAATATGTAACGTCTTTTTGAATAGAGAGCATAAATATTGAGGGGAAAATCCTGCATAGGTTGCAATCTGATCAATGGTAATCGACTGATGACAGTTCTGTTTCATATATTGCATGATGGGTTGTAATCGGAGGACATTCTGCTGGGTATTATCGTTATGCGTATAAACGTATTTGGTCAAATCGAGTACAAGCGTATATAGAACTTTAGAGCATTCCGTACTCAGATAGGAACGTTCTGAACTTGTAATCGTTAGTAAGTGCGTTAAATGAGCCATAATTGCATCACTATCGCTAAGTGAAAAAACACCGGATTGATGAATACCAGCTTGTTGTAATAATGTACTGCAGAGGTTACCGTCAAAAGATATAAAATTCAATTCCCAAGGTTCTGATATCGCATGGTAGGAATGGGGTATGTTAGGGTACAAACAAATGGCTTGCCCCGTTGTGACAGGGTAGGTATGTCCTTCTAAAATGAGTTCTCCCTCACCAGAAATAACTTGTAGCCATTGGTAGCAATAGAAGCCTTCAGGGCGAGATGTGGGAGCTTGATTATCCCAGTGTCCCGCGCTAGTCAGATAGATAGGAAGGTTGGAGTCAAAATCAGTTATGATTGGAAATGCAATGGAATCCATATTGATCCTCCAGTTTCATATTGTTATATAGAAGCGAAAATTCTTAAATAGAAATAAAATAGTTTCAATATTATAATGTGAATATAGTGATAGTATATCTTAATTACGAGATTAGGAGTGACTTATATGACGAAACAGAAATATGTTTATAAAGCACCTGCAAACGGCTATCCCGAATGGAATAACAATCCTGAAATTTTTCAATTAAATCGGATGGACGCCCATGCGACATTAATGACATATCAATCGTTGGAAGAAGCTTTAGCTGGAAAATTAGAGGAATCGGCCAATGTTCATTCGTTGAATGGGACATGGAAGTTCGCTTTGGCGAGTAACCCAGAACAACGGATCGTTGATTTCTATAAACAGGATGTGGATTGTAGTGATTGGGATACGATTGCGGTTCCCTCTCATTGGCAGCTTCAAGGATATGATTATCCGCAGTATACTAACGTTCGGTATCCTTGGTCTGAAAGAGAGGACATCAAGGCACCTTTTGCTCCAACAGAGTATAATCCTGTAGGGTCGTATGTACGAACATTTACGATACCTGAAGACTGGAAAGATAACCCTGTATTTATTAGCTTTCAAGGGGTTGAATCGGCTTTCTACGTATGGCTTAATGGTGACTTAGTTGGTTATAGTGAAGATACGTTCACACCCGCAGAATTTGATCTGACGCCTTACTTGGTACCTGGTGAGAATAAATTGGCTGTCGAGGTATATCGCTGGTGTGATGCTAGTTGGCTTGAGGATCAGGATTTCTGGCGGATGAGTGGTATATTTCGCGATGTATATTTATTTACAACACCTAAAGTCCATATTTATGATTTCTTCGCAAAAGCTGAACTTGAAGATGATCTACAGAATGGTCAACTATCCATTACAGCAACCGTCAATAATTATACAGAAGTGAATGCAGGCCTGATTAGTATAGAGGCAGCATTGTATGATCATGCACATCAGTCGATATTACAGCAACCGTTAAGTATAGCTTCCTCCCTTGATGATAAGCCATCTACGCTGTTACAAGGTTCAGTTCGTGTAGATCATCCTGAGAAATGGAGTGCCGAGAAGCCCCATCTATATACATTAGTACTTGAGTTGAAAGATGCTAATGGTCATACGGTTCAGTTCATTAGCTGTAAGGTAGGCTTCCGTAAATTCGGTATCGAAGATGGATTGATGAAGATCAATGGTGAGATTATCGTATTTAAAGGTGTAAATCGCCATGAGTTCTCTCCTCATACCGGCCGCGCGGTCAGTGTAGAAGATATGATTGCTGATATTGTTTTGATGAAATCACATAATATTAACTCCGTGCGTACCTCACATTATCCGAATCATCCGAAGTGGTATGAACTGTGTAATGAGTATGGACTATACGTGATTGATGAGACAAATCTAGAGACGCATGGTAGCTGGACCTATGGTCAAAAGGAACTTGGGGACGCCATCCCAGGCAGTAAGCCAGAATGGAAGGCTAACGTTCTTGACCGGTGTAATACGATGTTCCAAAGGGATAAGAATCATCCTTCCATTGTGATGTGGTCACTTGGTAATGAATCCTTCGGGGGAGATAATTTCATTGCGATGTATGACTTTTTGAAGGAAGTAGATCCTTCCCGGCTTGTACATTATGAAGGGGTGTTCCATTACCGACCTTCCGAGGCTGCATCTGATATTGAGAGCCAAATGTATACTCAAGTACATCAAATTGAGGAATATGCACGTAACAATCCACAAAAGCCATTTATTCTGTGTGAATATAGTCATGCTATGGGGAATTCCTGTGGTGGGCTGAATGAATATTGGGAGTTATTTGACCGTTATCCTATTCTGCAAGGTGGTTTCATATGGGACTGGATTGACCAATCCATCTTAACTAAGACAGACAGTGGGATACCTTATCTAGCTTATGGCGGTGATTTCGGTGAATCTCCGCATGATGGGACTTTTTGTGGGAATGGATTAATTTTTGCGGATCGGACGGTAACTCCCAAGTTACTTGAAACGAAGAAGTGTTACCAGAATGTGGAATTTACAAGTGTAGATATACAACAAGGTCGGATCAAGATTACGAACGAGTATTTGTTTACCAATATATCAGATTACGATTTAGTATGGCAGTTGACGAACAATGGGGTTATTGAACAAGAAGGGCGTACGACGATTTCTGTGAATCCAAATTCCTCAGAAGTGATTGATCTGAAAAAGGCTATCCCAGGGATAGGTCAGGTTGGATCAGAATATATTCTAACGTTGCGTTTGGTTCTGAAAGAAGATACAGCGTGGGCCAAGCGAGGGCATGAAATTGCCTATGACCAATTCGTTGTGTTACCGATAGCTTGGGAGCAGGTTGAATCTACGTCTCAGTCGGATGCTCTTCCTTTATTGGAGGTTGTGGACCAGGAGAAAGTGTTGAGAGTAAGTGGTGAGCAGTTCCTCTTGCAATTCGATAAGCTCACAGGTGAAATGTCTTCGTACCAATTGAAGGGTGTGGAGCTAATTCAACAAGCACCTATTCCGAACTTCTGGCGTGCGTTAACGGATAACGACAGAGGGAATGGTCATGAGGAACGTAGTGGGACGTGGCGGGAGGCAGGCGCGAGAAGAACGCTAGTTCAGTTTGCTTACGAAATACAAGAGCATACGGTGAAGTTGATCACATCTTATTCGCTCCCTACTCCAACGACTTCATTATGTACCATTACGTACACCGTCCATAGAGATGGAGAAGTCATCTTGGATATGGATCTTCTCCCAGGAGAAGGTTCTCCAGATATCCCTGAGATAGGATTACTATTGGCGATGAGTGGCTCCTTTGATCAAATAGAATGGTATGGTAAAGGACCCCATGAGAATCAGTGGGATCGCAATACAGGTGCACCTGTAGGTCTATATTCTGGTAAGGTGAGCGAGCAGTGGGTTCCTTATTTACGACCACAAGAATGTGGGAATAAGACAGAAGTACGTTACGCATCGATTGAGAACAATCAACAAGTAGGGCTCTTTATTCAAGGATCTCCACGGTTCGAACTGAATGTTCTTCCTTATACACCAACAGAAGTTGAAGCTGCGGACCATGCTTATAAGTTACCTAAGTCTGATGCAACAGTCGTTCGGATTAATTACAAGCAAATGGGTGTTGGTGGTGATGATAGCTGGGGTTCAAGACCTCATCCAGAATACAGACTGTTCGGGAACCGTAGCTATAGCTTCAGTGTCTCTTTGAAAGGATATCAAAAATAAATAATGAGAAGAAGGACTGTCACAAAGGTCAAAGTATCGACCTTTGAGATCAGTCCTTTTTGTTGTTCCTGAATGATCTTAAGTGTTGTCGTTCAATGGATCTAATTCTTCTACTATTTCTTGCTCTCCGGATTCCGAGATGTTGTGGGGGATATTTCTTCTTCCAATTAAATAATCAATGGAGACTTGGAATAAATCAGCTAGTTGTGATAATGTTTCGAAATCTGGTTTTCGTCTACTTTTCTCGTAGTGGGATAATGCTGCACGGCTGATCCCGATAGATGTAGATACTTCTTCTTGCGTCCATCCTTTCTGCTCTCGCAATTCTGCAATTCGATTCTCAATCTTCATTCATCTTCCTCCCTAAGCATCATAACCCTATAAAATGGAGACATAAAAATAACTTAACATGATATAAATTGTATTGTAGATCAGCACTAGGTAGTGTGATACATTTTGTATCATTATAGCGTCAAACATCTTGAAAATACAACTAAAAGAAAAAAAACGCATAGGTTTGTATATTAAGGAGTGAATATGAACGTAAACTTTGGAAATGAAAGATCCATCTTATGAGCATGCGATGCAAATCGTGAATGCAGTATCACAAGTTTTTAAGAGTGAGATTTCTAGAATTATGAAGATGGTTGCTTTTACTAATGATCTAATAGACTCGATGAATAATATCCTCAAATAATGGCTCCTCCATATGAATATCCTCGATTTCACCCCAATGACTCATGTAACGAAGAATATCCATCGCTTTCAATTTTTGTCCGTTAGCTTCAATAGTGATGGAATAATCATTGATTTCCATAATTCGAATCGTTTCTGTATCTGACAGTTGGAATGTAGCAGGTAAATGGGAGTGATCATCTATGGGAATCTTGAATTCTCTGTTAAACGTGACTCGAAATAAAGTGGGTAGCCCAATCTTGTTCCGAAGTCGCTGAATGGTCCCATCATAGCTTAACTCGCCATGGTTAATGACCATCACTCTTTCACATAACTGCTCAATATCGTCCATATCGTGAGTGGTGAGCAGGATGGTTTTACCGAAGTCTTGATTCAAAGTCTTCAGAAAGGTTCTAATGTTGCGTTTGGCGGTGACATCTAAACCGATGGTAGGTTCGTCTAGAAAAAGAATGTCTGGGTCATGAAGCATGGATGCCGCTAGATCCGCACGCATACGTTGACCTAATGACAATTTGCGGACGGAAGTCATCCAGAATTCATGTAAATCTAGTAATTCGGAGAGTTTACCTAATCGTTTCGTGGCATCCTTCGGATCTACTTTATACATCTGTGCCAGAATGTCGTAGGAATCCTTCACTGGCAAATCCCACCACAGCTGACTACGCTGTCCGAATACAACAAATGAATAGGACGCATGAGGTCTAGAGAGATCTGACCTGTACGTACCGATTGAGGAATGGCCCAGCCCATTCGTTGTGAATCCAGAAACCCATAGGGAGGCTTGAGTGAAAGCGATATATGCCACCATGCCATGTAACCCCATATTCTCCTAACGAACGATCCTGACCAATGCCGATCCAGACACAAGCATAAATATAGCCGAACAGCATACTGGCCACATTATGTAACATGTGTGCACCGCGGTATTGAAGATTCCGCGAATAAGCTTTTGAAGCCAAAGTGAAATAAAGCATGGAACACCTCCGATAAGTCTAGTGTGACGATGAGATTCGTCAACTTCAGTCAAGGCGAAATGAGAGAAGGACAGCCTTCAGAATAGTTATCCTGAGACTGTCCCTATGGCTGGTCGCATACTTGAATAGTGCTAATTAATCCTAATAAGCTCCCCGAATATGTGTTTCTACTTGATTCTCATAGAATGAACGTAATCGATCCAATTCTTTTGTGCTAAATGCAGGCACGTCAACGGTACCTAGATTATTCTCTACTTGGAGGACGTTTTTAAATCCAGGAATGACACAGGTGATATTCGGGTTCTCAAGAATCCAGCGCATAGATGCGCGTGCCATATCTCCCCGACCTTCTGCGATCCATGCAAGTTCCCTTGCAAGCTCTACTCCCTTGGTGAAAGGCAACCCGGCGAATGTCTCACCTACATTGAATTGTTCTCCATTCGCGTTAAAGTTGCGGTGGTCATCTGCAGCAAATGTACTGTTCTCATTGAATTTACCTGTAAGCAGTCCACTCGCAAGAGGCAATCTGACAAGAATTCCTACACCAGCTGCATGAGCCTTTGGAAACAGTTCATTCGCTGGCTTTTGGCGTAGTAAGTTAAATATGACCTGAAGTGCTTTCAGACCCGGAACGTCCAGACAGAATAAGCCCTCCTCGATCGTCTCTACACTGACACCGAAATGACGGATCTTTCCTTCTTGTTGTAGCTTCTCTAGTACTTCAAACACTACACCATCCTTTAGAATGGCAAGTGGAGGACAGTGAATCTGATATAAATCGATTCTTTCGCGTTGCAGACGCTTTAGACTATTCTCACAATATTGGCGAATCGCTTCTTCTGAATAATTGGCTGGATCCTGAACATCGCCTGCACGACAAAATTTGGTGGCAATATGTACAGTATCCTCTTTACCTTTCGTAGCTGTAGCTAGTAACTCCTCTGCATGCCCCGAACCGTAAACATCTGCCGTGTCAAAGAAATTAACACCTTCATCCATAGCACGCTGAAGACCGGAAATCGCTTCCTGATCATTAGAATTTCCCCAATCTCCTCCAATGGCCCAAGTTCCAAAGCTAACTTCACTAACCTTCAGTTCTGTATCCCCTAGTAAACGGTATTTCATCTATTGTCCTCCTCGATATTATCTTTTCGACAAACTATATATTAACAGTAATCAAATTGGAAACCGTTTGCAAATTTCTACCCCATAAGGTTCTAAAGTTAGTGTTCCTTCATGTGTTATCCCATCATAGAGAACACTCTTATACGGATGATCTAAGATAATACTTCGAGATTCCCTACTTAAATTTAATAGGAAGAAGAATGCTTGAGAATCACGCATGCGTACAGATATTTGAACACCTTCTGGTAGATCGGGGAAATGTGGAATATCATGCGCTACTGCTAACTGATGAAGTAGTGATTTCATATAATTTTCCTCGGGATGGGTACCCAAATAATATACTTTTCCCTTGCCAAAGCTATTAACGGTAATCGCCGCTTTCCCTGCATAGAAATCATCATGATACGTAGCTACTACCTCTGCTGTAGTCGGGTGCAATATGTCGCACCACTGTGTGGAGGAATAGGTCTGTTCATCCGTTGTAATGATGTGATGGAGGCTGTTGGCAATCGGATCATACTCACTTACATGAACTCCAGCACAATAGGATAGCATGCCAGGCAAAGGCTCCATAAGGCATACATTATTCAGATTCTTCACACCACTTCGGTGAGTAATAATTAATGTTCCTCCCGCTGCCGCGAAAGCTTCTAGAGAGGTAGCAACCGTTGAATCCATTAAATATAGGCTTGGTGCAATAATAAGTTTGTATCCAGACAGGTCCTCTGTCCAATGAATAACGTCAGTACCAATACCTAATTTGGTTAAGGCTCGGTGCCATTGTTTGATATTCTCGTAATAATCTAGCCCTTCGACTTGCGGTTGGATATCTAGAGCTACGAGCTGGTCATGAGAGTGAAGAATAGCAACATCATTGCGGACTACGCTTCCTTCCAATAAACGTGAGAGTGTATTCACCTCTGTACATACTTGTGAGAATTCTTCAAATCGACGACCAGGCACATTGCTGTGATCGATCAATCCATGCCAGAATTGTTCAGCCCCGATGGTTGCACTTCTCCAGCGAAATTGGACAACCGTGTCTGCGCCTCTAGCAATTGTCTGCCATATATAGGCGCGAATGAAGCCTGGATAGGGTGTGCGCCACATTGGTCCCCAACCACCAGGAGGTCCACTTAATTGCTCCATAATCCAGAAATTACGTCGTTTAATACCTCGCGTGACATCTAGAGATAACGCTCCACTGTATGGGCCTGTAGATGTTTTGTCTGGTGACGTATTCGGATAATAGTCGAAGGCCGCTACATCTAGTTGCTCTCCTAAAGGGTATAGGTCCAGCTTTTGTGGATAACTATGAAAATTGTGCGTGATGAAATGTTCTGGGCAATTCTCGCGAATGATCTCAATCTGAGTCTGTTGATAATGATGAACGGAAACAGATTGAAAGCGGTAGAAGTCCAGTAGATAGGATGGATTCTGATATGGTGATCCACCATAAGGTGTCGTTACTTGGCTCCAGTCGTTGTATTCACCACTCCAAACCACGGTTCCCCATTCATGATTTAACTGTTCAAGAGTACCGTATTTGGCTTGAAGCCATACACGAAATTGTTCGTTGCAGGATTCACAGTGACAATACACTAGGCTGAACTCATTATCAGTCTGCCAACCAATGATGGCAGGGTGATCCTTGTAATGAAGTGTTAGCTTCTCAATGATGCGTGATCCATAAGAATGTAATGAAACACTGTTGAAACAACGATGCCCACGAACACCGGCATGATACGTCTGTCCATTGGCTTGGATAGGTAGAATATCCGGATATTTCTCAGTAAGCCATCTAGGAGGAGTATGGGTGGGAGTACCTATAACAATCTGAATACCTTGACGGTGAAAAAGATCTAAAGCGCGGTCTAGCCACTCGAAGTTAAATTGCCCCTCCTTAGGCTCAAATCGACTCCATGCGAATTCGCCAACACGGACAATTTTAATGCCAACTTCCTTCATCTGGATAGCATCCTGTTCCCATAGGGAAGGATCCCAATGCTCGGGGTAATAATCCACACCCATTTGAATCTTAGAGAAGTTATTCATTCTATATGACATCCTTTCAATGATAGAGGTTGTTCAAAAAGTCATCTTTTGATCACGAAGGTTAGCAGGAGGCTTATTCGACATCGAATATTGAATTCAGCCGGTCCTTCCGGTGCTCACGTAGGTACTGCCTACGCTCCGCTCCTCACTCCCTATCTTCATCCAATCTTCTCGGTGCTGAAAAGTTAACTTTTTGAACTCTCACTAATAGTGTTATTTTGAAGAATAGGTAAAGTCCTAAATTCATTGTAAATCAATGAAGCAGAAGATAATATAGAATTATATTGCGAACTATATCAGGATCTTGCGATATTGTAGGGAGTGAAATAAATGAGAGTTCAGTATTTTTTGCCGAATCCAGGCTTTAAAGGTTATACATGTTATCCAGATGCATGTGGGCATTATATCGATCCCTTGCATGCAGAGAATCGCCTAAGCGGGCAACTACAACAATTCAATCTTCATATGGTTTTTCAAGGGAAGGGATTTGTATTTGTTCATGATAAGCAAGAGTGGGTGGAATTGGGTGAAGGGAATGGTTTTCTTTACGGTCCGGTCATCATGATAAAATACGCACAACGGCAGACTATATTCAGAATCACTGCCACGAATTACTTTCATTATCGGATATGGCGGCCGTCTCCGGTTATAGCATCTATTACTTCAATCGAATGTTTCGTCAGATTATGGGTACAACCCCTGTTCAATATATGTTGGAGGCTCGGATCACCTTTGCTAAGAAGTTACTCGCAACGAGTAGTCTTTCGGTCAAACAAATAGGGCTGCAGTGTGGATTCTCCAACTCTAGTTATTTCATTTATAATTTTCGTCGTCTAGAGGAGATGACACCTAATCAGTTTCGGCTTACCTATCATTTCATATGAAATAAAACTGCGGCTATTAGAGCCGCAGTTTTATGGATCTTTTATAAAGAGGATACAACCATTTCACACCCTGTGGTGTTAATGTATCCGCGAGTAGATGTGAGAGATAGCTGGTCGTCGCTACAGCCATTAATCCATCTACTTGTAGCTGTTGTTCCATGCTATAGCTTATCATTCCCCATAGGCATAGAGCCCACACCGTGTGCGTCATTCCCCGATGTTTCAGCCAAGGTGCCCAAGCGATGAATAGGCCCAGCCCAATCAACCAATTCATATTGAAATGCCAGCCACCATACATTAGTAATCCTCCGATAGCACTAATCAGTGCATTGCGTATGATTCCTTCTTTAGTGATGAAACCAAAGAGTAAAGCGATCAGACAGACAATAGTATATTCGGCGTGAAATGTCTGATCGTAAAGAAATAAGAATGTGAGTACTGAGGTGAGTATAAGGCTACCCCAGACAAGAAGTTGACGAATTTGTTTGGAAAGTTTACCTATTCTAGAGCTTAGAATACTGTTTCCATCAAGATCTGCACTTAAAGCAGAAAAGGTGGA
Source organism: Paenibacillus sp. Y859 (assembly GCF_056786405.1). Lineage (NCBI taxonomy): Bacteria > Bacillati > Bacillota > Bacilli > Caryophanales > Paenibacillaceae > Paenibacillus > Paenibacillus sp. Y859. The sequence goes on along the minus strand of NZ_JBXCIZ010000001.1, from coordinate 642,455 downwards.
TACTGCGATATAAAGAGCAGTGTTATGAACGGAAAACGGATGATACATAGCTGCAGCGATGCCGATAACCGTTCCAATGGCGAGATGCGTGGAACCTTTCATAAGAACCTCCTGTGACTGACAAAGTTGATTGGATACATACATATCAATAAATGCAAACGTATGTTTGTGTTACTATTATACACATAGTTCACATATACAGACAAGAAATATTGTTATTATCGTGTAACCTTCCAAGTATTGTAAACGTCTAACATGTAAGTATATGTTCAAAGGAAGATCTTTTGAACAACTTATATAAGATAGATCTGAATTAACAAAGAAAGCGGGAGGAATGAGTATGGGTAAACGGGGGTTTATTTGCATTCTGCTATTATCAATATTGTTAAGCGGCTGTGGGTCATCAAGTTCGGATAATGCTGACTATTCGTCAGCGAAGACTGATGCGAAGTCAGAGAGCAGTATGGAGAATAAGGCAACATCAACAGGGTTTTCTGCGGATAGGGGTTCAGCAACTGAGCCAACTGCGGACCTTGCGCAGCAAGTGAATACAACAGAGAAGGAATTGCAGACTGTAGCGGCATCACCGGTTCTACCGGTTGAGCAACTAGCTGGATTTAATAGCGCTTCAACTGCGGAGGCATTGAATAAGAAGCTCATTTACACAGCCAATCTGGTAATGCGCATCAAGGATTACGCAGTGGCTCAATCAGAAGTGAGAAATTTGGTGTCACTCTCAGGTGGGTACATTGTAGAGTTCTCAGAGAATCAATCGACACATGAGGTTGGAGGAACTTTTATTATTAAAGTTCCAGCGAATGGCTTCTCATCATTACTAGGTGGGCTAGAGCAAATAAAACATGAATCATTTCAGCAAAGTATTAAAGGTCAGGATGTAACTGAAGAGTATGTAGATTTGGAGTCTCGTCTTAAAGTGAAGGAACTAATGGAGACTCAGTATACGGAGTTTATGAAAAAAGCAACAAAGACGACTGAATTAGTAACCTTTGCGAATGAGCTAGGAAAAATTCAGGAGGACATTGAGCTGATTAAGGGAAGAATGCGTTATATCAATAATAATGTATCCTATTCAACGGTAGAAATTCGCTTGTATCAGCAAGATGGCATCGTAGATCCAGCTTTAATTGATAAAGAACAGGCACCTTTATTCGAACGGGCGAACGATGCACTTAAAGGGACGATAAATGTTCTGACACTATTATTCCAGTGGATAGTCGTCATTCTCTTCGGGGCTTTGCCTGTCTTACTTGTTGGGGGTGTTATATGGTTAACACTGTGGTTGGTAGGAAGGAATAAAGTGAAACCAAAGGCGACTCATCATGATGATCAGGATCCGACGGAAGATCAGAAGTAATGAAACACAATAATACAGCAAACAAAGAGGCCCGTTTAGGTAACGGGCCTCTTTGCGTTGATCCTTATGTTGAATTAGAATTTGAAAATATGAATGGTCTTCTGAAGCTGGAAGACGGCTCTATTCATCGTTTCTGCCTCATCAACAACGGCTTGTATTGATGAAATTTGCTCAGTCATAGAGGCAGAGACCTGCTGTGTACCCGCTGCGGATTGTTCAGTTATAGCTGAAATATTCTGAATCGCAGAAGATATTTTAAGAGCGCTTTCCAACATCACATCACTTTCCTTAGAGAAGGAAGAAATTTGTTCGGTGATATACTGGACACTTTGTACAATTTGGGTAAAGATCTGTTCAGCTTCATGGATCATTTCATTCTGATGTGTAACGATCTCTTCGTTGACATGAATGTGCTCGATCGCTTGTTTTACATCTTGTTCAATACTTTTTACTAAGCTGAATACACCCTGTGTGGATGCAGCTGACTCTTCAGCTAATTTACGTACTTCTGCAGCGACGACGGCAAAGCCTCTTCCATGCTCACCAGCACGAGCAGCCTCAATCGAAGCGTTTAGGGACAATAAATTAGTCTGTTCTGCTAATTCAGAAATAGACTTTGTTATTTTGGAGATTCCTTGTGCGTTGATGGATAAAGCCTGGATCGTACTAGCAACTTGTTGTGTAGCATGAATATTCTTCTTCATACCCTCAGCTTGCATCTCAACGGATTGACGACCGCTTTCGACGAGTTTGAGTGTATGAATAGAACGTTCATTCATGTTCTTCGTTGAAATCGTATAATTAGATACTTTCTCTTCAATATCTTGAATGGATTCAGTCATACCAGCGATATCCTGAGAGATTTCACTTGCGCCAATGGCTAATTCATTTGAAGAGGAGGCAACCTGTGTCATAACGAGTTTAAGCTCTTGATTCTTGTCTGTAATTCCACGGCTTGTCCCCATAACTTGCTTCGTAATGACAGAAGCTTCATTAAGAATCTTGGTAAGTTTGTCAATCATGCTGTTGAAGGACTGATTTAATTTGATCATGGAACCTGTTTCGCTAGCACGCTCGGTAAAGTCACCTTGGGCAATTCGAGCAGTAACGATGGCTATTTCATCAAAAGTAGATGTAAGCGTTCTCTCAATAAAGCGGGATAAGGGGTAAGTTAAGCCTAGTAGTAATAGGATTAGTATAATCCCGATAAGAATCCTACCAATAACAATAAAGGTTACAAAGACAGGAATTGAGAATAGTGCTGCTACGAGATAACATCCAACGATAACCTTTTGAGAAAGCTGTAGATTAAAAAACCATGACATATTATGTATCCTCCTTATTATATGGAAACTACTAACACACATAATAGCATCATATAGTCTATATAGTCTATATATTTAGACCTATTAATTATAAAAATAAGGATAAAAGGACTATATATATAAATTGAGATAAAGATGTCACAAAGTGTATTTTTGAATTAATATTTGTTTATGTTTGGAATTGTTGTATTCAAACACAAACAAATGTAATACAATATAAAAAACACAATATTTATTGGAGGTAGTTATTTCTAATGGTGCAGAATAATTGGAGTCAATTGGAAGCTGCTAGTTGTTCAAATGGGTTAGAAGAGCTCGTGTATCGCTCGAACATTATTGGAGAAGATCGCCAAGTATGCAATTGGGGTGGCGGTAACACATCGATGAAGACTATCGTTAAGGATTTCCGAGGTCGAGAAGTCGAGGTGATGTGGGTGAAAGGGAGTGGTTCAGATCTTGCGACTATGAAAGCACGTAATTTCACAGGTCTACGATTAGAAGATATCCGTCCTTTATATGGCAAGCCAGATATGACAGATGATGAAATGGTTCAGTATTTGAATCACTGCATGATCGATGCGCAACATCCACGGGCATCGATTGAGACGTTATTACATGCCTTTCTACCATTTAATCATGTCGATCATACCCATCCAGATGTCATTATTAGCATATGTTGTGCGGATAACGGACAGAATATTGCCCGAGAAATATTTGGAGATCGATTCGTTTGGGTTCCATATATTAGACCAGGGTTCACACTCTCTCAAATGATTGCTAGAGGCGTATTAGCTAATCCGAAGGCTGAATTGGTATTGATGGAGAAGCATGGTCTTGTAACTTGGGGGGATACTTCAGAAGCATGCTACTCCAAAACGATCGAAATTATTAATGAAGCGGAGCATTACATTGAGAATCATATAAATGAAGCGAAGCTATTTGGTGGACTTTCTTCGAAAGCGCTTCCCACGTTGGAGCGTAGAAGCATCGTCGCACAGATCGCTCCCCTTATAAGAGGATTCGTAAGTCATGAGAAGAGAATGATCTTAACTTTTGATGATAAGGAAAATATATTACAATTCGTAAATAGTAGAGACTCTGCTAGATTATCTCAAGTTGGAGCGGCTTGCCCAGACCATTTGGTTCATACGAAGGTTGTCCCGCTCTTCATAGATTGGACGCCTAATGCTGACGATGTTGAAGGACTGAAGAACAAGCTAGTCCAAGGGATAAGTGCTTATATAGAGCAATATAAATCATATTTCGAGAAGAATAAGCATGAAGGGGATGTTATGTTCGAACCGGCACCTCGTGTCATATTAATCCCAGGTCTTGGTATGATCAATACGGGTAATAGTTGTTCCAACTCTAAGGTCAGTGGTGCCTTGTACCATCGTGCCATTGCTGTGATGAGAGGAGCCACATCTATTGGTAATTTCGTCTCTCTCAGCGAGAATGAATCTTATAACGTAGAGTATTGGCCACTTGAATTATATAAGTTGTCTCTAGCTCCAGCAGAAACGGAATTCTCTCGGAAGATAGCCTTTATTACAGGTGGTGCGGGTGGCATAGGTAGTGAAACTGCTCGGAGATTAGTGTCTGAAGGAGCACATGTTGTACTTGCAGATCTCAATCTAGCAGGTGCGCAAAAAGTTGCAGCGGAGATTAATGCGCAATATGGTGAGAATCGAGCGATAGCTGTACAAATGGATGTTACCAAAGAAGAGGATGTTGTAAATGCCTATGCAGAAGCGGCAGTAGAATATGGTGGTATAGACATTATCGTAAATAATGCTGGGCTTGCAACTTCCAGTCCTTTTGCGGAAACGACTTTAAAGGAATGGAATCTCAATATTTCTGTGCTGGGTACAGGTTATTTCTTGGTAGCTCGTGAAGCATTTAAACTTATGAAAGAGCAGGCTATCGGTGGAAATATGGTGTTTATTGGCTCTAAAAACTCCGTTTATGCTGGGAAAAATGCAGCCGCGTATAGTTCTGCTAAAGCACTTGAAGCACATCTTGCACGTTGCATTGCAGCGGAGGGTGGAGAATTCGGAATTCGTGTTAATACGATTCTTCCGGACGCTATTTTACAAGGATCAGCGATCTGGAATTCCAATTGGCGCAATGAACGTGCAGCGGCTTACGGAATTGAACCGAATGAGCTCGAAGAGTATTATCGCAAACGGACCACATTATTGGTCAATATTTATCCGAGGGATATCGCCGAAGGCATCGCTTTCTTCGCATCTTCCAAATCCGAGAAGACAACGGGATGTATGATGACGATCGATGGTGGGGTTCCGGCAGCATTTACTAGATAATCATATTAATGTGAATGAAGAGAGGATGCGAACAATGATAGATCGCGCTTACGCATTATTTGAGGAACAACAACAGGCTAGAGGGATTGACCTTGACCAAGTGAAACAGAAATTGAAGGAACTTCGTATTGAGACCCCTTCTTGGGGGTATGGAGACTCAGGCACACGATTCAAAGTGTATCAGAAGAATGGTGTCCCACGTAATCCATTTGAGAAAATGGAAGATGCAGCTCAGGTCCATGCAATAACCGGATTGGCTCCTTCCGTGGCAATTCATATTCCATGGGATAAAGTGGAGGATTACGGTAAGCTACGTGCTCATGCAGAAGGTCTAGGACTCAGCATCGGTGCTGTGAACCCGAATCTTTTTCAAGAAGAGGATTATATGCTGGGTAGTGTGACGAACTCTGATGCGATGGTTCGCCGTCAAGCGACAGATCATCTATTAGAATGTGTTGATATTGCCAAAGAAACAGGATCTCGTGATATTAGTCTGTGGTTCGCAGATGGTACTAACTACCCCGGTCAGGGACATATTCGTAAGCGTAAAGCTTGGATGTACGAAGCTTTGTCTGAACTCTATAAGAAGTTGACCCCACAGATGCGGATGCTCATTGAATATAAATCATTCGAGCCTGCTTTCTATCATACGGATTTAGCGGATTGGGGAATGGCCTATAATATGGCGATGAAGCTTGGGCCGCAAGCACAAGTACTCGTGGATACGGGGCATCATGCGCAGGGCACGAATGTGGAACATATCGTTGCGTATTTAATTGATGAGAAAAGATTGGGTGGTTTTCACTTTAATGCTCGCAAATATGCAGATGATGATCTAATCGTAGGTTCGGTTAATCCGTATGAATTATTCCTCATATTCTATCAAATTATTAGTGCTTCAGAAGATCAGGATGCGGCTATTGTGCAAACTGTGAATAATATCGCTTATATGATTGATCAATGTCATAATATTGAACAGAAAATTCCGGCGATGATCCGTTCTGTCCTTAATGTACAGACGCAATTTGCCAAGGCACTTCTAGTCAACCATGCGGAAGTAGAGGATGCACAAGTTCGTAATGACGTTCTAGCTGCAGAGGATGCGGTGCGTCAAGCATACGAATTCGACGTGACTCCATTACTTCATGCGATTCGGGAAGAACAGAATTTACCGCTGAATCCGATGAAAGCTTATATGGATAGTAGTTACGAACAAGATATACAGGTAAGGGGTAAGGGTGGTGCAAGCTGGTGAATGTGCTAGCGTATGACCTCGGAGCCAGTAGCGGAAGAGCCGTTATTGGGAGGTTGAAGGATACCACGATGGAAGTAGAGGAGCTTCATCGCTTCTCTAACGACCCAGTACAGGTAGGAAATCACCTACACTGGGATATCCTCCGCCTATTCCATGAGATGAAGCAAGGATTACTGAAAGCGAAGCATCAGAAGCTAACGATAAAGAGTTTGGCGATCGATTCTTGGGCGGTGGATTTCGGAATGATAGGCCATAGTGGCGAGCTCATTGGAAATCCGTATCATTACCGTGATCTTCATACGGACGGGATCATGGAGGAAGTATTGGCAACGATCCCACAGAAGGAGATATTCGGTCGAACGGGTATTCAGTTCTTACCATTTAATACGATTTACCAATTGGTGGCGCTACAACATGCCAATTCTCCTATATTACAAGACGGTAAGCATTTATTGATGATTCCTGATCTTCTTCGTTATTTCCTATGTGGCGAAATGGTCCATGAATTCACGAATGTCACAACGACACAGCTATACAAACCGGTTGAAGGACAATGGGATGCTACATTAATAAGGAAGTTGGGATTAAAGGAGTCATGGTTCGGTCAAGTTGTCCAGCCGGGGACGAATGTTGGTAAACTAAGTTCAGCGCTACAGCATGAACTTGGTATGCCGTCCATCCCTATCTTCACTGCAGCTGAGCATGATACTGCTTCTGCTGTTGTGGCTGTTCCGGCTACTGAACGATCTTTCGCATATTTAATATGTGGTACATGGTCATTGATGGGAACGGAAGTGCAGGAGCCTGTTCTAAGTAATATGGCACTTGATCTGAATTTCACGAATGAAGGTGGTGCGTACGGTACCTTCCGGTTGCTAAAGAACATTATGGGATTATGGATTTTACAAGAGTGCAGAAGGGAATGGGAACGAGCGGGTGAGGTGTATTCTTTTCCAGAGCTAATTCAACTTGCGCAACAGGCACCTTCATTCGTTACGATGATTGATCCGGATGATCCAGTTTTCTTGCCTTCCGGAAATATGTCTGAACGAATTCGGAATTATGCTTTGCAGACGGGGCAGAAACCACCTGAAGGGATCGGTGCAATAGTAAGGTGCATTTTGGAGAGTCTTGCTTTAAAATATAGGCTTGTGTTGGAATGGACAGAACGATTGTCTGGGCAAGCTTTTCATGGACTTCATATGGTAGGAGGCGGTATTCAAAATACGCTTCTGTGCCAATGGACGGCGAACGCCATAGGGAAACCGGTGTGGGCAGGACCTGCAGAAGGAAGTGCCATCGGTAATTTGGCTGTTCAATGGATTGCTCAAGGCGATCTGAGTGATGTGTGGGAAGCAAGGCAAGTCATTAGAGATTCCTTCCCAATCACTATTTATGAGCCTGAACAGGCTGCGATGTGGGAAGAAGCATATGGACAGTTTCGAAGAGTGGTGGATCTAGAATAAATGACGGGTCCATCGTACAAATAAAGTTGTAGAAAGAGGTAAGTTATGCTAGTTGCAGAGCGATACGAGATGATTGTTGGATTGGTGAACGATAGAGGTAGCATCCGGGTAACGGAGCTGAGTGAGTTATGTCAGGTGACGGAGGAGACGATTCGTCGGGATCTTGATCGATTGGAGAAGTCTGGTCGTTTGCGGCGTTCTCACGGTGGTGCGGTGAATATAAAGGATCATCATCCCGAGACACCTTATGGGGAACGGGAGATCATGCATGCTGACGAGAAGCGAAGAATTGCTAAGGAAGCGGTCAAGCGAATTCAACCGAATGATCGAATCCTACTTGATGCGAGTACAACAGCTTGGTACATGGCTGCCATTCTACCTGATATTCCACTAACGGTTCTTACCAATTCAATCAAGGTCGCAATGGAGCTAAGTGTAAAAGAAAAGATTCAGGTTATATCCACAGGTGGCTTGCTGTCTCAAAGATCGTTGTCATTCGTAGGGCCATTAGCTGAACGAACGTTGGACACTTATCATGTGGACAAATGTTTCTTCTCCTGCAAGGGCGTTCATTTGGAGCGGGGCATTAGCGAATCTAATGAATTGCAAGCACAGGTGAAACAGCGGATGATTGGAATAGCGGATCAAGTTTTCTTATTGGCGGATTCTAGTAAGTTCGGTGTGCAATCTTTTACACATGTAGGAGAGCTTGATAGCGTTAGTGAGATCATTACGGATCAGAATCTTGATCACACAGCTCAGGAGCAATTACATGAGCGCTCCATCGTAGTAACAACGGTTTAACATAGAGAACAATGAGATGACTTTTTGAAAAGCCTCTATTAGTAGAAGGTCGGAAAGTGAGGTGGGAAGATGAAGGTAAGTATGTTCATAACTTGTATAAGTGATGCTGTGTATCCTCGAATTGGTGAGGCGATGGCTCGATTGTTGGCTAAATATGGTGTTGCACTTCACTTTCCCACTATTCAGACTTGTTGCGGACAACCTGCTTTTAACAGTGGCTATTGGGGAGAAGCGCGAGCATCGGCTAAGACGATTCTGGAAGCATTTGAGGATAGTGATTTCGTCATCGCACCTTCAGGCTCTTGTATAGGCATGATTCATCATTATCCAAAGTTATTTGAAGATAATCTTATCTTACGTGCTAAAGCGGAGAGATTAAAAAGAAAATCCTATGAGTTCACACAGTTTCTCGTGCAAGTGCTAGGCGTTACTGATGTAGGGGCAACTTTCCCGTATAAAGTGACTTATCATCCATCATGCCATGGAAGCCGGATACTAGGGATTAAGGAAGAACCGATGATCCTCATGAGCAATGTCAAAGAAATGGAACTCATCCCCCTCCCTTTTGCCGAGGATTGTTGTGGGTTCGGGGGAACCTTTGCTATTAAAATGTCGGATATATCTGGAGCTATGGTGGTAGAGAAGGCAGATCATGTGCTAGAAAGTGAAGCAGAAGTGCTTGTCGGTCTAGACATGGCTTGCCTTATGAACATTGCGGGAAATCTACGTTACAGGAATAAGCCAATCCGTGTGATGCATTTAGCTGAGTTGCTATATGAAGGGGTGGAGCATGCATGAGTAAGGCAGACATCAAAGGAACGACTGTCAAAGGGCGTGCAGAGCTTGCTTTAAATGATGATTTTCTGCGTAAGGCGGTTAAATTCACGACCGAACGATTACGTGATGGCAAAAGGAAAGCTTCAGATGATCTCGGAAATTGGGAGGAATGGCGGGAACGTGGTAGACAAATCAGATTACATACCATTGCTCATCTAGATTATTATCTGAACCAATTTGCGAATCAGGCAAGATCGAATGGGGTTCATGTACATTTTGCAGATACTGCTGAGGATGCTGTGAAGATCACACTGGCTATAGCTGAGCGGAAACAAGCATCATCCGTCGTGAAGTCCAAGTCGATGGTGACGGAAGAACTCCATTTGAATCAAGCACTTGAATCCATTGGTGTGGATGTCGTGGAGAGTGATCTGGGTGAATATATTATCCAGTTGGCTGGAGAGACGCCTTCTCATATTATCATTCCTGCTATTCATAAGAATCGGTATCAGATTGCTGATCTTTTATCAAAGGAAGCTGGGGAGACGTTACCACCCGATACCGCCATACTAGCTGGATTTGTACGCAAGAAATTACGAGAGAAGTTCCTCGAAGCAGATATTGGGATGACGGGATGTAATTTCGCGATTGCAGAGACAGGTTCTATGGTCTTATTTGAAAATGAAGGTAATGCAAGAATGGTGTCCACCGTACCTTCAACACAAATAACATTAATGGGAATGGAACGGATTATTCCATCCTGGGGTGATCTAGAAGTTATGGCAACACTGCTTCCACGCTCCGCTACAGGGCAGAAGTTAACGGTGTATATGTCTGGCATTACGGGACCTCGTAGACAGGGAGATGCGGACGGTCCGGAAGAGATGCATATTATTATTCTGGATAATGGCCGCTCTTTACAACTGGGTGATCCGGAATTTCAGGAACTGCTGAACTGTATTCGGTGTGGTGCTTGTCTAAATGCTTGTCCTGTGTACCGTCATATTGGTGGGCATGCATACGGCGGGACGTACAGCGGTCCAATCGGAGCAGTGTTGACACCCGCATTGAATAAGAATATTGACCAATGGGATGACATTGCTAGTGCATCGACGCTTTGTGGAGCTTGTTATGAAGCTTGTCCGGTGAAAATACCATTGCATGATATGTTGATATATTTGCGTAGGCGCAAGGTTGAACGAGGACTCGGAGATAAAATGGAATCCATCGGGATGCGTAGCTTCGCTGCCATTATGGCTAATTCGAAACGATATGAGAACGCTTTAAAAGTTGGGAGGATTGCGCAGAAGCTTGTTGTGAAGGATGGAGAAATCAGCTCGAAACTGGGTCCGCTGAAAGGCTGGAATAACTATCGTGTCGCTCCGAGCTTAGCGAAGAAATCCTTTCGTGATCAGTGGGGCACGATGGAAGAAGAGATTCGCCACGGATTACAAGAGATGGATCCATCGGTCTCTAATCGAATGGAAGAGATCGTAAGAAATAGGGAAGCGGGAGGGAAAGACCATGGCTGAGGCACATCAAGAGTGGTTGGCACAAATGGAATCAGAATCCCGTGCGAAACAGGAGCAATTCATGAAGGGGATTGCCGGACGATTAGGGCATCCACGTCTCACGAATGCTCCGCCACATCCCTTTCGAGGGGCACCAGATTTCTGGAAGTCCTTCGAATGGTCCTCTGAAGAACGAGTCCAACATTTCACAGGAAATTTCGAAGCCGCAGGTGGGCATGTACACAGATTAACTGATATGCAAGAAGTGCAGTCCTTTATTTGCAGCAAAGCTACTGAATTATCTGCACGATATATAATTCATCAGAATGAGGTTGAACTGAATCATCTTCAACTGAAAGAAAAGCTAGAGGATGTCGTAGTATCGCAGTGGAATAGCGGGTCCGATGAAGATTGGATAGCTCGAGCTGCAGAAGCGGACATCGGGATTGTGATGGCAGACTATGCCGTATCACATACGGGCTCGATCGTTGTGGTATCTTCCAAGGACAAGGGAAGATCCGTTAGTCTACTACCGACCGCGCTTATCGCGATCATCCCATTGGAACGATTAAAGACTCGTTTAGGTGAGGTGTTGATTGATTTCGATGAAGCGGGGAGGGAGCAGCTCCCAGCTGGTATTCATTTCATCTCCGGCCCCAGCCGATCGGCAGATATTGAGAACGATCTAACCATTGGGGTACATGGGCCTGGTGTGGTGTTTGCGCTGATAGTGGGGTGAAAGGCATTAGAGGACCGTTCGACAGAGATGTTGATCGGTTTCTTTTTGTATAGGAGACAGTATAAAAGATCTTAGGAAAGAAGGATGTAGAGTTTCTATCACCTGCTCCTGGCACTTATTACTTCGAAAATACAGGCTTTTTCTTTTAAAACTGATTGTTTAGCGAAATGCCTACGATTGTACAGGAATTAAACCATTAGCTTTTGGATTTGAGGGTATGACAAGATAAAGGATGTATAATTGTAGGAATATCCCATGACAGAATAGATAATGAAGAAAAAAGATGCATAATCGTAGGCATTCTCTCGTTGTTTCTAGTATTGGATTGGAGTAGAAGGATCTTCAAAATGAAACAGGAGAAGGGAGTAAGTGTCGAGCAAGAAGTTTGCGTTTCGCCTAAAGTTACGTTCCTTCATTCTTGGGAAATCTAATTGCATTCTCGCAGTATTGGTGACTAGTGTAATTCCCTTGTTTTTAGTAAGTATCTAAATAAGGTACTGCTTTTTACATCCACCAGATGGTATAATTTGGGGTAAGAGTGAAAAGCTTCGTCTATCCCCCTAGGAGGGGGTAGTAAGCGAATTCGCTTATCTAGCTAGATGAGAGTGATAAACGAGTTCGTAGATTAGCAGTTATACGACAGAATCAAGAACAATAGAAAAGAGAATTATAAAATCCTTTATTTTCTTAATATGATAATAAATTAATATATAAACATTTAGTTCCGTATTAATTTATATAATTATGTAATTATGAATATTCTTTGTGAACTGTATTTGAGGAGCTGATAAGGTGTATCAAGAGAGAGAAAAAAACATCGTTAGATCAGAAGCATTGAGTAACGCTATTAATATATTAACTGTAGATAGAAAACAAAGTACGATAACTACATTAGGTTATTTTGATAGTTTAAGAGACTTTATGTTCTTTGATTCAGATTATAGTAGTGATCGTATTCTTGCTAGAAATTTGGATAAATCCACAGAACAATCTTGGAAGATACACTTTGAATCAGCCCTTGGAAACAAAAGGCCGAGTGAATTAAAAGTTGCATACTTAGCTGGTCCTAATCCAGAGAATGACCTAATGGAACTTTTAAAGCAAGGAATATTACCAGAAAACATTTGGGCATTTGAATCTGATAATGATATTTATAAAGAAGCAGTGGTAAGACTGAAAATTAATTTTCCTCAAGTTAAAATTCATCTCGGAAAGATAAGTTCTTTCTTCTCAAATTCTGCAATAAAATTCGATATAGTATATTTAGATTTCTGTGGAGCATTGGTTTCACCTAGTAAGAAAAATCGTAATATTTCTAATATTGTTTCTTTGATAGATAACCATAGGTTAAGCTCTCCTGGTGTTATAATTACTAATTTTGCATATATTGATGAGTCTAATGATCCCGATACAAAGAAGTTACTGGCTAAAATTGTATCGCTATACCTTTACCCTAAAGCATACGCTGACAATGGAGAATCTGCTGAAGAGCACGGCTTATTATTTCATGAATGGTTTTATAAAGTTAACAATAATTTAGAATACTATTATTCTGAATTTATAAGAAGGTTTATGATGGATATTACTGCCGTGGTGATACCTTTTATAAGAATTTGCAAAAGTCAAGAATACTTTGAAATGTTTTTTAAATTAGATAAAAAGCAAATGGAATTATGCAAAAAAAATTTATTTTTTTATGATGATCAAAAATATTTTGTCGAAGAATTGTCTTTTAAATTGGAAGGTGATTCTGGAGGGTATTTAGAGAGTGATATGTCGTTTTTCTCAATACCGTGGTTTTTGAAAATGGCTCAGTATAAAAATATTGAAGAATTGTATGACTGGTGTGATGATGAAAATGAGAAAGAACGCTTACAAACATTTTACATGAACTTTTATGATGAACAATTTCATAAAGCTTCTCGTAGCCTTATTAATCAAATGAGTTTTAATTCAGGCGAGTTACTTGATAAGTTTAGTATAATGTTGTATCTGATTTTAGGTGGGTCACATGGAACTGAATGTTATTCTGAAAAATTAAAAAATGTTTATAACATAGATTGGCAGAGAGTTGCACCTCAAGCTTGTGATGTCTTTACATTTCAAAGTGTCATCGGCCTTTTAATTGGTCAATTGTCAGTGCCATATCATATTAATGTATTAAAGTCAGTTGGGTGGAGTTATAAGGCAAAAGAAACAGTCATGTATACAGATATGTTTGTATTAGATGAATGTAGATATATATATGACATGTTACCCACAATAGATATGATAAATAATAGAATAGAAAATTTAAGTTCTCAAGTGTGTTATCGATTTGCATTAGATGCTCTTGATAAAAACCATATCAGATATAACACGGAATTATTTTTTGGATGTGCTGTCGTTGGGTGGAATAATGAAGGATTTGAAGATAGGTGGTACAAAGAAAGATGTAAGATAGAACTTTGAATAGCCGATTCTGGAATTTGTATTACAAATTGGTTTTATAACAAGAAAATTATTTTGTTTAATCGAAGAAGGGATTCCGTCGTATAAACCAGCTAATCAAAGTCAACCCTATCATTAATAATATTTTCATAGGAATAAGATAGACATACTTAAACAAACCTACCCACAAGAGTGAGTTTCTCTGGAATTTAATTACTAATTTTAGTATTAACTACAGTTAAATGCCTGACCAGACTTCCACATGCCAAAAACAATGCGTAAAAGCTTGTGAGAAGTAGCGACAATGGCGACTTTTGCCGGTTTGCCTTCTGTCCGTTTTTGCTGATAGAATTGGAAGAGAATCGAATTTCTTGGTCCATGAATTTGCTTGGAAATGGCGGCAACAGTAGCCTGATAAAGAGCAGTTCGTAGGTAAGAAGAGCCCCGTTTAGATATTCGATTCTTCTTGGATTTGAAGGTTCCCGATTCGTGAACAGCTGAGTCAAGCCCTGCAAAAGCTGTAAGTTGTTTAACGGTTGGGAACCTTTTTATATCTCCAATTTCAGCGATGAGCATGGCAGCTGTTAACGGACCCACTCCTGGAATCGTTCGGAGTAGGTGATAGGTTTCTATAGACTCAGCCATCGACTGCATGGTTACCAAGAGATCTTTCATACAGTCCTGATAGGTCTTAAGCAGTTGAATATAGTGCATAAGAACAATCTTCTGGGCTTGAATGGCATGGAGATCAGGAAGACTGTTGTTAGCAATGGCAAGTAGTTGCTCTAGTTTAGATTCGTTCCAAGCCCGACCTTTTCGATTGGAAATAAGTACCATCATGATCTCCTCTTGATCTGCCTCTAAGAGTTCCTTGGGAGTCGGATAACGAGATAATAGTTCAAGAGAAGTACGGTTACAGACTTTGTGAAAGGCTTTGTCATACCCTGGAAAGATAAGATCAAGAACGGCACGAAAATGAAGCTGTGTCTCGCCATAGAGGCCTGTCCAATGCTGGTATTGCCGACAAATAACACGAAGCTGTTGAACAGAATCGCTTAGCTCAACTTGAGGTTCAGGAGATTGGAGGTAGAAGACATGAGCAATACGAATAGCATCGATAGGGTCGGTCTTGATCTTCCGAACCGCCTTTTGATTCAGCTGATGAGTAAGTAATGGATTGAGAACAATGACAGAATATCCATGCGAAGAAAAGAAAGATACGAGAGGTTTGGAATAATTCCCGGTAGCTTCTAAAACAACATTGGGTTCGTAGCCTGTAGCTTCCTTCATCTGCAGCAAGATCGATAGGAGATGATTGAGATCGTCGTGAGTATGAGAGAATGGAAAAGGTTTGTACATACAGTCATGGTAAGAAAGAAAAGCAGCAGCAACACTCTTACCCTTAGCGACATCGATACTTAGAACAGGTATATTCATATAACCTCCTTAGTTTCACTGGGGCCAGCACTTTTGCCCTCCACAGGTTGGCACGGTGATACGGGCTCTAAGGCCCAACCAGCTGAATCGGGGTATGAACAAAAGGCGAGGGCTTAGAACACTTTATGTGACGGGATCTATGTCCCAACAATGCATACGTTTTTCAGCCCAGTGTTTCCTCCAGTATAAAGAAAAAGTCCATCCCCGAGCCAGTCGGGTATGAACTGAGAATACCAACACTGCATTCCTACATCGTCGCTGACGCTCCTTGGTCGCCAAGAGGGATATCGGAGAAGCTTATTCAGGCGATACATTCAACCAGCTAAGTCTGACGACCCGGACCTACGGTCCTTAAGCCGATTGAACGTCAGGAATGCCAAACGTTATCAGAAATCGTGTGAATGAAAAATTAATTACAACATCCAAGGAGATAGATTAATATGAAAGTAGCTTATCTAGGACCAGAGGGAACATTCTCAGAAGAAGCAGCTATACAATATTTCAATGAAGATGAAGTGGAATACTTTATGTACGATACAATTCCAGATGTAATTGAAGCAGTCGGAGAATATAGAGTGGATAAAGCAATTGTTCCTTTAGAGAACACAATTGAAGGAACAATTAATATGACAATTGACTCGTTAATCTCCTTTGATAATTTGTTTATCGAAGGAGAATACACATTGCCCGTTTCCTTACATCTTCTTGCGAATAAGAAAACGGATCTCGCTGAAATTAAAGAAGTATGGTCAATCTCTCCGATACTAACTCAATGTAGAAAATACATAAGAAAACGTAGTATTAAGAGCTTACAGTACGATAGTTCCGCAACAGCTGCTACAGCATTAAAAAATAGCGAAAGAACGGATGTGGCTGCAATTGGTTCGAGATCATTGGCAAATATATTGAACCTAAACATAATTGATCGGAATATCCAAGATAATTTTGACAACCAAACACGATTTATTATTATCAGTAACAAATTAATTACTGAAATAGATTTAAAGAAGACTATGTTTGTAATAACACCAGGCCAAGATCAACCAGGGGTATTATCTTCAATATTGAATGTATTTACTGCTCTTGCAATAAATTTATCATGGATTGAATCACGTCCAACTGCAAGGAAATTAGGAGTCTATAGATTTTTTCTGGAAGCAAATAATAACTGTAGTACAATGACGATTGAAAGGGCAGTAACTATATTAGAGACATTAGGGCATGAAGTTCGAATAATAGGGAGATACAATGCAATTGAAAGTAAGTCAATGAAGTCACACGACATCTGATAACAAAGCATCTTCGCTTCGGGGCATTCGCACCTTGGTTGTCGGGAGTGAAATCATGGAAGTAAACTCAGACAACACATGACCCGGCCTAAGATAAGAGCTATCTAAGGCCAGATCACGTCGCAGATGCGCAACGTTATGTGAAATTATCGCAAACATTTATTATAAACCATTTTCAAAGGAGAATATTATGAATGCACAAGAAATTGCAATTCAGGCATGCCAAGAATCTAAAAAATACTTAGTTCCTGGTATATCAGAGAAAAAGTTTTCAAATATTTGTGAAGAAATCATGTATTCTCTAGGAGCAGATGATCTTTGGTACCCAATGTTAGTTAATTTTAATACTAATTCTATTTACTGTACGCGTGGCAATCATTTACCTTCAGATGAAATTATTTTGCGAGATTCTGATATAGTTCTCATTGATTTCAGCCCGATGGTAAAGGGTAAATGGGGTGATTATTCCGAAACAATAGTAATTGGAAAAGATCAAATCTTCAAGAAATTAGCTGAGGACGCAAAGTATATATTTGAACAAACATATAGTTATGCCAAAGAATGTAGGACAGTCGGCGAACTATTTGAATATTGTAATGAATTAATAGAACAAAGTGATTATAGATTACTTGATCCTTATGGAAATATAGGGCACTCAATAGAAGACTATGATAACCAAAATAAGAGAATATTTATTAGCCCCGAAAATTCGAATGTAATGCTAAAGGGAAAGAGATGGGCAATTGAACCCCATATAGGTATTGGAAATTTTGGAGCTAAATTTGAAAACGTAATAAACATTGAAGATTTGTAGGTATATCAACGAAGGCAATAACATCACCTAACAAAGTATTCATGTATTGGACTGACGTCCTCAGTCTGCTAGAGGCATTTCGAGGAAGTCGATTCAGGCAGACAACCCTGCGAGGCTAAGTCTAGCGACCCGGAGCTGAAGCTCCTTAAACCTCTCGGGTTCATGAATACTAAACGTTATCCGAAATGCTCTAATAAATTTTTTTTGAATGTCATTCAGAGGAAGTTGATTATGAAAAAATTGATTATTTGTTTTATAACAATTATATGTTTAACTGCCTATGTGAAGTTAATCAGCTATTTTCATTTTTTGTTTCACGAAAGGCTTATTCCATATTTAAAGAGTTAGACCCAGATAATGTTTTTTTAGTCCTAACAGTACACCATATATGCCAGGCTGTTATCACTTTACTCGTTATTATAGTGATTTCCAAAGCGTTGCATATCAAGTTTGAATATTTCGGTTTTAATTTTAACAGTTTCAGATATTCTCTTAAGTCTGTTTTGATTTTTATTATGATATGGGTAGTAATTCAGGTGGGGGTTAGTAGATTATTAATAATCCATTATGGAGTATCACCGAACTTTTCCTTCCCGATGAACAATAGCAATTTTATAGGTTATTTTTTATTCGAGATCCTAATGTCAGGAACAAGTGAAGAGATTATGTTTAGGTCATTGGTAATTACAGTAATGGCGACTTTATGGAAGAATTTTTTTAGGAACGATAAACAATTATTTGGCCTTGTAATTCTAGCTTCTACAGCAATATTTATGACTGCTCATATTAATTTTGTCATGTTACCATTTCGAATAATTCATTTCAATATATTACAACAACTTACTTGTTTAGTAGCGGGGTTATTCTACGGAGTAATATTTATAAAGACTAGGAGCATTGTCGGTTGCATGATTGCACATAATTTGCTCAATGGTGTCATTGTTACTGTTCAATTAATGTTTATTTTAATGAGTAGGTAAGAAGGAGGTTGAATGTATTTTCGAAGAGGGGAGCACTTCGGATAACAATATATTTCAGCATCGTCGCTGCTGCTCCTTGGTCGCCAAGAAGATTTTCAGCGAAGAGGATTCAGGCCACACATCCAACCGGCTAAGTGGCGAAGCCACCCGGACCTACGGCCCTTAAGCCGTTTGGACGTCAGAAATACGCAACGTTATGAGAAATCCCCGCTATGGTAAATTCATTTAAGAGATTACGTGCTTATAATAAATAACATCAATAGAAATAGGTGACGAAGTGAAGCGAATAAAACAGGGCATATTTTGGATAATTAGTAGTGGATTTTATTTATACTTGTTTTTACTTTATTGGATGTTTATAACAATGTGTAGTGCCGTTTATTTAGGAAGATTAGTTAGTATATTTGGAATAGAAATCACTGATTCGTATTTTTTTACATATTATATAATTGGAACTGTACTTACTATTGTGATCTGTGTAATTAATGTATGGGTATATCGTAAGAAACGTGTAATTTTCTGGGCGTTACTTTTAGTACATATCTATTATTCTTATAAACTCTTTAGTATAGTTACCGACCCTAACTCTATAAGGATTATCGAAATAGCAAATTAAAACTAATAGCTTGAAGAAAAAATATTAAAGTAATGAAGATATATTTTGGGAGATATGGCTTCGAAGGCGGGGACATCGCAACACCATATTCAAGCTTCGGGGCATTCGCCCCTCGGTCCGGTAGAAGTTAGAAGTATATTCGGGGATGGATTTTCAGTAGCGAGGAAGCGGAATCAGCCGGACACATCCAATAGACTAAGTGCGCTGACGCGCACCCGGCAGCTTCGCTGCCTTAAGGCGATAGGACGTCGTGAATACCCGAACGTTATCGGAAATCAGCGAACACCATGAAAGCCCTTAAAATTCCATTGATTATCTAGTGCCTAGAAGATATTCACCTAACGGGCAGGATAATTCAAACTTCAGTACAAAACAAATTAAATAAAATATACTCTTGTTTTAGTTCCCTCGCCGCCCTAATATGGTAATGAATGGACGGTATTCTTAGAGGGTCAATTTCATAGGGGGATATTATGAATAATCTAACAATCGAATTGTGCGAACGTAAAAACAAATTTATCATCAATAACCTGTACCCGCTGTACTTACACGATTTAGCCGAAATTCGGAATGTACTGCCCAATAAATATGGTGTTTTCGAGGATGATGAAAAATATCATACACTTGAACAACAAATACCTGTATTTGATATATGGTGGGAAAAAGAGGGAGTTCTGTTTCCTTATCTAATAAAAGTCGATGGATTACCAGCAGGATTTATCTTGGTTACAACGGCACCATATTTGTTTGATAATTGTGACTTTATGATAAACGAAATATTTATTCTAAGACCTTATAGAGGTAAAGGAATAGGCGAAAACGCTGTAAGAGAAGTCTTCAATTTACATCGAGGAAAATGGATGCTCTTTACTACACCAACGGACAAGAATTTGAACACTATAAGTTTCTGGAGAAAAACATTATCTGGGTACACAAATAATCAATTTACCGAAGAAGATAAAGAACTGAATGATGTCGGATTCTCCAAAGTTTTTAAATTCAATAATTAAGTTGGATACATTGGGGAATAGAGGCTCGAAAAAGATACTGGACAGATAGAAATTATCTACTATTTGCGATATTAGCGAATGTAAGAAATCGATATAATACTCAACAATCTCACTGCCAAAGGGACTGCCTCCGTTGAACTAACGGGACACGATAGTTAAAGATAACTAAAGTTGAGGGATATTTCAAAGAAGACGCTGACATCCGATAACAAAGCATTCCTACATCGTCGCATTCGCTCCTCGGCCGCCAAGGGGATTTTCAGAGAAGTGGTTCAGGCGACACATCCAACCGGCTAAGTGGCAAAGCCACCCGGACCTACGGTCCTTAAGCCGTTTGGACGTCGTTAATGCGCGAACGTTAGGCGAAATTAATGCAACACATGTAATACCTAATAAATATGAATGGAGAATATTCATGATAATGAGAACAGAAACAAATAAGGATTTCGAAAAAGTGTATAAATTGAATTACTTAGCGTTCGGTAATCGAGAAGATGAATCGAAATTGATAGAACGAATTAGATTATCCGAAGAATTTATACCGGAATTGTCTATAGTTGCAGAGATGGAGAATGAAATAGTAGGTCATATTTTATTGAGTAAAGCAACAGTAGAAGATCAAGATAAACAATATACAGTAATTGTCCTAGCTCCAATAGCAGTAAGACCAAATTATCAAAAGCAAGGAGTAGGAAGCAGGCTGATCGAGGAAGGAATAAGACGATGCAGATCTTTAGGATATAGCATCATATTGTTAATTGGACACCCTACTTACTATCCAAGACTTGGATTTCAACCAGCTAGACAGTTTGGATTAGAATTAAAACAATTTGAAGTTCCAGATGAAGTATTTATGGTGTATGAAATAGAGGAAGGAAAACTACGAGAAATACAAGGTGAATTGAAATACCCGAATACATTTTTTGGATAAATTGAAGAAGACATTAACATCACCTAACAATGCATTACCATAGCGGTCGCTATGCTTCCTAGGTCACCAGGAGGAAGTTTCGTAGAAGTCAATTCAGGCGACACATTCAACCAGCTAAGTCTGACGACACGTTCCCTACGGTCACTTAAGCTGCTTGAACGTCTGGAATGCGAAACGTTATAGGAAATCAGCGAATACCATTAATATTCTCTATACGCATTGAGTATCTATTTTAAGGATACATTCAGCTAATGGGCAGTTAATATTAATTTGAGAAAAGGAGTTAATAGAATGAACAATTATGTGATTCGAAACTTTACAACGGAAGACATCTCCAGCATCTATAATGTTCAGCTAGAGTACAATAAAGCCTACCCGGAAACATCAGTAATTCCAGGGGAAGCTTATCTTTCCCCTGAATTTGATAACGGAAACAATGTGTTTTGTGCAATGAACCATCAAGGACTGTTGGGTGGATATGCATCTATTTATCCTGTAATGGCAACAGATAGTAACGATAGTGCAGAAAATGTATTATGGGTGGAAATTAAATTCAATCCATTAACTGCGGACAGTAATGAATTAAGAGCAACGTTATTTCAACATTTAATGAAAAGAGCAAGTGAAATAAAGGGAAATACACTCAATAAAGATACTAAAATTTGCTTTACATTGTTCCCATCAGAGCAAAAAAGTTCAGAATTTTTGCTTGCTAATGGATTTATTGTTAGTGAAGGGATTTATCATATGTCAAGAAAACTTGATCACCCCATAGAGTTATGTCCTTCTCCTGATCAGATCGAAGTTATCGAGTGGAAAATGAAAGAAGATAAAGATATAGAAGAGTATGTTCAAGCATACAATGCAGCTTTTCCTGAGAAGCCATGGAATATAGAGGGGTTAAAACATTTTATGTTATCTGATTTGTGGGCAGTGGGCACAACATTGTCTGCTTTTGATAATGGTCGATTGATGGGTAGCGTTATGCTTCATTGGGATGATGAAAAGAATAAAAATGAAGAGAAAAATAGTGCTTTTACTGAACAAATATTCGTGTTGCCTGAATGGCGTGGAAAGGGATTAGCTACGTATCTAATTAGCAAAGGGTTGGATTATTTAGCAGCCAAGGGGATGAACGAGGCCCATCTTGAACTCCGGGCCAATAATGAACATGCTCTAAATATTTATAAGAAGCTTGGGTATAAAATAACAAAAAGTGAAAAAATAATTGAATTTGTTATTTAACAAATGTTTAGCTTTCTGATAATTGTAATCTCCTCCATAACTGCATTTGATTAGTTTTATATTTCTTCTAAATGCTATAAATTGCTGACGTGAGTTAACCAATTACTTATGAGAACAAAGATGGGTACTGATCAATTTTGCTATTTTATTGGTAGTTGGACTTGTTTTTCGTTAGTAAGATTTAGAAGCTCAATTTCAATAAGAAAGTAAATTCATGATGTTTAGGATATTACTTAGAAGACGCTGACATCCTATAACACTGAATTCCTGTTGCGTCGCGTATGCTCCTCGGTCGCCAGAAGATTTTCAGAGAAGCGAATTCAGCCGACACATTCAATCGGCTAAGTCTGACGACCCGGCAACCTTGTTGCCTTAAGCCGCTTGAACGTCAGGAATGCACAACGTTAGGCGAAACCACCTTTAAACATAGAAAGGAAACTTCAAATGATAATTTCAAAAGAATTAGAAAAATTACTAGATGTTGAAACAGAAATCTCTAAATTCTCAGGTTCAATATTAATAAAGAAGGATGGAAATGATCTTTATAAATCTAGCTACGATTATGCAGATCGAAGAGAGTATATTAAAAACACAAAGGAAACCAGATTCACAGTGGCTTCAGGTTCTAAAATATTTACAGCAGTAGCGATATGCCAACTTGTGGAACGAGGATTTATTACTTTTGACACATTAATTAAAGAGTGCATAGATATTTCATTTCCAATATTCAGTAGTGATATTACAATCCATCATTTACTCACCCACACTTCGGGTATACCTGACTATTTTGATGAAGAATTGATGACGGATTATGAAAAGTTGTGGGAGAATTATCCGATGTATCGGGTGTTTACTTCTAAAGACTTTTTGCCCTTATTTCAAGAAAAAGAAATGAAGTTTCAACCTGGCGAACGATTCTCATACTGTAATGCTGGATTTATTCTGCTTGGCCTAATCGTTGAGCAAATAAGTGGTATGAATTTTATAACATATATCCAAAGAAATATTTTAGATGTGTGTGACATGACAGATTCTGGATACTTCCGAATGGATCAGTTACCTAATCGAACAGCAATAGGATACATTGAGGATCAAAAAAGCAAAGAATGGAGAACGAATATATATTCAGTGCCTATCATCGGTGGAGCGGATGGAGGGGCATATACTACAACTTATGATTTAAATAACTTCTGGTCAGGACTTATGGGTCATAAATTATTAAAGGAGGAAACAACCATAAGAATGTTGTCGCCACAAGTCGAAACAGATGATTGTCAAAATTATGGTTACGGCGTTTGGATGACTATTATTGGTGATGAAATATTTAAGTATTATGTTATGGGTGGTGAACCAGGTGCAATGATGGTCTCTTCAGTATATGTCAAGAGTAGTATTAGAGCACATGTCATGAGTAATAAATCAAATGGAACAGCAGAAATACCAGGTAAAATTGATGAATTAATTTATAATTTTGAATAATCAAAAGGAATGGCATCGCCTAACAAAGTGTTCAAGCATCGTCTCTAGTGCTCCTTGGTCCGGGCAGAAGTATTGAGGAAGTCTCGGAGATGAGATTACATGGGCAAGGAAGAAGAATCAGCCGGACACAACCATTTCCCTAAGATAAGAGCTATCTAAGGAGAATGGTCGTCTTGAACACAAATACGTTATCGGAAATTGCTGAGAGATAGAGGTAACTAAGAAAGCAATTGAATTAACTGATCGAATAATGCATCTTTGTGATTACGCAAGTTGATTATGCTAGATCGTTCGGACATAACTTAGACTTTCAGATGAGACTATAGATAGTCTGAATAAATTCTTAACTATTATTCCAACGATTTATTGAGTCTCAGCTATAAAACACCAACAGAAAATCAAATATGGCCAATGTCACAGATTTGGAGTGCGTATGTAGGTGAAGTAATGAGAAGAGAATTTGAATATCCATGTAATTATGAAGATGGTGAGTATCTTCAAGAAGCCGGAGGAGTGGGGATATTATTCAAGATTGGCATAATAAAGACAGGGGGAGCAATTATGATCGTACTCAAGGAAATAGATAGAAACAATTTTTTTGATGTCATTAAGCTGAGTATAACTGATGAACAAAGAGAGTTTGTAGCGACAAATTTGTTTTCACTCGCACAGGCTAAAGCATTCCCAGAGTGTGTTTGCTTGGCTATTTATCACGCTGATGTTCTAGTGGGATTTACGATGTATTGTATAGATGAAGAAGATCATGAATATTGGATTTATCGGTTAATGATAGATACTAAGTATCAGTCAAAAGGCTATGGGGAAGTTGCTATGAAGAACCTCATCGAAAGGATTAAAGAAGATATACAGCATCGGGTTATATACATAAGCTTTGAACCAGAGAATGTTTGGGCAAAACGTTTATACGAAAAATTAGAATTTGAAGTAGATGGCCGAGTGATAGATGGGGAAGTCGTTTATAAACTGGAGTATTAATGAGACAAAAGAGATAAAAACCCTTCTATAAAGTAAGGAAATACTCAAGATATTAATTTGTATTGTAATTCAAGGATGTCAGCAACATCCGATAACAATGCATTCTTGCTGCGTCGCTGACGCTCCTTGGTCGCCAAGAGGAATTTCAGAGAAGTGGGTTCAGGCGACACATCCAACCGGCTAAGTCTTACGACCCGTTCCCTATGGTCACTTAAGCCGCTTGAACGTCAGGAATACGTAACGTTAACTGAAACTCCTTTTGAAAATATAATAGATTTGGTAGTGCCAAGAACAATAGTACGAAATATTGATATGTTTCCGTTGCCTTTAATAGAAATAGAGGTGAACTATCCTCTTAAGGAGCCATCACATGCGTAGAAAATTAATTAAAATACTCAAACGCACCATGCTTATTATCGTTTTAATAGCTATACTAGCTTTGATATTTCCCACATGGACACCTGGAATTAAAGGTGAGAACAGCATCAGTACGTTAGGGCAGGTTGAGATCAACGGTGAAGGACATGAGGTCATGATTAGGGGAGTTGATCGGAACAATCCAATCATTATTTTTGTACATGGTGGACCTGGCTGCTCCGAGATTCCTTACGTGAGGAAGTACCAGCAGGAGCTTGAGCAACATTATACTGTTGTACATTATGATCAACGTGGGAGCGGGAAGTCCTATCATTTCTTTGAGGATTATTCGAATTTGACAACAGATTTGCTAGTAGATGATTTGTTGGCATTAACGGATTATGTTACTGAGGAGTTAGGACAAGATAAGGTTGTGTTGATCGGTCATTCGTTTGGTACATATATTGGGATGAAAGCTGCGGCTAAGGCACCTGATCAATTTTATGCTTATATAGGAATTGGACAAATGGCAGATATGGTTCAGAGTGAGTTGGAAGGCTTGGAATATACGATAGAACAGGCGAAACAAGCTGATAATACAGAGGACGTGAAAAGCTTAGAGCTATTTCGAGACTCGGTTGAGCGAGGAGAGAGGTTATCACCTAGAATTCTACTTCAAAAGTATGGTGGCACAGCTAGACTTATCAACGAAGATAGGGATTATAATTTAGGTTTTCTTTTAAATCCTGAATATAATGGGCTGGATGTGATTCGCTTTTATAAGGGGATTCTAGCTTCAGAAGAAATCTTGCTGAGAGAAGTATTAGCAAACCATTTACCCGACATTGTTGACCACCTAGATATTCCTACTTATTTTGTTATGGGAAAGTATGATTATATGACATCTGTGAATGCGGCACGAGATTATTTTGATATACTAGATGCACCAGTAAAAGATTTCGTTGTATTTGAAGAGTCGGCTCATTATCCGCAATTCGAGGAAAAAGAACGATTCGTAGAGTGGTTGAATGGGCTATTCTAACTTGCCCATATATATCCGATTCGGTAGAAAAATAAAAAAATAAGAACGTTAAAGAAGGAAACACGTAAAGAACAGAACAAGTGATTTTGGTGGGTAAACCGAAGAAGAAGGAGCATCAGTTAACATTACGTTACCACAGCGGTCGCTACGCTCCCTAGGTCACTAAGAGGTAGATTCGTGGAAGTTAATTCAGGTGACACATCCAACCGGCTAAGTGGCAGTGCCACCCGGACCTACGGTCCTTAAGCCGATTGGACGTCAGTAATGTGCGAACGTTATCAGAAAGATCAGCAAATCTATTTTAAACATTGAAGGAGCACTATATGGCGACTATAGCACTGATAAGGCATGGTAGCACCAGTTGGAATAAAGAAGGACGAGCACAGGGTAACTCTGATATTTCGCTGGATCAGGATGGGATTAATCAAGCAGAACTTTTAGCAACGAGATTAAGATCAGAAGATTGGAATCATATTTATTCAAGTACTTTAGCAAGAGCAAAGCA
The DNA here is from genome assembly GCF_056786405.1 of Paenibacillus sp. Y859. Lineage (NCBI taxonomy): Bacteria > Bacillati > Bacillota > Bacilli > Caryophanales > Paenibacillaceae > Paenibacillus > Paenibacillus sp. Y859. The sequence continues at coordinate 615,748 of NZ_JBXCIZ010000001.1, read as the reverse complement.
AACTGCTCTTATTGTAGGGAGTGCTATCGGAGTAGATATTCACCTTGATGATCGTCTTCGGGAAAGGTCCGGAGGATTGATTGAAGGTACTACTGAAGAGGAACGAATAGAAAAGTGGGGAACAGGTTGGATAGAATTAGATCTTGGACTTGAGCCAATTGAGATAGTCCAAAAGAGAGGTGAAGAGTTTTTAGAAGAAATAATGATGAAGCACCAAGGTGAAAAGGTGTTGGTGGTTTCTCATGGTGCCTTAATTCAATTTAACTTTATCAATTTAGTTCCTGATTTTCCTACAAAAGATTTTGGCAATACATCAATAACTATTTTAAAGAAAATAGATAATCAATGGACATGTGAACTGCATAACTGTACAAAACATCTTGATGGTAATATCAAAGAAGGCTGATCCATCTGATACACCATATTCAAGCTTCGGGGCATTCGCCCCTCGGTCCTTAAGCCGTTTGGACGTCAGAAATGCGCAAAGTTAGCAGAAATCAGTACAGATTATCATAAAGAAGGAAAAAATCTCAGAAAAAAATCGGAGGGTCAGTTATGAAGATTGATTTTGCAAAGGATACAGATTATATGTACATTTTAAAAAGAGATAAGCACATAGTTGAAACACTGATCAGATCAAAAATTAAAGAAAAAGAGATATTTATACTTAGAGATGAGGGCAAAGAAATTGGTTGGATGAGGTATGGATACTTTTGGGATAATACTCCCTTTATGAATATGATATGGATTGATGAAGGATATAGAGGACAAAGTATTGGCAAAGAAGTAGTACTTTATTGGGAAGAATTAATGAGCGAAAGAGGATTCACAACCGTAATGACGTCTACTCAATCTAATGAAGGGGCACAGCACTTTTACAGGAAGCTTGGATATCGTGATGTGGGATGTTTGTTACAAGAGAACGAGCCTCTTGAAGTGATTTTGACCAAACAAATATAAACAGTCGTCGAACGTTATTCGAAGAAGGTACTGACATCTGCTAACACAGCATTCCTACTGCGGGCATTCGCCCTTAATCGCAAAGAAGGACTTTCAAGGGGATTATTCAGGCGACACATTCAACCAGCTAAGTCTGGCAACCCGTTCCCTACGGTCACTTAAGCTGCTTGAACGTCAGGAATACTAAACGTTAGACGCAATTGCTTAAAAAGGAAGTAAGTACAGGAGGCATGCGGATGAAGCTTTATCATTTTAGTGAGGAATTTGATATACGTTTTTTTAAGCCAAGAGTCAAACATAATAGACAAAACATGCCTCCAGTTGTTTGGGCGATAGACCAGCAACATGAATTTACTTTTTACTTCCCACGGGACTGTCCCAGAATTGTATATACAAAAACCGAAGGGATGAGTAACGAAGACAATCATACGTTTTTTGGGCTTACGGATTCCAATATTGTTATCACAGTTGAAATTGATTGGTACAAGAGAATTAAAGAGACAACCACCTTCAGATATGAATTACCGAGTGAAAGCTTTAATTTGTTTGATGAATTTGCAGGCTATTATATATCTGAAGAAACAGTAAAACCAATCGAAATAACACCTCTAGATAATTTAATTGAAAGAATTGCAGAACTGAATATAGAAATTAGATTAACACCAAACTTGAACCCATTAAAAGAAGCTTTATTAAAGTCTTCTATTAAAGATTTTGGAATACATAGATTTGAAAATGCTAGAAAGCTGTGAGTTATTCAAGAAGAAGCAACTACGTCAAAACATTCATGCATCGTCGCATGCGCTCCTTGGTCGCCAAGAAGGATTTCTGAGAAGTAGAATCAGGCGACACATCCAACCGGCTAAGTGGCAAAGCCACCCGAACCTACGGTTCTTAAGCCGATTGAACGTCATGAATGCGCAACGTTAGCTGAAATACGGAAAAGGAGGTAGAGCATGAAGATAATAAGTGATTCTATAGTCTATAAAGAAACAGGGCAAACTTCGATTTATGCGGATATCTATTATCATGGAAGTAGAACTCCGGTAATTATCTATCTCCATGGGGGAGCATTAATATTTGGAACGAGAAAGTGGTTGCAGTTTGATCAGGTTGAAATTTATAAGAAAGCGGGTTTTAGTGTCATCAGTATTGATTATCGGCTTGCTCCTGAAACGAAATTCGAATTAATTATTGATGATATTCGAGATGCTTTATTCTGGGTTAGAGAAACTGCATCAAAGATGTACGATTTTAATACAGACAAGATTGCAGTGATTGGTAGTTCAGCTGGAGCTTATCTTAGTTTGTTAACCGGAACGATGGATTTTAGACCAAATGCAATTGTTTCCTTTTATGGCTACGGTGATATCTTAGGTAAATGGTATTCTGAGCCTAGCGAATACTACTGCCAAAGACCAATTGTTAACTTTCTAGAAGCGGAACAGTATCTTAGTGACTCAGAAGTATCAGAAGGTTCCTGGGATAGGTTTAATTATTATCTATGGTGTCGGCAACACGGAACATGGGTAGAGACAGTAACAGGTCTAGATCGAGTATTGGACGGCGAAAAACTACGAAAATACAATCCTATCGATAATATTTCTAAGGGCTTTCCCCCAACACTCTTTTTGCACGGTGACAATGATACTGATGTACCTTACAATCAATCATTGATAATGTACGAAGCGCTTTGCAAAGTTGGAATTCAAACCGATTTAATTACCATTAAAGGTGCTGATCATGTTTTTGATCAAGACTTAAATAATCCAAAGGTCCAAAGTGCATTTGAGAATACTCTAAATTTCCTGAAAAAACATTTGTATGAGTAACTCTAGGAAGTTCCGTGCTTCAGCTAACACGTTGAACAATGTTTTTCAGCATCGTCGCTGACGCTCCTTGGTCGCCAAGAGGGATTTCTGAGAAGTGGAATCAGGCGACACATCCAAGCAGCTAAGTGGCAGAGCCACACGGACCTACGGTCCTTAAGCCGCTTGGACGTCAGAAATACGCAACGTTATGTGAAATCACAGTGTGATATTTAATGAAAGCATCTATAGGAGGCCTGTATGAAGACAATTATCTATATGGTTAGGCATGGAGAATCACCATATAATGAAGGAAATGAAAGAACAAGAGGGCTTACCCCAAAAGGAAAGATCGATATTGAAAAAGTAACGGAGTTACTTATAGGTGAAGGAATAGACATGATTATATCAAGTCCTTATACTCGAGCAATTCTTAGTGTTGAGGGATTGGCCGAGCACTTAAAGTTAGATATTAAAGTATTTGAAGATCTTAGAGAACGTCATTTTGCATCTTATATTATTGAAAATACAGAGTTAATGTCTAGTATCAGAGAGAGTTTTAATGACCCTGATTATACCTTGCCGGGTGGAGAGTCTAATGCTGATTGTCAGAAAAGAGCAATCTCAGTTCTAAAACCCATATTAAAAGAGCACAGAGGGAAGAAAATAGTAATCGGGACTCATGGTCTTGTAATGACTTTGAAGATGAATCATTTTGATCCAGCTTTTGGCTTGGAGTTTTTGAATCAATTAAAGAAACCAGATATCTATAAAATGCAATTCGAGGACTTAGAATTAGAAGAAATAACAAGAATGTGGAATGATTAGATTTCCTAAGGTTTATCGAAGAGGACTGTGACATCACATAACAGAGCATTCCTACTGCGGGCATTCGCCCTTGGTCGCCAAGAGGGAGTATCTGAGAAGTGGAATCAGGCGACACATCCAACCGGCTAAGTGGCAGAGCCACCGGGACCTTCGGTCCTTAAGCCGTTTGGACGTCAGAAATGCGCAACGTTAGGTGAAATCCCCTTAAAATATTAGGTCCATACAAAGGAGCTTAAATTATGAATAGAATGACTCGTGATAAAGCCATGCAATATGCTAAGTATCGATTACCCTTTTCAACAGAAGCGAGTAAATATGTTATTGATATAGCGAATGTAAGTCAAGGTGTAGTTGCCGATATTGGTGCAGGAACTGGACTTTTGACAAAACATTTTGTTGGTAATGTAAAGAAGGTATTTGTAATAGAACCTGATTTTGAAATGCGTGAACTTGCAAAGGAACTGATTGGGGAAAGAGAGGATGTAGAATTCCAAGATGGATTAGCTGAGAACACAAATCTGCTTGCACATTCTATAGATCTAGTTGTAGCAGCCAATGCTTATCATAGATTTCAACCAGAAAGTACAATTAAAGAATTTAAAAGGATACTTAAACCTAATGGAATGTTAGCTGTTTTTTCATATTATGATGACTCAAATTTTTTCAGGGATACATTGCGAGTATTTAACGATGAACAATATGTTAAGCGATTGACTGAGTCTAGGCACATTAAACCAGTTCAATATTTCTACGGAGATTCAACACCAAATAGATATTTGTTTAAACAAGAGCATAATGAGACATGGGATGAATATTGGGGGGCAGTTATCTCTAGCATGGAATCACCGCATGAGAGAGAGGAATGGTTCGTAACATTTCAAGAAGCACATAAACAACGATTCAATGATTTGGCAAGAGATGGTGTAATTACAGTAATGTACGATACAGAAGTGTGGCTAGGACAACCAAAATATATATAAGATCCTAGGCTTGAAATTCATTGAAGCCGGGGACATCATCTACATCGCATTCCTACTGCGGGGCATTCGCCCCTTGGTCGCCGGAGGCATTTCGAGGAAGAAGGATTCAAGCGACACATTGATTTCCCTAAGATAAGAGCTATCTAAGGGAAATCAACGTCAGGAATGCCAAACGTTATAGGAAATCAAGGCAGTTGATTATCAAGACAATAAATTCGTTAAAAATATTAATTTGTTGGGGGTATATTAATGAAACCATGTCCATTTTGTAATTTGAATGATGATGTAGAACAAAGAATCGTCTTTGAGAATGATTTCTGTCTCTTTATACAAAAGGACTCGGAACAAGAGATATTGGAAGGATGCGGGCTGATCATTCCGAAGGCTCATAAAGAGAACGTGTTTGAATTATCAAAAGATGAATGGAATTCTACTTATGACTTGTTACAAAAAGCAAAGAAATATTTAGATAAGAAGCATGTACCTGATGGATATATTTTAGGTTGGAACGTAGGATTAGTATCAAATCAAACCATCAACCATGCCCATTTCCATGTAATTCCAAGGTTTAATGATGAACCATACGCAGGGAAAGGAATCAGATACTGGATAAAACAAAAGGGAAATAAAAGACCAGCAAGAAAAAAATGATTGAATGTGATTCACAGATGGCCCTGACATCCTATAAACATTACATTCCTGCATCGTCGCGTTCGCATCTTGGTCGTCAAGAGGGATTTCGGAGAAGTGAAATCAGGCGACACATCCAAGCAGCTAAGTGGCAGAGCCACCCGAACCTACGGTCCTTAAGCTGCTTGGACGTCAGGAATGCCAAACGTTATCGGAAAGATACGCAAGGAATATTAATAAAATCACTTATGTTTAATGAGGGAGACTAATATGTCTGATATCATTTTAGAGAATATTAAGATCACATTAGATTCGAATGATACTGATTATAAAGAGGTTTGTAATAATTTATATCAGTATAATATTCGCGCAACCAATGAATTACTAAAAAAACCTGGCAAGGATATAAATTTATATTTGAAAGATGAATCAGGAAAAGCTATGGGCGGTTTATTTTGTGAAACTTGGTTATACGGCTTGTATCTTGATGTTTTTTGGATAGCTGATGAATATAGACATAAAGGATATGGAAAAGTCATGATCACTGAAGCTGAAAGACTGGGAAAAGAACTCGGATGTACATTTGCTCATACTTGTACTTTTTCATATCAATCTCCGGAATTTTATAAGAATATGGGATATGAGATCTTTGGAGTTAATGATGAATATCCAGATGGAATAAAACAATTTTTTTTGAAGAAGAAGTTGAAATGATAGATTAATAATGTCACAAGCATTTCGAAGTATATCAAAGAGGACGTATCCATCCGATAGCACAGTATTCCTACTGCGGGTATTCGCCCTTGATCGCTTAGGAGGAATTTCAGAGAGGTTAATCTGGCGATACATTCAACCAGCTAAGTCTGACGACCCGTTCCCTTCGCTCACTTAAGCTACTTGAACGTCAGGAATGGCGGACGTTAGAGGAAATGGCCGCAACCAATATTAATGACTAAAATACTTATTCTCGGAGGTTAATTCATGGGAGTCGAATGGTATGACATGATCGCTAGAAGAAATGGCGGATATAAAAGCAATGCTGTATTTAATATTGAGGGAATTTCAGCGGAGCAGATATTTGAAGAAAGACTAATGAACATGTTACCTAATTTCAATTCAGTCTTAGATGCTGGTTGCGGACATGGGGATTTTACATTAAAGATGTCGAGATATGCTAAATCGATAATAGGATTTGACAACTCAGTTGAAATGATTAGGATTGCTGAGTCAATTTTACAAGAAAGTAAAATGAATAATGTAAGATTTATATTCGCTACCACTAAGACTGACTTACCTTTTAGTGATGGACAATTTGACTTAATTTATGACAGAAGAGGACCAACATCTATATTAAACCATAGTAGAGTACTTATTTCTGGAGGTACTGTATTCGGAATTCATTCAGGAGCATTGGAAACTGTTAAAGATAGACTAAACAGTAATGGATTTATAAACATTGAAATTGAAGAATTTAATAGTGCGATTATCTTTTTCCCTAATGAGATTGAATTTGCTAAGTTTATTTCAGGAATACCTGGAAATCCCGATTATACTATGCCTGAGTTAAAGAAGGAATTAGAATTAAAAATTCAAGAGAATATCATAAACGGAAAAATTGGATTGAAAGAATATAAATACATATGGAAAGCCAACATACCTTGATTTTATTAGTCAACTCGAAGAAGGCAGCTGCATCATCTAATAACGATTTCCCGCTGTGGGGTTACGCCCCTTGGTCTGCCCGAGGATTTCGGAGAAGTGGAGTCAGGCAGTCAACCCTGCACCGCCCAAGTCCGTTGGACCCGGCGCTACGCTCCTCGGTCGCCAAGAGGGATTTCAGTGAGGCGTATTCAGGCGACACATTCGACCAGCTAAGTGGCAGAGCCACCCGGAGCTATGGTTCTTAAGCCGTTTGGACGTCAGATATGCGCAAAGTTAGCTGAAAACTTGTGCTCGTTATTAAAATCTGAAAGGGGCAGTTAGCGTGAACCTTGCGAATAAGATTACAATTGCAAGAATTTTCTTAATACCTTTATTTATGGTGTTCTTTTCTAAATATCCTGAGTGGCTGGCCGATGAAAGTAGATTCTTTAGTTTTATTAATCAATACGGAATTTATTTTGCAATTGTGGTATTTCTTGTAGCTTCGGGAACAGACAAGTTAGATGGTTATATTGCAAGGAAGTATAATCAAATAACTAATTTAGGTAAGCTGTTAGATCCCTTAGCCGACAAATTATTGATATCCGTTGCATTAATTATGATGGTCCAATCAAATATGATTCCTGCGTGGATAGCGATTATTATAATCGGAAGAGAATTTGTAATTACAGGACTAAGAATGATAGCATCGGGACAAGGAATTGCTCTGTCGGCGGACAAGTTTGGTAAAGTGAAAATGGTTATGCAAGTGGTTGCCATTGTTGCAATATTATTAGACAATTACCCATTCGAATTGCTAACTAGCATTGAGATAGATTATATTCTTATGCTAATAGCTGTGGGCCTGACTTTATACTCAGGATTTAACTATATATTAAGAAATTATAAAGAACTTAAACTTGATAAGATGTAAAAGGAAATCGAAGATGGCACAAGATATCTGATAACATTACATTACCACAGCGGTCGCTATCCTCACTTGGTCATTAAGAAGTAATTTCAAGGAACACCTTCAACCGGCTGAGTCTTAAGACCTGAATCCACGGACCTTAAGCCGCTTGAACGTCAAGAATGTACGAGCGATAGCTGAAATCATTGCAATACTGATATAAGAAAGCGGTGACATAGAAATGACGACCCTTATATACTTTGTAAGGCATGCTGAGTCTATTTATGTAGAAGGCATTGAAAGAAGTAGAAGCTTATCAGAAAAAGGATTGGCTGATGCATTAATCATAAAAGACATATTAAAAACAGAAGAAATTGATTATTTCATATCAAGTCCTTATGAAAGATCAATAGAAACCATTCGTCCAACGGCAATTGAGTATTTGAAAGATATTAAAATTGAAGAAGATTTAAGGGAAAGAAACATTGGTAAATTCTCGTCAATATCATTCAAAGAAGCAAAGTACCAAGTATATGAAGACATTCATTATGCATTTCCACAAGGGGAATCTAACTTAATAGCACAAAAAAGATCTGTGAAAGTTATGGAAGACATATTAGAAACATACGAAGGTAAGAAGATCGTAATTGGAACCCATGGAGATATTATGACGTTAATGATGAATCACTTTGATAAACAATATGGATTTGATTTTTGGCAGTCCACATCGATGCCAGATATTTATAAACTAAGATTTGAAGAGAAAAGATTAAAAAACTCGACGAGAATATGGGGAAGTCCACTCGAAGAAGGCAATGGCATTAGCTGAAAGGCATTCTAAAAATATATTAGGGAGTGACTATAATGGATATTAAATATTATACAGAATCAAACAGAGAAGCTTGGAATGAAGTGACACCTTTACATCAACAAGCAAGAGGTGATTCAATTATTAGTAAATTTAAAAAGCCGGAATATTATGGAATAGATGAACTCGCAATTAATAAATTGAAGGAATATGGAATTTCAGGAAAAAATGTTGCTCAGATATGTTGCAACAATGGTATTGAAACCATATCACTGAAAAAACTTGGGGCAGAATATTGTGTTGGATTTGATATTTCAGATGAGGCTATCGAAGAGGCTAATCAATTATCTGAGAATGTTAATATTCCAGTAACATTTGTAAGAACAGATATATATGAAATACCCAGCCATTTTGAAAGGCAATTTGATATTGTATACATATCAGTGGGTACTTTAGGATGGATGCCAGATTTAGAGTTGTTTTTCCAAAAGGTCTATAATCTTTTGAGAGAGGATGGAATAGTGTTCATATACGAAATGCATCCGATCATAGATATCTTCGATGAGAATGTTAAAGAAATAAAATATTCATATTTTAAAGATACACCAGTCATTGATAATACTGGCTTGGATTATATGGGCGAAGTAGACTATGAATCAAAAACAAAATATTGGTTTCCACATACTATGTCGAATATAATTCAAGGGCTTATCAAACAAGGAATGAATATTGAATGGTTTGAAGAGTTATCCAAAGATATCTCATGCGTTTCGGGTCATTTAGAGTCAGAAGAAAATCATTTACCGTTAAGTTATTTATTGGTTGGGGTAAATTCGAAAGGAATAAAAAAATGAATCTAATTCGCATAGAACCCATTGATAAACATAATTGGGAAGACGCTCTCTCGATATCTTTACTCAAATCACAAGAGAAACTTGTGCCTTCTGTTATCGAATCTTTAGCATGGGCTTATATAAAACCATGGGATGAGGCTTTTGATCCATATATTTTGTACAAGGATGATATAATATTTGGATTTTTCTATCTTTCCTATACACCTAATAGTTCGAATAATTACTGGATCGGTGGCTTTCAAATAGACAAGGAATATCAAGGGATGGGGTTAGGAACACAATCTCTTAAAAGAATATTAGAATTCATTCAGGAAACGCACAGACAATGTGAAGTAATCTCTCTAACAATCGAAAAAAGTAACGATCATGCTAGAAAGCTTTACGAGAAATTAGGATTTGTCAATCAAGATAAAGAGAACCAAGATGGCGAGATTATATATAAACTAAAGTTAAAATAAACTATAAATTTTTCTAAGGAGATTAAAATGGAAGCATCTAGTACTTTACAAACAAGAAAGTCAATGATTGATGATTTAAAACGACTTGGCGTAAAAGAGGGAATGACTTTGATCGTTCACTCCTCTCTGAAATCTTTAGGAAAAGTTGTAGGGGGACCTGTTACTGTTATATTAGCATTGGAAGAGGCGGTCGGGATGAATGGAAATATCGTTATGCCGACTCAATCTGAACATTTGTGTGCTCCGACGGAAAACAAAGATGACTTAACCTTAGAGGAAATAAAAATAATAAAAGAAAATATGCCAATATATTACCCTGACCTAACACCAACTTCGTATATGGGATTCATTCCTGAAACATTTCGAAAACAAGATGGAGTGTTAAGAAGTTCACATCCTCATATGTCATTTGCTGCGTGGGGGAAAGATGCTAAAAGTATTACGATGAATCATAGACTAGAATATGCGTTAGGCGAGGATTCTCCTTTGGGGAAAATCTATGAGTTAGAAGGATATATTCTATTGCTTGGAGCTTCTACGAAAAGTAATACTTCATTACATTTGGCTGAGTATAGCCAGAAAAACTCTTATATAAAGCCTAAAGTTTGGGAAGTGAAAATGAGTGTAGATGGAAAAGAACAATGGACTACTTATGATGATATTAATAATGAATCTGACGATTTCAACATGATTCTTGATGCGTTTAAATCCAAGACTACTTTGGTAAAAGAGGGCTTAATAGGAGAAGCGGTGAGTTATTTAATACCACAGAAAGAAATGGTTGATTTCGCATTAGAGTGGATGAATGAGAACAGAAGATAGATTGATAACATTGAAAGAAATTTCATAGAAGGCAGGTCCTTCTGATAACAATTTGTTCACGCTTCGGGCCATTTCCCCCTCGGTCCGGACAGATGCATCATTAAGTGTTGTGGGTAGGCCTAATGAGGCTGTATCAAGATCGAATAAATTGCGTCGTATGAAAGTACAGGCTTGATTCAAATATTATTGATTTCAAGGAGAGATAGTATATGAAAAAATTGCCGACAATTCAATTAGAAAGATTGATATTGCGACCTTTTAGTTTAGATGATGCAAAGGTAGTTCAAGAACTAGCAGGTGATAAATATATTGCTGAAATGACGTTATATATCCCACATCCATATGAGGATGGAATGGCAGAAGAATGGATTAAAACACATACAGTTAATTTTAATGAAGATCGATCACTTGAATTAGCAATTGTACATAATGAAGAAAAGTATTTAATCGGAGCAATATGTATAGGAAGTAATATGAAGTTTGAACATGGTGAATTGGCTTATTGGATTGGGAGAAAGTACAACAATAATGGATATTGCACTGAGGCAGCAAAAGGAATAATAAAATATGCATTTGAAGAAATGAATTTAAACCGAATATATGCGCGTTATTTAGGAAAAAATCCTGCATCGGGAAGAGTTATGGAAAAACTGGGTATGAAATACGAAGGGCTATTAAGACAACATGTTAGAAGATGGGATGAATATGAAGACCTTGTGTATTACGGTCTTTTAAAGGATGAGTATTATTCAGAGAATAACTAATGAAAGTTTGCAGCTTGAAGGTTATTCAAGTAGGCAAGTACGCCATATAACAACGTATCTACGCTGCGGAATTTACCTTTGGTTCGCGAGGAGAAGTGTTGGGCAAAGAAGCGGATTTAACTCACCCAATTCAAAAGTTGTAAAACATATAAGTATTGATAAGGGGGTGATAATAAAGGTGCTTAATCCTGTGTTACATTATCTTTCTATTTTACTAAACATAATATTGTATCCTGTAGTCCTATTGATGGGAATCATACTTTGTAAGAAGTACAAATTTAGAGGTGGATTTTATTTTTTTCTTCTTTTGCTGATCAATCAAATTTATTCGTTAGTGTACCCCCATATCGTACAAAATCTTATGGATAACCATTTGAGTTTTCAAACAGGATCTTATTTTATCAATATATCACAGCGCTTTGCTATCTTTGAAATGGTAATACATATTCTTGCCTTTCTTATATTGATTATTAGTTTGTACAGTACGCTGACATCGAATGATCTTGTAGGGCAAAACATTGAAAAAATAAAGTTTAAGGTGCTTAAACATAAAAAAGTTACCATCACCATCATTTTTATTTCCTTTCTCACGGTAGTATTGCTAATGCTTGTTGGCAATACCAAGGACTTTGAATTAATTAGTGCAAAAGCACAAATTACAAATAATCCTTCCATAGCTACAGCATCAGCTGTAAAAGAAGGAGATGAGGGGCCAAGTCGGCCAAGTCGATTTATCGAATATACTTTTATTATTAAAAACAAGAACAATAAGCAATATGGGAATTCTAGCAACTTTGTTCAATTAGATTTTATTCCATCAAAAGATTTATTATTGTTGGTTGGAGAAGAGGTATTCAGTGACAGACTCGGATATAACGGACCTGGTTTCTTTGAAGCAAACAATACAAGAGAGTTTAAAATTGTTTATGGTATTGGTAATCATGATGATTTGGATATGAAATTAATAGAAGAACAAGCATTAAAGGGACAATTAATTCTGTCATTAAACTGGAAACGGATACAAAAATTTACGTTAAGATGAATATTGAATAATTTATTTGGTTTACGTCCTGTCTCTATTCGAGGAAGCAAGGCAGTTCCTTCAGATAACTATACATTTCTACATCGTCGCTGGCGCTCCTTAGTCGCCAAGATGGATTTTATGAGAAGTGGAATCTAGCGAGATATCCAACCGGCTAAGTGGCAGAGCCACCCGGACCTACGGTCCTTAAGCTGTTTGGAAACGTTAGGTGAAATTAACACAATATCAAATATAGTACATTTGAGGATGATTAATATGAAAACCTTTGCCATTTTGACGGATATTCATGGCAACAGTCCTGCATTAAAAGAAGTATTAGACGATATATCAAGTAAACAAATAGATCATATTTTTTGTCTAGGAGATATGGTCGGGATTGGACTGAACCAATTGAACGTCAGAAATGCGCAACGCTATATGAAAGATTTCCCCCCCAAGATTATGTAAGCAGTTATTCCGCAACGACCTGTTGTTAGAAGTATTTTATTATTATATTTGGAGGTATTGTATGATTAGAGTAGGCCTTGTTGGAGGAACCGGTAAACTGGGAAGGGATATAATCAGGTTATTAATTGAACATGAAGAAATTACATTAGGTGCCGTTATAGCCCGGAAGAACAACCCTTTTGTGGGTAAAGATATAGGCTTATTAATTGATAATCAGATTGCAAATATCATGATCGATGATGATATTCTTGCAGCTAGCAAAAAATGTGATGTATATATTGATTGTACGAATGCTGATTCATTTATGGAGAATTATGACGCATATATCCTTGGTGATAAACCTGTCATAGTAGCAACTACAGGGTTTGAGTCTAAGCATATGGAGAGAATTACTATGCTTGCAGAATCAATTCCTGTAGTTATATGTCCCAACTTCAGTATTGGAGTGTACAAATTCCTGAAATTAATCAAACTGGCATCTATTGAATTTAGCATAAATACGGATATCGATATATTAGAGTACCATCACAAATTTAAGAAGGATAAGCCAAGTGGAACTGCAATTGCGATAGCCAACACTATAAGAGAATCAGGTTTTGAAGAGAAAATTAATATACATAGTGTAAGGGCGGGAAACATTATCGGAGAACATAGCGTTTTGTTTACGACAAGTGATAACGAAAGAATTGAGATTTCACACAAAATATATTCGCGAGAAGGATTTTCTAGGGGGGTGATTGAGACTATTAAGTGGATTATTAATAAAGATACTGGTTTGTTCGGCATTGAAGATATATTCAAATAAAATTGTGCACCAACCTCCTGTTGCTCGAAGTGAAAAAGGTAAACTTTCTTGGATCGAGATAAAACTGGTGGATGAAGCAATAGATAATGAGGATGTTACTTTTTGTATTTGGCGTAAAACTAGTGATCTTGCATGGAAAAATGGGAAGGTTGAGATTCCAGAGGGAGATGACGCTGACATCCTATAACACAAGTTTCATTCGACGGGCATACGCCCTTGGTTGGGAGAAGCAATTACATAGAAGTATATACACCAACACAGAAATCCAACTGATGAATGCGAGAGCAAGTAGTAGGTGGGTTTCCGTCGTGAACCTCTGATAGTGAACACATGGAATGCCGATGCTGGATATTAGGGAGGACAAAATGTACAAATATCAGAAAACTGAGAGTCCGTTGCACGCGATGTTAACCGATTTTGTTGAAAATGGACAGTTTCCGGCATTAGCCGTCGGGATAGTGAAGGACAACCAAATTTTCTTTGCTGGTGAATATGGAACAGCCAATTTATCGACTGGTGATCCTGTTGTTCGTAGCACTTTGTTTCACCAAGCTTCCGTCTCAAAGACATTCGTAGTAACGGCCATTATGCAATTGGTTGAGCGTGGAAAAGTAGATCTGGATTCACCAATCGCGAAATATCTTACTACCTTTAAGTTGGAGGACGAGAGGTATCAATATATTACTATAAGGCAGCTTTTGAACCATACTTCTGGCATGCCAGATGAAGAAGATTATGCATGGGATCGGCCCGAATACGACGAGCAAAGTCTTGAAAGATACGTAAAAAGTATCCGTCATCACAAGCTTTTGAGCGAGCCTGGAATTAAATATGCTTATAGTAATATTGGCTACGAGATATTGGGCGACTTGATAGCAAAGGTTAGCGGAATGAGCTTCGAGAATTATATCAAAAGGTATATTCTTGAACCGCCAGGAATGCAGTCCAGTTCCTTTTTAAAAAAGGAGGTAGAAGCTCATCTTGCAGCACCTCATGTGCTCAGGACTTCCGATGGGTACGGCGGGTATATCAGTGATATATTTCCTTACAATAGGGCGCATGGACCTAGTTCCACTCTATATACCAATGTTGATGACATGTGCCAGTATATGCTAATGCATCTTAAACAGGGAATTGCAAAGGATGGATATAATTCCTTGCAGTCTGGCAGCTATGATGAAATGTGGAAGCCACATGCAGCTACTGGATACGGACAAGAAAATGCACAAATCGGTCTGGGTTGGTTTGTGGGAGAATATAAGGGTATTCGAATCGTCTCACATTCCGGATGGGATACCGGATTTCTAAGTGATCTAATTTTACTTCCTGATGAAAATATCGCTATTTCTGTGATGACTAATTGTGACTACGTCTGGCTTGGGAGCGTAACCTATCCAATACTTGATCTATTGCTTGGTTCGAACATTCACCAAATAAAGCGATCAATGGCACACATAGTTGCAGACTTAGCCGTAACTAATGGAGTGGAGAAGGCGATGGAAGAGTATCATCGCATCACTAGAATGGAACAAGACAAGTATTATCTAGTGGATTTTGAATTTATGCGCATCACTGAAGCATTAACGTGGAATGGGCACAAAGAGGATGCTTTCCACATTCTGACCTGTGCAGCTGCAATATTTCCTGACAACGAGCCAATTGCTAGCAGGTTGCAGGAGTTTCAGACAAAAGCGTAGTCAATCTTAAAACAACGAGCATTCAGATTCGATAGGTGTATGGATCGTTCCACAAATGGGGTTACGTTAGGAGAACAAATATCCAGAACCATAGAGGTGAATTATGTGATTATATGGGTCAATGGTGCGTTTGGATCTGGAAAAACCCAAACTGCGTATGAATTACAAAGAAGAATTTCCGATTCATTTATTTATGATCCTGAAAATGTTGGCTTTTTTATCCGGAAGAATATTCCTGCCGAAGTTAAAAAGAATGATTTTCAAGACTATCCAATGTGGAGTGAGATTAATTACACTATGTTAAAACACATAAACAATCATTATGAAGGAACGATTATAGTACCCATGACCATAGTGAATCCCCAGTATTTCGAAGAAATCATAGGTAGATTAAGAAGTGATAGAATTTCTATCAATCATTTTGTATTATGTGCAACGAAAGAAGTCTTACAAAAGAGATTAAGAAGTAGAGGTGAAAGAAAGAATTCGTGGGCTGAGCGACAGATCGATAGATGCATAGAAGGTCTTTCCAATAGCATATTTGAGAAATATATTGATACAAATAAATTGACTATTGAGGATGTTGTAACACAAATAGCATCTTTATCGAATATTAATCTGTTGCCTGACAACAGAGGGACCTTTAGAAAGAAATATGACAAGATAAAAACACAAATAAAAAGATAATGAAAGCCATCTCAAGGAGATGAAAAATATTAAAATACGTATTATTGGTTCCTGTGGAAGTGGAAAATCATATCTAGGTAAGGAAATTTCTGAGAAGTTAGGGATAATCAATTATGAACTTGATAATATGATTTGGGACAGAAGTGTGGAAAATCTAAGATTTCCTGAGGCAATAAGAGATGCAGAATTCAATAGAATAGTTAGACTAGAGTCGTGGATTATTGAGGGAGTTCAATACAATTGGACGAACGAAAGTTTTATAAAGGCAGATATCATATATATTTTAAATCCTAATGTATATATAAGGGATTATAGAATTATCAGGAGATTTATTAGGTCAAGAACAGGAATAGAGCAGTGGAATTACAAGCAGTCTTTCAATAATTTAATAAAGATGTTGATTAAATGGAACCACGGATACAATCTGAAAGAGGTATTGGACATCACAAATGAGTATTCTTATAAGAGATTCGAGATGAAAAGTTCAAGAGATGTAATAAAACATATACAAGATAATATGAAGGTAATTCAAGATGGCAATGACATCACATAACAACATATTACCACAGTGGTCGCTAGGCTCCCTTGGTAAGCAAAGAGGAAGTCTCGTAGGTGACACATATCATTAACGATATTAAAAGTCTCTATGAATACAAGGTCAAAAAACAATTATATTGAAGATTCGAAGAAATCGAGGACATCCGATAACAGACCATTCTTACATCGTTACCTATGGTCCTCGGTCGCCAGGAGGGACATCGGAGAGGTGGATTTAGGAGACGTATTCAATCTGATAAGTCTGATCTGACGACCTGGACCTAGGGTCCTTAAGCTGCTTGGATGTCATTAATGCGCAAAGTTAAACGAAAGTCTCAGACGTCATTAAATAATAAATAAGGAGGAATAATGAATGCTTATTTCTAAGATAAACCCTGATGAATTAACACCAGAACAAATGATAACTCTGTTGTATCCTAGTGAGCGAGTAGAATCAGAATTGAAGGGCGATTGCATCATGGTATTCGGCAACGGGAATTTAGATAGGTCCAAAAAGGCTATACAATTATATAAAGAGGGAAGAGCTCCTGTTATTTTATTTTCAGGAGGAGATAAGTGGGGGCAACGAGATGAAATTGAAGCAATTTCTATGAAACGATATGCAATTGAACAGGGTGTTCCAGAAGAAGCAGTAGTAATAGAAACAATTTCAAATCATACTAAAGAAAATGTCTTGGCATCCATATTAGTATTGGATCGAGCTCTTGGGTTACATAAAATTAAGAGAATAATTGCAGTTAGTGATTCTGGACATTTGAGGAGATGTTTACTTACTCTTAAAACATATATGCCTAATTGGATAGATTTTAAAATGGTTGGAACGGATGTAGAACTACCAGCTAATTGGTGGAATATACGTCTAATCAGAGAGAGGGCAGATAAAGAAGTGAGAAGTTTAATACAGTATATTAATGAAGGACAACTCGAAGATGAAGAAATAACTTTGTGAATGAGTGTTTAGGAATGAAGAAGGAAAGAACACTTGGATTACAGAATTATATTATATAAAAAGAAAGGAGGATTTATATATTATGTATTTTCACTGCTATAGAATGATAAGGATCCGTGAACTTCCTCAAAATCAATTAATTTGAGGAGGAGTAAATATGAAAATAAATGATGAATATTTAAAAGAACAATTAAAGCACGTGTATTGGTTAAATGGTGGACCTTGCGCAGGGAAGACGACGATGACAAAGAAATTTATTAAGGAGTTAGGATTTCAAACTTTAGCGGATGATGTCCTGAAATATAGACCATTCTCTAACCCTGTTGATTATCCTGCCCTTCAAATGCCTAATCCTAATTTAGACTGGGATAAGTGGTTTAATAAACCCGTTGATGAGCATTGTCATTGGCTCTTTCAAATAGTCGAAGAAATGCTGGAATTCTTTGTGATCGATTTGTTGAAGTTACCAAGTAACAGACCGATTATTATTGATTTAGGGATAATGCCCGAAAGCATTTTATCTTTTATTCCAAAAGAAAGAATGATATGTCTTTTCACGTCTGATGCAGAAATTGAGAGATTATATTTCTTTAGAGAAGACCACAAGATGATTTTGGATTGTATTAACGCTTGTACATCAAACCCAAAGGAAACGATCATGCACAGTAATAAGTCGATGATTATGTTTTCAAATATAATTAGAACTGCCTGCGTTAAGAATGGTATCAAAACAATTAAAAGAACAGCTGGCATGAGTGTTGATGAACAATTTAAATTAGTTAGTGAACATTTTGGATTGTAGATAAAAAAACTAGTTAAACAGGCTGCCCAAATTAGGCAGTCTGTTTAACTAAGGATAACACAAGTTATTTCAGGCGATACATTCGCCAGGCAAAGTCTGACGACCTGGTGCTATGCTCTTTGAGCTGCATGACCATCAGAAATGTGTGAACGTTATAGAAAATTAGCGCAAAACACGGAACAGTTGGATCTTTCTGAAGAATCATATCTTTTATATCCGAGTTCTCATACATCAATTTTCTCCTCTCATTTTTGAGTTTGAAGAAGAACTTTTTACGCAAGGTGTTAGACAATGGACAGGTACTAATCCGAGGTGGGCGATGGTCAAATGGATTCACATTAATTCAGTTGCGCCCTTCAAGACATTTCGTTCTAGGATTCGTAAATGGAAGAAACATCAGTTCTAGGGATCATTGTTGGATACCTTACTATACTCTGGTATGAAGGGTTAACAAGACCATACCTGTTGCGTCGCTAACGCTCTCGGTCACCAAGAGGGAGATGAGAGATGGGGGTTATCATGAAAGGCAAATTGAAAAAAATGATTACTCTTTTTATTACTTGTACCTATAGTGCTTTTTATTGAGCAGGAATATATTGTGACTTTCTTAGGATTTCATTTGTTGTTCATATGGTTTTTTTAATAGACTGTTTTATAAATAGAGAAACAACAATAGACAATAAATAAGGAACAATGATTATAATTTCATGGAAGTACTGTACATTAGGAAAGCCAAAAGTTAGTGAAATCGGACAAATGGAAACCTTGATGGTTTAATTTGAATACAAAAGATGGAGGAGTTAAATCTATGAATACACGATTGATTATTATTGAGGGATTACCTGGATCAGGGAAAACGACTGTCGCACAATTAGTATCTGAAATATGTGATGAAAGAAGTATTGAGACACATGTTTTTTTAGAAGGAAATTTAGATCATCCTGCTGATTACGATGGAGTTTCCTTTTATAGACAAGAAGAATTTAATAGGTTATTGGCAGACCATGAAGGATTTAAAGAAATATTAGAGAGTAGAGCAGTAAAACAAGGGAGTGATTTCTTAATCCCCTATCAAAAAATAAAAAATGAATATGGATCTGATTTTCCAGATGAGTTACTACATGAGATATCCACAAAAGATATTTACGAGTTGCCATTCGAACAAAACGTAAGGCTGATTACAGAAAAGTGGAATGGCTTTAAGGAAGATAATCTTCAGAGTAATTCATTACACATATTTGAATGTTGTTTTATACAAAACCCAGTGACAATAGGTACGGTGAAATATAACAAACCAAAAGAAGATGTTATTAACTACGTATTACAGTTAGAGGATGCAGTAAAGTCATTGAATCCTTTATTGATTTATGTTGACCAACAAGATATCAAGTCTACTTTTGAAAAAGCAATAAATGAAAGACCTAAGGAATGGTCCGACGGATTTTTTGAATATTATACAAATCAAGGATTTGGCAAGATGCAGGGATATCATGGAATTGATGGGACTGTTCAAGTACTTCAAGAAATGAAGAATATTGAACGTGAAATTTTTGATTTATTAAAAATTGATAAGGAATGGATCGATAATTCACAATTTGATATTGAAAAGTGTAAAGAAGAGCTAAGAGGCATTCTTAATAATTCGTTTAACAAAATGTGAAGTGAAAGCGAATTCAGGCGAAACATCCAACCAGCTAAGTCTGTTGACCCGTTCCCTTCGGTTATTTAAGCTACTCGAACGTTAAATGAAATGACTAAGTAAGTCCGTTATTATTACCTGGAGGTGAAGTATGCCAAAACATATTACATTGGCTGACGGTAGATCAGTAGAAGTAGAATGCTTAAGCTGCGCCTTAACAAGTGGATTAATCACACCAACGGGTGGAACAATTTATGAAAGTTCCAATTTTCATGTGCATCAAGATGTTGCTTACCCGATTACAGGTTTAGTGATACTAGCTTCGAAAAGACATTTTTACAGCATGGATGAGCTAACGGTTGAAGAACAAATGGAATATATCTCTTTAATACATAAGATAAGGCAAGAACAAAGGCGATTATTGGGAATCGATAAGGTGTATTACTTTTATAATGAAGACACGACACATCATTTTCATTTGTGGATGGTTCCAAGATATGAATGGATGTATCAATTTGGTAATTCAGTAGAATCATTAAGACCCGTTTTGTTACATGCAAGGAATAATATGAATGATGAAGAAAATATGAAAAGTGTAATTGAAGGAATTGAAATATTAAAAGATGGTTTAAGGGATTTTGCAAGTGTATTTTGAATATCGAAGAGCAGTTGTTAGTTAACTCAAGAAGGGAATGACATCACAATATTTTTCAGCATCATCGCAGTTAGACGAAAATAACTTAAACTACTAAAGGATGGAGATTATATGATTCAATCAATCATTTTTGATCTTGATGGAACTCTCTTGGATCGCAATCATTCGTTATATCTTTTTATTGACGATCAGTATGAAAGGATTATTAAACATGCTAAGGATATTAATAAAGAAGATTATATTAACCGTTTCATTGAACTTGATCATCGTGGGTATGTCTGGAAGGATAAAGTCTACCAGAACCTCATCAAAGAATTTGAATTACCTTTAGATTGGAATAACTTACTATCTGACTACACAACCGGATTCTCATCTTTTGCAGTGTCGTTCCCTAATACAATTGAAACACTAAATAATCTCAAAAATAAGGGATACAAGCTCGGAATGATTACAAATGGATATGGTGATTTTCAATCTAGTAATATTCAAGCATTAGGAATACAAGACTACTTTGAAGTCATATTGATATCTGAATTAGAGGGAATTCGAAAACCGGATCCATCTATATTCCTTAGAGCAGCTGAAAGGATGAACGTACAACCTACAGAATGTATCTACGTGGGAGATCATCCGACAAATGATGTAATTGCGAGTAGAGATGCTGGTATGAGGGGGATTTGGAAAGAAGACACTTATTATACAGAACGATTTGAATCAGATGGAATTGTAAGAGATTTATTAGAACTTGAAGGAATGATAGAACAATGGAATCGTGAAGGTAACGCATAGATACAGTGATCTTCGTCTAACCAAGAATGCACAACGTTATGAGAAATCATATGCAGTGCTTGGAAACAGCTTTAACAGAGAGGGATGATGTCATGTTTTATGTTAATACAAGGGCAATAATTGAAAGACAAATGGATGGAGAATTAGAAATTGTCATTCAGAATAGAACAAAAACGAATGAACCTATAACAATTGAACTACCTGGTGGACGAATTGAACTGTTTGAATCACTAACCCAAGCCCTAAGAAGAGAGGTTAAAGAAGAAACTGGATTGGATCTCATTACAATAGAAGGAGAAGAATTAAGGATTGTTACTGAGGGAGTTTACTTTGAAGTTGAATGTATAAAACCATTTGCAGCATTTCAAACTATAAAAGGACCGGTAGATTCAGTTGGATATTATTTCAGATGCAAAGCAAACGGAGAATTACTGAAATCAGGCGACGAAACAACAGGGATCAGGTGGATCAATGTAAGAGATTTGAGGATTCTAATAGATGATAATCCTAGACAATTTTCTGATGTAGATAGGGCTGGTATTGAATACTATTTGAACCATATCGAAGGCAATCGTAAGTAATTTAAAGATGCCATATGACATCACATCACAGAGAACTTCTTTTGCTCGCCTAGCGAAATTTTCTGATAAGTGAATCAGGCGACGCCTCCAACCTGCTAACATTTAATAATCTAAAGGGGAACTAAGTGATTCAAGAAAGGTATCCAGTTCTATGATGAAGCAAAATGGAGGATGTTTTTATGGAAGTTAGATTCGAAGAATATTTGATTAGCACAGACAAAACACTCTTAAATCATGAAACTATCCATATGTTTTTAGCTGCGTCTTATTGGGCGAATAAAAGATCAGTTGAAATAATGAATAGATCGATTGAAACTTCACTATGTTATGGTGTCTATCATGGAAGTAGACAGATTGGATTTGCACGAGTTATCACTGATTGGGCAACCACATACTGGTTGTGTGATGTCGTAATTGATGATGAGTATAGAGGTAGAGGCATTGGCAAAAATCTAGTAAAAATCATTATACAGAGCGAAGATTTAAAAGGTTTATCTGGATTCTTAGGAACAGCTGATGCTCACGGATTGTACGAACAATATGGATTTGTAAAAAATACTGAAAGATTTATGGTAAGAAGACCTCGATAGAGAATATTCCTAGTAAGAAATTAAAGAAGCCGCTAGTCGTAAGGGGATTTTTAGATGAGCCTTTTGCAGGAAAGAGAACTAGAAACTGGTTTAAGAGCCAATACCATATGCACGTAATCCCAAGATACGTGGGAGATGGATTTAGTTGGTCTGATCCAAGGGATGAGTTCAAGACAGACAGGACATTAAGAGAGATAAATTCAATATTAGTTAAGGAACTAGAGAGTAACTCAGGAAGTTAGTGACATAACATTCCTTCCATCAGATTCGCTCCTCGGCCGTCAAGAAGGATATCGAGAAGCAGGTTCAGTTCGTACATCCAACCGAATAAGTCTGACAAACTACAGAATAGGATGAAATATATGAATCAGTTTACTATAGGAATTGATCTTGGTGGTACCAACATCAAAGCGGCTATATTTAATAATGATTTTAAGATGCTAACAGAAAAAAGTGTTCCTACTGAAGCAGCCATGGGCCCTGACCATGTAATGGATAGAATTACAGAAACGATCATGGAAATGATTCTTACATCAAATTTATCTCTAACCGATATTAAGTGTATGGGGATGGGTATTCCAGGTCTTTTAGATCCTTATGAAGGGCTTTCGATTTTTTCACCTAATTTCCCTGACTGGAGCAACATTCATGTTGTTAATCGTATGAAGACTTTTTTTGATTTTCCTACTTTTATTGATAATGATGTTCGTGTAAATCTCTACGGTGAATGGCGATATGGTTCTGGAATGGGTTATCAAAATCTAGTATTAATTACGTTAGGAACAGGGTTAGGGTCGGGAATAGTCAATGATGGAAAAGTCATTTATGGTACAACTTCAAGTGCTGGGGAAATTGGACATATGAATATGTACAGAGAGGGGCGTCCTTGTAAATGCGGAAGTTCAGGATGCTTAGGAAGATATGTTTCTGCGGTAGGCATGGTAAATACCTGTATTGAGAGACTCAATGCAGGTCAAAAAAGTATTATTCAAGAATGGGTCGGGCAAGATCAAAGTGAAATATCAGCGAAAATGATTTCCGAAGCATATGATCTAGGAGATCATCTCGCTATTGAAGTTATGCATGAAACGGGGAGGATATTAGGTTATGGTCTTTCTAACGTTATCAATTTATTGAACCCTGAAGTCATTATTGTAGGTGGTGGCATGTCTGCTGCTGGTGATAGATTGCTAAATATCGTTCGAGAGACAACGGCTAAACACGCGTTAAAGATATCCAATCACGCATGTAAGATTCAGCAGGCCCAACTAGGTGGAAGAGCAGGAATGATAGGTGCGGCTACTTACGCAAATGAGAGATTAAAATTAATTTAGAAAAATGAATTTATTTCAAGGAAGAGGAAGAACATGAAATATCCTTTTAGTTGTATTACGGATTTAATATTTGTTGAAACGGAAATTCTACCAGCAGATATTATTGTAGTGCCTGGTGGTAGTCATCCTCAACAAATGGAAAGAGCTGCGGAGCTTTACCATAAAGGTTTAGCACCATACATACTGCCTTCAGGAGGTTATAATTCGAAAATTAATGAAACAGAATGGAATTATTTCAGAAAAATCGGAATAAATCTAGGTGTACCTGAAGAAGTCATATTAAGAGAAGATCAAGCAAAGAATACTTTTGATAATGCTAGAAATTGTTGGGAAGTAATGAAGTCAAAAGACTTAAATGTTCAGAGTGTCATGCTGGTATGCAAAGCGCATCACTCAAGACGAGCATTAATGACTTATCAGACCGTTTTTCCAATGAATATTAGGTATATGGTAGCGACAGTTATTGATAATAGAGCTATTAGTAGAGAGAATTGGTTTTTAGAAGAAGAGAAAATCAAAGTAGTAATGCTAGAATTAGAGAAGATTGGTAAGTATTTTGGACAACATATACCAAATTGGGTTAATAGATAATTAGAAAGTAACTTGAAGAAGCATATATAGAATGAATTTTGAAAGTAACTGTATTATTCCATTTTCGTTTAAGTAATAAAGGAGGAGATGGTTAAGTGGGGGAGGTATTTCCTAGATTAAGGTTTAATACTCAATAAAATGCTTGATGCACAAAATGAAGAAGAACTTTTTACGCAAGGTGTTCGACATTGCACAGGTGCTGATCCGAGGTGGACGGCTGTTGGATAAAATATTAATGATGAGCGATACTTGAGTATGAGTAGATAAGTGGCTAGGTGAGTACCTTAAAAGGCTATCGAGAGTTCTCGATAGCCTTTACATCTTAAGAGGTCTTTTTTAACTCGCATCTTAGATCACGAATGCATTGACAAGTCTAAAACTAACTCTTAATTACTTTACCTTCACCATCTTTGAAGCTACCAACTGCAATCATGATGAAGTCAATCAAAGTCCATATTCCAAAGCATCCCAATGTTATGAGCATAAGTATACCAGTGCCCACTTTCCCCGCATAAAACCTATGAATACCGAAACCACCTAAAAAGAAACATAGCAATAATGAAGCTACAAAAGATTTACTACTCTTTTCCACTATCCAATCCCCCTAATTAAATTCTATGTACTTAATTTATTATCGGCATGAACTATACCAAATTGTAGACTAGTGTATAATTTTGTATTAGAACTATCCAGGGAGAATGCATTGAATCTCTTTCTCATGTACTGAATTACATCTGCTTTGGAGCAAAAATTGAAGTGAAAAAGAATCGAGGATTCAAAATGAAAAGTGATTATAAACCATTGAATGAACATTCAATACCGTGTATATTTATTCAAAGTGAATATATGGTGGTGAATGGTATGGATAGAAAGATTGAGGAATACGCCCTTAACGCTTGGCCGGCATTACAGAGTTTTGTTCATGACGGGTGGCTCTTACGTTTCGCTAACGGATATACGAAAAGATCGAATTCCATTAGCCCCATTTACAATGAGAATGAGCAGGATACTCTAGGTAAAATCCAGTATTGTGAAGATGTTTATGCGAGCGTTGGATTGGATACCATCTTTAAAATAACTCCTTTTGTTACTCCAGGGAATATAGACAATATATTGAACGGCTTAAGTTATGATGTTGTGGACCATTCAAGTGTTCAAATTCTTGATCTGTCAGTGCTTGAAGAACCTCGAACAAACGATGTACATGTTAGTGTTGAAATGACGAATGAATGGCTAAATATTGTGACGGATATGAATCAACTCACTCAATCTAGTGCTGAAGTCACCAAGAGTTTACTGTCCAAGTCATATCTAAAGAAAGGCTTTTTTACACTCTATCATGATAACATTCCCGTTGCTTGTGGCGTTGGCGTGATCGAACAAAATCATGTTGGACTCTATGATATTGTCACAGATCCTAACTATAGGAATAGAGGATATGCTAGAGAACTCATTTTGCACATTGGGAAGTGGGCCAAGTTGAATGGGGCAAGCCACAGTTACTTGTTGGTAGTGAAAAGTAATGCGCCAGCTATAAAATTATATGCGGGACTCGGATATGAGGAGATATACTCTTATTGGTATAGACAAAAAAAGATAATGTGAGTCATTCACTGTGAAGAGCTAACTGTTGCCTTCTTGGATAGAAGATGTAGGGCTATCGCATACCGATCCCCTTTCTTCTTCCAATGTATCGGTAGATGTTCTACGGATTACACACCGCATGGCGTGGGATTCATTGGTGAAGAGTTTGTGGGATGTGACAAGGTGTAGATTATTTGGTAGAATCGAGTCACCCTGTGATCAGCTTTATCAATGATAATTTATGCAAGCGCTTTCGTTTTTACGACTACTAAAGGAGATTGATAACGATGGAAAAGAACATATTGGGAACTCAAGTCGTGACACAAATCGGGATCGTCGTCAAAGATATTGAAAAGGTATCACAAGTTTATGCTGATTTCTTCGGCATTGAGAAACCAAAGTGGTCTATGACTGATCCGCTTGAAATGTCACAGACGAAATACAAAGGTCAACCTGCAGAAGCACGGGCAAAGCTCGCTTTTATCGATTGTGGCCAACTGCAAATTGAATTAATTGAGCCCGATGAGAATCCGAGTACTTGGCGTGAATTCCTTGATGAACAGGGCGAAGGAGTTCATCATATCGCATTCATGATCCATGGAATGAAGGAAAAAGTGATGTTGCTAGAGAAGAATGGCATGCCGTTGATTCAGAAAGGTGAATATACAGGTGGGCGCTATGCTTACATAGATAGCTCTGATCATTTGAAGGTACTCATTGAATTGCTTGAGAATGATAATAACTAACCACCAGTGTAACGAAATCGATAGATTGAAGGAGACTGATTATACGCCATGAGAATATTAATAACAGGTGCTGGAAAAGGATTGGGCTACGCTGCGGTTCGAGAAGGATTGTTACGTGGACATGATGTCATAGCTGGAAGTAGAAACCCGGAACGGGATGATGTACAACTACGCGAATTAGATACTAGCACGGGGACACTTACGATTGTTCCACTGGATGTAACGAATGAGAATTCGATATTTCAGGCAAAAGAAACGATTGAGTCTGAAATGGACTATATTGACGTAATTGTGAATAATGCAGGCATACTTATCGCCCGTGATGAGACTATTGAATCTTTAGACTTTAGTGATATGGAACAGACGATGGAGACTAATGTCTACGGTCCGATGAAGATGATTAAGCATTTCTTGCCCTTACTTCGTCGAAGTGAAAATGCTTGTATTATCAATGTAAGCTCCGAATCAGGATGCTTCACTAGTGCTTACGGTGGGGATTATCCGTATGCGATATCTAAGAATGCTCTGACTTTCTTCTCGGCTCAGTTAAAGAATGCATTAACACCGGAAGGATTCAGTGTTATCTCAATTCATCCAGGATGGATACGGACGCAAATGGGTGGAGACCAAGCTCCGGGGGATCCGGAGGATACTGCCGGAGGGATATTAGATATGATCGAGGGGAAAGTGAAGTTGCCAGATGATGCTTGGATGGTTGATCATAAAGGTCAACCGATGCCTTTCTAACATATTTATTCAAGTACAGAAAGGAGATTTGCCGATATGAAAAAGGTACTAGCTATAGTGGGGGACTTTTACCATGACCTTGCCCTTATCCAACAATCGTTGACTGAAATTCTCTCTCCGCTCATCGCGGAGGGGAAGGTTCAGCTTGAATTTTGTGAAACCAGTTGGATAAGTGAACGGCTGAATGACAAGCCGGATATAACTATTCTGTTTGCAGAAAACAGAGTAGATCCACAGAACGAACCTGAACTGCGTTGGATGGCACCAGAAGTCTCAAAGCAGATTGTACAGTATGTAGAACAAGGTGGAGCTTGGATTGCGTGGCATGCCGGAATGGCATCTTATGATGAGGATTCCGAATATGTACAAATGTTACGTGGATTCTTTCTTTACCATCCAGCAGAAAATGCTGAAGTTACTTATCATCCAGTCTTGGACAAGTCTATTCCATGGACAGTGAGTTTAGAGCTGGTATCAGAGCTTGAGATGAATAGGGGATCATTCTCATTCCTCGATGAACATTATTTTGTGAAATGCGACGAAGCCAATACAAATGTATTCTTGCGTTCCAGCTCGAAAGATGGAGAGGCACCCGCTGGTTGGATTCATACTTACGGGCAAGGAAGAGTAGGATGTATCACCCCAGCTCATCGATCTGAGGGTTTATTTCATCCATCGTTCATTGTTTGTATGCGACAATTGTTTGGTTGGACGGCTAAGATACACTAAATAGGAGAATAAATGGGATGATTTTAGTTTGAGAAAAAGAAACTGCTTGAGAAACATGAATGGCATGAAGGTGAATTAAGAGACTGTTGGCTTGTTGAGTATGACGTTGTGTAGAAATCGATACTTCCTAAGACTTTAAATACGTGTCTAACTGATCCGCAGGTCGGAGAACGGATGATCCATGACAGACTTCAAGTCGGAGTGGTCTCAATTGACGGACAATGGAACTGCTTCGGATGGCTTCAGCCATATCGGCGGTAAACATCGCCATTGGTTTGCGGAGTTCCCCTTTTTTAGCTGTGAATAAATCTCCAACCAACAGCACTTGATCCTCCTGATGGAAATAGACGACATGACCGGGGGAGTGACCTGGGGTGTGGTAAGGTGTCAATCCCCCAATGGATTGAAGTACCCCGTGCTCGTTCTCGGGAAGGGCTTGCGTGAGTTGCTTAGCAACGGTGATCGCTGCCTTTTTTCTACGAGGATAGGGAAGCTCTCCTTCTATATAAGGAATCTCAATCGGATGGGCGAATACAGGGACTTGTGTTTCTTCTAGTATTCGTTGGATGGCTCCAGTATGATCGCCATGACCATGGGTTAAGAGAATGGTTGACAGTGGTCCTGCATTCAGGTTTTCTATAAATGTAAGAATACCTTTGGCCATGAAGGGTATCCCTGCATCGACCAAGGTTACTCCTTCCTCGTTAACAACAACCCACACGTGAATCGGAATCACTATCCATATTTTCAAACTCCAAATATGATCTGAAATTTGTGTTATTTTCATTTTAGTTCACTCCTTTTAATTTCTCCTGCATACCAATCAATAACACCTCAATCGCTTCTTCAAAAGTAGGTAACAGTCTTTCCATCAAGCTCTCAAGAGATTCTTCAGAATGGGTATAGGTACTTACGATGCCATGCAAGGTGAAGAAATAGATGCGAGTATACATCAAGAGAAGTTCATCATTCCCCTCAATGGTCAAGCAATATTGAAGTGCTTCCTCCAGAAATGTAAACAAAGAAATCCTCATTGTATTAATTTCATTCGCTGAGTCTTTTTGGTCCACACGCGATGACTTTACAGCTATAAAGGTTGTGTATATATTCCGATGAAGCAAGCAAAAACGAATAAATTCAAGGCTGATGGTTTTAAGCCTTTCTTCAGGGGATAAATTTATTTGTAGCGAGATATTCTTCAGTTGCGTTTTTAATGCTTCGAGTGGGGGCATAGAGAGCTGATGGAGTAATGCTTCTTTGTCCTTAAAATAAATATAAATCGTAGTATGGGAACAACCTGCGACTTTGGCAATTTCTCGCATCGTAACCGAATCGAACCCTTGGGTAGAGAACAGCTGTCCAGCCGCCTTAATGATTTCTTTCTTCGTCTCTTGTGAACGAAGTTCCTGTTTAGTTAACATTTCTGATAAGCACTCCTATTGAGAAATTAACGTTGTATAACCACTGGTTAGTAACCGATGGTAATATAATAACCAATGGTTACTTATCTTGTCAACAAACAATAATAGTTGGAAGGATTACATGTAAGTGTAAATTGGGGGAACTCCTAAAGAGAGGAGGATAATATTCATCCTCCTAACAGTTTAATAAATAACTTCAATATCAAGCTCCGCCAATCGCTCTAACCACGGATTGGAGGGCTTCTGATCTGTAATGATATAATGGATGACATTTAGTTCAGTTAGCTTTACAAAGGCAACTTTATCAAATTTCGTGTGGTCAGCTAGGAGAATAACTTTGTTAGCTTGTTTGAGCATCGTTTTCTTCAATTCACATTCAGGTTCATTGGAATCTGTAATCCCCTTGTCGAGGGAAAGCCCCTTACAACTGATAATAGCTGTATCTACGTTATATTTCTGCACTGTTTCTTGAGAAATAGGTCCTACTAATGAAAGTGAACGATAACGCAAAGAGCCCCCAGTTGAAATAATATTCAAGTTGGTATTGGGAAATTCAGACAGAATATTAATGGAATTCGTGATCATTGTGAGATTGTTTTTATTATTTAATGTCTTCACAAATTCGAATGCCGTTGAACTGGGATCTACCATTAACGTATCGCCATCTTGAATTAAATGTAGAGCTTTTAAGGCAATATCTCTTTTCATGTCCATATTAATCGTATTCCTAGTTGAATAGGGCAGATCCTCGTTCGTGTGTCGATTCAGCATTGCTCCACCGTAAGTACGAGTTACAATTCCTTCTTTCTCTAACTTTTCTAAATCTCGACGAATGGTCTCTTCTGTGACATCAAACATTTTACTTAAGTCGGCGACCAATACGCGCTTATCTTGATGAATAAGGTCAATCGTTCGTTGCCTTCTCTCAGCTGCTAACATTAGGGACACCACTCTTTCTAATTAATTACAATAGAACAATCATCTTAATTTTAGCAACTTTAAGTGATTACCGATACATTGTTTCTTTGGTTGTCATTAAAAATACATAAATAAAATATAAAACAACATTAATTATGATTGTCATGTTGACAATAAAGATTTGTAAACGTAGGATAAATGTATAAACCTCTATAAAGGAGAGAACTATTGTGACTTTAACATTGAAGGTTGATGAACCAGCGCGGAGCTATGTGTCAACAATGGAAGTACCTTTTATACGTGAAATGGCGGATATTACTTATCATATGTGGAGATTGGGTTGGGACGAACGTAACGGAGGGAATATTAGTTATTTGTTAGATGAGTCCGAAGTTAGCCAATATATCGATACACAGAGAGTGAGCAGGACGATTGATTTGACCTTTCCAGTTGAGCCATTAGCAGATAAATACTTCATAGTAACGGGATCGGGCAAGTATTTTAAAAATATGATCACGGATCCTGAGTCGAATCTAGGCGTTATTCGAGTATCATCGACGGGCGATAGCATTGATATTGTGTGGGGACTAAAAGATGGAGCAGTTCCAACAAGCGAGCTGGCATCCCACTTCATGAGTCATATAGAAAGGTTACAAGTAGATCCAACACATCGAATTGTCATGCATACACACTCTACTAACACACTTGCGATGACTTTTATTCATGATCTGGATGAATTACTGTTTACTCGGACGCTATGGGAGATGTGTACAGAATGTATCGTTATTTTCCCTGATGGT
Source organism: Paenibacillus sp. Y859 (assembly GCF_056786405.1). NCBI lineage: Bacteria > Bacillati > Bacillota > Bacilli > Caryophanales > Paenibacillaceae > Paenibacillus > Paenibacillus sp. Y859. The sequence continues at coordinate 584,174 of NZ_JBXCIZ010000001.1, read as the reverse complement.
GTTAGTGTGATTCCTTGGATGGTGCCTGGGAGTAATGAGATCGGGCGGGAAACAGCGAAGAAGATGAAGGATCATCGCATTGTCATTTGGCCGCAACATGGCATATTCGGAACAGGATCTACGTTGGATGAAACTTTTGGGTTGATTGAAACGGTAGAAAAGGCTGCGCAAATATATATGTTAGTAGCTCATCATCCCATTAAACAAAAAATAACGGACCAGCAATTGATTGATTTAGCAAAGGCTTTCGGTGTCACCCCCGTTGCAGGAATTCTTCAAGGAAATGAATAGAGGAATAACGGATTTCAACGTAGAAAATACGTATGAAATCCGTTATTTTTATGTCGTTTGCGGACAAGAATTAAATTTTTTCAGGTATTGATGTGGATGAGCGGATAACTAGCTCTGGCTCCAAATAAATGGAGAGTACAGGTTCCTTATGCTCAATCATCGTAAGTAAGGTTTGCACCGTCGTATCAACAATTTCTGCTAAAGCTACGCCTACCGCTGTCATAGGTACTTCAAGTTCTTCCATCTGTTGAATATTATCATAACTAATGATCGATAACTGTTCTGGAACCTGAATTTGTAATTCAGTAGCAGCACGCAAGATCCCCTTAGTCAGATCATAACTCCCACTGATGATGGCGGTTGGCCGATTTGGAGAGACGAGTAATTGTTTGGTAGTCATATAACCTTCATAAGTGTCCAGACTATTCATGGGAAGAAGAGATTCCATAGTTATAGGTAGATGATATTTGGTCAATTGCTCAGTGAAGGTAGCGACCTTCTCAGATTGTAAAGGATCTATTGAATTCGTATTTCCTACATAAGCAATTCGTTGATGACCTAGTACGACTAAATGCTCAACAGCAAGCTCAATAGCTTTACTTCGTGTGGCATCAATCGTTGTAAAAGGGGTTAATCCATTTACGCCATAATAAAGAATTGGAATAGATGATTGCTTAGTAAAGTTCTGTAATTCATCACCTTCTCGATCGTAGAATACTAGTATGGCATCACACTGTAATCGTAAGAAGGTCTCAATAGCCAAATCTGTCTGATTAATAGATAACAGTGTTGTATAATTATGTTTGGCCATTTCATTATTGATTCGAGTAATGAGAGCAGATGGAGCGAACCTTTCCACTGAAGGCCATACTACGCCAATTGTCCAGCTTTTATTCGATACAAGTCTACGAGCAGCAGTATTGGGTTGATATCCCAATTCGAGTGAGATGTCTAGTATTCTTTGTTTCGTATCATTGTGTACAAGTGGACTGTCGTTAAGTGCTTTGCTAACAGTGGAAAAACTTACCCCTGCTCGTTCGGCTATATCTTTAATCGTAACGGACACTTCATTGATCCCTCCTACAATTAACAACGTTGTTATTATAGCATAGACTATTCAAAACGATAAGGAATTTATTTGTTGTAAAGAGGTAGACAGTATATATAAAGTGGGTTATTATGATTAATAACAACGTTGTTATTCGCGTTAGTATAGCAACATAACAATTAGGAGGGACTATTATTATAAATTTATTTGATCTAACAGATACAACATCAGTAGTTATAGGTGGGAACGGCGTGCTTGGAGGAGCAATGTCCGAAGCTTTAGCGGCTCAAGGTTCACGAGTAGCTATCGTTGGACGTAATCTTGAGAAGGCAAATGACGTGAAGAAACGAATTGAAGAGGCAGGCGGAGAAGCCCAAGTATTCCAAGCGGATGTAACAGTAGAAGATCAGTTAAAAGAAGTGCTTAATCAAGTGTTAGCATGGACAGGAAGTATCGATACTTTGGTGAACTGCTCTGGGGCGAATAGTCCGACGCCATTCTTTGAACTTGAGATGGATGAGTGGGATAAGATCATGGATGTCAATCTGAAGAGTGTCGTATTGGCTAGTCAAATATTTGGTAAACAAATGGTTGATCAAGGAAAAGGTGGATCGATCATTAATATATCTTCCGTTTCGTCTGATCCGCCATTATCCAAAGTGTTCACCTATTCTGCATCCAAAGCAGGCGTGAACAGTGTGACGAAATTTCTAGCCCGTGAGCTAGCTCCGCATCAGATTAGAGTGAATGCGATTATTCCAGGGTTCTTCCCTGCTGAACAGAATCGGAAGATTCTATCACCAGAACGGACAGAGTCTATTATGAACCATACACCGATGAATCGCTTTGGTAATCCTGAAGAATTACAGGGAACTATTATTTATTTAGCCTCTCCGAAAGCGTCCTCATTCGTTACGGGAGCGTTAATTCGTGTAGATGGTGGATTTGGAGCGATGACAATATGAGTAGCGACCTGTTAAGTCAAATGCTGAAGGACATCCCTGTGCCTCGCATGGTGAAGATCCGTCAACATTTCGATGCTACAAAGCTAGCTGATCCTATTGCTGAACTAAAGTTGAAGTTGGATGAATCGGGATGTATTCCTACTATTGCTACGGGGAGTAAAGTTGCTGTTGCCGTAGGTAGTCGAGGAATATACAAGATTGATGAAATAACGAAATGTGTGATTGATGAATTGAAACGAGCGGGAACAGAACCGTTTATCGTTCCTTGCATGGGGAGCCACGGCGGTGCGACAGATCAAGGACAGAGTGATGTGCTTGCGCATCTAGGAATAGATGAACAGAGTATGGGCGTTCCGATTCGATCATCTATGGATGTTGTATTGATTGATACACTTCCTAATGGATTACCTGTGTATGTGGACAAAATAGCAGCAACAGAGGCAGATGCCATTATCGTAATTAATCGTGTGAAGCCGCATACAGCATTCCGGGGTACCATTGAAAGTGGACTACTGAAGATGATCGCGATTGGTCTGGGTAAACAAAAAGGTGCAGAAGCAACACATCAATTAGGCTTTAAATACATGGCAGAGAACGTTCCGGCAATGGCTGCTAGAATGATTGCTAAGCTACCGATCGTATTCGGAGTTGCTTTGATTGAGAATGCTTATGATGAAACATGTAGAATTGAGGTCGTTCCAGCAACAGAGATGGAAGAACGCGAACCAGAACTTCTTCTCGAAGCGAAAAGACGTTTGCCACAAATTTTATTCTCTAATTTAGATGTACTAGTGATAGATTATATTGGTAAAAATATTAGTGGAGATGGTATGGATCCTAACGTGACTGGTCGTTATCCAACGCCTTATGCGCATGGTGGACCTGAGATCAACAAGATGGTTGTCCTAGATTTAACGGAAGAGTCACAGGGGAATGCGAATGGTGTAGGTACAGCAGATTTCACGACGCAACGCTTAGTGAGTAAGGCTGATTGGATAGCTACTTATGCCAATGGTCTGACTTCTACGGTATGTGCTCCTACGAAACAGGCAACAACACTTAGCAATGATCGAGATGCGATTAAAGCAGCGGTCAAAACTTGCAATATTCTTGATTTCACCACATGCAGATTAGCAAGAATTCGAGATACGCTACATTTGGGCGAAATCGAGATTTCTGAAAATTTACTTGATGAAGTGAGGAATAACCCTCGCATAGAGATAATTAGTGAACCTTATGAATGGGAGTTTGACCAGGAGGGATATCTAAGTAAATGATGAATGAACCCAATTTTGTAGTTGCTGTAGATATCGGTACGACAAGTGCAAAGACATTGTTGATCGATCGTACAGGGCAAGTCAAGGAAGTACATTCAATTGCATATCCACTTGATGTTCCGCAATCGGATATGGCAGAACAAGACCCTGAGCAAATCTTTCAAGCCGTGATTGATGGGATGAATGTAGTCATTGTGGCATCGGGAGTTCATCCAGATGATATCTTGTGTGTGTCATTCAGCTCAGCTATGCACAGTCTTATCGTCATGGATGAGCAACATCAACCATTGACCGCAAGCATCATATGGGCAGACCAGAGAAGTGTTGAAGCAGCCGAAGAATTGATCAGCAATGGGAAGGGGCAATCCATTTATCAGAATACGGGAACCCCAATCCATCCGATGTCTCCTTTGACGAAGCTGATTTGGTTACGTGAACATCGACCAGAAATATATCAACAGGCTTCTAAATTTATCGGTATCAAAGAATATATATTCTATCGTTTGTTTAAGGAATACAAGATTGATTATTCAATTGCAAGTGCCACAGGGATGTTCAATATTCATCAATTGGATTGGGATGAACAGGCTCTTCAAGTGACAGGAATAAGTAAGCAGCAGTTATCTGAACCCGTTCCCACAACATATGTGATCAAGGGATTAGATCCTGAATACGCATCTAAGATTGGGATGAATCAGGATACGCCATTTGTTATTGGAGCGTCAGATGGTGTACTTGCTAACCTTGGAATCGGTGTGATGGATTCGAAGGAAGCTGCTGTAACGATTGGAACGAGTAGTGCCGTTCGTGCGGTTGTTCGCCAACCAACACTTGATCCTGAAGGTCGATTGTTCTGCTACGCGCTGACTGAGGACTATTGGGTCATTGGAGGAGCTTCGAACAACGGTGGCGTTGCACTTCGGTGGACAGTGGATCAATTGTTCTCAGATGGGCTAGCACCATTAGGTCGGCATCATTTGGAACAATATACTTCATTTCTAGAAATAGCGAAACAGGCGCCTCCAGGGGCAAATGGACTTCTCTTTCTGCCACTATTAACAGGTGAGAGGGCACCTTTCTGGGATGCCAAAGCAAGAGGCGTATACTTTGGACTATCGATGAGTCATCATAAATCTCATATGCTAAGAGCAGCGATGGAGGGCATGATCTTTCAAATCGGTTCGATTGTGTCTTTGATGGAACGGCTTTCCGTGACGCCAACCATCATAAGAGCTTCGGGTGGTGTTGTCCAATCTGAACTTATCTGTCAGATTATGGCGGATGTTCTAGGAATTCCAGTTGAAGTGCCTGAAGTCATAGAAAGCTCAGGGCTTGGTGCTGCTAAGTTAGGTCTTTATGCAATGGGTGTGATCGATGATCTAATAGATCCAATCTCATCTTCTGAAGGCTCTTCTAACGTGCGCTATGTACCTAATGAGCAGAATCATCAACTTTATCAACAGTTACTACCTATATATCTGAAAGTCTATAGCCAATTGAAAGATAGCTATAAGGAAATTGCCAAATTCCAAATGTCGGATTCTACTAGTATTAAGGAAATGACAACTTAAAACTTCGTGGGTTCTTAAATGGAATGAAAGGTGTGAGGAAATGTCTGAACTACAGCATAAATATGACCAACTAAAAAAGACATTAGCTGAAATGAAGCGAGTAGTAGTGGCATTCTCTGGTGGTGTGGATAGCACACTTTTACTAAAAGTGGCACTGGATACACTTGGGACGGACAATGTATTGGCTGTCACAACAGATTCGGAGACATACCCTTCTCGTGAGTTGAAAGACGCGAAGCGAATTGCTATAGAGTTAGGTGCACCGCATAAAGTAGTATATACGTCTGAGCTAGCAATACCGGGATATGTGGAGAACACACAGAATCGTTGTTATTTCTGCAAAAAAAATCTGTTCGAAGAGTTACTTCCCTATATTAATGACAGTGTAGAAGGATATGACCACTTAGTATTCGGCCTCATAGCAGATGATATGAGTGAGCATAGACCGGGCGTAAAGGCAGCTCGAGAGTATGGAGTTCGTGGACCGCTACAAGAGGTGGGCTTATTCAAACCTGAGATTAGAGAGCTTGGGAAGCAGCTCGGAATAACGAACTGGGATAAACCATCCTTCGCATGTTTGTCTTCACGGATTGCTTATGGGGAGACAATTACACTCAAGAACATAAGCAAAGTAGATCAAGCAGAAGATTATCTTCTATCTATAGGATTCCGTCAGGTTCGAGTTCGAACGCATAATAATATTGCCCGAATTGAAGTTGAACCCAATGAAATGACTCATCTGATCGAGATGGGAGCTGAAATTACGAACCAATTGCGTAAGATAGGCTATGAATTTATAACGATGGATCTTTCCGGTTATAAAAGCGGCAGCATGAATCGCGTATTGGAACAAGGAGGCAGCTATGAGCTCGTTTGAAGAATTGGGGTTCTGTAAGCTAGATACGGACCGTGAACAAAGAACGGGATTTCCCGAAGTTGTGTTTGGCGCTGGAAAGACTAAGGAACAAATTACAATCATAGTTTCACGTCTCATTGAGAAACATGGTCGTGTTATGGTTACTCGCTTATCGCCAAGTATAGGCGCTGAATTGATGGAGTTATTCCCTGAGGGAGTCTATCAAGCTATTCCACAAATCTTCACCTATGGAACAGCGAAGCGTCTTTTCTTAGGGAAAGTTTCCGTACTAAGTGGGGGAACCTCGGATATGCCTGTTGCAGAAGAAGCGGCCATGACTGCCGAGTGGATGGGTTGTAAAGTAGAGCGAATCTATGATGTTGGTGTTGCAGGGATTGATCGATTGCTTGCGCATCGCGAGAACATTCAAAGTGCTAACGTTGTCATAGTAGTTGCTGGCATGGAAGGGGCATTGGCTAGTGTTGTAGGTGGTCTTGTGCGAAGGCCAGTTATCGCAGTACCTACTTCCGTAGGATATGGTTGCCATTTCGAAGGTCTCACGCCTCTATTATCAATGATGACATCCTGTGCAGCAGGGATTTCAGTAGTTAATATTGATAACGGTTTCGGCGCGGGCTATAACGCAGCCATTATTCAACAACTGGTAGCGGAGGCGAGCGATAAATGAGTAGAGTATTATATTTCGATTGTTTCGCAGGGATTGCTGGAGATATGGCCCTTTCAGCCTTGATTGATCTAGGAGCAGATATCGATTATATCCGAGATCACCTGAAACTCCTTCCCTTTGATCCATTCGAAATGCATGTTGAAACTGTTGTGAAGCAAGGGATGTCGGCTAAGAAGCTAGTTCTCCGATTTGAAAAAGAGGCTGATGACCACAGTCACGATCATAGCCATGATCACAGCCACAGTCACGTTCATAGTCATGATCACAGCCACAGTCACGATCATAGCCATGATCACAGCCACAGTCACGATCATAGCCATGATCACAGTCACAGTCACGATCATAGTCATGATCACAGCCACAGTCATGATCATAGTCAGGATCACGGCCACAGTCACGATCATAGCCATGATCACGGCCACAGTCACGATCATAGTCATGATCACGACCATAGTCACGATCATGTCCATCGTAAGGCTTCGGGAATTATAAAGGATATTGAGGAATCCTCATTACCGGAACGCGTGAAGCATAGAAGTATTCGAATCTTTCAAGCAATTGCTGTTGCGGAAGGTAAAATTCATGGCATGAGCCCGGAAGATGTTCATTTCCATGAAGTAGGTGCGATGGATTCTATCATTGATATTATCGGTGTGTGTCTGGCACTCGAGAACCTCGATATTGATATTATCGAATCATCGCCTGTCCCGACGGGAAGAGGAAGAATGCGAATGGCACACGGGCTATACCCTATTCCGGCTCCGGCTACATTGGAGATCCTTCAGGGTATCCCATTGGATGACTTTGCTGTAGAGAGTGAACTGACAACTCCTACTGGAGCCGGAATTCTAAAGGCTCTAGCGACACGCTTTGGACTACTTCCTGCAGCGCCAATCGAAAGAATGGGTTACGGCGCTGGAACGAAAGACTTTGCCCATCCCAACGTACTGCGTGTATGTCTAATAGAGCACAATGAGTATAGCCAGAGAGAGACGATTCAAGTTCTTGAAGCTCAATTAGATGACAGTACAGGTGAGATGATGGCTTTCGCGATGGAGCGTTTGTTGGCAGCAGGAGCACTGGATGTATTTTACACATCCGTTTATATGAAGAAGAACAGACCTGGTGTATTAGTGACTGTATTATCTTTACCAGATCATGTGGATCAATGTGAAGAGACGCTATTAAGAGAGACGACAACCTTTGGAGTTCGTAAAAGCGAATGGTCTCGCAAAATACTAGATCGCAAATGGATCTCAGTGGTTACGAAATATGGAACGATTAAAGTGAAGCAGGCTTGGCAAGATCAGAAGATTATCCACCAAGGGCCCGAGTACGAAGATGCCGCTAAGGCAGCTAGGGAGCATCATATTCCCATCAAGTGGGTGTACGACGAGGTCGCAGCACAATTAATACATGGGGAATATTAAAATACTATTATATGGAGGATTATTATTATGAAACAAATTGCCCAGGCTTTAAAAGAAGGTCGTATTGAAACCGCTTCACCACAACATGTGAAAATTTATGAACGTTCTCTACATACCCATAATAAAGTTCATCTACTGATGCTCAAAGTGGAGAGTAAGAAAGTGATCATGGCGGTTGGCGAAGGTGCATTATTTAATGAACTGGCTGGTGAAGTTCAAGATGGATATAAACTAAGCCCTTTATCCCATGAGAATCGTATCATTCTTGCTAAATATTTCCCACATTTATCACCAAAGGCTTTCGGAAGACAATCAACAACATTTGGTTTAGGAGATCGATTGGGACTTGCAGGACCAGGACATTTAGCGACACTTAGAGGACGTCCAGTCTCACCCGTTCTTGCACAACAAAGTATCCGTGAACTTGCTTTGACTGGCAGAACTTATCTTGATGTGCTTGATGCAGCTAGTTACGCAGCATTCCAAGAGGGATTCAGAGATGGATACGGAGCCGACGGGGATCATTTGAAAGAAGAAGCAGACATTCAGATGTCACTTGATCTAGGATTTACCATGCTGACTCTAGATTGTTCAGAGAAGATTCCGAGTGATATTCAGGATCTGAACGACGCTGAATTGAATGAACGGTATGGTCAACTTTCAGAAAAGATACGTAAGGGTTATGAGGAAAGATACCTAGATCAATCATTCCAAGTGGGTGAGGAGAAAGTATTCTTCGATCAAAAAGAACTTATGAAATGTGTTCTTATTTATAATGAAGCTATTCCATTCATGATCTACATTTATGAAAAATATATTAAATCGGTGGATCGCGAGATTGACTTTGAAATTTCCATAGACGAAACGGTGACACCAACATCTCCGGAAGCCCATTATTTCGTAGCAGCTGAGCTAGAGCGTAACGATGTTCATATCTTCAGTATGGCTCCAAGATTTTGTGGGGAATTCCAAAAAGGAATAGATTACATCGGAGATCTTGAACAGTTTGAGAAAGAATTACGTATTCATGCAGCAATTGCAGATCATTTCGGATTTAAACTCAGCATTCACTCTGGAAGTGATAAGCTAAGTGTGTTCCCAGTAATTGCTAAGTATACAAAGGGACGCTTCCATGTAAAAACAGCTGGAACAAATTGGCTTGAAGCGGTAAGAACAGTTGCGAAAGAGAGTCCTTCTCTATATCGCAGAATGCATGCATACGCATTGGCGCATTTTGAAGAAGCAAAAGCATACTACCATGTGACTACAGATATTTCTAAAATTAAGCCACTGGATCAAGTATCTGATGAGCAATTACCAGAGTATATGGAGGAAGATAATGCACGTCAACTACTCCATATTACGTATGGTATTCTACTTAAGGCACAAGATGGAGCGGGTCAGAATTTATTTAGTGACGAGTTCTTCGACACGCTTGAGAAGAAAGAAGAGGCTTATGAGCAGTCGCTTAAGTCGCATATTGGTAAACATTTGGATTTACTTAACGTCTAGTCCTCCTAATAACCAATAAGAACTAACAAATAGACCACATGAGCTGATTTTCTCATGTGGTCTATTTGTTGAAAAATTAGTTAAATGCTATTCTACGGTTTCAGTAGATGTCTCTTCAGTAGTAGTCTCAGGTGTTTTCACATCTTTAACTAGTGTATTCTTGATGTCTGCATTTGTTTTAAGTCCAGCGATCCATTCCGAAGACAAAGTTGAAAGTTGTTGACTAGTCAACATTTCTTTAATATCAGCAGATGACTCTTCAAGCGTTGCTGTGCCAAAAGACTCTGCATTGCTTTCGAAGAATGTCTTGATATCCTCATCCGTTACTTTTACTTGAGGTTCTACTAATTTACGTATTTTTACTTGAATCTTCATTTCTTCTTTCAGGTTGTCCAAAGTCATGCCCATTTGAGTAAGAGCTGCTGTGAACTCCTCATCCGATCCAAAGTTCTTCTTAATAGTATCCATTTCTTTGGTTATGTCTTCTTCCGTAACAGTAATCTTCGCTTTGGTCACTTCTTGTTCAATTAGTTCTTCTGTAATAAGGTTCTCGAGTGTCTGAGTACCACCAAGAGTGATCAATTCGTTATACAGCGTGTCTTTAGTAATATCAACACCATTCACAGTAGCTACGGATTCAGTTCCTCCATTGCCACCAAAAGGTGGTTTAACAAGTACAATCACAAGAACAATAGCAAGAAGAAGGGTAAGACCCATCCATATCTTAGGGCTACTGTTAGATGGTGGCGTAACTGCGGATTCTTGATTAGATGGATTCTGATTGCCTTGAATTTGATGAAGGACAGCCGTCTCTTCTGAGTTTAATGATTCTGTAGTGGAAAGGATGGGTTCGTTTACGATCAGTTCATCTTCAACGAGATGATCTTCTACCACTACATTCTCAATACTCTCATTGTTTTCTGAGTTTGTTTCCTCAGGCTTTCCTTCAAAAGATTCGTTTTCTGGATTCCCTAATTCTTTGTCAGTCATTACTTTGTAATCCCCCTTAATATTAAATACACATTTACTAGACTTTAGTTTAACAGAAGTTGGAGTTTCATTCCTTAAGAGTTAATGAAATTATTTTATTTTCTTTTAAGGGAATTTTAATTTTTGCTAATTACTTCGTGAACAACTCAGCAAATATGACCGCTTTTGAGAAATATGATGAATCATTGGATGTACACTTTTCAACAGTATGAATCTAATGATACAATAGAGTTCAGTACGAACAAAAATACCTTGAACATAGGGAGCCTAGCCTTACGTGATGACATCATTTAAAGAAACTCTTCAAATACCAGCTGTCAAAAGAATAATCGTTCTGGCAACACTTATCTTGTCGCTTTATTTATTTAGAAGTATGATGAATCTATTATTAATCACGTTTATTATTACCTATTTGGTTAATCGGTTGCATTCATTTCTTAGCAGAAAGGTTACTAGTCGATTCAAGATTAATGGAATCGTGTTGGTTATAATTATCTATGTTATTGCTCTGGGTATTTTAACGATTGGTACATACAAATATGCCCCTAAGCTGATATCGCAGCTTAATGATCTCTTACAGCAAGTGATTTCTTTTTATAGTAGACCCTTTGAGCCTACAGATAACAAAATAATTAACTATTTAATGGAATCTATTCGTAAGATTGATGTGGTAAGTTACGTGGATCAAGGCGTAAGTATCATTATGAAGACGTTATCTGATATAGGTAAGTGGAGTTTCAATATTGGAATCGCGCTTATTATGAGTTTGTTCTTCATGCTTGAGAAGGAGAAGGTTACTCACTTCACCGCGAATTTTAAGGAAAGTAAATTTGCTTATTTCTATGATGAATTAACTTACTATGGTAAGAAGTTTATTTTCTCATTCGGCAAAGTAATTGAAGTTCAGTTTTTAATTTCTATCATTAATTGTATTGTTTCAACGTTTTTCCTTTGGATGATGGGATTTCCTAATTTATTCGCGCTTGCAATCATGATCTTTCTTTTAGGTCTAGTTCCTGTTGTTGGTGTATTTGTCTCATTAGTCCCATTGTGTGCTATTGCATTTAAATTGGGTGGAATAATTAATGTTGTGTATGTGCTAGCAATGATAGCAGCGTTACATGCTTTTGAGGCTTATTTTATGAATCCGAAGTTTATGTCCTCCAAAACCCATTTGCCAATCTTTTATACGTTTGCTGTCCTTATCGTATTCGAACATTTCTTAGGAGTATGGGGGTTGATTCTTGGAGTACCAATATTCATGTTTATTTTGGATCTACTGGAAGTTCCCGTGTTGGAACCAGATAAGAAGAAATGATGAATTGAATGATATGGAGTGAACAAAATCCTAACCGCAAAGTTAGGATTTTAAAGTTGAGATGTGATCTTTGTTAAAGATGTGAGAAGGTGCCGTGTTGTATTTCATGGTGATTTCCATATTTATGATTCAGAGCGATCTTTAGTTTTTCGGGTAATTTTCGCTTGATCATTTCACCTTGTTCTTTACTTATTTTTCCGGATTTGATAGCAGAGTCGATCTTTTTGAGTTGTATCTCACTTAATTTCTTGGTGAACAATTCTTCATTCCATCCTTTACGATCTTTAGCGATTTGAATCAGGGTATTTCCTTTCTGCCATTCTTTCAATAACTCCTGGCTTTCCATATTCAGCAAATGAGCGACATCTCTTGTGATGCCTCTGTGATGATGTGGATGTTTGTGTTGTCTATGTTGCCTATTTTGATGGGGTGTCTGCGTTGTCGGATCTTCTGAATGGGCATAGACGGTGAACTCGTCTGTCTGTGCTCCAATGAATAGAAGGCCGGTCATCATAGTTGTTATAGCTAACTTAGTTAGTAAATTCTCATGACTCATACTCTATTTCACCTCTGCTTTACTTGTTCTTTCCAGAATTAGTATGAACCATTTACAGAATTTCATGCATAATAACATAGAGTGGCTGTTCAATAGGTGATATTTTGAACGACCATTGTGCTAAGGTAGGGGTAATATATTAATAAGCAATTGTAAGGGGGACAGATGACTGTGACTTTTGGTGCACGTATGCTTAAAACAGGGATCGCGGTTACCCTCGCTTTATATCTTAGTTCATGGCTTCAACTCTCACCTCCTGTGATAGCGGCTGTTGCGGCTATATTTGCTATGCAGCCTTCGATATATCGTTCGTGGCGGTATTTTCTTGATCAAATACAGACGAATACTTTAGGGGCAGCCATTGCGATGTTTGCTGGTTATTACTTCTCAAATGAACCTATTGCTGTTGGAATTGTATGTATCGTTGTTATTATGATCTGTCTCAAATTCAAAATGGGTGATACGATTGGTCTGACTCTTGTAACTGTCATATCTGTCATGGAAGCTTCGGGTCAATGGGAATTTGCATTGAATCGATTCTCACTAAGTATTATTGGGATCATCTCAGCATTTTTAATTAATATTCTGGTTATGCCACCGAAACCAAGACAGCAACTAACGGGACAGATTCAGGGAATATTTGATCATATGTCGCTATTGCTACGGACATCTATTACGGACGAAATGAAGGAACATATATTTAGGGATGAGAAGAATACCTTGGAGAAGGATATTAATTTTCTTTCTGACAAGTATTCATTATTTGAGGAAGAATATAAGAAGCTTAAGAGGGGTTCACTCAGTGAAAGTAGACATTTAGTTGTGTATAAGCAAATGTTGAATACGCTACGAAAGGGTCAGGAAGTGCTAGATGCGATAGGAGAGCATTATTTCCAATCGGAACGTCTTGCGGATACAGATCAGGAATTTACTGATGAAATTGAAATGCTCACGAAATTTCACGAGCATATTTTGCTGAAACTTGATCATAAGCTAAAGCCGAATACAACAGATGCGCTATTGACGGAAGAAACTAGCGATGAGTTTATTAAAAGAAACATTAAGCATTACATGGAACTAGAGGGTGGTCGTTCATTTCGATTAACGATTGTAGCGGCATCGATGTACGACTATGGTCACCAATTGAATCGGCTTAATCGATTAGTGGATAATTATCTTAAGAATGAAGAGGATAAGGAGCATATATAATGACACAAATATATAAATGGAGTAGATCAACATTAGCAGATTGTATGCCTGAACTTGTTGCGACAGCGCGTGGGGATCTAAAGGCAACACTTGCAGTGATCAATATTAAATTAGTGAACGTCATCTCAGGTGAAATCCTACCCGGAATGTCGATTGCTGTAAAGGGATCAAGAATTGCCTACGTAGGCAAAGATATTAGTCATACTATAGGTGAGAATACAGTTGTAGTCGATGGGCAGGGTAAATATGCTGCTCCCGGCCTTCTAGATGGTCACTGTCATATTGAAAGCACGCAACTTACAGTAACCGAATTCGCCAAAGCGGTACTACCCCTTGGAACAACAGGCGGGTTCTTCGATGCACATGAAATATCAAATGTCATGGGTCTAAAGGGACTGCGTTTCATGTTAGATGAAGCTAGAACCACACCCCTGGCAGCATATATGCAGGCTCCATCTTGTGTTCCCTCGACACATCCAGGTTTTGAAACAACAGGGGCCTTTATTGGTCCTGAGGAAGTTGCGGAAGCATTAAGCTGGGGTCCAGATATGATTGGATTAGGGGAAGTCATGAACTTTCCAGGTGTTGTGTATGGTGATGATAAGATGATTCGTGAAATTCAGGAAACGTTACGTGCAGGTAAATATGCTGATGGTCACTTTACTTGGAAATCGGATGATTGGCGCTTGCCGGTGTATGCTGCGAGTGGTATAAGTGGGGATCATGAATGCGTGACGAAGGAAGACGTTATCGAACGCATCCGACTTGGGATGTACGCCAAGATGCGGCAAGGATCTGCATGGCATGATGTGGCTGAGACGATTAAGGCCCATACAGAGGACGGAATCGATACAAGACGAATGATGCTGGTCACAGACGATCGAAGTTCTGAATCGTTACTTCGGGAAGGGCATATTAATTTTGTAGTTAAACATGCAATTGCACAAGGCGTAAAGCCCGTTACTGCCTTCCAAATGGCAACGATTAATACGGCTGAACGGTTTGGGGTATCAAGAGATATTGGCTCCATAACGCCGGGATCATGTGCAGATATCATATTACTTGATGGCAATTTAGTTGATGTAGATGTGGTGATGACGATTGCTGCAGGTCAAGTTGTGGCTGAGAATGGTGAAATGAAGATGACGTGGGAAGGATATCGCATCCCTGAGGAAGCATTTGAGACGGTTCATATTGGTAGACAGTTGACGGAAGTGGATTTCAACATCGTAGCTCCAATAGCTAAGGGGATAGTGTCCGCTACAGCAATCGAAGTGATTGAGAATCATGTTGATACGCATGAAAGGAAAGTACAAGTTAAAGTAGAAAACAATCACGTAGTTCTAGAGGATTCGGTTGATCTGTGTAAAATGGCGGTATTTGAGCGTCATGGTTTAAATGGAGGACAATCCATCGGAATTGTGATGGGTATTGGACTGAAAGTACCAGCAGCCATCGCTATGACGGTATCACATGATAGTCACAATTTGACTGTGATAGGGAACGATGACGTTCTTATGGCGAAGGCAGGGAACCTCGTTGCTAATATGCAAGGAGGTGTGGTCATGGTGACGGAAAGTGAGACAACCATATTCCCATTACCAGTTGGTGGGTTAATGTCCCCAGAACCATTCGAGACGGTAGCGCTTCAATCTGAAGCGATAAGTCAGGCTTTATTACGAGCAGGTTGTAGTCTTAATAATGTGTTCATGACGTTATCACTACTATCACTTGTAGTCATTCCGGAAATTCGCCTGTCGGATAAAGGATTAGTGCGAATATCGGCCGAAGGGATTGAAATTATTCCTTTATTTGATTCTGTTGGTGAGAATGAATAGAAAGATAGTAAGGGGATGAAACATTCATGAGTACGATTGATCAAGAATGGCGTGATGAACAGCAACGAGTTGATGAAGTAACGACGAAAGTGACTAGAAGAATAGATAAGCTTCAACAAGAAGTGGGAACGGTACGCGGTGATGTTGTAGATTTACGTAAGGAGTTCTGGGATGAAGTACGAGTCAACTTTAGTAGCTCAGATGACTTAGGTGAAACATCTACCAGTCTACGACAACAGTCTCAAGTGTTATCAGAGCGGGAACGAAGACATCTTCATTCCTCTGAATCATTGAAGAAAATGAAATTGCTTGTAAGGTCCCCATACTTCGGACGGATAGACTTTGAAGAAGAGGGTTCAAATCTGAATGAAACGATTTACCTAGGTATCGCTTCCTTCCTAGATGACGATGATAAGACATTCCTTGTGTATGATTGGCGTGCGCCTGTATCAAGCTTGTATTATGATGGTGCACCCGGCCCGGCTAACTATGAAACTCCCAGTGGTGAGATTAGGGGTGAAATGAAACTTAAGCGTCAATTCGTTATACGAAATGCCCAAATTGATGTTCTATTCGATACAGGTGTGACGATTGGAGATGAGTTGCTTCAACAAGTGCTTAGCCACAGCGCTGATAATCAAATGAAAAGTATCGTTGCAACCATACAGAAGGAACAGAATGCCGTTATTCGTAATGAAAAGAGTCGTATGTTGGTTGTTCAAGGTTCGGCAGGTAGTGGTAAGACATCAGCTGCTCTACAGCGTGTCGCTTATTTACTATACAAACACCGTGCAACTTTGAGCGCTGATCAGGTTCTTCTGTTCTCGCCTAACCCTTTGTTCAATAGTTATGTTTCATCGGTTCTCCCTGAGCTAGGGGAAGAGAATATGCAGCAGACGACCTTTCAGGCATATTTAGATTACCGATTAGCTAAAGACTTTGAACTTGAAGATGTCTTCTCACAAATGGAATCTTTATTGAAGACAGAAGAGGGGCACTCTCTTGATGTGAAGCGGGCAGCTATTAATTACAAATCATCACCTGCATTCTTGGAAGTTATTATCAAGTATAAAGAATATTTAGAAACCCAGGGTATGATGTTCCGACCAATTCGATTCCAAGGAAGATTGATCATATCATCAGAAAAGATGAGAGAAAAGTTCTATGGCTTCGACCTTGGAGTGAAATTAGCAAATCGTATTGAGCTCATGGTGGAATGGATGTTGAAGGAACTTACACTCTTTGCTCGGAAGGAAAGAGAGGCTGCTTGGGTAGATAATCAGATTGATCTGCTAAGTCCTGATGAGTATCAGAAAGCTTACACGCAAGTCCGGCGTAAACAGCATGCGAAGAAGGACAGTTTCGACGGTTATGATCAAGAGCGGAATCTATTAGCCAGAATGATTGTGAATGAGTGGCTGAAGCCAGTTCGCAAGTGGATTCGACGGAAGCGATTCGTGGATGCGAAAGGAATCTATCGGGAATTATTTCGGAGTGAAGAGCTTCTTAAATCCATTAATGGAACGGAAGAACTACCTGATTATTGGAATGAAATTAGTGAGAGTACTTTAAGTGAGCTGAAGAGTGGCAAGCTATCTTATGAAGATGCTACACCGTATTTATATTTACAGGAATTGGCTCAAGGTTTCCAAACGAATAATCTCATACGTTATGTATTCATAGATGAGGTGCAGGACTACTCACCTTTCCAGTTGCATTATTTAAAAAGATTATTTCCTCGTGCTTCAATGACGGCACTTGGTGATTTGAATCAGGGGATTTATGCCCATGCATCCGTTCTTGGTAGTATGGAATCGTTGCAACAACTGTATGGGCCAGAGAATACTGAAATGATCAATCTGATTAGAAGCTATCGTTCAACTTATGAGATTGTGGATTTCACCCGCAGTATGATGCCTGGTGGGGAGAAGATCATTGCTTTTAACCGGCAAGGGGATAAGCCAATGGTCGTTGTTGAAAGTGATCTTGACGAGCTGCATCGGAAGATCATTGCAGATATTGAATCGCTGAATGCCCAAGGATTTGAACATACAGCGATTATCTGTAAGACGCTTGAGGAGAGCGAGCTAGTATATGAAGCTTTGAAGGATCATTTAACGTTGAAAAAAGTAACCAAAACAACGCCTTCCTATGTGCTAGGAACGCTGGTCATTCCTTCCTACTTGGCTAAAGGGGTAGAGTTCGATGCGGTGATCATCTATAACGCATCGAACGATGTGTATGTGCGTGAGAGCGAACGGAAGCTATTCTATACTGTTTGTACGCGTGCGATGCATCTCCTCCATGTATACAGCTTAGGGGAACCAAGTCGTTTCATTACAGATGTGGATTCAGACAAATATCATTTAGTTTAACCCTTCAAAGAATTGCTTCCGGTACTTAGACGGAGTGCAATTCTTTTGTTTCTTAAACACAGTGATGAAGTAGCTCAGATTGTCGAAGCCAACATCCATAGCAATATCGACTATTTTTTTATCCGTGTTCTCAAGTAGCTTAGAGGCTTTCTGGATGCGATAATTATTCATGTAATCTATCGGCGTTTTCTGTACCATTTGCTTGAAGAATCGGCAGAAATGGCCCTCGCTCATATTGATCTCTGAAGCAAGGTCGTTTAGCTTAAGCGGCTCTGGATAATGCTCATGAATATAATTCAACACATTTTTGATTCGCTCCACCTTCTCATGACTTCCGGTAGAACGGATTTCATTTCTTGTCGTCGTATGCATATGATTGAACATCTTAGCAAAAATAAGATAAAGATGAGCTTTGGTCGTTAACTCACATGTTACTGAATTTTCTTCATTCTCTGTAAGGATGTTATCCAGGTAATCTAGAACATCGATTTCCCATTGCTCCGTTCTCTTGATATGCGGCGGTGGGAGTATTTGTTTCTTGAGTATTGGCGTGATAAACTTTTCTTGCACAATATCGAAGGCTTGACTAAGAAGCAGGTCAGGACTAAACACGACTGCTGAGAAAATACAAGGAATATCATCTTCATTCTCCACATACCCAGCATGGAGCTCACCACTATTTACAAAGATAGCTTCGCCTGCGTGGACTTCATAATAGGACGTATTAATTTGGAAAATAGCGCTGCCTTGCCTGACAACGATGAATTCCATTTCGTCTTGCCAATGGCAATCTAAGATGCTTTGACCGTTTAGTTGCTCAACATTAGGATAGATGCTAACAGGATACATGGGGTTACCATGCGCTCGATTTTCTTTTAATAATTCTCGATTCATTATATGACATGCCACCTTTAGGTTATTTATGGGTTGAGTTGATAGTAAACATCAATATATTGATACATTTGGTCAAAATATCGTAAGAAAAGTCTCCTTTTAATCAATATAATTATAGTATAAACCAATAGGAGGTAAAAAACATGAAATTTACGGATGGATATTGGCAAATCCGAGAAGGTTATGAAATTCAGAATCCAGCGGATATTCGTGACATCACACAGAATGGTGATTCGATGACCGTCTATGCAGCAACAAAAGAGATTAAATCAAAAGGTGATACGCTTAATGGTACATTGTTGAAAGCTACTTATAGCTCTCCAATGCCTGATGTTATCCGCGTTCAGCTTAACCATCATAAAGGTAAAGTGAAAAAGGGTCCTGAGTTCGAATTATTCACTGAAAATACAGATGTACAAATCGCCATTGGCGAAGAAGTGGCTGAGCTTACGAGCGGAAGCCTTAGCGTCAAAGTGAACAGAAAAGAAGGTTGGAATGTCGATTTCAACTTTGCTGGTAAACGTGTGACTGGTAGCGGTTGGAGAGCACCAGCCTACATCCAAGCTACTACTGCTGACAAGAGCACTTATTACCGTGAGCAGCTTGATCTTGGCGTTGGGGAATATATCTATGGTCTTGGCGAACGCTTCACTCCGTTCGTGAAGAATGGCCAAATTGTTGATATGTGGAATGAAGATGGCGGGACAAGCTCTGAGCAATCTTATAAGAATATTCCTTTCTATCTATCCAACAAGGGCTATGGCGTATTCGTTAATCATCCAGAGAAAGTATCTTACGAGATTGCCTCCGAGAACGTATCAAGAGTACAGTTCAGCGTCGAAGGGGAATCACTTGAATACTTCATCATTGGCGGTGGCACTCCGAAAGAAGTGTTGAATAACTACACGAAATTGACAGGTAAGCCTGCACTTCCTCCAGCATGGACATTTGGTCTATGGCTTACAACGTCATTCACAACAGATTATGATGAAGATACTGTAAATCATTTCATCGATGGTATGGCAGATCGCGATATTCCGCTCTCCGTATTCCACTTCGACTGTTTCTGGATGAAAGAATACCAATGGTGTGACTTCGAATGGGATAAAGATATGTTCCCAGATCCAGAAGGCATGCTAAGACGTCTGAAAGCTAAAGGTCTTAAAATATGTGCATGGATTAACCCGTATATTGCGGAGAAATCCCACTTGTTCGATGAAGGTATGGAGCAAGGATATTTGGTTAAGACAGCTGACGGAAGCGTATGGCAATGGGACAAATGGCAAGCAGGTATGGCGCTTGTTGACTTCACCAATCCAGCTGCGGTTCAATGGTACAAAGATAAGTTGAAGACGCTAATTGGTCAGGGCGTAGATAGCTTCAAAACAGACTTCGGTGAAAGAATTCCAACAGATGTAGTCTACTATGATGGATCTGATCCAGTCAAAATGCATAACTACTATACTTTCTTATACAACAAAGCTGTATTTGAAGTATTGGAAGAAAACTTGGGTAAAGGTGAAGCTGCTCTATTCGCACGTTCTGCAACGGTTGGCGGACAACAGTTCCCTGTACACTGGGGTGGAGATTGTTCGGCTAGTTATGAATCGATGGCAGAAACCGTTCGTGGTGGATTGTCATTAGGTCTATCTGGATTCGGATTCTGGAGTCATGATATTAGTGGTTTCGAAATGACAGCTGCACCAGACGTATACAAACGTTGGGTACAATTCGGTCTGTTGTCTTCGCATAGCCGTCTACATGGAAGTACTTCATACCGAGTGCCTTGGTTGTTCGGTGACGAAGCGGTTGATGTCGTTCGTGAGTTCACGAAGCTGAAATGCAGAATCATGCCGTATCTATTTAACTCAGCAGTAGAATCTACTGTGATGGGTATACCGATGATGAGAGCGATGGTGCTTGAATATCCTGAAGATCCTACTTGTGCTACGTTGGATACGCAATATATGTTCGGTGATTCCATCTTGGTTGCTCCAATCTTCAATAAAGAAGGCGATGTAACGTATTACCTTCCAGAAGGTAATTGGACGAACTATCTGACAGGTGATGTACTTGAAGGTGGACGTTGGTATAGCGAGAATCATGACTTCATGACGCTGCCAATGATGATTAAATCCAACAGTATCATTGCAGTGGGTCAACAAGATAACAAGACGGATTATGATTTCGCTGATGGTGTTAGTCTACATGTGTTCCAATTGGCTGATGGTGCAACAGCGCAAGCTGAGGTTGTTAACCTACAAGCTGAGAAGGAACTTGATGTTACAGCTACACGTACTGGCTCTGTAATCGAAGTTACAACAAGCGGTGTTGGTAAAGCTTGGTCTGTTGTACTTAGAGGCATTAATGAAGTAGCTTCTGTCGATGGTGGTAAGTCAGAATCCGGTGCAGACGGTGTCGTAATTACACCAGCAGCGGGTGCAACTTCTGTGAAGATTACATTGGTATAAGTTAAGATAACTTCTTCATGTATGAGAAGAAATTTGAAACATGAATAAAGATGTTTGGTAATTCATAAAAACCGAGTCATGAAGACGTGCAGCTGTGCGCGTCTGATATGGCTCGGTTTATTTTATATAAGGGTTGTGGCAATGATATGGAAATGTCTAAGTTATTTAAGAATGTGTCAGATGAACAAATCCGTTCTTTTGAAAAAAATATGATGGCAGTTGAACCATATACTTATGGGTTGATGGCTAAAGAGGGAATTCCCTGTACACATGTTATTCGTTATGATGGTTCTGGATCGATTATCGATCGACAGTATATGTTAATTACATTTATAGAAAGTATTCAATTAAACGATCTTTCGATTACAGAAGAGGAGTATGATACATTACAAGAAGAACTTGGGGGATTAACTCGCCAAATGCATGATATAACAGCTGATTATTTTGGATTTCCACAGCCAGATGGAACAGTGAAAGGGTCGACAACTTGGAGTGATGTATTGATCCTGTTCTCTTCGGAAGTTGCTGGCTTGTGTAGAGAGCATTGTTTGCTTGAAACGACTATGATCGATGAATTCCAATACTATTTTGTAACGCACAGCGCGTTATTTGATGAAGTAACTGTACCTTCATTAGTCCATAATGATCTATGGGATCCTAATGTACTCGTTCAAAGAGGGCATGACGATGTTCTACGTATTGCAGCTATAATCGATGCAGATCGGGCGATGTTTGCTGATCGTGAGTTTGATTTTGTATTATATAACAATGAACCTAGGTTTATAAAAGGATACGGGATCGAACTTGACATGAATGAGAAGGCGGTTGCCCGTAGAAAAGCATATGATGTGTTATGGACCTTTACGAATCTGTATATTCATGAGGTACAAATTGAATTACATGAATTAGCAGCTAAATTGAAAGAGGATGCAGTTAAATCTTTTCAATCACTAATCCGAGTCACGTAATGATTGTCTCACCTTCGTATAGGAAAGTAACCATATTACATTGAAGGGGGACTGAAATTGGGAGACCAGCATTTTAAAGAAACAGTTGAACTGACCTTGAAAGTCATCGGAGGAAAGTGGAAACCGGTTATACTATGTCATTTGACAGAGGGTACACATCGTTTCGGAGAATTGAAGCGAGAGATGCCCATTACGCAAAAGATGCATGAAATAGCTCTTCATAGTATCGAATTGGTAACTACGTTACATAAAGGTGCGTACTTTACATTTGGATAAGGTGTGTCTAGATTAGGGTATAGTAAGTCTAGTACATTTTAGAGGAGATTATTATATATGAAATTACAATTAGCGTTAGACCTTGTCGATATTCCAGGAGCAATTGAAGTTGTGAAGCAAGTTGAATCTTTTGTTGATATTGTTGAAATTGGTACACCGATCGTTATTAACGAAGGTCTACACGCGGTAAAAGCGTTAAAGGAAGCTTTTCCTAATCTGACTATACTCGCAGACTTGAAAATTATGGATGCAGGTGGATACGAAGTTATGAAAGCAGTTGAAGCCGGTGCAGACATCGTCACTATCCTTGGTGTAGCGGAGGATGCAAGTATTAAGGGTGCGGTTGAAGAAGCCAAAAAACATAGTAAGCAGATATTGGTTGATATGATTGCCGTGAAAAATCTTGCTGTGCGCGCAGCAGAGGTTGATGCCTTAGGCGTGGATTACATTTGCGTTCACACGGGCTATGATCTTCAAGCAGAAGGACAAAACTCCTTCGAAGATCTTCGCACGATCAAAGCGGTAGTCAAAAATGCAAAAATAGCAGTTGCTGGCGGTATTAAACTGAGCACTTTACCAGAAGTTATTGCGGTGCAGCCGGATTTAGTTATCGTAGGCGGAGGTATTACAGGACAAGAGGATATGGTAGCAGCTGCTTCTGAGATGAAGCAACTGATCACGCAAGGGTAATCGAAATCATGGAAACGAAGTCATACGTTGCTGCGATATTGAGGGAGTTGGACAACGCTTCTAGTCAGCTCGCGGATGAACAGCTAGATCTACTTGTTGAGCGAATAAGTGAGGCGGGAAGAGTGTTCGTAGCTGGTGCTGGCCGCTCTGGACTGATGATGCGCGCCTTTGCAATGCGGCTGATGCACCTCGGATTGGATGTATACGTTGTAGGCGAGACGGTAACGAGAAGTCTTGCTCAGGGAGATCTGCTTATAATTGGGTCGGGTTCGGGAGAGACGAAGTCGATTGTGCCGATGGCTGAAAAGGCACGAAGCTTGGGGGCAATTGTAGCCGCTTTGACGCTGTCACAAGCGTCTACAATTGGTGAGCTAGCACATATTATGGTTCTGCTTCCTGGCGCACCTAAGGATCACCTGGAGAATGAATCAAGCACAATTCAACCGATGGGTTCGCTCTTTGAGCAAATGCTATTACTTGTATGTGATGCCGTTATTTTGCGACTGATGGAGAAGCAGTCATTGAGCGGTAAGGCGATGTACGGTAATCATGCAAACTTAGAATAAGGTTAGGCGGTCCTACGGGACCGTCTATTCTATCTATATTAGTATGCCGTATGCTCGACAGGCTAAATAAAATGTATTAAATGGTATGTGAATATGAATGGATGAATTAAACCACAATAGATATGTCTACAGAACCTCAAAGGTGGTTAATTCAATGGATAATAAGAAATGGGACTTAGTAGCACTCGCTTCCATTCCACTCATCATGACGCTGGGTAACTCCATGCTGATTCCTATTTTGCCGCAAATTTCGCGTGAACTTCACGTAAGTTCTTTTAAAGTAAGTATGTTGATTACGGTGTATGCGATTGTTGCAATCCTGTTTATTCCCATTGCAGGTTATCTTTCAGATCGGTTCGGTAGAAAGAAAATCATTATTCCAAGTTTAATTATAGCAGCTGTAGGGGGGGCGGTCTCTGCGGTAGCTTCCTGGTTATTAAAGGATATGTCTGCATACTGGATCATTCTAGCAGGTAGGCTTCTACAGGGGATTGGTGCGGCCGGCGCTTTTCCTATCGTTATTCCTTTGGTTGGAGATATGTTCGAGAAAGAAGAAGACGTCAGTCACGGTCTTGGGATTATCGAGACGGCCAACACATTCGGAAAGGTTATTAGTCCAATTCTTGGGGCTGCCCTCGGGATGGTTCTATGGTATTTACCCTTTATTAGTATACCCGTGCTCTGTCTCATTTCTCTGCTGCTCGTTATATTTCTAGTTCAATCTCCACATAAGGGTGAGTCTAGCGTTTCTTTGAAGAAATTTTTGATGGGAACAAAGGACATATTGAAGGAAAAGGGCCGTTGGGTTTATGCGATCTTTGCTGTGGGTTGTATATGTATGTTCATTCTATTTGGAGTACTGTTCTATTTGTCGGAGACGTTGGAGTCGAAATATAAACTAGAAGGCGTTATTAAAGGGTTGGTGCTAGCGATCCCATTGGCGTTGCTTTGTCTGTGCTCATACATTAGTGGGAAGGTGATTGGCCAGAATAAGATGCTGATGAAATGGACCGGATTTGCAGGAATGGCTTTATTAACAGTTTGCCTAGTTATTATAGGTTTTAGTAGCCAAATTATTTTTGTGATTAGTTTATTTTCACTTTGCGGTGCAGGAATTGGGCTCGCACTTCCTTGTATGGATGCGTTAATTACGGAGGGGATTGAGAAAGAACAGCGAGGAACCATTACCTCTTTATATAGCAGTATGAGATTTATCGGGGTATCACTCGGACCACCTATTATATCCTTGTTACATAATATAGATCACTGGATTCTCTTCGATATAATGGCGATAGTCGCGGCAGTTGGCGGATTGCTGACCCTATTTGCGGTTAAGCCATCGGAGAACAAGAATGAGGATCTTAGAGGTGAGATATAGTTAATATTAGAACAGTCCGGTTGGAATTATAATGATATGGTTACTTGAAAGTGAGGTGCGTGACCATATCGGAAGAAATCAGTACGAAGCGGCGGGCTAAACCATTAGAAAATAGGGGTCCACGCATTGTTAGGGAGAAAGATATCGTAGCTATTATGATTCATAAATATTGTAAGGGGCATGGACATATTCGAAATGAGAACACGGAGAATGGTTCAGACGAAATGTGTACTGACTGCAAGGATCTAGTTCGCTATGCTCATGCTCGTCTTGCACTGTGCCGTTTCGGTGAGGATAAGACGACTTGCGGACGTTGCCCTGTTCACTGCTACAAGGCAGATCGACGTGTCCAGATTAAGGCTGTTATGAAGTATGCAGGACCACGCATGTTATGGAGCCATCCGTTAGAATCACTTCGCCATGCATTGGATGGATGGTCTGGACGGAGAAATAAACGTGTATAAATGGATGGATCATTTTAGAATGATCAACGAAGTTAAAGAGCCCTCAAGGTCAATGATCTTGAGGGCTCTTTGACTTTCAATGAAGAATAACTCAACTTTTGCAGCTTAAATTCGGCAGGTAAACCTTGATGTCCTTGAACAAACTGGTGATTTATTGCTGGAATTGTTTTTGGATGGTCGCAGCGTGGTGTTTGTATGAAAAACTATATAAAGTGCTGTCAATTGGCAGTAGTAGGATGGGTCTTATACGAAAAAACGTACAAAATGCACTCAATTGGCGCAGCAAGTTTAGGTTCTATACGGAAACCCGTACAAATCACCCAGGCACATCAAATAGTTAAGCCGAGTTTTCTCTGCGAAAGTTGAGTTAATAGCAAATAGAGTGCCGTTGAATGATTATTAAGCTACTTCACAGATTGTCCACTTGTGAAGTAGCTTGATAACTATGTATAATAGTGAAAATTCATATTGCTGGATGATGTTTGCGGGAGATGGAATGCAAGTTCCGACCGAAGGGGCAAAGCTCTCAGGTGCTTAGGTTAGTAGAAGCGGGACCGTGAACGGACAGAACTCTGGAGAGACCCTATATTTTACGGGCGCCGAAGGTGCAAGGCAGATGAAGATCTGCTTAAACTCTCAGGCAAAAGGACAGAGACAGGATTAAAATATGGTAGATATCACCTATGATTTGTGATTATTTTCACTAATTGATGGAATATTTGTGTTACCTTATATCCTGTGCCTCTCTCTAAGAGTCTAAATCAATTGATTTGGCTCTTTTTGTTATTTATTATTATTTGGGGGAGTGGTTTAGATGTTAGAATTATTAGAGAAAATTAGCAACGTGGTATGGGGAGCACCCTTACTTATTCTAGTCATGGGAACAGGGATTTGGCTGAGTATTCGATTGAATTTACTTCAGGTACTACGTCTACCGATGGCGCTCAAGTTGATTGGTAAAGCACCCAATGAGGGTGATGGTGATGTTAGCAGCTTTGGGGCATTAAGCACAGCGCTGGCCGCAACGGTAGGTACAGGTAATATTGTTGGTGTAGCCACAGCTATTAAGATGGGTGGTCCGGGAGCATTATTCTGGATGATGGTTGCAGCCTTTCTAGGAATGGCAACGAAATATGCAGAAGGATTGTTGGCTGTTAAGTATCGCACGATTGATAAGAATGGAAATTATTCGGGTGGACCGATGTATTATATTGAGAAAGGTCTCGGACCTCGCTTTAAACCGCTAGCAATCATGTTCGCTGCAAGTGGTATATTAGTAGCATTATTCGGTATAGGAACGTTTCCGCAGGTGAATGCGATTGTATCCTCAACAGAAGCGAGCTTTGGAGTTCCCATCGTAGTAACGGCTGTTATTCTAGCGGTGCTGACAGGAATTGTGACCATTGGAGGGATCAAGAGTATTGCTCAAGTGTCCACGAAGGTGGTTCCATTCATGTCCGTTTTGTATATTCTTGCTGCTCTAGGGGTTCTAATCACCTTCGCTGAGGAACTTCCACACGCGATCGCTCTAGTGTTCACATCTGCATTTTCAACGACTGCGGCAACAGGTGGTTTCGTCGGGGCGACGATTATGCTTGCGATGCGCAGTGGTGTTGCAAGAGGGATCTTCTCCAATGAGTCTGGCTTAGGAAGCGCACCAATCGCTGCAGCTGCAGCCAAAACGAAATGGGCAGCTGAGCAGGGATTGATTTCGATGACAGGTACCTTTATAGATACAATTATTATTTGTAATCTGACCGGACTGACTTTATTGGTAACAGGAGTATGGAATGGAAATAGCGAAGGTGCGCTTATGACGCAGGCAGCATTCGCCAGCGCTTTCCCTGCATTTGGAGCAGATTTACTGACCATCTGTTTGGTATTGTTCGCATTTACGACTATTCTAGGATGGAATTACTATGGGGAACGATGTGTTGAATATTTAATAGGGGTAAAGGGGATTAAACCATATCGTATCTTGTTCATAGCATTAGTAGCTGGTGGAGCATTTATCAAATTGGATGCGATTTGGCTGTTAGCTGATATTGTCAATGCGTTGATGGCATTCCCTAACTTGATTGCACTACTAGGTCTATCAGGTGTTGTAGTATCTGAGACACGAATATATATGGAGGCAATGGGTAAGGGGAAGCAGAAGGAATGATCCCGAGCTTGTCGAATGATATGGAGTGGACTCCCTACCTAATTAGAGATGGGATATAATAGAGTTGTGTAAGTCCATCATATAACATCAACGACATAAAGGAGATTACTTAATTATGCATACACACGCTAGTCTTTTGGAACAAATGAATCAAATGGAGATTAACCAAGAAGGTGTCGTACTTGTACACTCCTCCATGAAAAGTTTAGGTGAGGTAGAAGGAGGGGCTGATACGGTCCTCAACGTGTTGTCAGAATTCATGGAAGACGGACTGCTAGCTCTACCTACTCATACATGGGCTAATATAAATGCGAACAATCCTAAATATTATGTGGAAGAATCACCTTCTTGTATCGGTATTCTTCCTGAAATATTCCGTAAGCGACCGGGTGTCATACGCTCTTGGCATCCTACGCATTCCGTGGCGGCCTTGGGTGAGGGAGCGGAATC
Source organism: Paenibacillus sp. Y859 (assembly GCF_056786405.1). Classification (NCBI taxonomy): domain Bacteria; kingdom Bacillati; phylum Bacillota; class Bacilli; order Caryophanales; family Paenibacillaceae; genus Paenibacillus; species Paenibacillus sp. Y859. The sequence continues at coordinate 555,929 of NZ_JBXCIZ010000001.1, read as the reverse complement.
ATTCACTACGGGTGATGAAGTGTTCGATACACCATGTGCCAGAGGTTCAGCATGGGGCAAATTATTGGATCGCCAGGCGACCATTCTACTCGTAGGGGTGGACTTGCGCAGAAATACGTTCATGCATGGGATTGAGGAATGGGTTGATATTCCAGGCAGAATGACCGATGATCCTGAACCGTTGCAAACCGTCTTAGCTGATGGAACCGTGATTGAAGTGCCATCCCGTAGGCATTGTGGACAGTCATGGTCAGAGTATTTCTGGAAGGTTGAGGACGTGATGGTGAAGCATGGTGCGATGTATTTCGGACAATTGGGTGATGCGGTTGTACGTGTATGTGACACGGTCAAGATGACTGAGGTTCTTACAGAAATGCTGCGTGAGTATCCCGATTTATTCTCGGACAATGAACCATTAAATGAGCATATGCAGCAGTTATTTGGATAAGTTAGTGAAGAATAGAGTAGTATACATATTTCTATTCTTTATAGTAATGACTTTAGGAATTTGTTCGAGGACCTTTTCAGATGTATTACCCTTATTTGTATCACGACATTTCGGAGATGCTTTGTGGGCAAGTATGGTTTACTTCGGTTGTCGGATATTGTTCTTACAGCAAAGATTACTTGTGTCTGTTTGTTTAAGTTTAATCTTTAGCTTTAGTATTGAATTCAGTCAGTTATATCAAGCGGATTGGATTATTGAAATACGATCAACACTATTGGGAGCATTAATATTAGGAAAAGGTTTCTTAGTCATTGATTTAATCCGATATGTGGCAGGGATCGCTTGTTCTTGTATTATGGATTATTACTTGTTTAACCGAGGAGGAAGAAGATGAGCAACCTGAAATGGTTAGAAGGTTGGTATGAGAATTATTGTGATGATGAGTGGGAGCAGACCCATATTTTGAAGATTGAATCGATAGACACTCCCGGATGGAGATTAACGGTACCTTTACTTGAGACTGAATTAGAGGGAAAAACGTTAGACGAAATTATTATTGATCGAGATGATCATGATTGGGTGAGATGTTGGATTAAGGATGGATATTTCGAAGGTGCAGGTGGATTGAGAAATTTAGAAGAGATGATACAGATCTTTAAGGAATGGGCGGAAAGCTAGCAGAGAGATACCATAAAAATATCTTAATGGGGAGTTCGTGGGGTTCTCAATTTCAAAGAATCTAAAAAAAGAGATTCTAAAGTTCCAATAATTGTGTTAGTATGTATCCAATTGAATACGTTAGATCACTAGGGGTGCTATTTGGCTGAGACGGAATGTGTGATTCCAAACCCTTTGAACCTGATCTGGATTATACCAGCGTAGGGAAGTGAGCTTGAGCTTTGGTTAAGATATTTTTGTATGCGTATATACGTCTACATTCTTTTGACTATAGTTAAAGGCCACCTTCTATTGCAGAGGGTGGCCTTTTCGCTGTTCCATCTTATCTGAGATTCGTCATACGAGAAAATAGGGAGGGAGTGCGATGTCAGCACGAGAATTACATGTGATCTCGAATGGTCAGTCTGAGTTAGAACACTTTGCAAGGATTGCGACACTTATTCATCCTTTTGTAACAGCATTCCATATAAGGGAGAACTCAAGTCATGCAGCTGAACTTTGGGCAGGGATATTGGCTTTAAGAGCAGGTGGAGTACCCCTTAGTAAAGTGATCATAAACGACCGAGTTGATGTGGCTTATGCCGCTGGAACTGGGGGAGTCCAGTTAAGCTACCGTAGCCTAGAAGTGCAGGCAGTGAGGAAAGCTTTCTCTGAATTGCGAATAGGACGTTCTGTTCACGCTGTTCAAGAGGCAGTGGAGATGAGTGAGCAAGGAGCTGATTATCTAGTGTTTGGGCATATCTTCCCAACAGCTTCTAAGCCCGGACAGCAAGCTAGAGGAACGAAGAAGTTAAAGGAAGTGGTGAAAAGTGTTCCTATTCCAGTTATTGCGATCGGAGGTATTAAGCCCGATCATGTGCAGCAGATTGTCGCAACTGGAGCAGCAGGTATTGCAATATTATCAGGGATTACTGCAGCAGATGATCCGTTAAGTGCAGTACACAATTATCGAGAGGCATTGGATATGAAAGGTTATGCTAAAAAAAAGTAGGAGGTTATTGACTAGAATGAAACAATTGGATGTCATTATTATCGGTGGCGGTGTTATTGGGAGTTCAATTGCCTATTATATGTCTGCGCGGGGAATGAAAGTTATCTTATTAGAGCGAGATCGCTTGGGTAGCCAAGCTTCGAGTGCGGCAGCGGGTATGCTTGCTGTACAGGCAGAGATCACTGAAGCAGGCCCGATGTTCGAGATGGCGCGTGCCAGTCGGACGTTATTTCCACAGCTAGCGAAGGATTTAAAGGACTTGACTGGAATAGATATCGGCTTGAAACGCAAAGGGATGTTTCGGCTAGCTGCAACTAAGGATGATATGCAAGAAGTTCAGCGTATTCTAGCTTTTCAAAAGCAAGTGGGAGAACAAGCGGAGTGGTTATCTCAAGAGCTGGTAGGACAACGTGAGCCCAAAATATCCGCAGATATAGAGGGAGCAATGTTCGCAGAAGAAGATAGTCATGTTGATGCACCTGAATTATGTCTTGCATTGGCGAAGGCAGCGGTAGTACTTGGAGCAGAAATAAAGGAATTTACTGAGGTTAAATCACTTCTCTGTGATCAAGAGCGTATTACTGGGGTAGTTACAAGCGAAGGAGAGCTTCACGCTAATCAAGTTGTGATATCTGCTGGGACTTGGAGTGATTCTCTGCTTAAGCAAGCTGGATTAACTTGTGAGATGTATCCAGTCAAAGGAGAGTGTTTCTCTGTGCTTAGTCATTCTCCGTTATTGAAATCTACCGTGTTTAGTGATGGTTGTTATCTCGTTCCGAAGAAAGGAGGACGACTCGTAGTTGGAGCTACGATGGTGGAACATAGTTATGATCGCAGGGCTACAATTGGAGGGATTTCTAAACTGTTAGATGCTGCAAAACGGATCTTACCAGGTATCGTGGAGGCGGAGTGGGAACAGGCTTGGAGTGGTCTTCGTCCGCAGACATTAGATGGGTTACCTTATTTGGGTGAGCATCCGACTTTGAAAGGGTTATATGTAGCAACGGGTCATTTTCGTAAAGGAATTCTACTTGGGCCAATTACGGGTAGCATTGTGGCAGATTGGGCTGAAGGAAAGAAGGAAAAGAACTTGTCTATAGATTCGTTTCGTGTCGATCGGCATCAGAATGTTAAGCGGGAACAGGTCGTGACTATATGCTAAAGTTACAAATTAATGGTGAACAGGTCGAAGTCGCTAATACATGTACGACAGTTACAGCATTATTGTCGCATTATGAATTAGAATCTAAGGTTGTTATTGTGGAGTGGAATCAGCAGATCTTAGAGAAATCAGATCATGAGACGACATGCTTGGCAGATGGAGATCGAATTGAGATTGTACATTTCGTAGGAGGTGGCTAATTTGTTGAAGATAGGAACACATGAATTTAGTTCAAGATTGCTATTAGGAACAGGGAAATTCCCAAGCTTTGAGATTCAAAAAGAAGCTGTTGATGTATCTGAGGCGCAAATCTTGACGTTTGCGGTTAGACGGATGAACATATTTGAGGCGACTCAGCCTAATTTTCTGGAAATGCTAGATATTAGTAGATATACATTACTTCCGAATACAGCAGGTGCTTCAACAGCAGAGGAAGCCGTTCGTATCGCTAAGTTAGCGAGAGCATCTGGGCTGTGCGACATGATAAAAGTCGAAGTGATTGGTGATTGGAAGACGCTGTTGCCAGATCCACTGGAGACGTTAAAAGCTTCGGAAATGCTTCTAGAGGAAGGATTTATCGTTCTACCCTATACATCAGATGATGTGTTATTAGCGAAAAGACTACAAGAATTAGGTGTTCATGCCATCATGCCAGGTGCATCCCCAATAGGTTCGGGTCAGGGTATTATTAATCCTTTAAATCTTAGCTTCATTATTGAGCAAGCAACGGTGCCGATCATTGTAGATGCGGGTATTGGTAGTCCTGCTGATGCAGCATTCGCTATGGAGCTTGGAGCCGATGCGGTATTACTGAATACGGCTGTTTCAGGAGCGCAGCATCCTGTGAAGATGGCTCTAGCAATGAAACTCGCGATTGAAGCGGGTAGATTAGGATTTGAAGCGGGTCGAATTCCGAAGAAGCGATATGCATCTGCTAGTAGTCCGATGGAAGGATGGAGTAGCACTTGAACGAGCGATATTCACGACAGAAGCTATTTGCACCGATAGGAGAATCGGGACAGCATAAGCTGGGTACGAAGCATGTCCTGATTATCGGTGCAGGGGCATTAGGTACAGGAAATGCTGAGGCACTAGTAAGAGCAGGTGTAGGTAAGATAACGATTGTTGATCGAGATTACGTGGAATGGAGTAACCTGCAACGCCAACAACTATACTGTGAAGCGGATGCGGAGCAACGCATACCCAAAGCTATTGCAGCGAGGCAAAGGTTGATGGAGATTAATTCGATGGTGGAAGTGAATGCACATGTAATGGACGTTACGACAAGTGAGATACAATATATGGTCTTGGGTGTCGATCTGATCATTGACGCGACAGATAACTTTGATACTCGGTTGCTAATGAACGATGTTTCTCAAAAGGTTCGTGTACCTTGGATTTATGGAGCATGTGTCGGTAGCTATGGGATCACATATACCATTATTCCTGGAGAGACTCCTTGCCTGAACTGCTTACTCGAAACCGTACCGTTAGCTGGAGCTACCTGTGACACGGTGGGTATTATTAGTCCAGCTGTACAAATGGTTATCGCTTATCAGTCAGCAGAAGCTTTGAAGTTATTGGTAGGGGATGTATCTTCATTACGTAATAAACTTACTTCTTTCGATCTATGGAGTAATCAGCACTCTTCCATAAATGTACATAGCATGAAGAGGCTGTCATGTCTTTCCTGCGGAGAAAAGCCGACCTATCCCTATCTTTCTGAGTCAAATCATACGAGAACAGCCGTCTTATGTGGAAGAGATACGGTTCAGATTCGACCACCCGTACCGATAAGACGAGATTTAGTGAAACTCGTTGCAGTTTTCGCTCAACAAGGATATCGAGTAGAGTATAACCCATACCTGGTTTCGTTATATACAGGTAATCATAGGTTGGCTATTTTTCAAGATGGAAGAGTGTTGGTACACGGAACGAATGATATTGCTGAAGCTAAGAGCTTGTATCATCGATATTTAGGTTGATCTTATGGCATGCTCAAAATAGGGGAGAAGCCCAGTGACGAGAGTCATCCTGGACTTCTCTTCTCCTTCTTTTGAAAAATGCTTACCTTATCTTTGATCAGTAGGAAATCAACTAGCTTGATATACAACTTAACCTATATAATGGAATACATAATGTATTATATTTCAATTTTAATGATTATAGAGACTTTTTATAAACGGAGGTGTTGTGTCCATGATTCGGTTATGTAACGAACAAGATGTGAAATCTATATATGACATCATAAATGATGCCGCTCAAGCATATAAAGGGATCATCCCAGAAGATAGATACCATGAACCTTATATGTCTCTTGAAGAGTTAAATGAAGAAATGAATAATGGTGTGCTTTTCTGGGGGTATGTAGTGGATAACAAGGTTGTTGGCGTGATGGGATTGCAAGAAAAAGGTGATGTTTCCCTTATACGCCATGCTTATGTGAGGACCAATCAACGTAATCTCGGTTTGGGTGGTAAGTTATTAGTTTATTTGGTTTCTTTAACAAAGAAGCCTTTACTCATTGGCACCTGGGAGTCAGCATTCTGGGCAATTGGATTCTATGAGAAATATGGGTTCCAGGTCGTATCTAATGAATCTAAAGAGGAGTTATTACGTAAATACTGGAATGTCCCGGATAAACAAATCCAAACATCGGTCGTTTTAACGAATGAAATCAGGTACCTGTAAATGAGTACTTCTTCTTAGGAGATAATCCTAACGATAGTTTCGACTCTCATACATGGGATTGTCCTTTTGTTTATTACTATAAACTATAAGTGCTATTTGTTTTATATATTTCAACAATAACCATTTTTATGTAATAATACCTTCAACAACATTATTGTCATGAAGGAGGATGTACATGATGGGATCAATACATGAATGGAAACCGGAATTATATGATGATAAATTAGGGTTTGTTTCACAGTACGGAAAAGGAATATTGGAGATATTAAATGTTCAGCAAGGTGAAAGAATTCTAGATCTGGGGTGCGGAACAGGTGATTTAAGTTTTGGAATTGCACAATTAGGGGCTTCAGTCACAGGCATGGATTTATCCGAAGAAATGATGGACAGAGCGAGAAGAAAGTACCCTGACATCAAATTTATTAGCGGAAATGCTGAGAATTTTTCATTGGATCAACAAGTAAATGCTGTATTCTCGAATGCTGCTTTACATTGGATCAAGAATGCAGAGAACGTTATATCATGTGTCTGGAATGCTTTAGAAGAGGGTGGCCGTTTTGTTGCAGAATTTGGTGGGAAGGGTAATATAGAGATTATAGTAAAGTCTATTACTGATGTACTAGCACAAGATTATGGTGTGGATGCGAACGAGCTTAACCCTTGGTATTTTCCGAGTATAGGAGAATATAGCCATTTGTTAGAACAACAGGGCTTCGTAGTAACCTACGCGGTTCACTTTGACCGTCCTACACAACTGGAAGATGGAGAGAATGGGCTAGCACATTGGTTAAATGGACTTGCAGCCGATGTGTTTTTTAAAGGTTTCACGGAGTCAGACAAGAAACGTGTTTTCGAAAGAATAGCCGATATCGCTAGAAAGTCATTATTTGACGGTGAATCTTGGGTTGCTGACTATAAGAGAATAAGAGTCGTGGCTATAAAATAAGAAGGAGTACTACGGGAGATGAAAATTTGAAATTTGTATTTGATTTGGATGGAACGATTTGTTTCAAAGGGCAGCCGATATCAGAAGGGATAGTACAGCGTTTAGAACAACTAATAGAAGAAGGTCATGAGGTGATCTTCGCTTCAGCTCGACCCATTCGCGATATGCTTCCCGTTGTTGATAAAAGGTTTCATAATCATATCTTAATAGGTGGGAATGGTTCACTTGTTTCAAAAGAAGGAAAAGTGATCCACGTAAACTCATTTATGGTGGAACAAGTAGGGCAGATCAAGGAGCTTATTCGAGATCATGAGGCTACCTATTTAATCGATGGTGACTGGGATTACGCATATACTGGAGCAATGGATCATCCTATTTTAAATAATGTAGATTCCATGAAACTGGCTAAGAGGGTTTCTGTCGAATCTCTTGAAAGAATCGTTAAAATACTTATATTATCGGCGACCAATATGGAGAAATTATCGGAAAAGTTAGCGGAGCTTGATGTGGTTGTGCATAAACATAAAGACGAGAATGTGCTCGATATTAGTCCTAGAAACATTCATAAGTGGAGTGCTTTGCAAGCCATCGGAGTTGAAGAGAAACAATTTATAGCTTTTGGGAATGATGCCAATGATATTAGTATGTTTAAAGCTGCGCTGCATTCCGTTAGAATTGGTCATCATCCTGAACTAGGCGAGTATGCCACGGAAAGTATATCGCTGGGAACTGATGTGGAGAGAAGTATTATTGATACAATAGGAGAGCTATCTGAGAGGAGATTAATATGATCGCACTAGTCCTAGCTGCTGGGTATGCAACGAGATTGTATCCACTCACATTAAATCAGCCTAAATCGTTGTTGCCCATTGGCAATCGGAGTATCTTGGACTATATGATAGATGAATTAGAACAACTTGAAGAGATATCACAAATCTATATCGTGAGTAACGATAAATTTTACCAAGCGTTCGTAGATTGGGCTGACTCAAGGACGACGAATACAAGGCTTCATATCATTAACGATGGCACAACAACAGTGGAGAATAAATTAGGGGCAATTGGAGATATTCACTATGTGATTGAGAAAGAGCAAATCCAAGATGATCTCATGGTGCTAGCGGGTGATAATATTTTCACATTCGATCTTCGAGATTATATTCAATTCTTTTATAAGGAATATAGGGACAGTATTCTAGTGCAGAAATTGGATGAATTAGAAGACCTGCAAAGAGTTGGTGTTGTGGAGTTAGATAACGAACAGAGAGTATTATCTTTTGAAGAGAAGCCTGTTCATCCGAAAACGAATATAGGTGTGTTTGCTATTTATATTTATAGAAAAGATACGTTACCGTTATTCGATCAGTATTTAAGTGAAGGACATAATCCAGACGCTCCTAGCTATTTCCCGGAATGGTTACATTCTCGCAAAGAGATCAGGGCATACGATGCCGATGGGGATAGCTATGATATAGGGACTCATGAAGCATATCAGGAGGTTCAGACACTATGGAGGTGTTGACATGTGTGGACGATATACAATAACCGTCTCTATGGAAGAGTTGTTAGTCAGATACTTAACGAATGATTCGACCATGATCCACTACGCCCCGAAATATAATGCAGCCCCCATGCAACTCATCCCAGCTGTCATACATAATGGTTCAGGGAATAGATTAGGAGAACTCCGCTGGGGTCTTGTCCCGTCCTGGGCGAAGGATCAGAAGTTGGGCAGTAAAATGATCAATGCAAGAGCAGAAACGTTGTTGGAGAAAGCCTCGTTCAAACGTCTTGTTAGTACTAGACGATGTATTATCCCGGCAGATGGGTTTTACGAGTGGAAGAAGGAAGGTAGTAGCAAACAACCGATGAGAATCGTCATGCGTGATGGAGACATTTTCTCAATGGCAGGGTTATATGATATTTGGATAGATCCCGACGGTAAGAAAGTAAGTACCTGTACGATCATCACGACAACACCTAATAGTCTCATCGCAGACATACATGATCGCATGCCAGTCATTGTGCGGCGCGAAGACGAGGCGGAATGGTTGAGTCGAGATAATCGTGATGAATCGTCACTAATGGCGTTACTTCGTCCATATGAGGCCGATAAGATGCACGCCTATCCTGTGTCATCTACTGTAGGAAGTGTGAAGAATGACTCAAAGGAATTAATTGAAGAAATAGAGGTGGGTGATTGATATGAATCTGAAATGGCTTGAATGGGCGAAGCAAATCCAGGCAATTAGTCAGAATGGGCTTGCATATTCCAAGGATGTTTATGATCTGGAGCGTTTCGGACAATTAAGGGATCTTAGTATTACGATATTGAATGAATATACAGATGTGGAGATTGATAAGATCAGAACACTGTTTGCGAGTGAGAAGGGATATGCAACACCTAAAGTGGATGTGCGAGGAGTTGTTTTTCAGAATGATGAAATCTTGCTTGTGAAAGAGCGGCTTGATGGGGCGTGGGCATTACCCGGGGGATGGGCAGATATAGGACTCTCACCACGTGAGGTCGTTATTAAAGAGATAAAAGAAGAATCGGGGTATGATGTTAGAACCATTCGATTACTAGGAATTTTGGACACGAAATTTCATGATCATCCACCGTCTGCGCTACATGTTTATAAAGTATATATTTTGTGTGAGATTACCGGTGGAGATGCCTCTGGCGGAGTAGAAACTTCTGAAGTGAATTTCTTTAAGGAGAATGAATTACCAGTCCTATCGGAAGAAAGAGTTACCGAGAAGCAAATAAAAGAATTGTTTAAATTTCTGAGAGATCTCAATAAAGAGATTTTGTTAGATTAGGATGTGACAAGACTTGAAAAAGCTGCTCCTATTCATAAGCTTATGTGTTATCACATTGACGACGTATATTGTAGTAAAGTATCGCTATACCCCCTCGAAATAGAACAAAAGAAGGGGATAGGTATGAAGTTTACGTTCCGCCTTTAACAGCGGATGTAGCCCATATCTATCCGTTCCTACCCACCACATGAACTCTTTCGCCAAGGGAAGCTTAGCTGTCCCTACTTAGATAAACAGATTAATACCGGATTGGTCTGCCTTTCCTCAATAATAACCAACTCCACCGATCTGAACGTGATCGATTAATTCTTCTCGTGTGATACCCATGCCCATCATATCATTTTGGATATCGATAATTTACGACTTCCGCGGGGTAACATGGCTCCGAACATCCGTCCTATGAAGGTTTTGTCGACCCCGTTGAATCTGACTGCTTGTGCTCCGAGAACCGTCCCTTCATCGTTGAACAGAAGTTTGATCGTCATCGGTGTAGCTCTAGGCTAGTAAGTAGCATGAGAACTTGGGTGAACATATATTACATAGTAAGGAATATTTAAACGTTGCAATGTCTTCTCATTTCTCCTCCCCCAAAAAGTGCTTATTATGCTTTATAGTGCAAGATGCAACCATGATCTTGATATACAACCAGATTCATGTTATTATCATATAATAATAATTATAAATAAAATTTATGACAAATATAATATTAGAAAAGATTGAGGAGGTGTCGTTGGTCTATGATTAAAGAGCGCATCGAGGAAATCAGAAAACAATTGACTGCTAAAGGATTTAAGCTCACAACGCAACGGGAAGCAACGGTAAAAGTGTTGTTAGAGAATGAAGAGAATCATTTAACGACGGAAGAAATTTATATGATTGTTAAAGGTATAATTCCGGAAGTGGGTATTGCTACAGTATATCGAACCTTGGAGTTGTTGAAAGAACTTCGTGTAGTTGAGAAAGTTAATTTTGGTGATGGCATTGCACGTTTTGACTTACGTAGTAAAGATCAAGCTCATTTCCATCATCATATTATTTGTACGGAATGTGGAGATGTGCAAGAAATTAAGGAAGATTGGTTGTTACCGTTAGAAATACGCGTCCAACGCGAGTTTGGCTTCACAGTTACCGATCACCGTCTTGATTTTCAAGGAGTATGTCATTCCTGTAAAGCCAATCGTACCAGTGGGACATGCAAATCGGTTTCTTGAATAACCTCTCTATAAGAGGACAATGAGCCCAGAATATATTCTGTGGCTTTTTTTGTACGTGCTATCATAGATAGACTGACCTAATATATTGAAATAGGGTATTATATTAGTAAAGGAGAGCATAAAGTACAACTTACTGTCGGGAGTAAGCAAGCTGTCGTCAATGACAAAGAAGCTGCACTGAAGGAAGTATCAGAAATTAGAGAAGGAAGAGTATTCATACCTCTTCGTTTCGCTGTTAAAAGCTTAGGCGCTAGAATTAAATGGGATGCAACTACACGCACAGCTGCTATTGAGTCAACCTTTTCATCAGCCAAAGCCAAATCGGTCATTGCGGATATAGCGGAAAAGGTGATTCAAGCATTAAAGAATAAAGATTTGATATCACTGTCGAATATGAGCAATCAGAACAAGGGTATTCGGTTCTCTCCCTATGGCTATGTCAAATTGGACGAAGATCGAGTGTTAACTCATGAGGGGATCGCCAAAGGATTTGACGACAATAAGAAGTATATTTGGGGATTGGAAGATGGGACTGGAACTCCAATTTCGAGGACTTTTGACTCTTACTATAATCGATTTGTGTACAGTAGTGATTTTGCTAAAGCGCCGCAGATCAGTTACAATCAGACGCTTGGTACTGGCAATACATTGAATAATGTCCGTGCTATCTATCCTAACGCCATCGTTGTTTTGAATATTACTACGATGGATTTGACCCGCAGTATGAAGGGATGGACTGGCAGAGCTTACGTCTTGTATTTGAGAGCGAAGCTGATAGAAGGGTCTTGGTAGGGATTATCCATGATGAATGGACGATATAAGCAAACAATTAACATTCTTATATTATAAAAACTAAAGTTGTGGATCGAACAACAAGTTGAAGGAGCATAATTTATCATGTGGCTGTTACTCGCGGCCCTTTCAGCCCTTTGTTTCGGGCTAAGGGGTATTTTCTATCATTGGTCTTCACAGCAAGGAATAGATCGGAATTTGATGCTGTTCGGCGTGTTTTTCACAGGCGCTGTAGCAAGTGTGTCTGCTAGTTTTATGTTTGGTCAGGATTGGACAGCTAGTGCGTTAACGGGTTTATTTATGGGGACGTTCTCATTTGTTGCTAACGCATGTATGTTTCAGGGATTCGCTGTAGGGAAATCATCACTCATTGCGATTTTGACAGGACTACCGCCGGTCGTTGTTGTAGTTCTAGCATATATATTGTGGGGAGAAACATTAACATTAGGGCAACTATTTGCTTTTGTTCTCATCGTTGTTGGTATTTTGACAGTGCGTTATTCAAATGACCTGCGGATAGGTAATCTTCAAGGAGCTCAGTGGGGACTGTTGGCTATGCTGTTCTTTGGAATGAATGATATGGCAGGTAAATATTCTACTAAATTGGAAGCGGATCTGTTTCCAACGTTATCTTATATGTTTACGATTGGTTCATTCTTTTTTGCAGTATGGTGGCTTGTTGACAAGAATAAGAAGAGTAAGAATGCTATAACAACTGAAGTTGTTCAAGTGAAGTCAAGCCGCTGGTCTGAAAAGCGAACGTTCTTATGGGGAATGTTGATTGGTCTGACCAATTTTTTTGGAATGATATTAATCATTAGTGCATTTAAGTATGGTGTTACTAGTCTTGTCTCAGCTGTTGTGGCGATTAACGTACTTATGATTCTTTTATATACCCGGGTATTTGTGAAAGTCAAATTTAGTAGACTAGAAGTCACAGGTATGGTGATAGCATTAGTCGGGATATTGGCACTTCGATTGTTATAATTCTGTATTTTGAATAACCCGAAAGATGGACACATTGACATCAAAGTGAACATCTTACGGGTTATTTGTTGTCGGATCCTTCATTTAATATGAATAATAAATAGAGGATATTTATATAATTCTAACGAATTATTATTATGTAATGTTAGTGTGAAAGTGACTAATTCAAAAGAGTGAGTCATATAATATGATGGGATAAGTTTTTTTGAAGCGGCGATTGGAACATTACGAAAAGGAGGAGAACATAGAATGAAATTAATCCGAGAGATAGACGATACTGTTATTACTCGAGAAGAGATGAACTTGCAGGACATTACATTTAATGTGAGAAAATCATCGAGGGCGATTGTCTCAAATTCATCTAAGCAAATTGCTATCATTTATGTATCAAAGGATAAGTATCACAAGCTTCCAGGTGGTGGAATTGAGAAAGGCGAGGATTACATGAGCGCCTTGAATCGGGAATTGATGGAAGAGGCAGGTGTAGAAGTTACTGTGCTCGGTGAAATAGGTATGATTATTGAGTATAGGAAGGATCATCGACTTCTCCAAATATCGAATTGTTATGCCGCTGAAATGATAGGTGAATTAGTAGAACCTTCTTTAACGAAAGATGAGAGAAGTAAAGGGTTTGTGTTGAAATGGGTGGATTTGGCGGAGGCGATTTCTCTTTTGGAGAATGACCATCCTAGAAATTATGCAGGAAAATTTATTAAAGAGAGAGATCTGACATTTTTGAAGGAAGCTGCGACATTAAATGAATAAAGATGTTTCTTGTTTAAATGACACAAAAAGGCTGTTTTCCTGTCCGATCTGACAGAGAAATAGCCTTTTTAGAACGTGAAATATTGGGCTAGATTAAACGGTATCCACTTGGTAAGATGTCAGTATTACGAATATTTCGGATTTGGGCTAAAGTTAATCTTTGATTACTTGAAATTAACGATTCTAAATCATTCCCAGCGATTAAATCATCTAAATCTCGGATGATGCGGTTTCGACGAAAGTTCTCTTCAGATTAAATGATGAGACGGGGAAAAGTCTGAGATATACTTACTTGTTTGGAATAAATGAAGAGGAAGTGTTAAAGTATGCATGTTATTATTCAGGCTACGATGGAAGATTTGGAAGAGGTTGTGTTACTGTTTGATCAATACCGAATTTTTTATGGACAAGATTCTGACACGAACCAAGCGCGCACCTTCATATCTGCTAAATTTGAAAATAATGAATCCGTTATTATGTTAGTTAGAGATACGATTTCCGATGAGTCCATTGGGTTTATACAGATGTATCCTTCATTCTCTTCTGTCTCGATGAGAAAAATATGGATACTTAACGACTTATTTGTTATTGAGAAATACAGACGACAAGGCGTTGCTCAATCACTTTTAGATGAAGCAGCACATTTTGCACGTAAAACGAAAGCTAAAGGTATTGAATTATCTACTGCTTCAAATAATGTAAACGCACAAAGGCTTTATGAGTTGAATGGTTATGAGAAAGATGAAGTTTATGTTCACTATGGATTGGAAATCTAGAGAATAACAGAAGGATCAAGATTCTAATTAGAAGGGGTGTTAAGATGCAATTTCAATATATACTATTCGATTTAGATGGCACGCTCACAGATCCTAAGATGGGTATTACGCAGGGTGTCCAATATGCTCTGAACAGATTTGACATTGTGGAAAATGATTTGGATAGTCTAGAACCATTCATAGGTCCGCCCTTAGCGCATTCTTTTGCTGAGTTTTATGGATTCTCGGAATTGGATTGCCAAAAGGCTATTGGATATTATAGAGAGTATTTCGCAGAACAAGGTCTGTATGAGAATGCGGTCTATGCTGGTATTCCAGAGTTGCTGCAAACATTAATCAATCAGAAGAAGACGCTAATTGTAGCAACCTCAAAACCAACGGTATACGCAGAGAAGATCATTCGACACTTCGGGATGGACTCGTTTTTTCAACAAATATATGGAAGTAATCTGGATAATACTCGGTCTGATAAAAGTGAAATCATTCGGTCGATTATTGATGAGAATGACCTTGATAAATCACGCATGATCATGATTGGAGACCGTAAATACGATATTATTGGGGCTAATCATAATGGTATTGCCTCGATTGCTGTTGAATATGGTTATGGTAATCGTGAGGAATTATTGGAGTGTGAGCCTACATATATTGTGAACACGGTCGAGAAGTTAAAGGATCTCTTCTGTCAAGAAGTGAGGAGAGATTAGCATGACGATAGTTGAAGTAACTAATCCGGATAAGTATCCGATGGAGTTATTATTATTGGCCGATCCAGAAGAGCGAGCGATACAAGCTTATATCACAAGAAGTAAGTGTTTTGTGAAGGAGGTAGATGGGGAGATTGTAGGAACTTATGTTTTACTACCGACAAGACCGCACACGATGGAAATTATGAATATAGCTGTAGAGGGATGTTCACAAGGCAAAGGGATCGGTCAACAATTAATTCATCATGCTATACAGACTTCCAAGGAATTAGGGTATACATGTATGGAGATTGGAACGGGTAACTCTAGCATCGCACAGTTATATCTATATCAGAAATGTGGTTTCAGAATCGTAAGTATCGAAAAGGATTATTTCACGCATCATTATGATGAGCCGATAATGGAGAATGGATTACAGTGTAGAGATATGGTGAGGTTGCAACAATATATATGATGGATAAGTTATGTGATTCTTTCGGTAACTTCGGTGAAATAACCAACAAGCAGGAAGAGACAATCTCATAAAGGAAATGGAAAGTCGAGAATTGGATATGGTTGATCAGCCCCGTAATAGGGGTTTTTCCATGTTTACAACATTTATATTAATAAAATAAATACAACCTGTCACAAAGAGCCATCATTTTCAGTTATATGGACAGAAAGGAGGGAATCACATGAATGAATCACCTAAATCAGATGGGAGTTTAGACATAGAAATAAAGTCGGTGGTGGAGAAGGTACAAACCGGAGACAAGCAAGCTTATGCCTTTGTTATAAAAAGGTTTCAAAGACAGATATTTTTGTATTGTTATTACCTTCTCAAGAGCGAAGAAGAGGCTGAAGATGCAGCTCAGGATATATTTTTAAAAGGATTACAGCATATCAATTGCTTTTCCAATACTGTTTCATTATCAGCCTGGCTTTACAAAATTGCCCACAATCATTGTTTAGATCTACTTAAGAAAAGAAATAAAAATCATCAATATTTATTGAAGTATAAGGCTAACAAAGAGCAAGAGAAAGATCTTGAATACACGGAGCTTATTCATGATTTATTAGAATATCTAAATGTTGAAGAACGGCAAATTCTCTTGTTACGATCCCATGAATAGCCGATACGACACTCACCAAATTCCATCTATATTCCATGAAAGATCTTAAATTCCGGATGTAATTCAGTAGAATATGTATAGAGTGGCGACGTTAGGGTGACGAACAATACTTCACGCATGGAGGTAGTGAAGTTGAGGCTTGAGTAGATGCAGAAAGTACACTTAATTAGCAGGAAAAGTAGGAAAAGAGAGAATTAGTTGTACAACCTACAGTTAAAAATGGCGATAACGCTAAAAAGTAGATTTTCCAGTAATTTAGATGTACTCCATGCAACTAAAGTTAGCTTAAGAGGAATTAGGTTGAATTTAGATGTACTTATTGCACCTAATAGTGAATGGTGGTGGGGGAAGGTGATTATTGGTGATAGTCTCGCTGTTGTAGCTCATATCTGCCAACGAAACTGTGGATCATTGGCAGCGTAAACGTAACCTTCTTCACTATATTATATAAACTCTTTCACCAAGGACGCCGAAAGGCGTCTTTTTTTGATTATCAGAAAGTATTCCTGTTTTATCGGTGGTTCAATGTAGTACTAGCTGTACAAGAAAACTCTTGACAAAGTTTCAATTTAGAATTACTTTTGTATATGACAACAAGTTTTGCCTTGATGCAACATTCATAGCTAGGGTGAAGATTCCATGGGCGTAAATATAAATTACATACTTAGAAAATTGAGGAGTGAGAAAGCATGCAAAAAAGAATGAGGAAGATGAAATTGGTTTTAATGATGGGTTTAGGATTGTCACTTTTATTATCATCATGTAGTTCTACTGCTGAGAATTCAGTAGCTGATAATAAAATTAAAGTCGTGACCACGATTGGTCAGATTGCTGAACCGATATCGATTATCGGTGGAGATCGTGTATATGTGGAGAGCTTAATGGGACCAGGAGTTGACCCCCATCTGTATAATGCTACGCAAGGTGATATTCAGAAGCTTGCGAACGGAGATGTTATTTTTTACAGTGGACATCATCTTGAGGGGAAAATGGGAGAGATCTTCGAACAAATAAACAAGACTAAGCCTGTTTTAGGAATTACGGAAGGCATTCCTGAGGAAGAGTTACTTATGGATGACACAGGAGCGATCGACCCTCATATATGGTTCGATATTGATCTTTGGAAGCAGGGGCTACAAGCTGCAACGGAAGAACTGAAGAAGGTCTCTCCGGAGGATGCAGCGTATTTTGAGTCGAATAAGATGGCCTACTTCGCGCAATTAGATGAATTGAAGAAAGAAACGAAAAGTAAGTTATTACAGATTCCCGTCGAACAACGGGTACTCGTTACGGCACATGATGCGTTCGGATATTTTGGACGGATGTACGATATGAAGGTAGTGGGTCTTCAAGGGTTGAGCACAGAGGCTGAAATCGGAATATCTGACATTCAATCGACGATTGATCTGCTCATGGAGTATCAGATCCCTGCTGTCTTTGTGGAAAGTAGCATTAATAAAAGTTCTATTACAGCGGTAATCGAAGGCGCTTCAAGCGCTGGGATCAAGGTGGAATTAGGCGGTGAGTTGTTCTCGGATGCTATGGGTGCAGAGGGAACAGAGGAGGGAACTTATATCGGGATGTATGGACATAATGTAGATGTTATCTATCAAGCTCTAACAGGAAAAGGTGAGTGACTATGAACGTATTAAATGTAAATGATCTAACGGCTTCATATCGGAAAAATAAAGTGTTGAATGATGTGTCATTTAATGTGCAATCTGGCTCATTGACGAGTATTGTAGGTCCCAATGGTGCAGGGAAATCTACATTGTTGAAAGTGATGTTAGAATTGCATCCTAGACTTACTGGAGATGTTGCTTTCTTCGGTTCGACGTTGAACAAGATGAAAACGAGAGTGGGATATGTGCCACAGCGTGGATCTGTCGACTGGGACTTTCCAACGGATGCTCTTGATGTTGTGTTAATGGGGTTGTACGGAAGAGTTGGCTGGCTGAAGTGGCCGAAGCGTGAGCATCGGGAAAAGGCGATGGAGTCGCTTGAGAAAATGGGGATGGCTGATTATGCTGGGCGTCAAATTAGTCAGCTCTCTGGTGGACAGCAACAACGTGTATTCTTGGCTCGGGCCCTTGTGCAGGAAGCCGATCTATACTTCATGGATGAGCCATTGGCTGGGGTAGATGCAGCTACGGAACAGGCGATCATGACGATTCTTAATGAGTTGAAAATGAAGGGGAAAACAGTGATGGTCGTACATCATGACTTGCAAACAGTCGAGGATTATTTCGATCATGTGCTGTTGTTAAACCGTACAGTTATAGCTCATGGCACAACAAGGGAGGTTTTTACAAAGGACAATGTTTATCAAACTTATGGAGGAACACTCCGTTGGATGATGGAGGCAGCAACATGAATATTATACTTTCTTATAATGCACAATGGGTTATTTTTAGTACATTAATTCTGGGTATGGCATCGGGCATGATGGGTTGTCTCGCCTATTGGAAACGTCAAAGTCTGATGAGCGATGCCTTATCCCATGCCGCTCTTCCAGGCGTTGTTATCGGCTTTGCGCTGGTCGGTGTGAAGAGTTTACCGGTGATGATGGCAGGTGCGGCGATCAGTGCGATAATTGCAGCTTTCCTCATTCAATGGATCCGTTCCTCAACCCGAATTAAAGAGGATACAGCGATGGGTATCATTCTGTCTGTATTCTTCGGACTTGGGATTATGCTTCTTACGATGGTAAACCGAATGCCAGGAGGGAATCAAAGTGGGTTAGATAGTTTTATTTTTGGGCAAGCGGCCTCTATGGTTCGGAAAGATGTGTACACGATGCTCTTGCTGGCAGTACTGGTCATATTGGTTTTATTTATCGGATACAAGGAATGGAAGATATTTCTATTCGATCCTGATTTCGCAAGAGGGCTCGGACTTTCAGGTCGACTGATGAACGCTATTTACTTAACGGTGCTAGTGCTTGTCATTATTACAGGAATTCAGGTTGTTGGCGTTATTCTCATGTCAGCACTACTTATTATACCAGCAGTCAGCGCAAGATACTGGACACAATCCTTCAAATGGATGCTGATCTTATCTGCTCTATTTGGGGGTGGCGCTGGAATGGCTGGAACGATCATTAGTACGCTGGGTAAGGGATGGCCTACGGGACCATTTATTATTGTGACTTCCTCTACATTATTTGTTATCTCACTTGTGTTTGGTGCCCAGAAGGGGCTATTGATTCAAGCGTTGCAACTTCGCACACAGAGAAAAGCGCATGTCTCTTCACAATTTAAACTTAAGCAAGGAGGGGAATAATATGTCGTATGCCGCATGGATTCTACTCACGGCATCCCTCGTTGGATTATCTTGTGGATTGATGGGTGTATTTCTTATCCTTCGAAGAATGGCTATGATGGCAGATGCGATCAGTCATTCGGTGTTAATTGGTATTGTCAGTGCTTATTTGATTACACGTGAACTGAGCGGTTGGCACATGATGGTAGGCGGGATTATTGCTGGGCTTCTAACAGCGGTGCTAGTTCAATGGTTTAATGCACGTGGAGTGCAGCAAGATGCCTCGATTGGTGTTGTATTTACTACGTTATTTGCCATTGGGGTCATTATGATTGCAACTCAGGTAGGGAATGCACATCTTGATGTGAAGCATGCACTTATGGGAGAAATTACATTCGTTCCTTGGAATGTTGTATCATTGCCTTGGTTTGGTAACATACCTGAGGCTACCTTAATCCTTGTTATCGTATTAATTATCGTACTTTTTGCGATTCTCGCCTTCTATAAGGAATGGAA
Organism: Paenibacillus sp. Y859; assembly: GCF_056786405.1. Classification (NCBI taxonomy): domain Bacteria; kingdom Bacillati; phylum Bacillota; class Bacilli; order Caryophanales; family Paenibacillaceae; genus Paenibacillus; species Paenibacillus sp. Y859. Next base: position 536,060 of record NZ_JBXCIZ010000001.1, on the reverse strand, counting down.
GATCACGTCCTTTGATCCGATGCTTGCAGCAAGTATTGGTATTCCAGTAGCATTGATGCATTATCTGTTTATGACACTAGTATCCGTTACAACTGTCGCTGCTTTTGATGCTGTGGGAGCCATTATGGTTGTGGCGATGCTGATTACCCCCGCAGCAGCTGCCTATTTATGGACAGATCGATTGTCGATCATGTTAGTTCTGAGTGGAGCATTTGGTGTTCTATCTGCGATTGGTGGATATTATATAGCGGTATTCCTTGATACTTCGATCTCAGGTTCAATGGCTTTTGCAACAGGTCTAGTATTTATGATTAGTTTCTTATGTTCTCCAAAGCATGGGGTACTTGCTCAGTATTTTCGAACGGCTGAAACATGACTGATTGTCTAGCCTTGTCACACTTGGGTTGATAATCCCTAATATAAATTAATGGTATATTGGAAGCACAAGCCCTCCGTTGTTACGGAGGGTTATTCTTAAGTTAAAGAAGGTACAATATTTAAATAATTATGTAACTATATTGCAACGTATTGCCATTTTGAATCGTTTATAGTTATGAAAGAGTTGTTCATGGTAATTATTAGTGTTTGAAGTTTACTCCACAGGGGAATCATATAGTATAGAATTTGAATGTTATGTAATGAATATGCAGCCAAAGGAGAATTTTCATGAGAAAAAAATCCGCCCTAATTATGATGATTATGACAGTTATCCTTTTACCCTTTATTACATCTGCCAGTGCAGTTGCTAATCAACCAATACAGGTGAAGCAGGATATAGTTACAGCTTATATCACGTTACTTGTACATAAAGAGGATCAGATGTTAATCGAGGCAGATGCTATTCAATGGTATGAAGGTGAAGATGCAAGCAAAGTATTCCTCGAACGTGAACAAGATACAGGTGATCTAGATGGTCCGCCAGATGGGTACTACATCCTAAATGACAACGAAGAACTGACAACGTATAAAGTATCAGACAACGTCGAAGTACTGATGCAAATTTATGATCGTGACGGTACCTATGAAGGAATGGATATCATCTGGAATGAGCCTATATCTCTAAATAAGTTTCAATCGGTATTCGAGAATAACGAGTTCATGGATTTAAGTCAATTCCCTTATCATTTGACGATAGAAGATGGTGTTGTAGTTCGAATTGTTCAACAATATGTTCCATAGAAGCACGATAAATACTGTACGAAGAGAAGGGCCGATTCCGATGATACGTCATCGATTCGGTCCTTTTTGCACGTATCTTAAGGAATTGCTAACCGAAAATGAATGAAGGTATAGAAGTGTATGATCCTTCGACTTAACTTTTAGTCTTTGAACATTACATATTCATCACGAAAGAGATCAATCAAACGTATACATATAATATTCCTATAAGCGATCTCATGTAGTTACAGTAGCAGCATCTGAAAGATCACCCCCCAGGAGGGATGCCAATATGTTTAACAACAAAGAAGCGTTTAAGCAACTCTTTCAGGAGAATCTGGTCAGTAAATTGGGAAAACCGAAGATGGAAGCCCAGAAAGAAGATGTATATAAAGTTCTGAGTAGTATGATCCATGAGTATGCAAGGGGAAATTGGATAGAGACAAATCGAAATTATCAATCCCATCAGGAAAAACAGGTGTATTATTTCTCGATGGAGTTTCTCATAGGTAGGCTTCTTGGTAATAATTTGCTTAATTTAGGTGTGCTTGAGCTTGTAAGGGATGGTCTTAAGGAGTTAGGATGGGATCTTGAGGAAATTGAGGAAGAGGAGTCAGATGCAGGTTTAGGAAACGGAGGATTAGGCCGACTTGCAGCTTGTTTCTTAGACTCTTTAGCTACACTACAGTATGCGGGACATGGCTGTGGAATACGATATAAATATGGTCTATTTGAACAGAAAATTGTTGAAGGAAATCAAGTGGAATTACCAGATTATTGGCTTCAGAAAGGGAATGAATGGGAAGTACGTAGACCGGATAAAAAAGTGGAGGTACGCTTCAAGGGGAATGTAGAAATAACTGTGGAGAACGGTGAATTAGTATTTGAGACCCATAATTATGAAGCGGTCACTGCCATACCTTATGATATGCCAATCATAGGGTATGGCGGGGAGCATGTTAATACTTTACGGATATGGAGCGATTGTTCCGTTGATTCTATCTCTGAATTTCTATATCCTGATGATTCGCAATATGAAGGAAAGCTACTCCGACTCAAACAACAATATTTCCTATGTTCAGCAGGTCTACAGAGTGCTCTGCGTACATTTGAAAAGCTTGGATTATCTATTGAGCATTTGCCTGAAAAGGTAGCTATCCACATTAATGATACACATCCTACACTTGTCATTCCTGAATTGATGAGGATATTAATTGATGTAAAAGGGTTGGGTTGGGCTGAAGCATGGGACTTAACTACGAGAACAGTCTCTTACACGAATCATACAACTTTAAGCGAGGCACTTGAGAAATGGCCTGTTTCTATGCTGAAGGAACTACTCCCACGTATTTACATGATTATTGAGGAGATCAATACAAGGTTCTGTGGCATGCTGATGAAGCAATACCCGGATCAACCAGAAATCGTGCCACAGATGTCGATTATTGATGGGGAGCAATTGAGAATGGCGAACCTGGCTATTGTAGGTAGTTACAGCGTGAATGGTGTGGCGGCACTTCATACTGATATTTTGATGAAACGCGAAATGAAGTTATTCTATGATCTGTATCCAAACCGTTTCAATAATAAGACGAATGGAATTACACATCGACGTTGGCTGTTGCATGCTAATCCAGCACTTTCTAATCTAATTAATGAGTCCATAGGCACACGGTGGATGGATTCTCCAGAAGAGATGGTCGGAATATTGAAATACAGCGAGGACAGTGGCTTCCAAGATCGAACTCGGGCCATTAAACAGCATAACAAATTGAAACTTGCATCTTATATTCATGACAAACAGGGAATGGTCGTTGATCCATACTCTATCTTCGATGTTCACGTGAAGAGGCTGCATGGCTATAAGCGGCAGTTGATGAACATCTTGCACATCATGTATTTGTATAATCAATTGAAACAAAATCCGGCGATAGACAGAATCCCGCGCACGTTTATTTTTGGAGCTAAAGCCGCACCGAGCTATTGGTTGGCTAAAAGAATTATTAAACTTATTAATGTAGTAGCTAATCAAGTCAATCGAGACCGAAAAGTGAATCAGAAGTTGAAAGTCATATTCTTGGAGAACTACTCTGTATCGCTAGCAGAGAAAATTATTCCAGCTGCGGATGTCAGCGAACAGATTTCAACGGCTAGTAAGGAAGCTTCTGGTACAGGAAATATGAAATTTATGATGAACGGTGCACTGACAATTGGAACGATGGATGGGGCTAACGTGGAGATGCATGACATGGTCGGGGACGCTAATATGTTTATCTTCGGTTTACAATCCGATCAAGTACTTGAATACTATGAGCATGGTGGTTATACAGTGCAGAATGTGTATCACAGTGATGCGCGTGTACGGGAAGTAATGGATCAATTAGTGTCTCCAGGTTACTTCGGTCTAAATGGATATGAATTCGAGGACATATTTCATTCGATCATGAGTACTAATGATGAGTATTTTGTACTTAAGGATTTCGCAAGTTATATTGAAGCACACCAACAGATTGATCGTTCCTATCGTAGTCCGAAGAAGTGGCAACGGAAATCCATCATAAATATAGCACATTCCGGGAAGTTCTCAAGTGATTGCACAATTCGTAAATATGCTTCTGAAATATGGGGGTTAGAGAGAATTTAATATAACTGGGGAACGGATATCAGCTTAAATGGCTGGAAACCGTTCCCTTTTTCAGTTTTTTCAATCATTAGTTTCCTTGACAATCGAGCTTCCTAATTTTAAGATGGGAAGGCTTACCATCCTTACTTGAATAAACCTTCAACCGAAGAGAAATTAGGGGTTAATGTTGACGTCTACATATGGAAAGAATAATTCAAGTATTTCTTTCATGGCTATGTTTATTATTTTTGTTGGAACGGTAATCTTGGTTCAATTAACAACGGGTTATATCAGTTTGGGATGGATAATCATCCTATGTGGGATTAACCTGTATAAACCTGTAACTCGTCGTATTCGTGCCGTTTCTTTCTTAAGTGCTCTCTATGCCCTGGGTTACTGGATAACCGTCAGTTTGAATTCCTGTATAACTGATTATCTTATCTTTCTAGAATTTCCTAGGGAATTAATCATTGCATGTTCTCGACTGAGTCTCATTGGATGGGTTGTTCCGTTCATTCTCTTTAAGAAGATGGACAAGACTACGACAGATTATATGGCCAAGGGGAGCTTTACAGAAAGTATTCATTTTCCTTTGATATGGCATGGAGTGAAGGATCCGATTTGGAGATTTCTACTGATTGCTTCATGTATTGTTATTCTTTCATTTAGTTTCGTCATTGATGTTAGCCCGGCAAATATCAATACTCTCCTGTGGGCTAGTATCCTATTTGCGCTAATTAATTCTGTACTAGAGGAAATACTATGGCGCGGGCTCATTCTCAGTCGATTCGTTGATATGTTAGGTGAGGGCTGGGGACTCATCATCGTTAGTATTGGTTTTGGAATGTATCATTATTCAATAGGGTTCCCATGGAGTGTATGTGCTTTATTCTCTATATTCGGTATGTTATTAGGAGGAATCGCCATCCGTTCAAAAGGGCTAGTCCCCGTTATCATTCTACATTTTATAATGAATATATTGTTTGCATTAAGCGGATTAATCTTCTAATTGCCTACTCTCGTGTTAAACTGTATAGACATCATGAATGAAAAAGGGGGAGTATGGCGTGATATATATTGCATTAGTAGTTGGTATCATACTACTGGTTGTATCCGGTGTATTAGCACGGAAGAATTCACAGATCATTGCAGAGAAGAAGAATGAGGATCAAGGACCAAGCCCATCCTCATTGCAATATACAGTTCATATGACTGACAAATGGGAAGATCAGGACTCATTATCACTTATTGTTTTGTTTCAGACTTCCTATATCGTTGAAGAACGAGAATCTCAGGCCTATCTCTGCCGGGTTACTGGCAAACGTGGTGAACTGAAACTTTATGAGGCTGAGAATGTTATGCTTCATAATATTCGCCACGCCAAGCGGAAAGGAAGTTTATTGTCGGGTGTGGCTATGTTCGATTTAGCGATGAATGAGGATGAGAAGGTAGCTTTAACTCGATTAGAACAGGTGCTAACAGAGCATCCGAATGGAAATGATCAATAAGATCAACGAAATTCATGAATATGGACTATTCTTAGGAGTGTGAACTGGGATGAATATGAAGAGAATTGCCGCTGAACACGCTGTACAATATATCAAAGACGGTATGAAAGTTGGATTGGGAACGGGATCAACAGCCTATTGGGCTATTCAGAAGTTAGGAGAACGAGTGAAGGAAGGGCTATCTATCCAGACTGTCGCAACCTCTAAAGCTTCAGAGAAGCTGGCCGTTGAACTTGGGATCCCGATCATACCTTTTACAAAATTGGATGGTTTGGATGTAACGATTGATGGAGCAGATGAAATCAATACAGATCTAGACTTGATAAAAGGTGGCGGGGGTGCGCTTCTTAGAGAGAAGATTGTGGCATATCATAGCGCAAAACTTATTATTATTGCAGATGAGAGTAAAAGGGTACAAACACTAGGACAATTTCCTCTACCGATTGAAGTTATTCCTTTTGCAGTAGATTGGACACTTAAAGCTTTAGAGGCGCTTGGTTGCCGTGCTCAGTTGCGCACGGATGATGAACATTTGTTCATTACGGATAATGGAAATTACATCGCGGATTGCAGTTTTGGATCTATTGCAGCTCCTCTTAAACTACATAATGAAATACTAGGTGTTCCAGGTATCGTGGACAATGGATTATTTATCGGACAAGCTGATCTGGCGATTATTGGCCATAGGGATGGTAGTATAGAAGTATTGGAACGTAAATGAGGGTGCGTAGATTGAAAAGAAGAACTCGAAATATCATATTAACGATTCTGATTTTTTGTTATAGTGTGTGTCTCTTGTATTGGATGTTTGTTGGTTTTGGACGGGTTAGACATTCTGGTGGACCGCTTAGGTATAACATAGTACCATTTGAGACGATTTGGCTATATATTCGGAATATCAATCATTTACCCAATCGGACATGGATCATTAATTTATTCGGAAATATGGGTGTGTTTGTACCTTTTGGACTGATACTTCCTATTATTATTACAAGACTGAGATCCTGCTGGAGATTAATGCTGATCTTTGTACCTGTCGTGATGTTGCTAGAACTATCCCAAATGTTGTTACGTGTAGGAAGCTTTGATGTTGATGATGTGATCTTAAATGTTATCGGAGTATGGATAGGATACGGCATATTACGACGATTATTCAAACGTTACATATCTTAGGAGAGAACGTGGAATATTACCTCTAACTTGGTTCATGACCTTGAAATCTTGTGCAGAGGTGGAATATTTGTAATGAAACGTCCAGTTCTTCTTTTTATCGCATGCATGATATTGGCTTTCGGATATACACAGACAAGAGCAGATGCAGGTACTACGGATCAACGTCCCTATCACTTTGGATTCAAGAAAAGTAAAGACGGACAACTTCCATCCATTAATGAAGAAGGGTTCAAATCCATATTACAAAAACATGAAGCGATCTTTCTTGGGGATACGAATCAAAAAGAGATTTACTTGACCTTTGATAATGGTTATGAGAACGGGTATACAGCAAAAATTTTAGATGTTCTTAACGAAAAGAAAGTACCCTCGATCTTTTTCGTGACGGGACATTATGTGAAAAGCCAGCCGGAGTTGGTCCAAAGAATGGTCTCTGAGGGTCATCTTATAGGGAACCATTCATGGAGTCATCCCGATGTTACTCAAATTTCTAGCGCTCAATTGAAAGATGAGTTGTCCAAGGTGAAGGATGCTGTAGCGAATTTAACGAGCCAGAAGGAAATGACTCTTCTCCGTGCTCCTCGGGGTATTTTTAATGAAGCTATGTTGGAATCTAGCCGAAATGAAGGTTATACCAATGTATTCTGGTCTGCTGCATATAAAGATTGGGATATCCAAATCCAAAAAGGATCAGAATACGCCTATACTCAAGTGATGAATCAACTACATCCCGGCGCTGTCATATTACTTCATTCGGTTTCTAAAGATAATGCAGAAGCGATGGGACGGATTGTTGATGATGCTAGGAAGCAGGGCTATGTATTCAAGAGTCTCACGGATCTAGTGAAAAAGACATACTAAGATTGACAATAGCTCCACTTTAGATTATCTTTAAACTAAGATAATATATTTGGAGGTAGAGTTTGTGGTAGAGATTAATAAGAACAAAAGTAACAATGAGCTTTCACTCGATTTGTTTATTGTGCTAGTGCGGGCCTATAATTCAGTAATAGCTCATTCCACTCGCAGTATTCAAAGTCACGGATTGAACCCTACAGAATTTGGTGTGCTAGAATTGTTGTATCATAAGGGCCCTCAACCGTTACAGAAGATAGGAGAGAAGGTCCTTATTTCAAGCGGAAACATTACCTATGTAGCGGATAAACTACAGAATAAGAACCTACTTGTGAGAATTGCATCTCCAGATGATAGACGCGTTATATTTGCAGATCTAACAGAAGAAGGAAGAGCCTTCATGGATGATGTATTTCCTCAACATAAGAACATTATAGTTAATTCTGTAGAAGGTTTAGATGAGGAAGAGAAGAAGCAAGCTATTGGACTTTTGAAGAAATTAGGACTTTCAGCAGAAAGTAAATGATAAATTGGGAAGTGAACAGAAATGAATGGTCAACTACGATCTACAATAACTGCAGGACTTGAGGTAGATATTGTACTGAAGCAAGATCAACCAACAGGTAAGTTAACTCGAGGAACCGTCAAGGATATACTGACGAATTCTCCGAAGCACCCTCACGGAATTAAAGTCCGTTTAACCAGTGGACAGGTTGGACGTGTCCAGCATATTATTCAGAAATAAGAGCCGTAATGGCTGAATACTTATGAACAACCTGGAATAGATAAAGGCAGCATTGAACTTGGTAATCAAGTCTAATGCTGCCTTTGTTGTGTCACTGTCGTTACGTCTGATTCGTTACATCATCCTGAAACGTTCCAACTGTTCCCACAACTTCTCTTGGATTAATATTTCCCTCTGCTTAGGACCGAGGAGATCGAAATGAGGAAACATAGTACGATGATGAATATATTTAGGTGGCAATCCGTTAGCGATACACCATTCAGATAAACGTGTCACGTCAGCACAACCTACCTTGGTCACTGTGTTGAATTTAGGGAATCGAGGATCGATCCAGTAATGAGTAAGATAAGCAATTTCCCCTCTGTTCACGGCTGCTTTCCATTGCGATAATTCTTCACGGTTTATTCCAAAAGCCATTTTTATCATTCATCCCTATTTGGTTATTAGTATTCATTATACATGAGGAGAAGGTATATCGACCACAATCAAGATGCCAATAGGATTACATGTTCCTTCTCATGGAGTATAATTAGATTTTCTACATAATAAGGGAGCTGAATTCGTTGAATACAAAAGTCATTGTTGGAATTGACGGTGGTGGAAGCCATACACGTATTCTTGTCGTGGATCAGAGTGGACATGCCCTTTCTTATATCGAGACAGGAGGGTCTAATCCCTATCATCATCAAGATGCGGATCGTCATCTTCAAGATGGTATTCGTGAAGCTCTTGAGGTTGCCGGGCGTACAGCAGGTGATGTTGCATCTCTAACAGCGGGCTTAGCTGGTCTTGATGATGAGAAGGATTATTTGTGGGCGAATCAGCAGCTTGCGGCTACTGGTATAAAGGGAACTATAAATGCAGTAAATGATGCGTTTCCCGCACAGGTGGGAGCTTTTCTCGGAGAATCGGGGATTGTCGCGATCTGTGGTACGGGCTCTATCATCTATGGACGGAATGAGCAGGGGAAAGAACAACGTAATTATCAATTTGAACAATATGCACCTGCTGCTGCAAGGTTTCTAGGATACGATGCTGCTCACCGAATCATTGCAGGTAGATATGTTCAGGCTGATCTCTCCTTCGTGAGAGAAGTGTTGGATTTCTTTCAGTTGGATGATGTACATCAGCTGGCACAGATGGGTGCTACAGGGTTCTATGAGGACGCTAAGGTTAGGAATCGTATCTTTGGGCATCTTGCACCTCACGTGACTGTAGCTGCAGAATGTGGAGTTCCGTTAGCATGTCAAGTGTGTGATCGTGCTGCAGAATCGGTGGTCATGGGTGTTTCTCTAGTGGGATCTTCGTTCCTTTCAGCGGATATCCGAGTGTCATTGATAGGGAGTGTTCTATTAAGTACATATATGAAAAAAGCTGTATTGAAGCAACTTAGTATCACTAATACTACTGGAAGAAACTATATTTTCAGTGATGCACAGGTTGTACCCGTTGTAGGGGGAGTTATTCACGCGTTAAAAGAAGTGGGGTTGGAACCTTCAACCGACGTATTCTCATCCCTACAGAGATTTGTTCATAATCACGTTGTGAAGGAAAGTTGATATTCTTCATCAAACCTATTAAAGTAACGTATGAGCTATTAACTAGAACAAATGGGCTGGAGGTATACAACATGTTGCTAAACGTTAAATCTTATATTCATAAGCAGGAAGTGGCAGAACTGCTTTCCTATGCTGTTTTTCCAGATGATAAGTCTTTGGATGCTGCCATACAGAAGTATGAGGAGACCGAGTCTTTGCAGCTTTATGGATTTGAAGACGAGAAGTTATTGGTAGGGCTAATCGGCTATGAGATGGATGATACAAAAATTGTTACGGTTCATCATTTGGCTGTATTGCCCGAGAATCGACTAAAGGGGTATGGACGAGGGATATTCTTTGAGTTAATAAAGACTAGAAATCCATCTCAAATTATCGTGGAGACGGATGAAGAAGCAGTAGACTTTTATCGAAATATTGGATTTGTTGTGTATAGTCTAGGCGAAATTCATCCAGGTGTAGAACGCTTCCGATGTGTATATGAAGTAGAAGATGAAGAATAATAATAACTTGATTGCTTGAGACAAAGAACCTGAGGGAGAAATCTCCTTCAGGTTCTTCTCATTAGGAGATATATCCCTTCCATCAATAAACCAAGAATAAACCCGCCCAACATAAACACCGCGAAAGTCAGAAAGCCAGCGAGATCCTCCCAGCCCGACATATCTCTATTAGTGTACAGGAACATAAGTACAAGACCGATTACAATCCCGATAGTGGTAATGAGCCATACAAGACGCGCGCCAAGCCATCCGAATCCATTAAGTATACCGGAGATAATGAAGGAAGACAGAGCAAAACGCAGGAGAATGATAATATCTAGTTGTTGTCCCAGAAAGGCGAAACGATGCAGGCCTAGTAGCAGCCACAAGATGAATCCGTAAGTGACCATCCAGAGGAACCAGTGTCTACTTTTTGTCGAAGGCATAAATTTCATTTGATCCTTCCTCTCCATATCGTTCTCATTGATCTTATTAATTATAGTCACAAAAAGTGGTATGGTGTATTCATTTGAAATTGGTTATTTATAAATATAATATAATTGAGGTATAATTTGACATATAGTCGAGTTAAGGAGGACGCCTGTATGAATCAAATGCGTAGTTATCATGGTGGGAACAGTAGAGAGTTGAAAGTTGAATTTTCAAAGGATGTTTTTTCCATAGCACCAGACTTATATGTTGGATTGATTGCCACTCCCAAAGCTATAAACGTGGACAAAGATCCTGAGGTGGATGCGTTACTTACACATATGGAACAAGAAATAATGAATTCTGATCTTCGAAGAGATTCGATCAGTGAACTTCCTACTATTGCTGCTTGGCGAAGGATTTATAGTCAATTTGGAGTGAAACCCACAAGGTACCCATGTGCTGCGGAATCTCTTATTCGGCGGGTGATCGAACAAGGGTCATTGGCAAGGATTAATACCCTAGTGGATTTATGTAATGCGATATCACTGAAATGTCGCACTCCGATTGCTTCATGTGACATCTGTGATGTACAAGAATTGGTCATTCGAAGAGCGGAAGGGAACGAACGTTATTTGCCCATCGGTAAGGTTGATGAATATGAGAATCCAGCACGAGGTGAGATCATCTATGCGGATAATGTAGAGAGAGCTCACTCCCGACGTTGGAATTGGAGACAGAGCGATACGATTAAGACCACCACGGAATCTTCACAAATGCTATTTACAATTGAAGCCGTTCATAAAGAAGCTAAAGTACTAGTAGAGGCAACTACGTTTCTTCTAAATGAATTGTTACAACCATTTACCGAAGCGGGAACTTGTGAAATGTCCTTTATTCATAAGGATTCTCCTAAGCATACATTTCAATTACATAGTGAGGGGGTCTTTATAGATCATGACGAATACAATGGGGCAAGTGAAAAGAGGATTGATTGATTCCGTTCCCATCGTAATAGGATATATCCCAGCATGTGTCACATTCGGGCTAGTTGGTAAAGCGCTATCGTTGGGGAATTTAGAAGTATTTCTGTTATCAGCGTTAGTGTACGCCGGAGCAAGTCAGTTTATTGGTGTCCAACTGTTAGCGGCCGGGACTGCGGCACCCATTATTCTTCTGCTCACCTTGATTATCAATTTAAGATACTTTTTTATCAGCATGTCGTTCTCAAAAAGGGTAAGTAGTGACTCCCACTCATTCTTCAAAGGGATCATTAGCTTCGGGTTAACGGAAGAGGTATATGCGATAAGTATGATGTCAGAAAAAAACCGAGGGCAAGTAGGGAATCAATCCATACCCTATTTACTGGGATTAGAGTTCCCGCCATACGCGGTCACATTAATCTCAACGTATGCAGGAATTATGCTTGCAGGTTATATTCCTACAGGTATCCTGCCTGCACTTAATACTTCACTCTATGCCTTGCTAATCGCACTGATTATTCCCCAAATACTCGGAAATAGGAGAAATCTGGCGATTTGTATCTCTGCGGCTATCACTTCGTGGTTGTTACAGCCATTCTTAGGAACAGCTACTGTACTTATAGCTATGTTAATCGGAGCAAGCGTAGGCAGATGGGTACCTACTCAAGAGGATAAGATCAGGAGTGAAGTAATATGACGTTGTTAGTGATCTTGGGAATGGGTGTAATCACGTTCTTATTTCGATTCACCCCCCTGCTGCTTATTAAGAGGTCAGAGGTTGAAAATAGAAGAAATGGATTTCTGGAGAATCTACCATTGGCTGTACTTAGTGCATTGACCATTCCTGGTATATTTCAAGTTGACGAAGAGACACCGATGGTAGGAATTGCAGCGGGAATCGTGGCGATTTTCCTCGTATTACTAAAAAAGGTACCTTTATTTGGGGTGATTGTTGTCACTGTTATGGTAGCTATTGCTGTAAAGATTCTTTAAAAAATTGTGAGGACTTATTAGTATGAGAGTATTGTTAAAGTGTCTGTAGATGGTATGTTTGGTGAAGATCTAAATCACACGGGAGCGCATAAAAATTAATAATACACTTGGACAAGTTCTCCTTGCTAATCGAATGAATGTAAAGAAAGATCTGGATGGTTAAGGGGGGATATCACTTGTCACACGAGTTACTGATCAGAATAGATAAAACGCTAGATACATCTTTAACCAGACAAATTTACGAGCAAATCTTACAATCGATAACGAATGGTTGCTTACGGACGGGCGAACCAATCCCATCAACACGGTTATTGGCTGAGCAGATTCAAGTTTCTCGGAGTGTTATTCTTCAGGCTTATGAACAGCTTCAAGCTGAAGGGTACCTAGAGATGAGGAAGGGTGCCGGGACATTCATTGCAGCAAGCGTAGCAGAAGTAGACATAGACCTTGTGAGCAATGAACTTAATTTAGATTATGGTGTGACTACGAAAATACCCAATTTTATATCGGCAGTAAACTCGCCTTTATCTGGAATTGTAAATAGCAGAAATCAAGCGGTTTCCTATGATTTCCGTCATGGTGTTCCTGCTTGGGATGTATTTCCTATGGACCGTTGGCAAAGGTCCTTGACGGAAGCGTGTCGAAGAGCCACGCCTGATATGCTTACTTATGGGCCAGCGGAAGGGTCCTTCTCGCTAAGGGAGGAGATCGCACGATTGGTGCGGTCTACCCGCTCTATTCCAGCCGTACCTGAGCAAATTGTCATAACAACGGGAGCTACACAGGCATTAGATATACTCGCCAGACTATGTCTAAACGATGGTGAACAGGTACTCGTAGAAGATCCAACTCATAATGTGTTGCGTGAAATATTTAGATTCTCAGGCGGTGAAGTGATTCCTGTACGTGTAGACCAAGAAGGAATATGTGTTCATGAAATTGATCAGAGTATTGCTTTGCATAGTAAAAGGACTGTGATAAGTCCTAAATTACTCTATGTTACACCATCACATCAGTTCCCAACGGGCGTAACGATGTCATTAAATCGGAGAATAGAACTCTTAGATTGGGCGAGAAAGACAGGGGCATTAATTATTGAAGATGACTATGATAGTGAGTATAGATATGTGGGCCAAAAGGTATCTGCGCTGGCAGGACTAGATTCAAGCGGTCGGGTCGTTTATGTTGGAAGCTTCAGTAAAATTCTGTTTCCTGCTTTACGTATTGGCTACGCTATCTTGCCTCCTGCCTTAATAGAGCCATTTCTAGCTATTAAGTGGATTACGGATCGTATGACGCCTACGTTGGAGCAGGAAGCACTAACGGATTTTATACAGTCAGGTCAATATGCCAAGCACGTGAGTCAAATGGGGAAACTATATGCTTCTCGCAGAACTTGTTTAGTGAATTCACTAGATCAAGAATTTGGGGAGCGTGTCAAGTATTTTGGAGACGAAGCAGGGTTACACTTGTTAATTGAACTAGAAACGACAGCTAATGAAGAGGTGATTGCCAGGAAGGCACTTCAATATGGATCCAAAATATATCCGGCATCCGACTATTTCATGAATGCCAAACCCAACAAGGCTACTTTTCTATTAGGGTACTCCAATTTATCAGAGAATCAAATAAGATTGGGTATTAAGCAGGTAGCACTCGCAGAAAAGGAATGTTCAAAAAATAAATAAGCTATTTAGCATTCCTTTACCAATGGAGTATTTAAATTCTTCGCTAAACCTTGCCATACATTTACGCCTCCTCTAGAACTTCTATACTAATTCTATTAATCAGAACTCAGCAAGAACGAACTTGAATTGAAAGGTCTATGATTCTCCACTTCATTCAATCAACAATATCATCTGAAATATGGAGCAAAGCTATTGTTTTTTAAAGTTTATCTTTAAATCAATATAAAACCATGCTAGTATATATAATGACAGTATTTACTATAATTTGTATATATGTTACTTCGTTGTATCTTTGTGCATTAATGGAATCTTGAAGGGGGGTGAAAAGGCGTACTTCATTCATAGGGAGGTGATGATAACACAACGTTGAAATGATTTTAGTTGGTATGTGTATAAAGAGTGTCAGGGAATAACGAACCTTCATGTAAGCGTTTTCTTTATTTGGTTGGGTTATTTTAAAAAATTAAAGGAGCTGAAGAAATGACAAATATATTTAGAAAGAAATCTTTTAAATTGTTTGTTCTCTTAACATTTCTTATCACTACGTGGATACCATTAGGAGGCACTAACACTTTCGCCGCTGAAACACATGTGGATAACCCCTTCGTTGGTGCAACGCAATATGTGAATCCTGATTATGCGGACCTCATTGATACTTCGATTGCTCAGCTGAACGATAGTAACTTAATCGCCCAAATGAATACTGTAAAAACATACCCAACAGCGATTTGGTTAGATCGCATAGCGGCGATCTACGGTGGCGAGGAAAACGGAGGTCGTAAAAGCTTAGAACAAACTTTGGATCATATACTCACTCAAAAACAAGGAAATACACCAATCGTAGCTATGTTTGTAATTTACGATTTGCCTGGTCGGGATTGTCACGCATTGGCATCAAATGGTGAACTTCCATTGACTCAAGAAGGTTTACAAACTTACAAAACAGATTACATTGACGTCATTGCTGATTTATTTGCAAAACCTAAATATGATGAAATTCGCATTGTTAGCATTATTGAACCGGATTCATTACCGAATCTTGTGACGAATTTAAATACTCCTGCTTGCGCAGCTGCTAATTCAACGAATATTTATCGTGATGCTACGCAATATGCACTTGATCAATTACATGCGATTCCAAATGTGTATACTTATATGGATATTGGTCACTCTGGTTGGTTAGGTTGGAGTACTAATCTACAACCTTCTGTCGATCTGTTCACGACTGTTGTTAATGGAACAACTGCAGGTTTGAATAGTGTGGACGGATTCATTACGAATACGGCCAACACAACTCCAACAGAAGAGCCAAACTTGCCAAACGCAGAGTTGAGTATAGGTGGACAACCACTAAGATCTGCCGATTACTATGAATGGAATCCGCATTTTGATGAAGTAGACTTTACCGCAGCGTTGTATTCTGCTTTTGTTGCTAAAGGCTGGCCAACAACTACGGGCTTCTTAATTGATACATCTCGCAACGGTTGGGGTGGACCAACAAGACCAACAAGTGCTAGTGGGTCTACACCAACGACATACGCGGATTCTGGACGAATTGACCAACGTTTACATCGTGGTAACTGGTGTAATGCAAGTGGAGCGGGTATGGGTATACCTCCAACAGTTGCTCCTTCAGGTTACTCAGCATCACATCTTGATGCGTTCGTATGGGTGAAACCACCGGGAGAATCCGATGGATCAAGCTCTGTCATTCCGAATAATGAAGGCAAAGGTTTTGATAGAATGTGTGATCCTACGTATACCAATGCAAATGGGACATTGACAGGCGCCCTGCCTAATGCACCTGTGTCGGGTCACTGGTTTCATGATCAATTTGTACAACTGGTAACCAATGCTTTCCCAGTCATCCCAGGTAGTGGTGGAGGTACGTTACCACAAGTTCCTGCTACACCGATTGGATTGATAGCGACTTCAGACAATGCTAAAGTGAGTTTGAGTTGGAGCGCGGTCACGGGAGCGAACAGCTATACGGTGAAACGGGCTACGACAAGTAGTGGGCCGTATACGGATATAGTAACCAATGTCACTAGTACGGATTATGTGGATAGTGGAGTTGTTAATGAGACGACCTACTACTATGTAGTAAGTGCTACGAATAGTGCAGGGTCAAGTGCAAATTCTGCAGAAGTGAATGCTACACCAACAGTAGGTTCAACTAATCCTACAGTTCCAACATCACCGATAGGATTGATTGCAACAGCTGGAGACACCCAAGTAGGCTTAAGTTGGACAACATCTACCGGAGCAACCAGTTATACCGTAAAAAGTGCAACAACAAATGGTGGACCGTATACGAATATTGCAACGGGTATAACAGATCTGAATTATGTGAACTCAGGATTGACGAATGGAATTACTTATTATTATGTAGTAAGTGCAGTTAATTCGGAGGGTGAAAGCTTGAATTCCGATCAAGTAGCTGCAACACCAGAAGGCGTTTTAGTTGTAAGTGATTTGACTGTACAATATAAAACAAACAGCTCTGACACGACTGGTAACACGGTACAATCGAGCTTTAATATTGTGAACTCAAGTGATACAGCTGTGAACCTGAGCAATCTAAAGCTTCGATATTACTTCACGAATGAAGGAAGTTCTGCCTTAAGCTTTTGGTGTGATTGGGCACAGATAGGGACAAGTCATGTAAGTGGTTCTTTTGAAACAATCACTCCAGACAAAGCAGGTGCGGATACGTATTTGGAGATTTCATTTGGCCCTTCGGCAGGAAGTATTCCAGCTGGTGGACAAAGTGGTGATATTCAAATTCGTGTGGCAAAGGACAATTGGTCTAACTTTGACTTCTCTAATGATTACTCATTTAATGGTACGTTAACAAACTATACGAACTGGGACAAAGTAACGCTGCACCAAAGTGGCACTCTAGTATGGGGAGTTCAACCGTAAAGTATATTACAGATTTCATGTGTCCGAACGGATAATCCGTTCGGACACATTTATGGACAGAGTTGTCTTAGAAGCTGGTAATCGTTGTATTCCCTTCACATGTTGCAAAGCCTGTTTTGAAACTTCGATCATTAGTGATGTCACTAAGTAATGAGCTGCATAGATATTATATTCAGGTGAGTTGGCTACATGCAATAGCTGGCGGAACTGAATGTTGACTCGGTCAATAATTGGCGGTGAAAAGAAGTGCGGGATGTAAATAAAACCACTCTGAGTTGAGGAGTGTGAATCTGGTGAAGAGGGAATTACAGCGATTTCCCTCAGTACTTTTTCTTCATCAACTAACTCATATGTATCTATGATTCGTTTGGCGTGGGTCCATGGGTGAATGGATTCGAACTGCCCTCCTAATGTGAATTGAAGACCCGTTCTGGTCAAAGTATGGCGAGCATATTCGTGATGTTCACTCAGAGTGATGCCCCTGTTCGAGAACAGAGGGAAGCGCATGGACATGCAGTTCGTGCTGTATATATGTACACTGCGATGGCTGATGTAGCAGCGGAGACTGGAGATGAGGGTTTACTCCAAGCCTGTCGTACATTATGGGATAATATCGTAGATAAACAAATGTATATTACGGGTGGAATGATGATTATTGAAGGAGACGCCCTGCTAGATGAACAAGGCGATTGGGGAAGTGAATTATATCGTCCTTTAAGGAATGTAACTAAACCAGTAAAGTTACGCGCTATACCTTATAATAGCTGGGGAAATCGTGAAGCGGGTGAGATGAGCATTTGGATTCGCAGGAAATAATGAGAATGGAATAAAGCTCCGATTTCTTGATTGTATATCCGCTATAGCGGTCGAAATCAGAGTACAAAGCATATGCTTTGTACTCTTTTCACATTTTTATAAATTCAATGTACATTCTCCTGTTGCCAATGGAAGTTGGCACTCATAAACTATGGTAATTAGCTATTCAGATTGAAGTGATCAATTCGGGAGGTTGAGCGATTGTGGTCATCCATTACACTGCGATTGGAGATTCATTAACGGTTGGTTTTGGAGCTATGCCTGGAAACGGATTTGTACCCGTATATAGAAAGTTATCGGAGCGACAACTGCAGACTTTTGTCGCTCATGATAATTTAGGTGTTAATGGTTTAACTTCACAGGGGTTATTTGAGTATATATCCCAGAATACTACCTTTAGACATTTACTAAGTCAGGCAGATATCATTACAATCTCTATTGGCGGGAACGACTTGATTAGAGCGGCAAATTTGACTAAAGAAACGGGATCAGAATTTAATTTCAATCAAACACTTCGAGATTGCAAAATAAACTTCTCGCGAATAATGGAATCCATTTATCAGTTGAAGGCGAGCTCGAAACGACCTTTTATTATTCGAGTGGTAGGGTTGTATAATCCTTTTCCGCAAATAGAGAAGGCATCCTATTATGTTCAGCAATATAATCGATATTTAGAAAGCTATACAAACGGAACATTTGCTGTAGCCAATATATATGGTTCTTTCAGGAGAAGGGAGAGAGAACTGCTCTCACTCGATCGAGTACATCCCAATGGACATGGCTATCGAATCATTGCTGAACAACTCAATAGGTTAGGATTTAGACAGCTTGAGTAGGGAGACTTTTGTATATCAACGATATCAAAGAGTTGTGGGATATAAAATACGCAACCTCCTCAATAAAAGGGGGATGCGTATTTCATGATAGATCTACCTCATTCTTTTCACAATACTTAGAACAGCCCATTTCCGTTCTTGTCGTTTCTTGTATTTAGGCAAGGAACGATAGATATCAATGGAATCAGAGAAGGCAGTCTGTGCTTCTTGCTTCAGTCCCATTTCCTTGTACATCATTCCTAATAGATAACAGGCTTCGCATGAAGAAGAATGGATATCTTGATACTGTCGCACGTATTTCTCGACTTTCGCATGATCGGAACGCTGATATATGGACGCTAACCTGAGGTAAGGTTGGCCGTATTTAACTCGCGGATTTATGGAGAGCGCCTTAAGAATATGAGTTTCACCTTCCTCGATGTGACCAAGCATCAGGTTAGCCGTCCCTAAGTCATCCCAGTATTCTGCCGAATGTTCGAATTGGACCTGAATGCTGTTGAGTATCTCAAGTGCTTCTTGGTATTTCTTCCGTTCAATTAGGAGGCAAGATAGCTCGTGCTTGGAAGAAACATCATTTCGATTCATTAGAATCTGTGAGCGTAATTTAGAAATCTTCTTCATTCTTTTGAAAGGTTTTGTTAAGCTAGGGAAGACACCTACATACCGCCGATCTAGAAAGTAGATGACTGCAACAAGAATAAGTATAGCAATGATCGGGTTTCCAACTAACCTCCATAACAGCATAAAACCAATAAACTTACCCATAATATCCTCCTCATTCTTGATTAAGAAACATCATAATCAATCATATAAATTATAACTGCGATAGTGCATTTCTTACACTTAGAATATATTTGGCTTGATTAAGTGGATCCACGCCGCGTCTTGGACGATCTACTTGGACGGTCGCCGGGCACTCCTGATATCCAGCAAAGGAAGAAGACATGACACCTTTGCCACTTGTCATCGAGCGAAGCTTCACAGGATATTCAAGCGAAGTCGCTACGGGGAGAATACCTTCCACCATAAATCGGTCTGATAGAATGGAGGGTGGAGTGAATTCTGCTCTCATCTGCACGAGATCACTGAGAACTTTCCCACCGTAATCCTCTGGTGTCGTTATTCTGAATTGTAGAATAGGCTCTAGTAACGTCGTGCCTGTGCTGGCAAGACCATTCATAATGCCCATGGGTGTTGCTACTACGAAATCAAGTGGATGCGTGTGCCACACATGATGTTCGCCTTCAGTTAATGTCACCTTGAGATCAGTAACTTCGAATCCGTGAAGTCCTTGTTGTAATGCTTCGGGAACACGCTGGGCCACTTCATTCTGGTATCGCATAAGAAGATCATCACTTCGTACCTGAGACTGGTATATGAGTCCACTGCCGCGTGGAAGGGGCTCAATATGGAAGCGCAGAATGGCCCAGCATGGTTTAGGCATCGTATACGCAATAAATCCTTCTCCAGCAAGTGTGGGCGTTTCCTTGTATATGACTGAAGGTTTATCGAATGTTACATCGAGATTGAACCGATTTTTTAGCAAACTCGATAAAATCTCTAACTGTATTGCTCCCATAACCTTAAGGTGAAGCTCTCGTTCATCTTGAAGCCATTGTAAATCAAGTAGTGGGTCTTCATCTGTTAACTCCTGTAATGCTTCGACTAAGTCCGAATATCGATGATCATCTTGAATATGTACTTGAACTGTAAGTAAAGGGACGGCGATATTCGCGGAAGGGGGTATTCCAATAGAGCTGCCCAGAATATCACCGATCTTACTCTGGTTTAGTCCATAGATTGCAGCTATATCACCTGTAGATACATGTCCTAGATCGATGAACTTTCTTCCATCGAGTTTACGAATTTGTGTGATTTTCTCATGGATATCCCGAGTGATGTTGTGGACCAGATCTCTATTTCGCAAACTGCCTTGATACAGACGAACGTAAGCGGTGCGCCCCATCGTTTTATCACGTTCAATTTTGAAAATAACACCGGACAGAGGAGCATCATCCTCACCTTTAGAGCACGGTAAATACTCGATAATCGTATCCATTAACTCGATCACACCAATGTTCCTTTGGGAAGCACCAAAGCAGATGGGAAATAACTCTCCACTCTTCGAGAGACGTTGAAATCGTTGCTTGAGTTCATCCTCTGGGATGTGTTCACCTTCAATATATCGCAACATGACCTCATCATCCTGTTCTGCAATAGAAGCTACTACGTTGGATAGATCTATTCCAAAGCTTTGATCGTCTTGTTGTATATTCCATACGGGAAGGATTCCAGAGAACTGTTCTCCTTCGCCTTGAGGAATTTGCAATGGCACAGCTAAAGGGGAGAGCAGGCGTTCAATCTGTTCCATTATACCAGTTACGGAGACGCCAACTCTGTCCATCTTATTCACATATATAATTGTGGGGATGCCAAGTGAAGTCAGCGCATGCCAGATCGTCTCTGTCTGTGATTGTATGCCTTCAGCGGCGGATATAATCAATACTGCCCCATCCATAACTCTTAATGAGCGCTCCACCTCGGATAGGAAATCAACATGACCTGGAGTATCTACAAGATTGATCTGAACGTCTTGCCAAACGATCGAAATGTTGGCCGCCCTGATTGAAATTCCCCGTTGTCTCTCAATCTCCAGATGATCCGTCTGAGAAGTTCCATCATCCACACTGCCCAGATTTCTTATCGTACCACTTTCAAATAGCATATGCTCAGTTGTTGTCGTTTTGCCCGCATCGACATGTGCAAAAATACCGACGTTTCTTATTGATTTCCCTACCATCTAAACAACCCCGTTAATTACAAATTATAGTTGAAGGAAGTTCGAAAAGTCATCTTTTGATCACGACTTTTTGAACTCGCATTTTAAGTTTAGTATATCACAGGGTTATCAGTGGGTGAACAGAATGGTGGTATAAGACTTTCCTTCGATTCTGTCAGCATGAATGAGATTACTCTTTTCGAGACACTAATACTATAACGTGTTTCTGATATAATAGTTGGGTTTCGTTTGGTAAGAGAAACAAGCCAGAGCTCCTTTACATAAAGGTGGGCTCTGGCTTGTTATAGTCTAAATATTATTTATATCTAACATTGCGTCATTCGATTTATTTCATCTCTAGAATTTGAACGCCTCGGCTAGCGATTTGTACTGAACCTGTAAGATCAGTTTCTGTTAGGAGATCGCGAACTTGAAGTTGTCCTAAATCAACGGACTGCTCTGTTGCATTATGGTTCATGACGAATAGGAAGTCTTGACCATCCTTGGAGCGACGGCTCACTTCAACGCCTGTTGGTGTTTCAAGCAAAGGTTGTATTCCTTTAGCATCACAAATAGATTTCAAGAGACCGTCGATGAACTTGTCATCTGGATCGGACGCTACATACCAAGCTTCACCCTTGCCGAATTTGTTGCGGGTTAGTACTGGCATACCTTGATAGAAATCTTCGCCATACTCAGCTAATACTTCTGCACCTTCGCTGTGCAATAGATCGCATAGCAATCCACAGTTGTATTCCCCTTGAAGATCGCCAAGCGTGTCTTTCATAACGATTTTGTTGTACGTATCTGGGAAGAGTGCATCAATTTCTTCTACCCAAATTCCAAGCATGTTACGAAGTTCACCTGGGTATCCACCTAATGTCACCATATCGGTCTCGTTGACGATACCACTGAAGAATGTTGTTAAGAACGTTCCACCTGCTTGAACGAAATCATCTAATTTCTTGGCAACACCTGGTTTCACCATGTAGAGGACAGGCGCAATTACGACATCATATTTGCTGAAGTCACTATCTATGCTGATGATATCTGTAGAAATGTTGCGACGGAATAACGCAGCATAATATTTGTGAACTTGGTCTACATAGTTGAGGGCAATGGTTGGTCCACTCGACTTCTCTGCAGCCCACCAGTTATCCCAATCGAATAGAATACCTACTTTGGATTCAGTTACAGTATCTAATGTTGTATCTCCCAACAATTGTAGTTCTCTACCTAATTCGGCTACTTCACGGAATACCCGTGTGTTCTCATGTCCAACATGTTCAATGACAGCACCATGGTATTTCTCACAAGCTCCGGCAGAACGACGCATTTGGAAGAACAAGACGGTATCTGCACCATGGGCAATAGCTTGATAACTCCATAGACGCATTACGCCTGGACGTTTCAGAGAGTTGTAA
The DNA here is from genome assembly GCF_056786405.1 of Paenibacillus sp. Y859. NCBI lineage: Bacteria > Bacillati > Bacillota > Bacilli > Caryophanales > Paenibacillaceae > Paenibacillus > Paenibacillus sp. Y859. The sequence continues at coordinate 513,087 of NZ_JBXCIZ010000001.1, read as the reverse complement.
GCTTGCCAGTTCTGTTGACTCGGTGTCTGCTCCATCAACATGAAAGGTTGTCCGCCTTTAAGCCCGCGCATCAGGTCATGAGCCATCGCTGTGAAGCTGATTGGCGTATCAAGGCCTGGATAACTGTCCCAAGAGATGATGTCCATGTATTTAGCCCATTTAAAGTAATCAAGTGGTTTATAGAATCCCATCATATTTGTTGTAATCAATGATTCTGGAATAACCGATTTAATGGCATCGTACTCTAAGCGGTAGCAATCCAGCATTCCATCTGAATTAAATCTGGCATAGTCCAGTGAAATGCCTTGGAATGTCGAACTATTACTGCCCCAATGCTCACTGAGGTTGGAGGCTGGCACAATTTCTGCCCAATCATAGAAAGTATGTCCCCAGAAATTTGTATTCCAAGCTTTGTTAAGGTTATCCAATGTGCCGTATTGATCTTTCAGCCATACACGGAAACCGGCCGCGCAATTATCACAGTAGCAATCCCCGCCGTACTCATTGGAGATATGCCATACAAGAATAGCAGGGTGGTCTTTGTAACGCTCTGCTAGCTTAAGAGCCATGCGCTCAGAGTATTTACGATACGTAGGACTGTTTGGACAGGAATTATGACGTCCACCGAACTTACGTTTTTGTCCATTAGTGTCTACACGTAGAACATCTGGATATTTGGTTGCCATCCAAGCGGGATGCGCTGCAGTACTTGTACCTAGGCATACATACACACCGCTATCGTACAAGCTGTCGATTAATTGATCGAGCCTTTCGAAGTTATACGTATTTTCGTCGGGTTGATTAAGCGCCCAAGCGAATACGTTAATTGTGGCCATGTCGATGCCAGCTAGTTTAAACATGCGCAAATCCTCTACATGCGTTGCATGATCGTATTGCTCTGGATTATAGTCTCCACCGTAGAACATTTTTGGAAGTTTACTGCTTATCATGTTCCTCACCTCTTCATATAAGAATAATACTATGATATATCATTTTGATTTCCTTTAAAATATAATAATAATTAACAAGTATATAATAATACGGAACTAATTAGTTGCTATTTGGATGAATGGGGGAATCGTTTCAATGCATGCTCAACACCGGCGATTTTTTACGAATATGGGGGAGCGACAACTTCCTCTCTATATGGAGAGTATTGGATTCAATCAAGCGCAAGAGAACCTCAATAGACCTAGTGGTTATCCCTGCTACCATTGGCTACAAACGATACGTGGAGAAGGAGAATTCACATTCGGAGGTACCACTGTACTTTTAAAAGAGAATTCAGGAGTTCTATTACTCCCAAATGAGCCGCATGAATATAAACCTACTTTGGATATATGGGAGACGATGTATATTACATTTATGGGTACTCAAGCGAATGCGATTCTTTCTTCATTTGGGCTGAATCAATCTTCATTGTATCAGTGGGATCAGGAAAGTCAGTTGCAGAGCTATGCAGCGCGGGTATTAGATTCAATTAGCAGTGATCGGGATGTGTCCGAGCTTGATGTGTCAGGAGATACGTATCGATTCCTTATTTTATTGAAGAAACATGGTCGTGTTAATAATCTACCTTCTATCTCAAGCGCCATAGAGCGGCTGAAGCCTGTTCTTACTTTAATGGAAAAAAGTTATGGTGATCCCAATTTGGGTCTTGAGTTGATGGCATCAGAGATTGGGATTAGTCCACGACATTTGAATACGATGTTCAAGCAGACTTTCAGAATGACGGCATACGCGTATTTAATTATGTTTCGAATTCGTAAGGCGAAGGAGAGGATGACAGGTGATGCTAGTATTACAGTCAAAGATACTGCTCATCATGTGGGCTTTCGTGATGTCAGCCACTTTGTAGCTACATTCCGTCGGATTGAGGGGGTGACACCAGAACAATATCGCATATTATATTAATCTTTGAATTTGTTACTTTGACTATAGACTGCAAAGACTCATATGTTTAGAATGGTAATGATTTCATAAACTTCATGATTGATGAAGGAATAGAAAGGTAGTGTAAGCATCATGACTATTTCTCTTTGGCAAGAGCAAGCACCTTTTGCGGTCCAAGGTCGAGAAAGGGACATGCCTCATCTTGTACCTTATATACTTAAAGGTAGCTCGAGTGCGATCATTATTTGTCCTGGGGGAGGGTATCACCATTTAGCAGAGCATGAAGGGGAGCCTGTGGCAAGATGGCTTAATGATCATGGTATTTCTGCTTTTGTACTCAAATATCGAATTGCACCTCATCATGGACCCGCACCTCAAATGGATGGTCGTCAGGCTGTGCGTTATGTGAGAGCACATGCTGATGAGTACGGTATCGACCCTAAGAGAATTGGAATACTTGGATTCTCTGCAGGTGGACATCTAGCCGCTATGACAGGGACGACATTTGATTCGGGGAACCCGCAAAGTGATCATGCTGTAGAACGTGTAAGTTCAAGACCTGACGTAATAATTTTATGTTATCCTGTTATTACCATGAAGGAATACGGGCATGCTGGTTCTCGGGAACAACTCATAGGCCATTCTCCTGATGAACAGTTAGTGGATCAGTACAGTGCAGAAACCCGTGTTTCAATAGAGACACCACCAGCATTTATATGGCATACGGCTAATGATGAGTCTGTACCGGTTGAGAATAGTCTCCAATTTGCACTTTCCTTAAGCCGACATGATATATCTTATGAATTGCATGTTTTTCCAGAAGGAAGACATGGGTTAGGACTGGCAAAGGAACTTTCGGATGTTGGTAAGTGGACAAGTCTATGTATTAGCTGGCTTAAGAATCAAGGATGGTAGTTATAGGGTAAAAAACTTTTAAGGGGGTACTTATTAGATGCAGTCATTGAAAGTAGTAGTTCAAGCTAATGCAACATTAGGTGAAGGTCCAAGTTGGGATGCGAATTACAATAGACTTTTGTGGGTAGATATTGAAGGTCATCTATTGCATATATACTATCCTGACTCGGGTGACGATGTTGTTTATAATATAGGACAATTGATTGGTGCTGTTGTTCCTTATCGGGAAGATGAGGTTATTGTAGCTTTATTTGAAGGTTTTCATAAATATCATTTATCTACAGGGGAACTTACGTTTATCTCCAATCCTGAACAAGACATCCCTAATAATCGCTTTAATGATGGTAAATGTGATCCAAGCGGGCGATTCTGGGCAGGAACGATGAGTCTTAAAGGGCAAGCGGATTGCGGGTCACTTTACTGTCTTGATCATGATTTATCTGTTCGTAAAGTATTAGAGAATGTCTCTACGTCGAATGGATTAGGCTGGAGTCCGGATGGTACTATCATGTACTTTATTGATACTCCTACCCGTCAAGTCGATGCATTTGATTATGATCTGGCTACTGGAACCATCGGTAATCGGCGGATAGCATTTACAATGCCAGAAGATGCAGGTTATCCAGATGGAATGACCGTGGATGCAGAAGGTATGCTCTGGATTGCAGAGTGGAATGGAGGACGAGTGGCTCAATGGAATCCTTACACGGGTCAGCTGCTACAAGTGATTTCGGTACCTTCAGGTCATGTGACATCCTGTGTATTTGGGGGTAAAGATTTGGAAGACCTTTATATCACGACGGCAAGCGTTGGGATGAGCGCTGAGGATCTGAAAGCGCAACCGTTATCGGGTAATCTTTTTCGCATTAGAATGGGCATTAAAGGACAACCAACACATCCTTATGTATCGCTAATGAACTAACCTTTAATCGCTACGAGTTAAACTCCCCGCAGCTTGCTGCGGGGAGTTTCATTTTGTCTTATCAGAGATAATCAATCTATTTTATACATATATAGTAAATTATTGAACATAAAATCTTAAGCTAACTTTTTTGAATGTCTAGTGCCACTTTTCCACTCCTCCCCCCTATCAAAGCCCGCGGCAACCTAGTTCCCTCGTGCAGCTGCATAAAGTACATCTAAATCCAGCCTTATTCCATTTCCGCCAACTGCAGTTGCATAAACAACATCTAATTTACTCAAAAACCCGAATTTCCATCATATCGCCACTTTTAACTACCATTTTTGCATCTATTTCCTTCCCTCTCCACCTATCCCCCAAAATAGATACACGTTATGCAACTACTCGATGAGTAGATCTTACAGATTTCCTAAATTCCTTCATTTCCTCAACTAATGGTGCCGATCGGCGTTTTTCTCGTGTGTTATACGAATTGGGCATGAATAAAACATTAAATGGGGGAATGACTAGACCAATGGAACGCATCGAAACATATCCTACAATATGTTAAAGGGAAGGGAGGAATTGGAATGAGCGGAATGGGTTATGGTGTTGGCTCGAGTCCTTTCACATCAACTGGAGCGATTTTGGTTCTATTCATCTTGTTGGTTATCATTACACGTGCGTTTATTCTGTAAGCATAACGGAGCAACCTAAACATTAGGATAGACAGAAATGTAGAATATAGGTGCCTGTTTCTATCAATTGAATGAATGTTAAGACTATATTTCCTTAGGTGAGGAGGGAAATTTATGAGCGGATGTGTTGGAGGAGTTGGAGGCGTTGGCGTAGGACCTGCACCTTGTAATTCGACAGGAGCAATTCTTGTACTCTTTATTCTATTGGTCATCATCACAATGGGATTGGGTATGTGTTAATTATGATATAAAATAAGTGACTTGGGAGCGGGATGCTTCCAGGTCACTTTGTTGTTTTTTTGTTAAAAAAATTGGACGCCCCTTACAGGGCGTCCTCATGGGAGAGGAGAAACCGTATATAAATGTAGATGTTTTTAGTAGTGAAACACCTTTATTTATAAGGGGATTAACAGAATTGAGTTAATACTGATAAACACTGTAATGTTAAACTGTGATGTTAATTGCCACCTTTTTTGCCACCTTCATCGGCAAGAGAAAAAGGTTGAACAACAGAAGTTGAAAATACCGTTTCAAAAGTGTCAGCCGCTGCCTCGTCGGCTGCTCTTATAACGTGACCATATACATCCATGGTTGTACCTATTTTGGAGTGACCGATCCGTTCAGATATTATTTTTGCATGTATTCCACGATTAATAAGAATCGTCACTGATGTATGTCTAATATCGTGCATTCTAATATGTCGTAGTTTTTTTATTTGAATGAATCTTCTCCATTTCTCTCCAAGAGTTTTAGGATAATATGGCATTCCGTATTTGTTGCAAAAAATAAACTCATCATTTGTTTTCCAAATGTCAATGTTCTTTGTTCGTAGCTTAAACCATTCTTTCTTATACTCTTCTAATTCAGCTATTACTGATGCAGGGATAGATATAGTTCGAACTGATCCTTTATTTTTAGGACCTTTAATTACTGGGACTCCATTCTTAAACGCCGGAATAGACTGTCGTAATTCAATCACCCCTCGATCCACATTGATATGCTTCCATTCTAATCCAAGCAGTTCTGCTCGGCGCATGCCTGACGTAAAAGCAAGTGTTATAAGCACTCGGAATTGTGTAGGCTCGCTCTGTAAATGTTTAAACACTTCTTTAGATTCGGTTTCATCGTAAACATCCACACCAGAAGGTTTATCATCCTTTGGTCTTGCTACTTTTTCCATGGGATTAAAGCTGAGATTATACCATTCTGTCGCTTTTAAAAATATACTCTTCAACATACGGTATATATATAATTTCGTTTGGGCGCCAACGGGTTGACCGGGGTTTCTTATACTTTTCATGTTGTGCAGGAATTCAACTATTGTGAGTGATGTTATTTTATCCAGCGGCATATGTCCAAGCGTTGGGCGAATTCTAGTTTCTAGTTGGTAAATATAGTTGGATTGTGTCGTAATTTCTAAATCGTTAAGCACAAAAATTTCTACCCATTTATCAAGCATTTGATCAAGTATTATCTTTTTGGGTTTATTTATACTAAAAAAACCCTTATCTTCGAGTTCAACAACAAACCTATTCAACTCTTTCTCGGCTTGTCGTTTGGAAGTAGTGTCAACCATCTTAGTTTTTCTGTTTCTTTTTCCTAATGAATCTTCTCCGATGTCTACAACAAGCCTATATCCGGCACCTCTTTTTTCTACCCACGGCATTTAAATCACCTCATTATTTTTTCTGTTTCATAAAATCCCAAAATCTAATCAGTTCGGACTTATCACTTTCAGATGCTGACATTATTTCTCGTATGAAACCATCTAGCTCAGAATCAATATTCGGGAGAATGATATCATTAGTTGCATTATCTTTACCTAAAAGATAGTCAACCGTTACACCAAATATTGTAGCTAATTTTCCAATCATTTCAGTGCTAGGATCTCTTTTCCCAGTTTCCCACATGCCTACAGTGCTTGTGGACATTCCAATCTTCTGGGCTAAATCTATTTGACCCCAATTCTTTTTAATTCTTAATTCAGCGATTCTTTTACCTAATTTGTTTCCATTCACTAATTTGCAACTCCTTAGGATAATGTGTATTAAAAGAAATTTTAAAACACCTTGACTTATCACTATAGGTGATATATCCTGAGGATAACAAATCACTATATGTGAGAAAGGGAGGCGGCGTTAATTTGAATAAGCCATTAATTAATGCACGTAAAGAGAAGGGACTAACTATCATCGAAGCTTCCGCGGAAATTGGGATTTCCTACGGAATGTTAGCAATGCTTGAGAGTAAAAAAAGAAATGGTAGTGATAAGACAAAGGTAAAAGTATCCAGCTTTTACAAGAAAACGGTACAAGAACTTTTCTATACCCATTAAATCACATATAGTGATAATTTGCAATAGCGTGTGATAAAAATATGGGAGAGGTGTGACTTTTGAAAACTACTGATTTTATACAAGATATCAAAAACACGATAATGGCCGACATCACTAATGATGCGAAAGTATTGGTTGATCAAATGTACACGAACAGAATTAAACGTGCGACGTTATCAGCCGAAGAGGCGGCGGAGTACATCGGGGTATCGAAAATAACACTTTACACGATGGTAAAGGAAAAACAACTTCCAAATTTCACAGTAGGATCTTCATCATCGCAACGTCCGCAAATCAGAATTAGGTTGTCTGCTTTAGATAAATGGATGGAACAACAAGAACTATTAAATATGAAAGGAGCAATCATATGAATCAATTAGTATTTATCGAAAGTGGACGAGTCATAACAGACAGCTTGATGGTATCTGAAAAGTTCAACAAATCACATGATGACGTCTTAAGGGATATTCGGACTCAGATTGAAAAGCTTATCATCGCAGGAGAAAGACAATTCTCACTCAGCAACTTTGCGGAGTCAAACTATCGAAATGGTCGTGGCAGAGAGTATCCCAAGTTTGACATGACAGAAGACGCATTCGCGATTGTAGCGATGTCATATGTGACTGCCGATGCAATGAAAATGAAAGTTCGGTTTCTGCAAGAGTTTAAAAGAATGCGCAAGCAGTTAGAAGATCCTGCACCGCTTACCGAAAGACAAGCAGCCATCAAATCCTTGAAACTCACAATTGAGATGGCAGAGGAGATGGACGCAATAAAAGGGATCACACACGTTCATGAATCTAAGCTTCTTGAACTCGAACAGAAGGTGGACGAGCAGATCACACTAGAACAAGGTGAACAACGTCGAGTCCAGATAGCTATTGCAACACGAATATTCGACATCCAAGAAGATGATGGCAAACGTAGCCCCTTATTCCGGGAACTACATCGTGAACTAAAGAACCGTTGGGGCGTATCCAGTTACCGCGATTTGCTCCGAAAGGACATTCTGAGTGTATTGGCTTACATTAACGCTTGGGTGCCAAGGAAGGCGTAGAGAGTTGATTAGAGGGAGGTGAAAAGGATGAAGGTAAGCGAAGAAAAAACCGCCGCTGTAGGGGCGACGGTACAATGTTGTGACGATTGCGGGAAAGTCTTTCATAAGAAAAACTATATCACATGCACAAAGTGTGGTGAAGCCTTACGAGCTGTCAAATCAAACGATTTATTGTGTTGCGGAATGCTTTGGAATGGTGATAATTATTGCGGAATCTGTGGGGAAAAGTTAAATACCGTTCCAATCAGTTTCTTCAATAACCTGAACAAGTAAGCTTTCACCACAAATGGTACAGGTGATAATGTCACGATTCTTAATTTTTCCTTTGCATGCTAGACATTCAATTACAAGCTTTGTTTTAGCACATAAGCCGCAATAAACATCACCGCTTTCACTCGTGCTGAAGTAACAGCCTTCATTGGGACAAACTCTAACTACTTTTTCTTCCAATAGTCTCCCGGCTTTCATATTGAATTTGGTAAGTCTCGACAACTACCATTATTCGACACAAGAGTACATTAAACCTACTAGAAAGGAGATTAGACATGAAAACAACACCAAGAGAATGGTTAGACCTCACATCGGGTGAGCGAATGTCAGCGCTAAACTTAGCAGCAGATGAAACGGCTAAAAAGTGGGCTAAAAGGGAGGGACAAGCCTAATGAGTAGAAGGAAACGAGCGAATGTGTTCTCGACGTGCTTTGGTAAAAGTGAAAACGTGACAGTTGAAAAGTCGCAGAATCAGTTGGAGTTCTTTACGGACTCCCAAATCGAACCTCTTTTTGAAACATCAGGAATACGTAACATTCTAGCAATTCGAGATCTATTGAATGACGCTTATCCAGTTTCGGAGTTTGGGAGTAGTAAGGAAATGCGGATGCGGAGAAAACAAAAAAAAAGACCACGTCTTCACACGTGATCGGCTTAAAAAAAATTAATTGCACTTATCATATCACATACACGGAAGGGTGGAAAGCCCCTTCACTTAACAGAAATAGCAGGTGGTGAAATGGAAGGCTGGATTAAGGTTCACCGCAAGATGTTGGATAATCCGGTTGTTTGTAAGGATAGCGAACATGTTTCCGTATGGATGTATTTACTCTTGAATGCAACTCATAAAGAGTACCCAGCTATGTTTTTAGGTAACAAAATTATGCTCCAACCAGGGCAGTTAATAACGGGTAGAAAGTCGATTTCTGAGAAATTGAAAATATCAGAAAGTAAGGTTCAACGTGTTCTTAAATCATTCGAAAGTGAACAACAGATCGAACAACAGAATGGCAACAAAAACCGCTTGGTTACGGTGCTTTCGTGGTCTGATTACCAAGATGGCGAACAACAGATTGAACAACAACTGAACAACAAGCGAACAACAACTGAACAACAACTGAACACAAACAAGAATGTAAAGAATGTAAAGAATGATAAAGAAGTAATATACTCTGATCATTTTGAAACATTCTGGAATACCTACCCACGAAAGATTGCAAAGAAAGAAGCTGCTAAGACATTTGAAAAGGTGATCAAAGCAGGAGAGGATCCAAACGTCATTATTCAATGTGCTAGTAACTATCAAATTCAATGCAATCTATTAAAAACCGAACCACAGTTTATCAAGCATCCCAAATCATTTCTAAACGAAGATCGATATAAAGATTATTTACAAAGCAACAAAGCAGGAAGCTCAGGATCACCAGATAGTAATCAAGGACGACTGGACTTCATGGTTGATATTTAGGAGGTGCCATATGAAAAGGGAAGAAGCAAAACAGATATTTGAGAAACTAGCATCGAATTACCCTAACTGGAAAGTGGATAAGACAATTGCTACAAACTGGGTGGATGAACTGGAATCAGAGGATGCAGAGAACGCATGGGCCAACACCAAGGAATATATCCGCAAAGAGAAATTTGCCCCCACTCTCTCAGATATCGTTAAACCAAACGCTAAATTGGAAGCCGAGAAGGAAATAAATCGAACACGCCAACTACTACGTGAGCAAGACGAATTAAAAAAAGGAATACCCAAAGACCCACCATGGGTGCGTGAAGGGATTAGCAGGGAAGCGTGGGCGAAGCGAATCGTAGCCGAGAAAAAAGCAACATGAGCTATTACAGCATAGAAGCAGAACAAGCCATACTGGGTGCAATCCTTCTCACACCTGAACTGATATACGAAACTATTTTAGTGGATGATGAATTTTACTACGAGCCGAATCAATGCATATTTGAAAACATGATCGAGTTGAGAGAGCAGGAAAAAAAGATAGATGTGGTTACTCTCTCATCAAAATTAGGTGAAAAGTTACAGGACATTGGGGGCATAAAGTACCTACTAGACCTGAGCCGATCCGTTCCAACAGTTTCAGATTTCAGACAGCACGAACAAATATTAAAAGAGAAGTCTGTCATTCGCTTCGGGATGGAATCTCTTAAAAAGGTTTACAGTAACAACCATGAAGATTCAAGAGCATTTGTTGCTGAGATAACTGGGATTGCAGAAGCTTTAAGTGATCGTTCAAGAGTCGAAAATGGATTCACACGTATTCGTGATGGCCTGATTACACATTCCGATATATTACAAAACAAAAAATATAATGACACCCCTTTAGGGGCGAGCACAGTCGGTACTGATTTGGATCGCATCACAGGAAAATGGCAGAAGCAAACACTTAACATAGTCGCTGCAAGGCCATCTGTGGGCAAGACAGCGTTCATGCTTAACAATGTAGCTATAAACGGCAAAGAAGGCATGACGGTTGCAATATTCAGCCTTGAACAGCCTGAAAACCAACTGTACGACCGCATGATATCCGCTGAGTGCAACATTGATGGAGATCGCATCAGGACCGGACAGCTTCTCGATGATGAATGGGTCAAGTATACGATCGGATTATCAAATCTATCTGATCTAAATATCTACATCGATGATCGTCCAGGTCTAAACATCCAAGAGATCCGAGCTGCTGTTCGAAAGTTGAAAAAGAAGAACCCAGAATTGATTGTATACGTGGATTATCTTCAGTTGATCAAGGGCGGTAAAAATTATTCAAACCGCAACAGGAATGATGAAGTGGGTTATGTGAGCTCCAGTTTAAAGCAGATGGCACGAGAAAACGATTGCCCAGTAATTGCCCTTGCACAGCTAAGTAGGAGCGTAGAACAAAGACAGGACAAGCGACCGATGATGTCAGACCTCAGAGAGTCCGGCAATATCGAACAGGACGCAGACACAATATCATTTCTCTATCGCGACGATTACTACAATGCGGATTCAGAGAAAAAGAACATAATCGAGATCATAGTCGCTAAGAATCGTGAAGGACAAACAGGAGTTGCAGAAATGGTCAATCTAAAAAACTATGGAAAATTCATAGATTACGACTACAGACCAACTCGCTAAAACACATTTAAGGAGGGAGTCACATGACGGTCAAGGGTGTAGCTAAGTTTGAACAGCCGGGTGATAAATATAGGGTTAACATCTATCTGGCTTGCGACGAACTAGACTTTACGTGGTCGGATAAAGAGGTAAAGGAATTTGAAAAAATGTGGTTAGAAGGATCGGGATTAAAGCAGATAGCGGAGCATTTGGAGCGAGATTATGACGAGGTTTTGATTCTGTTGATTGATCGATCACGAAGAAACAAGCGTATTAATAAACACCAAAACGGGATGCGGTTATGAAGATATTTGTAAAAGGTCAAAATTACCGACCGGCTGCAGTCATCCAAAAGGTAAAGAATGGCGTTCCAAGTGTGCTGATTATCCGTGGTAGGCGTTACGTATTGGACCATCAAGACAGGGGGAAACGAACATGATCATTTATATATCAGGCCCAATGACAGGGATTGAAGAATTAAATTATCCGCTATTTAATAGCACGGCAAACACCTTGAGAGAACAAGGTTGTGAAGTTATAAACCCAGCGGAGATAACACCATTAGAAGCTACATGGAACGGATTTATGAGAGCAGACATAAAAGCACTTATGGATGCAGATGCCGTTCTACTCCTTCCAGGTTGGGAAAAGTCGGATGGAGCAAATTGTGAACTATATCTTGCGGAACTTTTGAAAATGAAGATTTATAAATTAGAATCGGGCATTGAATCCATCATAAAAAGCTTGAAAATGGAGGTTACACAATGAACGACAAGATAACAGAGATTAAAGAATACGTGAATATGTGCGAAAAAAATAACCTTAACGGATATACAGCCATCAAAGACATTAAATACCTTCTACAACTAGTAGAGACACTACAAGAGGTACTGAAATGGTATGCGGATAACAAAAATTGGAATATGGGTCACTGGGCAGGCAAAGTATTCTTCACATTTGCGGAGGATGACGGAGGTTTAAGGGCGCGTGAAACCATATCCCATATTGAGAGGATGAATAAACAATGAGCGAAAAAGTAATGACCGAAGCTGAACGCTCTCAATTCGTAGCTGAAAAGGTGTTGGAAGCAACAGCGTGGTGTAAAACAATGGGGGATTTCATAGAAACGATGGGTGCAATCAGCTACACATTAGGAAGTTTGACGTGTGAGTTCCCTAGAGATGAAAGAGGACAAGTAATGATGCAACTGGTTGAATTGATGGGCCGTGGGCTGATGCTGACCGCAAAGGGTTTAGGTGAGCCGAGTGATTTAGAGATCATTAAAGGTAAACGTGATTGACATATTTTAGCTAAAGGAAGGGAGACAGACACACATGAGGGAGATCATAGTCGATAACTTCGCGGGTGGCGGTGGAGCAAGTACAGGGATTGAACTAGCCACTGGTCATAGCGTGGACATTGCCATTAACCATGATCCAGCAGCTATTGCAATGCATCGAGCAAATCACCCCGAGACAGAGCATTATTGTGAATCGGTGTGGGACGTCGATCCTGTCAAAGCTGTGAGAGGGAGGAAGGTAGGTTTAGCCTGGTTCAGCCCTGATTGTAAACATTTCAGTAAAGCGAAGGGTTCGAAGCCCGTAGAGAAGAGTATTCGAGGACTTGCTTGGGTAACTGTTCGGTGGGCAGTAACTGTTAAACCGAGAGTAATCATACTAGAAAATGTAGAAGAGTTCAAAACATGGGGTCCATTAATGGTCAAGCGTGATGAAAAGACGGGCCGTGTAGTTAAAATAGATGGAACTGTTGCCGAACCCGGTGAAGTTGTTCCCTACAATGAACAGCAAAAAATACCGGATCCTTCTCGAAAAGGAGAAACCTTCGAACAATTCATAAGAGTGCTCGAAGCTCTAGGGTATCAAGTAGAGTGGAGAGAGCTTCGTGCATGTGATTACGGAGCTCCCACCATACGCAAGAGGTTCTTCCTAGAGGCTAGACGTGATGGTAAACCCATTGTATGGCCCAAACCTACTCATGGGGATCCAAAGAGCGAGGCGGTCAAATCAGGAAAGTTAATGCCTTGGCGAACGGCTGCTGAAATAATAGATTGGTCAATACCTTGTCCTAGTATTTTTGAGAGGAAAAAGGAACTGGCAGACAACACAAAACGGCGGATTGCTCGGGGTATGCAGAAATTTGTAATAGATAACGCAGATCCATTTATTGTTCGCATAGGTCAGACTGGATTTGGTGGTGACAGGTTGCAGTATAAGCTCAGCAAGCCATTAACGACAATCACAACTAAAGCTGAGCACATGTTAATAACTCCATTTATAGCTCAGTACCACACTGAGACAGCCCACGGTGAAGCGAGAGGGCAAACACTGGACAAGCCTTTACTAACGCTGGATACATCAAACAGATACGCCTTAGTCACAGCCTTTATCGCTCAACATTACGGGACTTCCACTGGTCACGGATTGGAACAACCACTTAATACCATTACCGCAGTAAATAAAGCAAGTCTAGTTACTGCATTCCTCATTAAATATTATGGATCAGCTGAAAACGGTCAGAATCTCAATGAACCGCTGCATACTATCACCACAAAAGACCGGTTCGGTTTGGTCACGATTCACGGCAAGGAATATCAAATCGTAGATATCGGGATGAGAATGTTAGAGCCACATGAGTTATTCGCGGCTCAAGGATTTCCTAGCAATTACATCATTAATGTAGATGCAGACGGTAAGAAATACCCGAAAACAGCACAGGTTGCCAGGTGTGGAAACTCGGTACCTCCTCCATTTGCCAAAGCTTTGGTAAGAGCAAATCTACCGGAGCTATGTACTGGATCAGGCAATGCGTTAACGGTAAACAAATATACAGAAGCAGTTGGACAGCTTGAACTATCGATGTAGGTTACACCCTGTATTGAATATATAACCAAAGGAGCGATAACATGAACGGTCTAATCGTAAAACCTAAATGGGCTGACCTCATCCTATCAGGCGCGAAAACTTGGGAGATCCGAGGATCCAATACAAAGATTCGCGGAACCATCGCAATCATTAAAAGTGGAACAGGCATGATCTATGGAACCGTTGTGCTAACAAATTGTTTTCAAGTCACACAAGAAGCGATGTATCAAGGATTTAAAAATCATCGCATAACTGCAGATTATGATATCCCGTACAAAAAATGCTATGCGTGGGAACTGAGTTCTCCTGTAATCTATCCTGATCCAATACCGTATAAACATCCTCAAGGCGCTGTGATTTGGGTGAAGTTGGAAGAGGTAGAGTCATGACACAGTTACAGAGTGTACAAACCTAACAACCCTGATACGGCTATCACTACGTTAAGTATTGCGGTCGTCTCGAAGAAAGGTCAAGGTCAATGACGCATGAGGCACATATTGTGCAGGAAGAGAAAGGGGTTATATAAATGAGCAATGACAAGCTTAATCGCATGATAAATGTAAATCTAATCATAAGTGAAATAGCAGGAAGAGGGCGTAAGTTCTTTCACGATCAGCGCCAGCAAACCACATCCCATTTCATTCTCGGTGGAAAGAGTGGAATGCAACTATACTTCAAAGATAAATACAAAGGGGTACTTATTTATCCCTACAACCATGCTGATCATAATGGATTTTCGGAAGGTGGAACTCTTTGGGGATTAGTGAATGATTTCAGGTATTTCATCATCCACGGAGAGAAGTGTAATGGGAAATATGGGTATGGTGGTCTGTATTGTCCTCATTGGGGATATTCAGAGGAAGACATGGAGCGCATCCAAGAAAAGGCGAAGCAATTAGGATATTTATAGTGCCGCAGTTCGAAGATAAAGCGTAACTAACAGGCCGAAGGGCTACGATTCGACCGCACAAGCCCAAGCCGACAAAGGGAATTAAAGGGAGAGTTAAACCTCTCTCCCTACCTAAAAGGAGTGTAAAGGATATGAGACAATATAAGTTTCGTGGTAAGCGGATTAATACCGGTGAATGGGTACATGGTTACCTGATAGGAAATGACGTTATTGTAGGCGAGATAGTGGATTGGGATAGTGGATATTTTTGCACAGAGTTTTGGTACAAGGTCGATCCTGAAACAGTAGGACAGTCCACGGGGCATCAGTGTAGTAAAGGGTTGGATATCTTTGATGGTGACATTGTACAGTATCCAGATGCCTATGTGTGTGGTGGAACTGGAGACTGGGAAGAGGTTGGCAGTATCGGAGTAATTAAATGGGATGATGAAGAAGCTCAATTTTATGTGACAAATTGCGAATCTATTGATATGTCTGATTTTTGGGAAAGTATTGACGAGGTGGAAGTGCTAGGAACCACCTATGATAACCCTGAACTATTGGAGGCGGGTAAATGAAAATACAAGCCTATGACTCACTGAATAATAAAATGCTATCCTGGAACGATCTTGGACACATGGAAATGAACGGAGAAATAAGCATCCATACATTGTTATCGGGGGAATATGTTCACTTCAAACCTTTGAAACACACAGGACTCAGAGACAGCAAAGGAAAAGATATCCACGAAGGAGATACTGTGATCGCTATTAATAAAGGATGGTCCAGAAGGTTTGAAATAATGTGGAACCAAGATTCTGCTTGTTTCAAAGTTTGGGAAGGTAATCAGCCTAATATCTCATTTAACTTAACATGCGATACAATAATCGATTTCCGTGTCGAAGTCATCGGCAACATATACACTAACCCTGAACCATTGGAGGTAGAGAGTAATGGAAGTTAATGCTGAACTATATGATTTCTTAAAAGAAAATGAAACAGGCCTATACACCCAAGAATTCCATAAAAACAAAACAGTGTACGCCTATGTACACATAGATTTCACAGATGTTGATGAAT
Source organism: Paenibacillus sp. Y859 (assembly GCF_056786405.1). Taxonomy (NCBI): domain Bacteria; kingdom Bacillati; phylum Bacillota; class Bacilli; order Caryophanales; family Paenibacillaceae; genus Paenibacillus; species Paenibacillus sp. Y859. The sequence continues at coordinate 497,055 of NZ_JBXCIZ010000001.1, read as the reverse complement.
TCGTAAAAATAGTTGGGCCAGATTATTTCTGTGAGGGCGGTCAAAAAGCTACGATAATGACGACTTCGGTATGTATGGAGATTAACGACATAATAGAATATTTCGGTCATGAGTTATCGTCTTACAAAAAATGTTTCTTTGAATCAGAGTGGGAGCAATACGAGGACAAAATCAAGGGAATGGAGGCGTAGAGTCAATGAATAAACAACCAAGGATGATAGATGCAGATAAGTTGCTTGACTGGATGAAAGAGAAAGATGCAAAGCAATTCCCACATGAAGATTTTGCATATGCAGATGGCAGGGACGCTATATTAATACTCTTGAAACACGGAGTAGAGTCAGGCGCCTTTGACATTGATCCTACCCCATTACCAACCATTAAGCCGGGGGATACGGTTGAAATCAATCATAAAGATTACGAATTTCTAACACCAGAAGGACAACGAACCGGTCATTATGTTAGAGGTATCGTTGAAAAGTACCGTGATAAGGATACGTTGCTCGTGAAGTCATACAGCGATGGAAAGACATATGAGGTCGGTATGGCTTATCTGAAGGAGTTGATCCCTAATGAGTAGAGCCCCAAGAGACTGGCAAGAGGATATGGATATGATGAAAGGCACGGATGAATTTGAATGGACAAACCACCAAGAATTACAGATAAGAATGGGTGAAGCCCTTCCCTACTGGCTACAACAATCCAAACGACTTACAGCAGACAAAGCACGCCTAACCATAGATATGTATGCAGATGATAACACGTACCAGGTGCAAGCTAAAGAGATAGGGGAGTTACGTGAGCAACTAAAGAGGGCAGAAGAGAGAGAACAAAAGCTAAAAGAAGCGATAGAAGAACGATTACCTGGGATGCAACCAGTGTCAAGGGAATTAATGAAACGTACTCTTGCAACCATTTACCCCTTAGAGAGGGAGGATACACCAAATGAATCCATTAGCAGAGATAAATAAGATACAACACCTTTTACCTTTAGAGGTATTACAGGACATTGATCAACGCATAGGCAACTGGTTAGCAACTGGCGGCAAAACAGATGATCCATATATAACGCAACAGTTCAGGTATGCAAAAAGGTTTGTGAGGGAGGATACAACCAATGACCGTTAAAGCCAACACATTTTGGGTATGGACGGACAAGGCAGCCGCAAAGAATCCAGCATACAATCGATCAGGTGAACCAATATGGGAGGATAAACGCTACGAAGCTCCTAAACAATGGTTAGATGACGGTTTAATCCAAGATGCTGAGGATGTAGACAAGGTAGGGCAAATGAGCATATTTGATTTATAAGGGGTGAATATATGGGGGCGGTGCAGATGGAGTTATTCCCAAGCGCAACAGATGACGACATAAGGACGACTAAGGCACACTTAAGCCAATACCCCAAGATGCGTCGGACAATTGATTCATACCTAAAAAAGCAGGTCCTAACGATCACGCAGGAACATTTACTTAAATACTATACCGACATGGTATGTGAAATAGATTCGGCTATTGAACAAATACTAGATGATGAGGTAAAAAGCATCTTGGAGCATAGATACATTAAAGCCAAAAGGCATAAATTGACCATTGCAACCTATCAAGCTACCACTAGCATTTCAACGATTAACCGGAGGATCGACGCAGGGGTTGAAACCATTGCTGAGTGCCTTAAATTAAGTAATAAAATATGACACTAAAATGATACTAAGGTGGAACTAAAATGGAACAACAATAGACTTACAGTAGGGACATAGAGTAGATCATTACTCGGGTGTCCCTGCTAACCCTAACCATTGCAGGACTCGATAGTGCTGTGGGTCTAATATAAGACCTTAGACGTAAATCGTCAATGGTGCGGTGCGGGGAATGCGGTTAAGATCACCGTAATTTATATTTTATTTTATTATGACCTTAGTGGAGATGGATAGGTTCGAATCCTGTCGAGGTCAACAGATCAACTCCACAATATATTGTGCTAATACATTGTAGAGGGTGATTACAGATAAGGTATCAGGCTTTCGGGCTTGGTACCTTTTGTTATGCGGTCTTGGTATAAAGGTTGTGCCTTGGACTTCCAATCCAAAGATACGAGTTCGAGTCTCGTAGATCGCTTAAATACGGATAAAGGATGGTGATAGACATCAGTAAGGGTCCACAGCACGATACGTGCAGAAAGGAATCGGTGATCATCACATCTCGCAGTCATGCGTTAAATGATTAGATTAATCACAAGAAAGGAGTGAGCTGAGTGGGGACATACAAGAAACCGCCAGTGCGACAACCACTATTGTGTAGGGGTTGTGCTTGGGGCAACTGGGAAGGATCTGCTCAGTTTTGCTCAAAACCAAAGGATCTATGTGTTAGACAAGGAAAAGAACCAAAATCACAAACTCTTGGGAATTTGAAGTGAGGTGGTGGCATGAAATATGTAGAGCCGATACGAGACCCTGAGATCATAGAGGATATTAAAAGAAGGTTATTTCAAGAAGAGGATAAACGTAACTATATTTTATTTGTTATTGGTATCAATATTGGGTTTCGCATATCGGATATTCGCCCTTTACGAGTAAGTGACTTAAAGAAGCCATCTATTTACCTAACGGAAAAGAAGACGAGAAAGCAAAAGGAATATCAAATGCATCCAACTATTAGACAGGAATTATTGTCTCTTGTTAAGGACAGGTCAGATGATGAGTTCCTTATCAAAAGCAGAGAAGGAGTCAATAAGCCGCTAGGACGCTCCATGACATATAAAATTATGCGGTCTATTACTAAAAAGTATAAGCAGCTTGGAGGAATCGGAAATCATACTCTAAGAAAAACGTACGGGTATCATTTTTATCAAGAAACAAAGAATATCGTAGCGTTACAAAAAATATTCAATCACAGCGATCCGGAGATTACACTTCGTTATATCGGAATTACTCAGGATGGTATGAACGATATAACACGCAAGTTTAGATTATGAGTTATCCATAAATAATGCATGTCGAACTGAATATGGCGGACTATCTCAAACCCTTGATGTATTTAGGGTTTTTAGTGTTATGTGAGTTACCCAGAATATGTGTTAAGGGTAACTGATAGATTATGCAATTCATGCATGTTTGATATGTTTTTAGATGGAAATCAAAAGAAATGAATATGAAATTAACCTTTTATAAATAAGGGTTTTTAGATGCTTACTTAATAAATAAGACTATGAATATTTATACATGTAAGATGCTAAGGCGTCAAATCATAATAATTACTTCTTAAAAACAGAAATATGCGAAAGATGGTGAACATAGTGAAGGCAGCATCACCGCCCAAACCGCCTGAAGGTTGGAAGAAGCGAATAAATAAGAATGATCAAATGATAGGGTACATTGTTCGGAGGATGGAAAGCGATGGGAGACCAATTTCTTATTCAGATGTACAAAGATTACTTATATATATGTGTGACTATAAGGATGTCAATCAAGGGTCGAACGATTAGACATGAGGATGGCGCATGAGTTATGAATGTATATGAGACCCTTGAACAGAAGCGGAACTTCTATGACGGCAAGGAATGGAAACAGATACGAGAAGAAGTGAAGGAGCGAGACAATTACGAATGCCAGGAGTGTAGACGTAATGGTTTGGTTCGCATCGACACCAACGAATACAGCGAGAAAGCGAAGCGCAAGAAGATACAACTAGTAGTCCATCACATCAAAGAGCTTGAAGATCATCCAGAGCTAGCACTTGAGATAGATAACCTTGAGACAACATGTGTGGAGTGCCACAACAAAGAACACGGTAGAGTGTTTCAAGTGAATGTAAATAAGTGGGAAGCAGATGAGAGATGGTAGGGGTGGGGTTGTGGCGGTCTTCGATAGGAGCAAAAACGCTTTACCGCACTAAAGTGGAGAAGCCCCCCTCTAAATACTTTAGTCAATTAAAGCAATCTGGGCACCGGTGGGGGGAGTGTTCTGTCGAGTTTTTTTGAGAATATTCCGCGATAGGGGGGGTAGGGATGGATGAAAAGAAAATCAAAGGATTGAAAAACGAGCTGCTTAAACGAATCGACAGGAAGAGTAAAGTGCAACTTGAAAAGGTTGATCGATACATTAACCTAGTCGATATATATTATTCGCTGGATGGATCTATGGAAGAGCATGGAATTATGATCACCACAGTTAACGGATCACAGGAATTCACGAAGCCTAACCCCGCTATCGCTGAGAAAAACAAAATAAATAGTTCACTGATTGCTCTCGGTAAAGATTTGGGATTAGATGTTCCTATTCCGGATAGTGGTTCTGATAACAGCAAAAGCGATTTGATTTAGTATGTTAAAGCAGAAGTACGTAAACGAATATATCGCTCTTTACCGAGATGGCAAAATAAAGTTTAACAAAGAACGAGAACTGCTAATTGAATACCTGGAACGGGATGTGCTATCTCGTGACGATTTATATTTTGATAACGAAATGATCGAGAACTGTATCAAGTTTGGCGAAAAGTGGTTTTTCCTACTACAGCCTTTCCAAAAGTTCTTAATTGCTTTCGTTTTTTTATTTTATAAAGATGGCGGTCGCGTCTTTTACCGGAAGCACCTATGGATGATGGGTAGGGGTGGGGGAAAGAATGGGCTTATAACCGTCATATGTCAATTTTTGATAAGCGAGCTGCACGGAATAAATGAATACAACATATCAGTCATAGCTAACTCGGAAGAACAAGCTAAAACTTCGGTCGATGAATCAGCCAATACAATAAGGCGAAATCCGACGTTATTGAAACACTTTAAGCCAACTGCAACGCAAGTGTTGGGTAAAAAGACGAATAGTGTATTCAAATTTCGTACATCTAACGGTAACACCAAAGACGGTTTGCGTGACGGTGCGGTAGTGTTTGACGAGATCCATTACTTTGAAACTAACAAAGATGTTCGGGTTCACATATCTGGACTGGGTAAGAAAAAGAATCCAAGAGAATTTTACATCGGTACTGATGGTTATGTGCGCGAAGGATTTCTGGACAAATTCAAAGAGAAAGCCCAGAAGGTGTTAAAGGGTGAAGCTCGTCCGAATTCGGTTTTCCCTTTCATCTGCAAATTGAACAATGAAAAAGAAGTAGATAAACCGGGAAATTGGGAATTATCGAATCCAATGTTAAGTGAGCCGAGGAGTGAATATTCACAAGGCTTGTTTGAAACTATCAGCGAAGAGTATGAGGACCTAGCGGACGATCCTTCTAACCGTGAGGAATTTATGACTAAACGTATGAATTTACCTGTTACGGACCTTGAAAGATCGGTTGCTAAGTGGGAAGAGATTGCGGCGACTAATCAGCCTATTCCGGACTTGGAAGGGAAAGAATGTATAGGTTGCATTGACTTTGCTCAGATCAGAGACTTTGCTTCTGTAGGCTTGGTTTTCAAACATGATGGCAAAGTTCCGTTTATTACCCATTCATTCACGCGCAAGGAGTTCGTAGATAAATATTACGGATACTCCATGAAGAAAGTTGAGACAACTCAAAAGTTTGCTCCTATCAAGGAATGGGAAAGCAAAGGATTGTTGACTGTGCTGGATGAAGAAATGATCAACCTGGAACACATCGTTAATTGGTTCGTCAATATGAGGTTGAAATACAGCATTACAAAAATCATCGGTGATAACTACCGGATGGAAATGTTAAAACCCATGCTTGAAGCTGTTGGTTTCGAGGTTGAAGTAATCCGAAGACCAGAAGCGATTCACGGGCTGTTAGCGCCACGTGTAGAGATGTATTTTTCCAAGGGTATGTTTGTGTGGGGTGATAACCCATTGATGCGCTGGTACACCAACAACGTACTGGTAACAATAAAGAAAGACGGCAACAAGGTATACGGCAAGAAGGAACCGATCCGAAGGAAGACAGATGGTTTCCAAGCATTGATTTGCGGACTGTATCGAATTGAAGAATTGAGCGAGGATACATTAGAGGACGCGTTAGGCGCATTAGAATTATTGAACTTCTAAAGAGGAGGTGAATAAGAGAATGGGTTTTCTAGGCAGCGTCTGGAAGCGTAACAGTGAGATAAGTGAGAGTTACGAGATTAACTTGCTTGATGAAGTTTCAACTCGTGATTATCTCAAAAAAATAGCACTTGAAACGAACATCAATTTCATTGGTCGAACAATTAGTCAAAGTGAATTTAGAATCATGCAGGATAAGAAGCGAATTAAGAACGATTGGGATTATTTACTGAATGTCAGACCTAACACAGATCAATCCTCCGCAGACTTTTGGCAACGATTCGTGTACAGGTTGATTTATGACAATGAAGTGCTTGTAATACTTACAGATGATAACAACTTATTAATTGCTGATAGTTTCTATCGAGAAGAATTTGCGATATATCCTGATATTTTCAAGGATGTAGTGGTAAAGAATTATAGATTTAATCGAGCCTTTAGGATGGACGAGGTCATATATCTAACATATAACAATGAAAAGTTGTCGCAATTTTTGAATGGTGCTTTCGAAGACTACTCAGACCTATTCACACGAATGATGGAATCGCAAAAATTAAGCAATCAGATTCGCGGTATTGTTAGTCTTGATTCGACGCAAACACTAGACAAGGACAACATAGCAAAACTTCAAGAATTCATTGATAAATTATTTGCGGCCTTTAAGAAAAACGTAGTTGCTCTAGTACCTAAACTAAAAGGATTTGAGTATAACGAAGTAAACGATGGATCAAACAACGGCAAGTCGGTGGACGAACTAACGAAGCTGAAACGTGACTTAACCAATGATGTAGCGAATATTTTAGGCATACCGAATAGCTTGATCCATGGGGATATGGCAGAGTATGAAACGGCCATAAAGGCTTATGTCAATTTCTGCGCAGCTCCACTAATCAAGAAAATTAAAGATGAGTTGAACGCTAAAATCATTGACAAAGCGGAATATTTAAAAGGAAAGCGGATTGAAGTTCGTGGTGTTGGTGAATTGAACCCTCTTGAACTAGCTACAGCAGTAGACAAGCTTAGAGCAAGTGGTGTTTATAACGGTAATGAGATTCGAATCAAATTAGGGGATGAGCCGGTAGACAACCCTGCATTAGATGAATATGTGTTAACGAAGAACTATGAGAGAGCGACGAAGGGAGGTGAAGATTAAAATGCGTGAAATGACAAAGAAAGACTTCTTCAAATCGTTTAAGAATCAGTCGTATGTTAACCAACTAGAAAAGATTGAACGCAAGTTTGAAGCACGGCACATAGAAGCAACTAACACAACTGAGCTAACGATTTATGGTGTTATCGGTGATTCTTGGTGGGAAGATTCTGTGTCAGCTTCTGATATTGACGAAGCGTTGAAAAATGCAACAGGTGATATTTTAATTTACTTAAATTCTCCCGGTGGTAGTGCATTTGACGGTATTGCAATCTATAACAGGTTGATCAACCACAAAGAGAAGCATAACGCCAAAGTGACAGTTCGTGTAGATGGTTGGGCTTGCTCCGCAGCTTCGCTTTTCCCTGCTGCTGCTGATGAAGTAGTTATGGGTCTTGGATCCATGATAATGATTCATGAAGCTAGTTCTTTTGCTTGGGGGACTAAGCGAGACATGAGGAAAGAAGCCGGAGTGCTCGAACAGCTAGAAGAAGGGGTCATCGACATTTACATGACTAAAGCAAATGTTAGTCGTGAGGAAGTCCGTCAAATGGTTGATGATGAAACATGGTTCAGCGCACAAAAGGCTATAGAGATAGGATTCGCGACCACAACTGCAGCAAGCAACAAAGATGGAGAAATCACGAACCTGAGAACACAATTAGCTACAATGCAAAATGAAATAGATCAGTTAAAAAACAAAGAACCTGCACCAGTTCCCGTAGCTGCTGCATCAAGGTTCTTTTTTTAATTTAAATAAATGGAGGTAATATATAATGACAATGAAATTAAATCAACACACGGATGCCTATGAACAAGCGAAGTTGAACTATGCTACTGTTGTAAAAAATGAAGTTTCTACGACAGAAGAAATTGAGACGGCATGGGTGGCAATGCAAGATGCATTAGTAACGTCACTAACGACTCAAATCACAAATCAAGTGTCAGCTACAAATATGGACAATGTGGTACTTGCTAATCGTGGCGTCAATGTTCTGACAGCAGAAGAAAAACGCTTCTATAATGCGGTTGTTCAATCCGATGGCTTTACAGATGAAATCATTCTTCCTGAAACAATTGTTGAACGTATTTATGAGGACCTCACAACGGAACATCCATTGCTTTCCGTGATCAACTTTCAAGACCTCGGAACAATCACGCTAACAGCAATCACGTCAGAATATGAAGGTGCTGCTGTTTGGGGTCCGATCTTCGGTGACATCAAAGGTCAATTGAATGCTGCTTTCAAACAAGAAAATATTTCACAATCTAAACTCACAGCTTTTGTTGTATTACCAAAAGACCTTAAAAAGTTCGGCCCAACGTGGATTGAAGCATATGTTCGTGCGCAAATCACTGAGACATATGCGGTTGCATTAGAAAATGCAGTGATTAATGGTGCTGGTCCAATTAAACATCAACCGATCGGTTTGATTCGTGACTTAGCTGCGGCTGTTGATCCGACGGGCGGTCATGCTAAAAAGGCTGTTGCCGGCACTTTAACATTTGCCGATGATAAAACAATCATAGAAGAATTTGCTTCAATCGGCGAGTTGTTGTCAGTTAAGCAAGACGGGAAGCCATTAAATGTAGATGGGAAAGTCGCGCTGATAATCAACCCTTCTGACTCGTGGAAATTGCGTGCTAAGTTTACTACTCGCAATGCTGTAGGAGCTTATATCACAAACGTGCCTTTCGATTTCGTTATTATCCCTTCTATATTTGCAACAGCCGGTGAGTTGGTAGCGTTCGTAAAAGATCGTTATGACGCTTATCGCGGTGGCGGTGTAGAGGTAACGGAGTATAAAGAAACGCTCGCGCTTGAAGATTGCAATCTACACGTTGCAAAAACTTTCGCATTTGGTAAACCGCGCGACAACAAAGTTGTTGCGATCTATACATTAGACGTTGTGACAGAAGCCCCTTAATGGGGTTTCTTCTTTTTAGGAGGTGACTACATGGATCAATATCTAGTAGTAAGAAAGTTTAAAGAAAACAGGCATGGCGGGCACATTTACGAGGTTGGCGACACCTACCCACTTGATGATCAAAAGGCCACAAAAGCTAGAGTCAAAGAACTTTCGACTTCGAATAACAAATACGGTCAGATTTACATCACTCTTGAAAGTGGTGAGTAAACATGCCAGAAGCAATAACGCCGCAATTAGTCGGCGAATTCATGTCGAGGATGCATTTAGATTACGATGAAGATGGTAACTTAGCGCGTATTTTAAGGGCTTCATACAAGGATTTAAGACGTATCTGCGGTGACTATGAGTTAACGGATGAAGTATTCAAAGAATTAGTTTTTGAGCGATCGAGGTACGCTTACAACGACGCGCTTGAATACTTCTACACTAATTTCCTGACACAGATTAACAACCTTATGTTAGCTAAGGCGATTGAAGGTGACTCGAATGAAAGCATATGAGTATAATCCCAATCGCTACAATGCTAATAACCATACAGGAAGGTTTAATAAGCGCATTACTTTGTGGGGTCCAGTAGTCACGCAGGATGAGATCGGAAATGAGATTGAGACGTTTGGAGAAATTGACAAAGTTTGGTCAATGATCAAAACGTTAAAGGGATCTGAATACTTGGTAGCAGGTCAAGAGTCTCCCGTTAACACAACTCGTTTCGTTTTGAAGTATTCCAAGCCACTAGAAGTCCTACTTGTTGATAAAAAGACGAAGTTTGAAGTTAAGTATAAAGGCGTTACTTATGATGTGAAAAGCGTGATTAATGATGATGAAATGAATATAACATTTACCATCATTGCACAAGGGCGGTTGTGACATGGGAATTTCAATTGATGATCTAGCGAGTGAAATCACATCTGCGATAAGAGAGTATACCGAGGATGTAACTGAAGGGATCGTTAAAGAAGTAGACAAAACTTCAAAAAACGTCACAAAAGAAATATCAGCGAAGTCGCCTAGAAGAGTAGAAGGCGGCGAGTATGCCAAAGGTTGGACGCGTAAAAAAATTGTGATTGACGGCAATGTTAGTTATAAGACCTACAACAAGAGAAAACCCGGATTAGCTCACTTGCTCGAAAAAGGGCATGCAAAACGGGGTGGCGGTCGAGTGAATGGGATCCCTCATATCGCGCCTGTTGTAGATAAAGAAGTTCCGCAAATGGTTGACCGTATTAAGTCAATCATCCGAAATGGGGGATGATGCATGACGTTAGTAGAATTAAACGCAGCGTTAAAGGCTACTGGCTATCCAGTGGCTTATTCGCATTTCAATAGTGAAGTGACACTGCCTTACATCGTGTATCTAGCTGCTGGCAATAGTGACTTGATCGCTGATAACCACAACTATATTGGCATTAGCAATATTCAAGTGGAGCTCTACACCAGCAAAAAGGACTTAACTGCTGAAAGTGCATTAGAAAACAAATTCAAAGAGTTACAAATTCCTTTTAACAAACTACCTGACCAGTGGATTGATAGCGAAAAGGCATTCCAAATCATTTATGAAATACAAATTATAGGGGGCTAATATATGTCTAACAAAGTAACGTTCGGTTTTAGAAAGGTTCATATCGCTTTTTTTGATGAGGATACTTTAGGTGTTCCAACTTGGGAAACTCCCATCTCGGTACCTGGTTCGGTGCGGTGGACACCTTCAGTCGTGGGTGAATCTAGCCCGTTTTACGCTGACGACATGACATACTATGTTGTGGACACAAACAACGGATACACGGCAGAGTGGGAGCTCGCTAACTTACCTGATGCTGTTAAAGTAAAAATGTTAGGTTGGGAAATTGACGACAACGGAATGATTGTTGAAGTCGCAGATGGCAAGCCTAAAAAGTTTGCAATCATGGGTGAAGTGCAAGGGGATCAACGCAACCGCAGATTTGTTTACTATGATTGCCAAGCATCACGACCAGCAAAAGAACGTACAACAAAAGCTGAATCAACAACACCAACTACGGATGTACTTTCTATAACAATTTCGCCGATTGAAATTGGAGGAAAGATGATCGTTATGGGGGATTTAGAACTTAGCGATACAAATGCAGTGGTTTATAACGCATTCTTCGCAGATGTTACAACACCAACATTTACAGTAACACCATAAGGAGGAAACCATGAGAGAACTTAAAATAGGCGAACAAACCGTGAGAGTTAGGGCTACGCCCCTAGCTCTTTTATTTTATAAACAGGAATTTGAAAAAGATCTAATGGCTGATCTGGTTAAAATGGCGGGCATTGAAGAGGACCCAAGCAAGATCGATATTGTATCCATGCTGCAATTAGTATGGGCTATGGCTAAAGCTGATGCGTTTGAGATGAAGATAGCGTTCCCAAGTTTTTATGAATGGATTGGGGCGATGGAATCCTTCAATATGTCCGATCCGGAATTTATTAAAATTGCTACGGAGGAAGCCATGAACGGCTTTTTTCGATCTTGAGCAAACCCAAACACAGGAAAGTGAACCGCCCAATCCTAACCACCGTCTAGACATTGATTTGCTCGCAGCGGGGAAAAAGATTGGACTAAGCTTTTCAGAGATGAATGTGCTTCGTGTGAAGGACTTATTAGCTCTGTTACAAAGATCTTCAGGGGCTAAAGACGATTCTCCAAAAGAAGCTACGCAAAGCGATATCGACTCATTTTACGGAGGATAGGAGTGTCTTGAAAATGAAGGCGTTATGTAATGAAGGGTGCAATCAAGAATTTGAACTAGGCGAACTTGATGTCCTTCCTATTCGCGATGACATTGAAAGAATTTGTTTCAAATGCCCGCATTGCGAAAAGGATTACACGGTTAATTACACCAACGGAATAATTAAAAAGTTGCAGGAAGAACAAAGGAAGTTACTACAAAAGTCTATGATACCAACTCTAACGCTAGGGCAACTGAAAGGAATCATGACTAGGATAAATAACAAGAAATTAAAGATTAAAAACGAGATGGACAAACTGAGAAAAGAAATCGAAACGGACTGATGAACATGGAGAAAGTTAAATGTCCGCATTGTGGACAGACACTATTTAAGGGCCGTGTTGCTGATCTTGAAATCAAATGTCAACGTTGTAAGAAAATCATAACTATTAAATTCAAAGAACAGAGTGAGCCGCACATTTAGTAGCGAGCCGATACCTGTCTTTTTTTAATTAAAAAGGCAGGTGTAGCTTTGTGGCGGAAACAATAAAAGGTATTAACGTTGTCATCGGGGCAGAGACGACGGGGCTATCCAAAGCCCTAGCCGATGTAAATAAAAAGAGTAGGGATATCCAATCCGAACTAAAGCAAGTTGATAAGTTACTGAAACTAGATCCAACAAGCACGAATCTAGTAGCTCAAAAACAAAAACTTCTCGCGGATTCGGTTTCAAATACAAAGGAAAAGCTTGACCGCTTAAAGACGGCACAGGAACAGGTAAATGAGCAATTCGCAAAAGGTGAAATCAATGAAGGTCAATATAGAGCGTTTCAGCGTGAAATAGAATCAACAGAACAGCGACTCAAGACACTTCAAGTTGAACTTGGCAAAGCCCGGATCAATTTTGAAGAGGTTGGAAAGTCATTGCAAACCGCAGGGAAGAAGATGTCGGACGTAGGAGGATCACTTACTAAGACAGTTACAGCTCCACTACTTGCTCTTGGTGGACTAGCTACTAAAGCAAGCATAGATTTCGAAAGTGCTTTTGCTGGTGTTAGAAAGACTGTTAATGCTACAGAAGAGGAGTTTCAGGCGTTCGGTAAAGGCATTAGGCAGATGTCGCAAGAGATACCTGTAGCGGCAACAGAGATAGCTAAAGTAGCAGAGAATGCTGGTCAACTCGGGATACAAAACAAATCGTTATTAAGTTTTACACGTACAATGGTCGATCTAGGCGTAGCAACAAATATGTCTGCCGAGCAAGCATCTATGTCACTAGCAAGGTTGGCCAACATTACTCAGATGCCACAAGAAAACTTTGATCGACTTGGAGCTACTATCGTAGATTTGGGTAACAATGTAGCCGCCACTGAATCAGAAATAACGGGGATGGCTCTTAGAATCGCAGGAGCGGGACACCAAATAGGAATGACAGAAGCACAAACCCTTGGGTTTTCAGCTGCATTATCTAGTGTAGGTATTGAGGCTGAGGCTGGTGGATCCGCGATATCCAGGGTAATGATTAACATTGCTAACGCTGTCGCAACAGGTGGACTAGAACTAGAACAATTCGCTGCTGTAGCGGGGATGAGTTCAGCACAGTTTAAACAATCATTCCAGGAGGATGCCGCAGGAGCTATCGTAACCTTCATTGAAGGTTTGAAGCAAGTATCTGACACAGGCGGGAATGTATTTAAAGTATTAGAAGATCTAGGTTTATCCGAAATACGCGTTCGCGATGCGTTGTTACGGGCATCTGGTGCAGGTGACCTATTTCGAGAATCTATTGAACTTGGATCCAAAGCATGGGCAGAGAACACAGCACTGACCAATGAAGCCGAACAAAGATATAAAACCACAGCGTCCCAACTCCAAATATTGAAAAACAAAGTAGTAGATATAGGCATCACGCTTGGTGATGCTCTTGTTCCTGCTCTTATAAAAGTAATAGATTCGTTGAAACCATTGCTAGAAAGAATAAAACAATCGGCAGAATGGTTCGCAAGCCTTAGTGATGGCGCTAGAAGCACGATACTTGCTGTTGCAGGGTTTGCAATAGCACTAGGACCCGTTTTAGTAGTTGCTGGAAAGTTAACCACTGGAATAGGTTCGATGGTTATAGGATTCGGGAAAGTGTCATCGGTTGTAAGTTCTGCGGGCGGGGCTGTCGCTATATTTTCTAGGTCAATCGCTCTCTTAACTGGACCCGTCGGAATTGCGATCGCAGCCATTGGGGCATTAATAGCTGCCGGGGTAGCGTTGAACAACTTCTTCGGAAAACAATCTATAAGTGTCAAGACGTATGGGGACGAAACAGCATCTGCACTTAGCAAGTCATCAGGAAGTTTTGACAAGTTCCGATCCAACACAACTACAACATTGGAAAACACTGCTGCTGTGGCTAAAAAGCAGGGAGCTGCCATCGGCGATAATGTTGCCAAAGGTGTAGGGGCAGGGACGAAAAAGGCTAGTGATGAAGCGGCAACTAATATGCGCACTATGATCGATAAAATGAAAGAAACGGTTGAGAATAGTAAAAATGCACTAAATAAGCTTGGAGAAGCAATTGTAACAGCTCTTAAAAAGCAATATGAGCAAATGGAGAAGATCCAAACATCTGCACTCGACAAGCAAATAAACGAAGAAAAGAAAGCGTCAGAAGCTCGCCTTAAAATTTATGATAAGGAATACAATGAGAAGCTCAAATTGCTGGATGAAGAAACGTACAACAAGATAAAAGCGCTTAATGACCAAATTGACGGGATAGACGGCCAAACAGAAGCTGAGGACAAGGCACAAAAAGAACAGGAACATCAAGTGAAGCTGTCGGAGCTTAATAAACAACTGTCCGCAGCTGAGACTGCAGAAGAACGTGAGAAAATCCAAAGCGATTTAACGAAGACTCTAGCTGACTATGAACGTCAACAGCTCCTAGAACAACGCAAGATCCAGAAGGATGTCCTGAAACAGCAGATAGACGATGTTAAAACGGCCGCCGATGCCCGTAAAGATCAGATCAAAACGGAATTGGAAGAACAGAAGGAAACCGAGAAGGAAAAGCTTGAAGTTGTACAAACGGGGCTTGATGACAGAAAAGATGCCGTGAAGGAACATTACAACGAACTTAGTGAACAGGAAAGATTACAGGCCGAAGCACTGAAGATGATCATTGGTAAAAACAATGATGAAATCATAAAACTGTTTGAAACTTATAATCCTAAATGGCAAGATGCCGGGAAGAACTTCGCGGACTCTTTAAAAGATGGATTAGTATCGGAAAAGCAGAGTATCCAGGAATCGGTACGAGAGGCTGTAGATATAGCACCAATTATTGGAGAACAGATAACTGCACTAGATAGCCTTGAAGCAAAGCTAAAAACGCTTGAGAAGGCGAAGAGTGATGCTAGTGGTGGTGCCGCGGCACTGAGTGATTTCTCTGCTAATCTCGGCGATGCCGCATTAAACTCTGACGACTTTGCAGAATCGTTGTTGGATGTTTTGAATCCAGCTATTGCCGAGATGGGCATCGCTGCCGAAACTTCTAGCGATGATGCACTCGCAGCTTTCCAAGGGCTAAGAAACAAGGCTATCATCGAACTCAATACACTCCAATGGTCAGGAACGGCTGTAACCGAGAAAACAGCATCTACCATCGCCGATACATTTTTTGCTATGGGTGGGGAAATCACATCCAGCATGAAAGAAGATCACACCAAACAATTAGAACAAATGCAAATATTTTTAGCTAACTCGAAAGATCTCACCGATCAGGAAAAAGAAGAAGCGTTGACAAGGCTCAAGGAAGCTCAGTCTTTACAAGCCGAAGAACTACAGGCGGGACAGGATCGAGTTGCTGAAATCATGCTTTCCGCATTGGAAGAAAAACGAACCATCACGCAGCAAGAATATGATGAGATCGTTAAAATCCAAGAGAGTATGACAGAAACAGGTGTCCAGGTACTCACAAATAGCGTTGACGAACAAACAAAACTATTTGAACAACTAAAAAAAGAAGCATCGGAGCTGTCAGCGCAACAGGCGGCTGAAGTTGTGAAAAATAGCAACACCCAACGTGATGAAACGGTTAAGACTGCCGAGGATCAATATCGCACAGTTGTTGCACAGATCGAGAAACAACGTGACGAAACAAAATCCATCACTGCAGAACAAGCTGATAAACTTATCAAGGAAGCTGAAAGGCAACGTGACGGAACGATAGACGCTGCCGAAGAGATGCATACCAAAGTCGTGGATGAAGCCAAAAAGCAAGCTGGAGAACATATCGATGAGGTCGATTGGGAAACGGGAGAAATCTTATCTCGCTGGGAGACTTTCAAAGCTTCTTACGTGAGAATTGGATTAGAACTGACTGGTAGTGTTAATGAGTTTCTGGGAAACATGTGGACAGACGCTAAGAGAATATTTACTGGTTTGAAAGACGATGGTATTGAGCAGTTTGATAAAATGAAAACAGGTATGTCTGAGATATTAGATTCCATAGGAAAATATTGTCGTGAAGTTTTCGATGATATCGTAAAGTTTTTCACAGAAATAGATTTAGAAAAAATTGGCGCTAACATCATGGATGGTTTAGGAAAAGGTATCAAAAAAGCATCCGATGGCGTAGTTAAAGCGGCAAAAGATGTAGCTAAAAACATCGGGGAATCTATTGTAGGCTTTTTTGACATCAGGTCTCCATCGCGGTTAACGACTGAATATGGTGTGAATATCAGCCAGGGACTGGCAAATGGGATCGCTAAGGCAGGAAAACAAGCCGAGCTATCAGCGGTTGGTGTTTCGTCCGCAGTTTCCAGCGCTCTCGAATCAACTACAACAGGCATTGATATATCAGCATACGCATCAAACATGGCCGCAACTGCAACATCTGCATTAAACGGATTAATTGCTCCTAGCTTAAATATTGTTGGAGGGCAAGGAAATTCTAGCGTAATCAACATGGATGGCATGTTAAGAGGTGCAAATATCATTGTTCGCAATGACGATGATATTAAGCTAATAGCCAGAGAATTATGGTCCATGGGGCAACAAAGCAACCGAGGGACAGGAGGTCCTAGATAGTGAAAGAATTTATATGGCTAGATGATAAGTCCAATGTTGAATTGGGCTTTTTAGTGCGTAGTACGTCAAATCGTCCCGGTCTACCTAGCACAGTAGACCGAATACTACCAATCCCGGGGCGTAATGGTGCGTGGGATTTCGGAGCAGATATTGGGGCTAGAGTGTTCACTATCGACTGCGCCTTTGACACTCGAAATGCATTGGAATTGCAAAAGAGGATCTCGGATCTCGCTTCACATCTGGTAGATGGATATGGCAAGCCAAGAACAATGGAGCTTAGATTTCGAGAAAGACCAGACCAATACTTTAATGCCCGATTTACCGGAATATTGGATATAGAACGGATAATGGGGCTGGGGCTGTTCTCGCTTACACTCACAGCCTTTGATCCGCTAGCCTATTTAACAACGGACCCGATACTAGACAGCGATATATTACTAGACTCAGATCTGAGACTGGATGGGGAAAATTACACATTTAACATTTCGGATCCGCAAACGATCGAGCTTGAAAATTCAGGAACTCTTGCGTTAAGACCTATTATCACTATTACTGGATCATTCACAAGCCTTTCACTTTCCGTGAATGGCAAAACCTTCACTTATACCAAACCATTGCTATCCAGTCAGACACTGGTTATTGATGGTACGCAATTGACTGTCAAGATGAATGGAGATAACAAGCTTCATGAAATGCTAGGTGATTTTATAGATATCATGCCAGGCATTAATGATATAGCAATTTCAGGATCCAATCTTAATTGCTCAATTGGTTTTTATATTCCTGCGAAATTTATATAGGGGTGATTAAATGGCACTACAGAAGCTGTTTGGGTGGATGAAGTTAAGACAAGCATGGACCATCATGAAAGCGAATGATGAGTACTTAGATAGAAAGTCAGACGGTATACAAGATGACATTTCGAACCATAAAAACTCTGTAACTGCTCACTCGGCAGATGACATAACCTATACTGGCGATGTTGTCGGGGCTACAGATGTAAAAGAAGCTATTGACATCGTTAAAGCGACACTCAATCAGGCTATCATAAACGGCGATAGCGGACCTGAAGCAGCGGCAGCGAGCGTTAGTATTTCAGGAACAACATACGACACGCTGAAAGATAGATTGGATACAGAATATGTTGAAACTACGTCGCAGTTGGCGGAAACTGTGAAAAAAGGGGACGATGTATTTAACGTTAGAGACTATGGAGCTGTTATAGATGATGCCGCGATACAGGCGACTATTAACGCAGCTGTATCAGCAGGAGGTGGGGATATTTTACTTCCTGCAGGTACATATACCATAACAGTTCCTATCAAGATTAATACTCCTTGTCGCTTTCGAGGGGCAGGAAGAGGAGTCACAAGGATATTAGCTAACGAATGCAACGGCATCGAAATAACCGCGAGTAACGTACAGATTCAAGACTTAACTATCCTAACTAACAGCACTAGTCGATACGGTGTCATTGCAGAAGGTGACTACATCGTCGTCGAACGTGTCGAACTTAAAGGGGAAGTTAGAGCAGATGATTATTGGGAAAGAGCAATATACACACGTAGATGTTGGTATTCAACATTTGAAGATTTAATAATTGAGAATGGTGTCTTAAGTACTCATTATCGCGGATATGGATTTTATATAGAGTATAGCGTCAATAACTATGTATCGAATTGTCAGATACTTGCTACGGACTATTGTTTCTTTGTATCTAATTTAGCTCATCCTACAAGTAATTATGTTTCAGAGGGATGGACTATATCAGACAATACGATGATAGTATCTAACTGGGGTGTATACGTAACCACAGGTACTTGGTTTAATATAAATAATAACGTAATTGACATGATAAAAAAAGGTGGTATCTACTTATCAGTTGCAGGAGCAGGGAACGTAAATAATAATTGGATTGCGCAAAAAGGAACGGAAGATATAAATTACATTGGAATTAATCTCGTTTCTGGCGATAGAGTCTTAGTTAATGGTAACTCTATAAACGGAAGTACCATTGCGGGTATACAAATTAGCGCAACTTCTTGTTCTGTGATGAATAATTCTATTAAATCGGGAGTTATAGGTATCCATGTAATAGGTAACTATAATGTCGTTACAGGTAACACCCTCAACACAAGCACGACAGCGGCTATCAAGGATGCTGGTACTTACAATGAAATATCATCAAACTCGTTAGGCAACTCTTTTCTAGACAGATCAGCTACCGCATTGCTAAGGAATGAGAACGTAAGATTAAAAGCTGTATTTAGTGCCAGCCAATCAATACCCGCAACCGTTTATACAAAATTATTGTATGCTGCCAAGTCGTACGATGGATTTAATGAGTATGATGTTGCAGCAGGAGAGTTCACCGCGAAAAGTGCAGGAATATACAGTATAAACGCGTCCATTGAACTACAGAATTTAGTTAGTACATCAAGGGTTATGCTATCAATTTATAAAAATGGTGAACAACATACTAGATTATTTGACCTCGTCTGTAACATAACTACCGCAATGATAGCGAGTGGTTCAACAAATATCGACTTGTTAAGAGGAGATAAAATAAGTATTTATGCCTACGCCACGGTTGCGCAAACAGCATTCTCAAACCCTCAAACTAGCTACTTGAGGATATTCAAATTAGTATAAACTCCCCCCTATTGTTTATTGCGCAAAAAAAACACACAGTATATACTCAAGTGTGGGGGGGGGTGCTGGCTTGCGAAAAGACAGATGGTTTAGTTTGGATTTTATACGTGCTATATCTGTTATTATAATTGTGATCTACCATTTTGGTACAACCTTGATTGGGTATAAAGTGGGTAGTCCGCTGTCAAGGACATGGAATTACGCAAACGGTGATTTAAGCAGCATAGGAGTTTCTTTGTTTTTCATTATTTCCGGTGCCGCTTTAATGAAATCGTATGGCAGTGATTTCTCATTAAAAAAATACTTTAAAAGGCGCTTATTTTCGTTATATCCAATGTTTTGGATAGCCTATGTAATAGCGTTCTTGTTTTATTTCTATCAAAACAGAACAATCGCACACCTCCCAAACATTAATTTTATATTGACGGTGTTCGGGTTGGATGGGTACATGTCGTACAAAATATCAACATATTACATTTTAGGGGAATGGTTTCTAGGTTGTATAATATTGCTGTATTTATGTTTTCCTATACTCAGATCATTGGTGGTTAAGTATCCGAAAATACTTCTTATTGTGGTTGTGGGTTTATTTATAATATTCTTAGAAAATTATAATTTTGAGATCCCTTCATCACGTAACTTCGTCTCCAGGATACCGGAATTTCTATTCGGGATGTACTTTGCGCATTATGTTAAAAAAGTAAATTGGTATCAGTGTTTAATAGCGCTGTTTATCATTATTGTTATGCTTTTTGTGGGAATTCAAATTGCTGGTATGTATAAAGTATTATTCATAGGTGTCGCTGTATTCTTTGTATTAGTTTACTTATCTCAAATTATTAAATCCGCAAAAGTAAAGGCTGTATTTGAGGTGGTGAGTAGGTATTCATATGCCGTATTTTTAACTCATCACGTTGTTTTAATGGAGACATTGCGTAAGTTTAAAGAAACAAATCTGACAATAGTTGAGAGTCTTAGTTTATTAATAATATCTTGCACTATTATAGCTTTCATTTCAGCCTACTTATATAAAATCACAAATAAAGCGGTTAGTTATGCAGGCTCATTAGTTAAACATTAGGAATAAACAATGAAGATATGGAGGGTTGATCATGAACACAATCATCTCTTTAACAGAAGAAGAGTTACAGTTATTAAAGGAATTTGTGGTGGAGCATTTAGAGGAAAGAAGTCCAACTCCAACAGATACAATGAAGAGTTTAGCAACAAAATTAAAACTATCAGAAGACACGCACAACTGGATTGATAGAATGTTTATTAAATAATTTAATAAACAGTAGGACGATTATGCGACACAAGGCACGCTCATATCGAGTGTGCTTTTTTCTTTTTCAATAAAGTATAGGAGGTCCATATGAGGAATTCATACGTAACCATTTATGACTTACAAATGCGTAAAGTTGCACACCTAGAAAATGCTTTCGGTATATCTTACGAAACGCCAATGAACGCATTGTGGGGAGCTTCCTTTTCTCTACCTGCAACCGATCCAAAGAACGTTGAGTGTCAGCCGCTGTATTATGCTGAGATTTTTGATGAGTCTGAACGATTGGAATTATTCCGCATCTTGCCAAGTAATTTGATTCGAAACTCGAGCGGAACGACTATGACCTATCAATGCGAGCACGTCCTAGGCACATTACTGGACGATATCCTATTTATGTATCACACCATCGGGAATCTGGGCGTACACACACCACAAGTCCTACAATACATCCTTTCAAAACAGAGTGTGCAACGATGGCAGCTGGGCACGGTTCAATTACCTCGGCAATTTGAATACAATTGGGAAAACGAGAACCTTCTAGGCGCTCTATTTAGCGTTCCTAAGCCATTTGATACCGAATACATGTGGACATGGGATACAACCTCTTACCCGTGGACACTCAACCTAGTAGAGCCATCAAATGAGGTACAGGCATACATTCGCTATGGTGTAAATCTGCAGGGCATAGAGCGCAACGTAGACCCCTCTAACGTGGTCACACGACTCTATGGGTTAGGATATGGCGAGGGAGTTAACCAACTAACATTTAAAGATATAAACGGCGGACTTCCTTATATCGATGCGGAACAAGAGTTTATAGATAAATACGGTATTATGCAAAGTGTGTTTGTCGATCGTCGGTTTGAATATCCAGAAACTCTCCTGGCACGTTGCAGGGCTATGATGGATGAGTTGAAACAACCAAGAACAACATACGTGGTCCAAGCTTCTGAATTGTACGCACTAACTAATGATCCGATTGATAAGTTTAAAACAGGAACGATGGTGAGAGTGCAGGACAGTGAGCTGGGCGAGGATACGACAATTCGGGTGTTAAACGTGAGTAAATCTGATGTCATTGGAGCACCTGGTAATGTAGAGATTGAGATCGCCAACAGACCGCAGGACATAGCAGGCAGTATTTCGGACTTGAGAAATCGACAGTATGTTAATGAGGTATATGCGCAAGGGGCTACTAACTACGACTCTCATAATTTTGCTGACAATTGTGATCCAACACATCCTGCTATATTGCGGTTTTGGATGCCAGAGGAAACGGCAAGAGTTAATAAGGTAATGCTATCTTATCGCGTTGAAGCTTTCCGCGGGTATAGCAAATCAATTGAAGCAGCACCATCTGTGTCGTCTGGACCTAGCACAAAAACAACATCAGGACCTAGTAGTGCTTCGACATCTGGGCCAAGCAGTATTAATACAACCGGAGTGGTAAATGTGTCCGGTAACACAGAGACAGATGCAACATATACAAGCACAGGAGGACATAACCACGGAATACCTCCAGGAACTGTTTTTATAGACGTAAATGGAGTGCCTTGGGAGTGGGTGGCATCTGGTAACCACCGACACTTAATTTTGCTAACTCCGCATGAACACGGCATGAACCATACACATAACATGGAGCATACGCACAACATGGAGCATACGCACGACATACCTGCCCACGCCCATGACATTGACTTTGGTATTTTTGAAGGTCAGACACCTAGCGAAGTACAAGTAAGAGTAGATGGGCATCTAGTCAGCGGGGCAGGGACGAGTGTAGATGAGATTGACATTATCCCTTACTTATCTAAGGATAGTAGCGGTAGGATCAATCGAGGAGCGTTTCACGAAATAACAATAACCCCAACAAATTCATTGGGGCGAGTTGTTGCTTCTGTATTTACACAAATATTTGCGCAAAGTCGTGGTGGTGGAGATTATTGAAGATTGATTGTTGCAGTTAATTTAGTTACCGGATCAATCAATGTGATACTTTCAAATTCCTCTCCGCTAGGTATAACTCGGTAAATGGTGGAGCTTGTTTTCTCACCAGTCTTTACTCCATCTGGGAAACTACCAATACTATTATTTATTTCTTTGTCACCTATTTTCATTTTTTCTAAAAATCCGAACACCGGATAACTAAAGTCATTGATCGGAACATATGAGGTCGTTATATCAAGGTTGATAAAAGCAAACATATCTCCTTCGTTGGGCACAGTATATATCCCTTTGTCAGTCGTCAGTGTTTCGCTAGTGCCGGCAGTGGCGATATAAAAGGTCGTACCTCCCAAAGCGAATGTATCACCGATATTATAAGTTTGATGTTCTTTTTCGGTTATCGTTGTCACCTTATCCACACCTTTCGAGGTAAGTTCTATTGTTTTAGCTTTTCCATCATAGTCCAATTCAGTATCTAGCAATCCAGCAACTTCACGTACAGGTAGATAGGTTGTACCGTTCACAACAAGGGGGGTGTTCTGCAATTGAGCTTCTTGACCGTTTACTACGATCTTAAATTTGGTTAGCACAGCTTCCACGGTAGTTGGTGCGGCAGCTGCTAGTGTCGCTGACCCTAGCGTCATTCCGATTACTAGAGTGGCTATAGTTTTGACGAGTGATTTTTTCATATATACAACTCCTTTTGATAACATTATACCTTACTTACGGTAAATGTTGGATAAGGTTTTATATTAAACGACAACTTCAGATAATTTATTTCTCCCTCGGAGCCGATCCGCGGGCTATTTATATTTTAAGGGGGATTTCAGAATGGACAACTTTATTAAAATCATCGTAGCTATCGCAGGGGCGTCATCATCATTTTTATTTGGAGGTTGGTCGTCCTTGTTAAATATATTACTTGTATTTGTGGTGATTGATTATATATCAGGATTTGCAGCTGCTGCCAAAGAGGGCAAATTAAACAGCACGGTAGGTGGTTGGGGGATCGCTAAGAAGGTATCTATTTTCGCCATTGTTGCGGTTGCTCACTTGGTAGATACAGCTTTAGGAGATACGCATTTATTCAGGGATGCAGCTATATTCTTTTACCTAGCAAATGAATTGCTTTCACTATTAGAAAATGCCGGACGCTTAGGAGCTCCAGTTCCTCCAGGACTTAAACAGGCGGTTGAAATACTTAAAGGCAAGTCAGGTGATAAGGAGGTTGGTGGCAAATGAGTCGCAAAATATCGCAAGTCGGCATCCGCTTAATACAAAACTTTGAGGGTTGTCGTCTGACTGCATACAAACCAGTAGCTACCGAGCAGTATTGGACTATCGGTTGGGGTCACTACGGACCTGACGTAAAGCAAGGATCAACCATCACGCAAGCGCAGGCGGATAAGATGCTTGTTAATGACCTAGCTAAGTATGAGTCATATGTTAATGACAAATCGTACGTACCAATAACGGACAAGCTCAACCAAAATCAATTTGATGCGTTAACTAGCTTTTGTTACAACTGTGGAGCAGGCAATTTGCGAACGCTGTGTAAGGGTCGTACAATCGCACAAATAGCCAACAGCATCATTAAGTACGACAAGGCTGGCGGTAATGTGCTAGCGGGGTTGGTGCGGAGACGTAAAGCGGAGTTGGAGTTATTCAACAAGGTTGACATTCCTATTAATACCGAGAAGGAAGGGGTCACGGTGAACAAAGTAAATGTAACTGTATACGGTTTAAAGATCGAAGACGGCTTGCTAGTGGACGGTAAAACATACGTACCACTACGAGCGGTAGGAGATGCTCTGGGAGTTAAGACCGCTTGGGATAATATTAGTAAGACTGCATCGATTACAAAGTAAATTCGCAAGCGTTTGGGAATATACCCTGCTGACTTCGGTCGGTGGGGTATTTTTTGCGTTTAGGTAAGGAAACTTCTTTACCTAGGCCGATGAATAAAAAAGAAACTTTGAAGCCATCCTAATTTTAAAAAATGAAGGTGGTTTTTACTATGCAC
Source organism: Paenibacillus sp. Y859 (assembly GCF_056786405.1). Classification (NCBI taxonomy): domain Bacteria; kingdom Bacillati; phylum Bacillota; class Bacilli; order Caryophanales; family Paenibacillaceae; genus Paenibacillus; species Paenibacillus sp. Y859. The sequence continues at coordinate 472,298 of NZ_JBXCIZ010000001.1, read as the reverse complement.
ACAATTTGGAAAGGGAACGTCACATTCGGGTTGATAAATATCGGGGTAAAATTACACTCCGCAATCGAGGACAAGGATATCAAGCTTAAAAACTTACATAAGGACTGTTTAACTCCTATAAAATATCAAAAAGTATCACCTGACTGCTCTGATAAAACTCTAACGGATGCGGACATCGTTAAAGCCTATGAATACGCTAAAGACAAATATGTTGTTATAAACGATTCTGAAATACAGGGACTCAAAAAGGAATATGAGGTTAAAACGGTTGAGGTCGTGGATTTTGTTGAGTTGGATGAAATTGATCCTACTTACTATAATAATACGTATTATCTAGCGCCTGAAGAGGGTCAAGCAAGAGCATATTCATTATTAAGAAAAGCTTTGAGCGAGACCAATAAAGTGGGAATTGCTAAAATATCAATGCGCTCTAGCCAACAATTGGCGATCATAAGAACATTTAAAGATGCTTTAATTTTGGAAACCATCCATTATCCTGATGAAGTAAGACCAGTGGAAGGACTTAATCTGCACAATGAAACCGTTGATGAAAAAGAACTAGCTGTCGCCAAGATGCTGATCGATCAACTTACAACCACTTTTGAGCCTACCAAATACAAAAACGATTACAGATCAGCTCTAATGGATTTGATTGAGTCAAAAGTGGATCATGAGAAGATTGAAATTCCTGAAACTGGCGAACCGAAAAAGGAAACTGTACTGAGTCTCATGGATGCCCTGCAAGCAAGTATTGATCAATTACCTATAGCAATCCAAACAGAATCAACCCCGAATAAACCTAAACCTAAAAAGAAAAGAGCAGCTACGAAAAAGGCGATACTATAATGTTTATATCACCTATGCTACTTGATAGCCGTGAAGATGCCTTTGATTCCAAAGATTTTATATATGAGCCTAAGTCAAATGGCGTCCGTTTAGAACTGGAAAGTAAAATAGGTGGAATTACAATCTGGACTCGCCATAAAAACGATGTAACGGTGAGTTTGCCTGAGATCAATTCATTACACATTGAGGATGGGATAGTGTTGGATGGCGAGTTAGTTTGTTATGATCCCGACAATCAGTTAAAGGAAGACTTTGAAGCAGTGATGAGTAGAATTATGAGCAAGAGAGAAATAAGCATTAAAGCATCAGTTAAACAGTTTCCAAGTACGCTGATTGTCTTTGATATTTTAAAGTACAAAGGTAAGTCCGTTATGAATTTACCATTATTGGAACGTAAAGAAATATTAGATAAAGCTGTTGAAAATCAGCCACACTTAACTAAAGTCATGTTTCTTCCTGAGTTTGGCAATAAACTTTTCGATCTAATAAAGGCGAATCAATTGGAGGGTATGGTTGCAAAACGTATAGACTCACGCTACCAGGAGGGTAAAAGACCGAAGGATATATGGTATAAGATTATCAACTGGCAGTACTCGGACTGTGTTATAACGGGCTATAAAAAAGGTGAGACTGGTTGGTACCTGGGGATTGACAATGACGAGGGTATAGACCGAGTAGGGATGGTTGAGTTTGGCATATCTCCAAATCAGAAAAAGGCATTTTACAATATGGTTAAGGGATTAAAGATAGGAGAGAATGAAAGAAGTGTATGGATTAAACCTGTGCTGTATTGCAGATTGAAACATAGAGGATTTTTGAAAAGCGGAAATATTATGACTCCGGTATTCATGGATTTTATTTGAAGTATGTACAAGCCCACTAACCTATATGGTCGGCGGGCTATTTTTTTTGAACATATCAATAACTCTTGAAACCTTTTCTATATCCGCATACGGCATCCACACTGGACCCTCTGACGTTCTCAGCTTGGCACGATCGGGATCGGTTGATACTTCTGCTACTCCTGTTATCAATTCACGGCTACGAAGCTTTAAGGTGACTCTTTGATTGTTGGTTGCAGCTATATGAAGCTCTTTTTTAATGTCCACATTATCACCACCCTCATTAAATAAATTCGCGATCCATGTATACTTTCCTGCTATTAACTTTCTCATTGTAATACGAACGTATGTTTGGTATACTCCAATTATTATCATAGAAAAGGGAGTTAAATATTCTTTATAGCGAATCTATGAAAAGAGGGTATGTTTACATTTTAATGTAAATTTTTACTTGGTTACGCTTACGGAAATACGTGGTAATATTTCCATGTGAGTAAAATATATTGAAAGAAGGTGGCTCTTGTAATACATAAGAAGGGGTGAAAAAAGGTGGCTTAACTAATAGTTAAGTTTCTCTTTCGGGGGAACGCATGAGCGCTCACCGTTTGCCTTTTTCAGTTCCTTTCGTGTAGATCTTCCATAGTACAGCGTAATATCTGAGACGCCTTAAAAGCTAGCGGGTAAGAGAAGTACTTCTTGTTGTTAAGGATTTGCGATATATGAGCTTCGGTCACAGCTAACTTAAATGATAGTTCTCTTGCAGTGAGATGGTTGCGTAATAACAATTCCGGCAAACGGCTTCTCCCCAACTGGAGAGCCAATATATCACCTAACCTTTGTATATGATCAAAATCATTATATCTTTTTTCCACATCATGGTATAGGGGAGTTGTTTAGATGGATCCGATCAATGAGAATTTCGACGAAGTTTACGAAGAAATAATCATAAATTTTGAACGAACTAACCATAATTTTATCTTAATGTTTAAAAACATTTTAAATAGTCTGAGCGTGTATGATATAAAAAGTGCCACCCAACAATTATTTAAATTAGAAGAGATATATAATGAGGATAAGTGCCTGTTAATGAAAGAGACAATAAATAGAATTATAAAAAAATAAAAGGCACCTAAAAAAACACAGTCCTCAAGAGGGTGTGTTTTTTTGCGATACAGTATTATACTAAACGATGTTTTCCCTACGCATATAAGGTCAATTGCCACCTTGTATGCCACCTGAATAATAATTTTGTTTTTAGTAAAAGCAATAAACATTGTTAGATCAACGTTTATACATAATAAAAATTGGACGCCCCTTACAGGGCGTCCTCATGGGAGAGGAGAAACCAGACGAAGAGCTTATGGGGAAACGTAAGTAATCTCCGCGGTTGTCTACGACATTCTTTTGATGTCGATAAACTAAGCATTCCCTCAAGGACCTTTTTTATACATAAAGAATGAACAATCATCACTTTCTGAACCGTTGATTTTTCAAAATGTACAAGAGTATGGTAAGATATCGTCATAAAAATGCGAACGAGAGCATTGATCCTTAGATATAGAATGGGTGAGTAGAATCAGTGAGAGTTGTATCGGGAAGCGCAAAGGGGAGACCCTTAAAGAGTGTCCCTGGAATAGGGACAAGACCGACCACAGATAAAGTTAAAGAAGCGATATTTAGCATGATTGGTCCTTATTTCGAAGGAGGGACCGTGTTGGATTTATTTGCTGGAACAGGAAGCTTAGGCATTGAGGCTCTAAGTCGTGGAATGGAACATGGTGTGTTTATAGATCTGGAGCCTAAGAGTATTGAAACGATACGTACTAACTTAAAGGCAACCCGATTAGAGGCTCAAGGAGAAGTCTTTCGTAATGATGCTGAAAGGGCTCTTAAAGTGCTCGCTAAGAGAGGACTTGTTGCGGATGTTGTCTTTTTAGATCCTCCATATCGGTTGACGAATGCTGATGGACTACTTCAGCAAATGCATGAAAAGTCACTTCTCCAGGATGATGCAACGATTGTGATTGAGCATGACTCCAAGTATGAGTATCCGGATGAATTCGGTCTTTTTACATGTATTCGTAAAGCGTTATATGGTGAATCGGCCATTACAATTTACGAATATCGGTCAGACAAGAAGGTAACAGAGATTGATACGGTTGAGGAGGATCATCATGGAACAACACATTAGTATACCACGTATTGGCGTTTACCCAGGGAGTTTCGACCCGGTTACTATGGGACATATGGATATTATTTTACGAGCATCTAAACAGTTTGATCATCTGATTGTTGCTGTGCTGAACAATCTAAGTAAGAACGCATTGTTTACAGTTGAGGAGCGTAAAGATTTATTGAGAAAAATGACAGCAGACATCCCTAATATAGAGGTGGACAGCTTCCGTGATCTACTAGCTAATTATATGAGAGATAAGAATGCACATGTCATAGTACGTGGTGTTCGGACGATTACGGATTTCGAATATGAGCTACAGATGGCTTCTACGAATCATAAGTTGAACCCCGATGTAGAGACTATATTTATGATGACGAATCCCAGATACTCCTATTTAAGCTCTAGTCTAGTGAAGGAAGTTGCGCATTTTCATGGGGATTTGAGTGAGTGGGTAGCTCCAGAAGTGGAACAAGCCTTGCATCAGAAAGTTAAGGATAATGCCGGGAAGAAGTAAGGAAGATACTCCACGAGAGCAGAAGTAAAATGATTAGAATGATTCCTTGCCATCCGAGCATGAGCAGGATATGGGACCACATGCCAGAAATGGGTGACAAGTCTGTAGCATAATCTGGCCAATAGAAGAATGCGGGTTGAACCTTGAGGCCCAAGAGTGTCATTGGTTTCCATAGGAATAGTGTGAGAATAAAGGCATAGGTACCGTGTAACAATCTCATCATTATAAAAGGAAACCATCGTACGCCGGCTTTAATGAGTGGCGAGATCGATTGGAGTATCGCACACAGTCCACTCCAGCCTAGCATAGCTGATAATAAGGACCACTGTATAACGGGTGTGAGGGCAGAAGTCGAACTGATAGCTTTTGCTCCTAAATGTAGTTCAAATACACCAGCTAAATAATAGGTAGGTACTCCGGGAATGATATAATAGCTGATAAGATGAATCAAGACAGCCATCATAATAATGTATCCGCCTATGACCATCAGAATCTGAACGGAATGACTTACGGATTCACCCAGGAGTTTACCAAAGCTTCGCCCATCACGAATATGTGCCTTGTTGACAGCCCTCCATACCTTTCTGGATAAAGGCAATTTAGAGTTGTCGAGCTGTCTAGTGAGTTCTGGTGTTCCAACCTGCCTATTTCTAACTAGCTTGCTGAATGGTACAGAGGTAAAGAAAGCGAGAATGCCGGATAGCCAATGAATGCCTAGTAACCAGTAGCCTGAGGATGGCTGATCTAACAGGCCAATTCCGATGACAATGATGATTGTTATGGGGTTACAGAAATGAGATAACCATGTCATTCGCTCTGCCTCACGAGAGGTTAGATCGCCTTGCTGCACCAGTTGCAATGTGGATTGAGCTCCGCCAGGGAAACCGGTTGTCATCCCCATTGTAAGTGTCCATCCACTGACTCCAGGTAGACCGAACACTCTTCTCATGAGCGGTTCTAATAGGACTCCGATCCCATGAATCCATCCATAGGCTATGAGTATTTCGGATAATACTAGAAAGGGAAGCAGTGAGGGGAATACAATGTGCCACCACAAGGCTAATCCCTGAAGGGATGTCTGAAAAGTTTGTTCAGGAGAACTGACGATACCAACAACAAGTAGGAAAGAAAGAAGTCCTAACATCAGAGTGACTACGGGTCCACGGAATAGATATTTACTACGATTAATCATGAAATCACCTCATTGAGTAAACATAACTAGAAATCTAAGGAACAAGCTTCTTCATAGTGCGAGTTCAAAAGATGACTTTTTGAACAAGCTCTATACTCAAGTTATGCTGGGTGAAGAGACATAAGACCAGCTATCGACTGGAAGATTAAGGGAGAGATGGAGCGAGTGAAGGTATCTAATAAATCACGGGGCAAACAAGGGATCAAGTATCTCTTAATGGTCGTCCTTCTTTGTTACATTGTCGTATACATGCCAACTCCGTACATCATATACCAGCCAGGAAGTGCTGAAGAGGTAAAGCCTATGATTACGGTGGAGGGGGCAGATGAAACGGAAACAGGAACGTTTATGATGACGACAGTATCTGCGAGCTATGCTAATATCGCATTACTGGCGATCTCTTCTTTTAACTCGAATGCAGAAGTGGATAAAAAGCAGTCGCGTCTTGGAGATAAAAGCAAAAAGGAATATGCAGCAGAACAATTATTTTATATGAGTAACTCACAGTCTTCTGCGGTAGAGGCAGCATATAAGAAAGCGGATATACCTTATCAGATATTGCCTGAATATCTTTTTGTATTCTCTACTCCTAAAGATGCTAATAACGGTCAATACTTTCAGGCAGGCGATAAAATATTGGAAGTGGATCATGATCCAATCACGGATCAATTAGATCTAGTATCTCAATTGAAGAGTAAAAAAGTTGGAGATATTATATCCGTAAAACTAGAGAGAGCGGGTCAAATTATCGAAGAGAAGGTTCCCTTGGTATCTATCCGTGATAATGAGACAAATGACCAACGAGTTGGATTTGGTATCGTCATCGGGACCGTACAGAAAGTAACTGCGAATGACCCAAGCAAACAGGTGGAATTCAAGAATACGAATGTAGGTGGCCCTTCCGCAGGGCTGATGTTCACGATGGAGATTTATAATCAGCTGACCCCTGGCGATCTGACTAGAGGTTTTCGTGTTGCAGGTACAGGGACCATTACTGTAGATGGCAAGGTGGGTCCGATCGGTGGAGTTAAGCACAAAATTGTTGCTGCTGATCGTGAAAAGGCACAATTATTTTTCGTACCAAAGGATAATTATCAAGAGGCCAAAACAAAAGCAGATGAGATTGGAACGACGATGAAGCTAATCTCAGTAGCTACTTTGGAGGAGGCCTTGAAATATATGGAGCAGCTCCATACTACATCCTGATAGAGGTAGTTCAAAAAGTCATCTTTTGATCACATCCTGATAGGTGGTTCATAATAATCTCGAAATATTTCCCGAGCCTGTGGTTGATTATAGCTGTTAGCGTATACGGCAGCAGCTTGTAGATCTCGCTCCAGATGTTCATGCGTAAGAGCGGAAGGTTTCACGACGATCGGTAATGTGGAAGTTTTTTTCATTTGCTTCAGGAGTTGTTGTCCGTGACTGTTAAAGCCGAGAATTCGTAAATAGCCAGGTCCCTTCGATAGTTCGTCGGGGGACATTTCCTCTTTGGTATGACTAAGGAGAATATGGGTAAGCATACGTTGTAATTTTGTATGTGTATAACGCTTTGTTTTTAGGCTATGAAGTAGTTCTCCTACAGTGGCACTCGAGAGACTAGGTAGAAGCCGCTTTATACGGTACTCTAAGCCCTCTGTAACCTCACTCACTAGAGATAGCTGTGATAATGATTGCGTCATTAGAAGATGGATCAGAGGCTGTCTGAATGATTCCCAGTGAATCGGACCTCTTCCAGCAGCGAACTCCCGTTTCATGATTTCTTGTGTGTAGGGAGGGATATACGGTGTAGCGGCTTCAATACGCTTTTCCAGGATAAGCCTTCTTACGGCAGTAGCACTTGCTATGTTGGATAGAGAAGGTGATGTATCATGATAAGCGGCGCTCTCGCGCGGTATTGTTAATGGAATAATAGAACTTCCTAATCGTTCTAAAGCTATAAGATAGTGTAGGGCTAGTGTTTGATTGGGTTGTAGTAGTAGACGGTGGATTTCTTCCTGCTCATCAAGATTAGTAAAAAGGGTGGCAGCTGCTGCGCTGTATGCTTTAGGGTAACTAATTCCTTGATCTAGTAGTCGGGCTAGTTCCTGTTGCATCATATTATTCTCTATGGCGAGTTGCTTGGCTAGTGGGGCGAGTAAATGGAGCGACCCGCTTTCGGTCCCGAAACAAAGGTAATCGACAACGCCAGTAGCCTCTAAAAGTGAAACAGCACCGTATGCGAACCATTCAGCAGGCGAAACAGTATAATGAATAGGAAGTTCAATCACGAGGTCTACACCCATCTTAAGAGCCATTTCTGCACGAGCATGTTTACTTAGCAACGCAGGTTCACCGCGTTGTAAAAAAGGACCGCTAATAATGGCGATACAATGTTTAGCACCCGAAAGTTCCTTCGCTCTGCTATAATGGTGTACATGACCGTTATGTAGTGGGTTATATTCAACGATGATGCCAACGACTGTACTCAACTTTGAGCTCAACCTCCTAGAATGATAATTTTGATCTTGTGAGATATGGACAATGTATTCTTAGTCTTTAGAATATAGCATAAATGTCATCATGATAAGAAATAATAATGGGATGTAATGTGATTCATGTTGACAAACCTACACAAATCTCGGTATAATAATTTTTGTTTGTTTGGAGTGATTATAATGCAATTTGAATTTCGCAAAATTGTAAAGTTTGAAAGTCCCATGCAGTTTCAAGAACAAGTGAATGTAGATCGTGTCATTAAAGATCGCAAAGATATTATTACTGCTGAATCGGTTCTTGTTGATTTACAGGCATCATATGTTGGCGACGACACAGTAGAGGTTCAAGGGAAGCTTAATGGACAAGTAGAGATGGCGTGTTCACGCTGTTTAACAGAAGTTCTTGAGCAATTGAACATTCCGTTTCACGAACGCTTCAAGTTGGTGAAGCAGTCTGAGAAGATTCAGGATGAAGATGACGATATCATTTACGTGGATAATGACGTAGTAGATCTAATCCCATTTGTGGAAGAAGCTTTTCTGCTGTATTTACCCCAGATTCCGTTATGTAAGGCGTCCTGCAAAGGGCTTTGCCAACAATGCGGAACAGACTTGAATGTAAGCACATGCAACTGCGACACGAGAGTAGTCGACCCACGGCTTGCTGCGCTGAAAGGTTTATTTGAATAATGATGTAACATTCATCTCGTTAGTGACGAGTTGATTGAAATAAGGAGGTGGGAACATGGCAGTACCTCAAAGAAGAACGTCCAAAACACGTCGTGACAAACGTCGTACTCACTTTAAACTGGCAGTGCCGGGTATGGTGAAATGTGAACAATGCGGAGAATTGAAGCTTGCTCATCACGTATGTAAAGTGTGCGGAACGTATAAATCAAGAGAAATCATTTCGCAATAATTTTCAAATCGGTAGTGCTTCACCTTTGGTGAGGCACTATTTTTTTTGAAATATAAGAAGTATAAGTTTCACATGAATCAATTTCATAATCGCCGATGCAGCTAAATCGGGTTGCGTAATTATGAAATTGATTCTTCATACTCTATTCCTTATATTTTTGCAGAGACGGATACCTTAAAGCGATACGAAGTATCGCTAGCATAATTTTTGTTAAAAAGGACGGTGTAGCCGTTTCAGCTTAACTACTTTCTTTTTAAGACAGCATGATTTATACTACATATTAGTACCTGGTTCTAAAGGGTCGTATCAATTAACAATACATAAGATCATAGTCGGTTAGTTCATTTATAAAAAATGTATGAAAATGCAAGGAGGTGTACCGTCATCGAACGTTTACCTAAGAAGATGCGTCATCAGAATTTGATGGGGTTGATCGAGGCGAATCCATTCGTCACGGACAGAGAACTGACTAGACAATTGAAAGTTAGCATTCAGACGATTCGTTTAGACCGTATGGAGCTAGGGATCCCTGAACTACGTGAACGTATGAAGCAGATGGCGGAGCATTCTTATGATCAAGTTCGCTCCTTGCCATTAAATGAAGTTGTGGGGGATATCGTAGATCTGCAACTGGATAAGAGTGGTATCTCAATCTTTGAAATTCGAGATGAGCACGTATTCTCGCGAACACATATTGCTCGCGGACATTATATATTCGGACAAGCAAATTCCTTAGCTGTAGCTGTCATTAATGATGAGATCGCATTGACAGCTTCATCGGATATTCGTTTCTTGCGCTCTGTTCATCTGGGTGAGAAGTGTATAGCTAAAGCATATGTGAGATTAATGCCTGAACAAAAAGGAAAAGCTAAAGTTGAAGTATTTACCTATGTAGGTGAAGAAATGGTCTTCCAAGGTAATTTTCTCATTTATAGATCCGCTGGGGAAGAGATCAACGAGGGAGGAATGCAACATGAGAATCGTCATTGATGCTATGGGGGGAGACCATGCTCCTCAATCTAATGTAGATGGAGCGTTAGCGGCCACTGCTGAGTGGAAAGATGTAGAAATTATACTTGTGGGGGACCGAGCGCAGATCGAACCTTTGCTTAGCGGTAAAGAAGTTCCCTCTAATCTAACAATTGAGCATGCTGGTGAGGTCATCGCCGCTGATGATGAACCGGTTAAAGCTGTTCGCCGCAAAAAGGATGCTTCCATGGTTGTGGCGGGGCGCTTGTTAAAGGAAGGTCATGCGGACGCTATGATTTCTGCGGGGAATACGGGTGCACTTATGACGACAGGTTTACTGGTTGTCGGCCGTATGGAAGGTATTGAGCGACCGGCTCTTGCTCCGATGATTCCTACACTGGATGATGTTGGAGTACTTGCGCTTGATCTCGGTGCCAATATGGACTCTAAGCCACAGCATCTGGCCCAATTTGGTTTGATGGGTAGCTTGTACCGTCAAAAGGTTCAAGGAATAGCTAAGCCACGAGTGGGGCTTTTAAATGTTGGAGTTGAGCCTGGTAAAGGGAATGAATTAACCAAAGAGGCTTATCCTCTTTTACAAGAGATGCCTATTCACTTTATAGGAAATGTTGAAGCTCGGGACATTATGGTAGGGAACTGCGATGTACTTGTGTGCGATGGCTTTGCAGGGAATATATTGCTTAAGTCGATCGAAGGGACAGCTGGAGCGATGTTCAGTTTGCTGAAGGAGCAGTTTAGCCAGTCCTTGAAGAGTAAGATTGGTGCAGCGATATTAATGCCTCAGTTAAAAGGAATTAAGAAGAAATTGGATTATTCCGAAACGGGAGGCGCACCATTGCTTGGATTGCGCAGTCTAGTTATGAAGAGTCACGGTTCTTCTAATGGGAATGCCATTAAGAATGCGGTCGGGCAAACAAGGATCGCATTAAAAAATGAATTGGTTTCTAGTATATCGAAGGAAATTAGCGGGAAGTGAGTGAGACAATGAATAATTTACGTCCGGTAGGCATAATTGGTACAGGCAAGTACGTGCCAGAGAAGATTCTAACGAATAGTGATTTGGAGAAAATGGTCGATACCAATGATGAATGGATTGTTAGCCGAACAGGAATTAAAGAACGGCATATTGCTGCACCAGATCAAGCAACATCTGATCTTGCTTATGAAGCGGCAATTAAGGCTTTGGAATCCGCAGGGATGAAGGCAGAAGAACTTGACTTGATCATCGTGGCTACCGTTACACCTGATTCGATGTTCCCATCAACAGCTTGTATTCTTCAAGATAAGTTAGGTGCTAAGAAAGCAGCTGCTTTTGACTTGTCAGCGGCTTGCTCTGGATTCGTCTATAGCTTAGCAACTGCAACGAATTTTATTAAGACAGGAATGTATAATAACGCACTTATTATTGGCGCAGATTGCCTTTCAAGAATTACCGATTATACGGATCGTAATACCTGTGTATTGTTTGGAGATGGTGCAGGTGCAGTTGTGATTGGGGAAGTTCCGCAAGGACGTGGATTCTTATCCTTTGATTTGGGTGCAGAAGGTGCAGGTGGCCATTTGCTCACGATTGCTGCTGGAGGTTCACGTGAACCTGCATCATGTGATACGGTATCAGCTAAGCGGCATTTCATTCAAATGAGTGGTGCTGAAGTGTTTAAGTTCGCCGTCCGAATTATGGGTACAGCTACAGAAGAAGTTCTAGCTAAAGCTGGGAAGACAAAGGAAGATATTGACCTCTTCGTGCCTCATCAAGCGAACATACGGATTATTCAATCCGCGATGAATCGTCTAGATTTACCACCAGAGAAAGTTGTCATTAACGTGGATAAATATGCGAATACATCAGCAGCTTCGATTCCACTTGCACTAGTGGAAGCAGCTGAGCAGGGCCGAATGAAGGAAGGTGACACCGTCTTGATGGTTGGCTTTGGTGGTGGATTGACCTGGGGGGCTTCGGTACTTGTCTGGTAGCATAATAAAGATAATATAGGTAGGAGTTTTAATATGGGGAAAGTTGCATTTGTATTTCCGGGGCAAGGAGCTCAATCCGTAGGTATGGGGAAAGATATATATGATACCGTTCCTGCCTCTAGAGAGATCTTTGAAACAGCAGATAAAGTATTGGGTTTCGACTTGTCCACTATGATTTTTGAAGGTCCGGATGCAGAGTTGAAGCAGACTTTTAATACACAACCGGCTTTATTAGCTACAAGTGTTGCTTATTTAGAAGCGTTACGTGCTAAAGGGATCCAAGCTGACTATGTTGCTGGGCACAGCTTGGGTGAGTATAGTGCGCTTGTAGCTGCAGGGGTGCTTTCACTGGAGGACGCTGTAGCCATTGTGCGGGCACGTGGCAACTTTATGGAGAAGGCAGTTCCTGGTGGGCAAGGGGCCATGGCAGCCGTGTTGGGAGCTGACACGCAAGCACTGTCACAATTATGTGTAGAGGTTAGCGAAAGTGGACATATCGTTGAGTTAGCTAATATCAACTGTCCAGGGCAAATTGTTATTTCGGGTTCCCAATCTGGTGTTGCTGCAGTAAGTGAGCGTGTGAAGGAAGCGGGCGGCAAAAGAGCAATTTCGCTTGAAGTTAGCGGTCCATTCCATTCTTCTATGATGAAAGTGGCAGCTGAACAGCTGGAAGTTGAATTGAATTCTGTTTCTTTTCAGGAGCCTGAAATTTCTGTTGTAGCTAACGTAACGGCAAAGATCGTTACTTCTGGGGATACGATACGGCAGCTTCTAGTTGAGCAAGTATACTCACCCGTTCTATGGGAGGATAGTATTCGCTATCTTATCGCACAAGGGGTGGATACATTCATAGAAATTGGCCCTGGTTCTGTACTGACAGGCCTAATTAAAAAAATTGATAAGACGGTGAAGCTAATTAATATTAACAGCCTAGAAAGCCTTGAGGTGGCGTTATAGAATGTTAGTTCAAGTTCGAAAGGTGACTTTTTGAACAACCTCTATCAGGTGTATACTCTGGGAAAGGAGGGAATTGGAATGTCTAAACCATTAAGTGGACAAGTTGCACTTGTAACAGGAGCTTCACGCGGGATAGGGCGCAGTATCGCTTTAACTTTAGCTAGCTTAGGTGCAAATATTGTGGTCAATTATTCAGGTAATGAGACTGCAGCGCAGGAAGTTGTTACCGAGATTCAAGCAATGGGAGCAGAAGCAGTGGCTCTAAAAGCAAATGTCGGAAATACCGAACAAGCGGAGATTCTGGTTAAGGAAGCTATCAACGCATTGGGACGTATTGATATTTTGGTGAATAATGCCGGAATTACTAGGGATAATCTAATTATGCGTATGAAAGAGGAAGAATTTGATCTAGTGATTGAAACGAACCTCAAAGGTGTGTTTAACTGTTTAAAGGCGGTAACCCGCCCCATGATGAAGCAACGTTATGGACGGATTATTAATATCTCATCTGTTGTAGGTGTTCTTGGTAATGCAGGGCAAGCCAATTATGTTGCAGCGAAGGCTGGTGTTATTGGGCTGACTAAATCAGCTGCTCGTGAGCTTGCTTCACGTGGGATTACTGTCAACTGTATAGCCCCTGGTTTTATCGATACAGATATGACTAAGGAGTTATCAGAGGACTTGCGAGAGAAGCTTATCGCTGACATTCCGCTAGCTCGTCTTGGACAGCCAGAAGAGATTGCGAAAGTGGTTGCATTTTTAGCTTCAGATGGCGCGTCATATATGACCGGACAGACATTGCATGTGGATGGCGGAATGGTGATGTAGCATTTTGAAAAAAATTCTCGTATAATACCAAAGAGGAGGAGGTGAACCTTATGTCCGATGTTTTAGAACGTGTAAAACGCATCGTCGTCGATCGCTTAGGTGCTGATGAAGCCGAGGTTACGCTAGAATCATCTTTTAAAGATGATCTTGGTGCTGATTCTCTTGATGTTGTTGAATTAGTTATGGAATTAGAAGATGAATTTGATATTGAAATTTCTGATGAAGATGCAGAAAAAATTACAAGTGTGGGAGAAGTTGTTAACTACATACAATCTCATACCTAAATGAAACAAAGGTAAGTCCCGATCCTGCTAGTAGGCGGGACTTATCCATATTTAACGGATATAAAATGACAGATGTTACTTCAAGCTTATAATAACGAAAATTATGGCATATGCAGTCTATATAGAGGTGAAAGCGGTTGAATCAAAGAGTAGTAATAACAGGTATGGGTGTTGTAACTTCCTTAGGTAGTGATCTAGATAGTCTATGGAGTAATCTGATGGCCGGGAAATCGGGTGTATCACAGATTGAAGCCTTTGATGTAAGTGAATACAATACGCGAATAGCTGCTTCGGTGAAAGAGTTTGATCCCGAGGAGTATGTTGAACGTAAAGAAGTGCGTAAGATGGATCGATTCGTCCAGTTTGCGGCAGTAGCTGGAATGAAGGCATTGCAGAATAGTGGTCTAGATATTAGTAAAGATTCCGATCCAGATCGTGTAGGTGTCATCATTGGCTCAGGTATCGGGGGATTGGGAACATGGGAAGATCAGCATAATATATTGCTTACGAAGGGCCCTAAACGGGTTAGTCCATTCTTCATCCCGATGATGATTGCTAACATGGCCTCAGGTCACTTATCTATTCTTTTAGGTGCGAAGGGGCCCAATTCAGCTTCCGTGTCTGCCTGTGCGTCAGGTTCGCATGCGATCGGTGATTCGTTTAGATGGATCCAGAGCGGTGAAGCAGATGTCATGATCTGTGGTGGTGCAGAAGCGACAATACGTCCTACGGGCGTAGCAGGATTCTGTGCTATGCGCGCAATGTCTACACGTAATGATGAGCCTGAGAAGGCAAGTCGTCCGTTCGATTCTGGACGAGATGGATTCGTTATGGGAGAAGGAGCGGGTGTTCTAGTATTGGAGTCGTTGGAACACGCGCAGAAGCGCGGTGCGAATATCATTGCTGAAGTCATTGGTTATGGTCTAAGTGCAGATGCTCATCATATGACGGATCCAGATCCTAATGGTCCTGCTCGTTGTATGAAGATGGCCATTAGAACAGCAGGGATTCAACCAGAAGATATTGATTATATCAATGCTCATGGAACATCAACGGGTGTAGGTGACAAATCAGAGACGAAGGCGATCAAGATAGCTTTGGGAGATCATGCCTACAAAGTGGCTGTAAGTTCTACTAAATCGATGACAGGTCATCTGTTGGGTGCGGCTGGTGGTGTTGAAGCCGTTATATGTGCACTCTCGTTGCAACATCAGGCGCTGGCTCCAACGATTAATCTGGATGAACCTGATCCGGATTGTGATCTGGATTATGTACCTAATGTTGCCAGACAAGCTGATCTACGTGTAGTGATGTCCAATTCATTCGGTTTCGGTGGACATAATGCTTCTATTATTTTGAAAAAATTTGACTTGTAAGGAGACGTTGTGGTGAGTGGAGATCTGAAGCAGATACAGCGACAACTTCATATCCAATTTCACAATCAGCTTCTCTTGAAGCAGGCCTTTACCCACGCATCTTATGTCAATGAGCATCGTTTCAGTCAGCATCAAGATAACGAACGTCTAGAATTTTTAGGAGATGCTGTACTAGAGCTTACGGTATCAGAATATTTATACAATCTATTTCCAACACGACCTGAAGGTGAACTTACGAAGCTTCGTGCAGCCATTGTGTGTGAACCTTCACTTGTTAAGTTTGCAGAAGCTCTAAATTTTGGACAGTATATATTACTGGGCAAAGGTGAAGAGCTAACAGGTGGTCGTAGTCGTCCTGCTTTACTCGCTGATGTATTTGAGGCGTTTATCGGTGCTTTATATTTGGATAAAGGGATTGAAGCGGCCCGTTCATTTTTGGAACGATTTATATTTCCGCAAGTATCTGAGAACGGAAAGCTCCAAATGAGCGATTATAAGACCGAACTACAGGAGTTGACTCAACACCATAATATGGAGTTGTTAGAATATCGGATCGTAGAAGAACGTGGACCGGCACATGAACGTGAATTTGTTTCGGAAGTTTATATGGGTAGTGAATGTATTGGCAGAGGCAATGGTCGTTCTAAGAAAGAAGCCGAGCAACAAGCTGCATCGGTGGCACTTACTCAGTTGAGATTAGGTAAATTATAACAGGCAGTTCAAAAAGTCATCTTTTGAACTTGAACTATACGTTTGCAAGTTGTGACAAATCATAATTTAAGAGCAAAGAGCGGTCACGTACAATGGGCTTAATTATGAGTCATAGACTGCTTTTTGCTCTTTATTTATTTAAATATAAGAAAGTATAAGTTTTCGTTACTTTTATCTCTTATATTTTTGGACAAACGGCCCTTCTTCGCATAAGCGAAGGACGGCGAAGCCGTTTATCTTTAAGTATTTTCACTAGAAGTGTTGTGGTATCATTAGGGTTAGAGGTGATTTAGGAACTATGTTTTTGAAACGGATTGAATTAGCAGGCTTCAAATCTTTTGCCGATAAAACTGAAATGGAATTCGTCAGAGGCATAACAGCTGTTGTAGGTCCTAACGGTAGTGGAAAAAGTAATATTTCCGACGGTATACGTTGGGTATTAGGAGAGCAAAGCGCCAAATCACTGCGTGGAGGCAAGATGGAAGATATTATATTTGCCGGCAGTGATACACGTAAAGCCGTTAATTTTGGTGAGGTTTCACTAACTTTGGATAATGAAGACCATGTACTTCCGCTTGATTTCAACGAAGTGACGGTAACACGTCGAGTTCATCGTAGTGGAGATAGTGAGTATTTGATAAATAAGCAACCCTGTCGTCTTAAAGACATCACGGAATTGTTTATGGACACAGGGATAGGGAAGGAAGCCTACTCGATCATCGGACAAGGACGTATTGAGGAAATTCTTAGTACACGTTCAGAAGATCGGCGAGGTATATTTGAAGAGGCATCGGGAATTGTAAAGTATAAATCTCGTAAGAAGGAAGCTATGCGTAAGCTGGATGAGACTGAGCAGAATTTATTGCGCATTCATGATTTGGTGAGCGAACTGGAAGTGCAAATCGGCCCGCTGAAGGAGCAATCTGAGAAGGCTGTGTATTTCAAGCAACTTCGTGAACAGTTAAAAAGTAAAGAGATTTCCATGTATGTTCATCAAATTGAACAGATTCATAGTCAGTGGAGTGAGGCTACTGCGAAGCTTACTGTTCTGCAACAACAACAACTTCAACTATCTACGATCGTATCAGCACATGATGCTAAGTTGGAGAGCGATCGTTCCAATCTACGTAAGCTTGAGGAAGAAGTAGAGTTGTTGCAGAATGAATTACTACAATACAGCGAAGCCTATGAGAAAAGTGAAGGTTATGGTGAAGTGCTCAGAGAGCGCAAGAGGAATCTTGAAGGTCATCGCGAGCAACTGATGGAGACGCTGACGACTAGTGACGAGCGGGTGGAGGATAGAAAGACGGAATTGTCCCTCACGAAGAACAAGCTTGAGGCATTACAAGAAGAACTGAAAGAACTGCGTCATCATCTGTCTGGTGAAGAAGCCAAACTCTTAGGAGTCTCCGGTGGTATTAGTCAACAACAGGAAGAAACGCTGAAGAGTTCATTGCTTGAACTGATGAATGAAATGGCGCAGGCTCGTAATGAAATCCGTTATGCAGATCAGCAGCAAGAGACGTTGTCCCGTCGAATGAACCGAGCTGAAGAAGAGACGGGTAAATGGGAGAGTCAGAAAGAAGATCTATTGAAGCGTAAATTACAACTGGATGTTTCATTGGAGAAATTTGCAACTGAACTCAAGGAACTTCGTGGTGGATATATTACTGAGAGCGAACGATATCAATCCGTACAGAAGTTACTAGAAGAAAGCCAAGGAACACAGCGCAAATGGGAACAGAAGCGAGAAGCACAGATCTCTCGGCGTGATACGATGAAAGAAATGCAGGACGATTTCGACGGATTCATGGTAGGTGTTAAGGAAGTCCTGAAGGCTTCACGTAAATCTGTGCTACATGGTGTGCATGGGGCAGTAGCGGAGCTAATTACCGTGCCGGAGAAGCTAGAACTTGCTGTGGAGACAGCGATGGGGGCCTCTCTACAACATATCGTCATGGATAATGAATCGTTATCTCGTCAAGCGATAACATTTCTGAAACAGCGTCAATTGGGACGGGCAACCTTCTTGCCATTGGATGTCATGCGGGCAAGAAATATATCTGCAAATGATGTATCTGTTATTGAAGGTGTCGGGGGATTCGTAGGTATTGGGGCAGATTTAGTTCAGTATGATGCAAAGTATACTCCTGTAGTAGGCAGTCTCTTAGGAAATGTTATTATAGCGGAGACGCTAGAGTATGCCAATAAAATTGCAGCTAAATGTCAATATAGATATCGTGTGGTGACACTTGAAGGTGATATCGTTAATGCGGGCGGTTCAATGACAGGTGGTAGCCAACATAAGAAGAATAATAGTCTACTGAGTCGTAAACGCCAACTGGATTCCTTAGATCAAGAGATTTCAGAAACGGAGAACCAGCTCGTTAAGCTTCAAGACGGTATTCAAAAGTTAAAGAGTCAGTTGAATGAAACACAGACTAAACTTGATGGATTTCGACAAGCTGGTGATGAGAAGCGTATTGAAGAACAGCAAGCTGCAGGAGATTTGAAACAACTTGAGCACGAGCTTCGGCATGTCATGGAACAGGTTGAAGTTGCTGGGCAGGAGAAGAGCGGATTTACAGAAGAGAATAAAGGATTTGAACAAAGCCGTAATGAGGCTGTAAAGAAGCTAGCAGAGTTAGAACAACAAGAGCAGTCTGTGCATCAAGCACTTCAAGCAGCTGAGTTTGCTCGTAAAGCGAGTGAATCGGCGAAAGACGAACTTCAAAGTCAGTTAACACAGCTTAAAGTAAAAGAAGGAAAGCTAGATCAAGAATGCTTCTCACTTGAAGAACAACTGCGTCGATTGCAGACTGATTTCAATTCACAGGATCGCGATTTAAATCAGACGAAAAAGATGTTAGCTTCGATTGAAGCAGACTTAAGCAAGAACGCTAAGGAAGCGATTGAACAGATTGAAAGTCTGAACCAGTATAAGTTGAAGAAGGAAGATTCTTCTCAACAACTCGATTTCAGAAGAGCATCGCGCATGCAAATTTCCAAGAAACTGGAGCTAGAGGAAAATGAAACGAAAGAGCAACGTTCGGAGCTTCGGAGTGTTGAAGAGCAACTTCGTCAGACGGAAATTGGCGTAAACCGACTGGACGTAGAACTGGATAATATTCTGAAGAAACTTAGTGAGGATTACGAACTAAGTTATGAATTGGCGAAACAGCGTTATCCAATTCCAGATGATATTCCAGCAGTTCAGAATGAGGTTCGAGAACTGAAACGTAGCATCTCATCACTTGGAGAGGTTAACCTTGGGGCGATTGAAGAATATCAGCGCGTCAATGAACGTTACCAATTCTTGAACGAACAGAAGGAAGACTTGATTGGTGCAAAGACGACATTGTATGAAGTGATCCGAGAAATGGATGGAGAAATGTCCAAACGATTCAAAACGACCTTCGATGCCATCCGTCGTGAATTCGGTACCGTATTTATGAAACTGTTCGGAGGGGGTCGAGCTGATCTTATCCTCATTGATCCTGAGCATATGTTGGACACGGGAATTGATATCGTTGCACAACCGCCAGGTAAGAAGCTTCAGAACCTACAACTTCTTTCAGGTGGAGAACGCGCTTTGACCGCTATGGCGCTTTTGTTTGCTATACTTCAGGTAAAGCCGGTTCCTTTCTGTGTGTTGGATGAAGTAGAGGCTGCACTTGATGAAGCCAATGTCGTTCGGTTTGCTCAATATTTACGTGAATTCTCTGAACAGACCCAGTTCATTGTCGTTACACATCGCAAAGGAACTATGGAGGAAGCAGATGTGCTATATGGTGTTACAATGGAAGAGGGCGGCGTATCCAAGCTAGTTTCTGTTAAATTGGAGAATGAAGAAGCGGAAATTGCTTAGTTATGGAGAATGTTAGATATAGAGATGGAGGAAGCATATGAGTTTCTTTAAAAAGTTAAAAGAAAGTATTTCAAGTAAAACTGAAGTGGTGACGAAACAATTTCGTGATGGTCTAGAAAAAACAAGGAAGGGTTTTGTAGAGAAAGTATCCGACCTTATGATTCGTCGTAAAAAAATAGATGAGGAATTTTATGAAGAGCTTGAAGAAATACTCATCGGTGCTGACGTAGGGGTTAATACCGTGATGACATTAATTGATGATTTACGGTTTGAAGTGAAGAAGCAGAAAATTGAGAATGCTTTAGAATTACAACCTATCTTGTCACAAAAGCTCATGGAGCTCCTTCGTGGGGATGATGATAATGCCCTAAAGATGAATGAGGATGGCATAACTGTTATTCTGTTCGTAGGTGTGAATGGTGTAGGGAAAACGACAACAATTGGTAAGTTGGCGCATCGTTATAAACAAGAAGGTAAAAAGGTACTACTAGCGGCAGGAGATACATTCCGAGCAGGAGCGATTGAGCAACTTGAAGTTTGGGGGCAGCGCGCTGGTGTAGAAGTGATCAAACAACAGGCAGGTTCAGATCCTGCAGCTGTCATGTTCGATGCAATTCAGGCTGCCAAACAACGCCAAGTGGATGTATTAATATGTGATACGGCAGGACGTTTACAGAGTAAATCTAACTTGATGGAAGAGTTGAACAAGATTTTCCGTGTTATTCAACGTGAAATACCAAGCGCACCGCATGAAGTACTAATGGTATTAGATGCTACGACTGGACAGAACGCATTAAGTCAAGCGAAGCTCTTCGGTGAGAAGAGTGGAGTGACGGGCTTAGTCCTTACGAAGTTGGATGGGACAGCCAAGGGTGGGATCGTTGTTGCTATTCGTCAAGAAATGAATATTCCAGTGAAATTAGTAGGTTTAGGCGAGAAGATGGAAGACCTACAACCTTTCGATTCACAGCAGTTCGTGCATGCATTATTTGCCGGATTAATACAAGACGACGAAGAAAATACTGAAACAGCTGTTCAAGAGGAGTAATGTAGTTATGGCCAATACACATACCTATACCCGCCGTGAGGAAGTAGCTAATGCTATTACACATGGGATCGGAGCGGTCCTAAGTGTCGCGGCACTTGTATTACTCATCGTGTTCTCTAGTTTGAAGGGAACACCTTGGCATATTGTGAGCTTTACCATTTACGGTGTGACGATGCTTGTTTTATATTTGAATTCGACATTGGTACATAGTTTTAATGAAGGTAAAGTGAAGGATTTATTTGAATTTTTTGACCACTCATCTATTTATCTTTATATTGCAGGCTCCTATACTCCCTTTATGCTCGTTGCCATTCGTGGACCGCTCGGTTGGTCTTTGTTCGGTACCGTTTGGGGATTTGCAGTTCTAGGTTGTTTATTCAAAGCGTTCTTCGTAAAGAAGTTTCTATTCATGTCCACGATCTTCTACATCTTGATGGGGTGGATGATTGTAATCGCTTGGAATCCATTGACCGAGGCGGTACCAGCAGGAGGAATGATTCTTCTTGCTCTAGGTGGATTGATGTATACACTTGGAACCATATTCTATGTATGGAGAGCCTTCCCTTATCATCATGCCATCTGGCATCTGTTCGTATTAGCCGGAAGCATATTACATTTCTTCTCCGTATTTCTGTATCTACTACCGAATTAATAAGACATTAAAGAAGTAGTTGGAAAAGGAGATCATATCCAATAAAGATGACAAGGATATTTGCTTGACATCTTTATTGGATTTATGTATTATTAAATCCGTTGAGTGTAAAGTGTTTTTCCTTGACGAAGGGGGTGCCCTCAATGACTCAGGAAGATAAACTCGAGAAAACAAATAGAATTAATCAATTATTCGATTTCTATGAGCACTTGCTAACTGAAAAGCAGCAGATGTTCCTTAAATATTATTTCCATGATGATTTTTCCCTCGGGGAAATTGCGACAGAGTTCAATATTAGTC
The DNA here is from genome assembly GCF_056786405.1 of Paenibacillus sp. Y859. Taxonomy (NCBI): domain Bacteria; kingdom Bacillati; phylum Bacillota; class Bacilli; order Caryophanales; family Paenibacillaceae; genus Paenibacillus; species Paenibacillus sp. Y859. The sequence continues at coordinate 450,344 of NZ_JBXCIZ010000001.1, read as the reverse complement.
GGCAAGCTATTTATGAACATATTAAGCGAGCTGAACAGGTTCTTGACATTTATGAAGAGAAACTTGGCTTGCTACAGAAGTACGAACGACGTAAACGTGAATTAGAGCAGTTGCGACAGTTACTTGACATGTCCGATGTGTCAATAGTGGATAAAGACAAGATGATTACAATTTTGGAACGTTTACAGGCGTATGAATAAAAGGCAAGGAGGTGGCGGCGAATGGCATTTGAGGGATTAACAGGCAGGTTACAGAACGTATTTAGTAAGCTCCGTGGTAAAGGTAAAGTATCCGAAGAGGATGTTAACGAAGCGATGCGGGAAGTACGTCTTGCTCTTTTGGAAGCGGACGTTAATTTCAAAGTAGTCAAGGAATTCGTTGCCAAAGTGAAAGAAAAGTCCGTTGGTAAAGAAGTAATGGACAGCTTTACTCCAGGCATGGTTATTATTGATATCGTTAATAAAGAGTTATCAGAATTGATGGGTGGAAGTCAGGCGAAGCTTGCAAAAGCCAATAAGCCTCCTACTGTTATTATGATGGTCGGTCTCCAAGGGGCAGGTAAGACAACAACCTCTGCGAAATTAGCCAAGCTTCTCCAGAAGCAGAATAGTCGTCCGTTGCTCGTTGCAGGTGATATTTATCGTCCTGCTGCGATTAAGCAGTTGGAAGTGTTAGGAGAACAGATCAAAGTACCTGTATTTACACTTGGCGATAAAGTGAGTCCTGTAGAGATTGCTAGAGCTGCTTTACAGCATGCCAAGGATAATGGGAATGATTATCTGATCGTCGATACTGCAGGTCGCCTTCATATTGATGAAGTTCTGATGGAAGAATTAAGTCAGATTCATGCGGACATTAATCCAGATGAAGTATTGCTAGTCGTTGATGCAATGACGGGTCAAGATGCAGTTAACGTTGCGAGTAATTTCAATGAACAACTGGGATTGACAGGCGTAGTGTTGACTAAGCTAGATGGAGACACCCGTGGTGGAGCAGCACTTTCTGTTAAAGCTGTAACAGGCTGTCCGATCAAATTTGTAGCTTTAGGTGAGAAGATCGATGCGTTAGAGCCTTTCCATCCGGAGCGTATGGCTTCTCGAATTCTTGGAATGGGCGATATGCTCTCACTGATAGAGAAGGCGCAGTTGAACATTGATACGGATAAGGCTAAAGAAATGGAACGTAAGATGCGTAATGCAGAATTTACGTTTGATGATTTCCTAGAGCAAATGGATCAGGTTAAGAAGCTAGGCCCCCTTGATCAGATTATGGATATGATTCCGGGTATGGGTAAGATGAAGCAAGCCAAAGATATTAAAGTGGATGATAAACAGATGGGTCGCATTGAGGCTATCGTATTCTCGATGACGAAGGAAGAGAAACAACGCCCAGAAATTATTGATCACAAGCGGCGTAAGCGGATTGCTACCGGTAGTGGAACCAACATTGCAGAAGTGAATCGTCTTATCAAGCAATTTGATGAAATGCGTCGGATGATGAAGCAATTCTCAGACATGATGGGACCTAAGGGCCCTAAAGGAAAAGCTATGAAACAATTAAAAGGTTTGACAGGAAAAGGCGGCATGAAGTTTCCTTTTCGTTAAAAATATAATGTTTATTTATTGAAGGAGGTGAATTTTGTGGCAGTACGTATTCGTCTTAAACGCATTGGTGCCCATAAAGCGCCATTCTACCGTATCGTGGTTTCGGATTCCCGTTCCCCGCGTGATGGTCGTTTTATCGAAGAAATTGGTTACTACAACCCGATTGAAGAACCGGCAGTAGTTAAAATTGATGAAGATAAAGCTTTGGCATGGCTTCAGAACGGTGCACAAGCATCCGATACAGTTCGTAACATGCTTAGTAAAGCAGGCGTAATGAAGAAGTACCATGAATCTAAGTTACAGAAATAATGACTGATGGTGAGGAATATCTATGGAAGAATTAGTTAGTGTTATTGCTAAGGCTTTGGTGGATCATCCGGAAGATGTGACCGTGAAAACGGTAGAGAAGGATCATCTTGTTGTCTATGAATTGTCTGTTCATCCAGAAGATGTGGGCAAGGTCATCGGCAAACAGGGTAGGATAGCTAAAGCGTTACGCACGGTTGTCACATCTGCAGCAGTCAAAATGGACAAACGTGTAACTGTGGATATCATATCTTAAGATTTACAAAAGGGGGTTAGGATGCATGTCCTAACTCTTTTTCGTACATGCTAAAGGACATAAAGGTGACAGATGGTGTTGTATTCTGCGCTAAGAGCGCTTTGTTTGTAGGAGGAGAATATGTCTGAACAATTATTAACAGTTGGTAAATTGGTGAACACACATGGTATTAAAGGTGAGATTAAAGTTTTAGCGATTACAGATTTTCCGGAAGAGCGTTTCGCCTCAGGGAAACGTTTATTTTTGATTCCTGGAGACGGCACGCCATCGTTTTGGATTACAATAGTGTCTGCACGCTTTCACAAGAATACGTATATTATGAAATTAGAAGGATTTACGGATATCAATGAAGTAGAGAAGTACAAGGGAAGTATGCTCAAGGTATCTCAGGATGATCTTGTTGAATTGCCGGATAATGAGTATTACTATCACGATATTATTGGGTGTAGTGTTTTTACGGATGAGAATGAAGATAAGCCACTAGGCGTTATTACTGAAATTATGAAACCAGGTGCTAATGATGTGTGGGTGGTTAAACCTACCAAGGGTGCGGATATTCTAATTCCAGTCATTGATGACGTCGTATTAGATGTGGATGTGAATAGCAAGAAGGTTAAGATTCACCTGATGGAAGGATTGTTATAAATATGAAGGTAGATGTGCTTACCCTATTCCCTGAGATGTTCAAGGGCGTGTTTGAGAGTAGCATTTTGGGAAAAGCGAATGAGAAAGGAATTGTATCTTTAAACGCAATTAATTTCAGAGACTTCGCTTTCAATAAACATCATACCGTCGATGATACGCCTTATGGTGGAGGTGGGGGGATGGTACTTAAGCCCGAACCTATTTTTGCTGCGGTGGAGCATGTGTTGACTTCTATTCCTAACCCTCCGCGCGTGATCTTGATGTGCCCGCAAGGAGAAACGTTTACTCAAAAGAAAGCAGAAGAGTTGTCTCAAGAGGAGCATCTCATCTTTATATGTGGACATTATGAAGGATATGATGAACGGATTCGTGAGCATCTGGTTACAGATGAACTGTCCGTTGGAGACTACGTACTAACCGGTGGAGAGATCCCGGCAATGACTGTCATCGATTCTGTCGTAAGGTTATTGCCAGGTGTACTAGGAAATGAGATGTCAGCAGTGACAGATTCATTCAGCACAGGGTTACTTGAGTATCCGCATTATACACGACCTGCAGAATTTCGTGGTTGGAAAGTGCCTGAAATGTTACTGAGTGGGCATCATGCTAATATAGAGGTTTGGCGCAGACAGGAAGCGTTGAAACGAACATTTACAAGACGTCCTGATCTTCTAGACAAGCTGGCACTCACGGCGCAGGATAAGAAATATATCCAGGAGCTTAAGACTGAGAATGAAAGGGAGGAACAAAATGGATTATAAAATCTACTTTGAAAACCTGAAAGAGCAACATCTAACTGAATTAAAAGAATGGTTATCCATTCCTAGTATATCTGCCTTATCTGAACATAAACCAGATGTACTGCGAGCAGCCGATTGGCTCGCAGATTCACTATCTCAAGCAGGTCTGGAGAATGTGAAGATACATCAAACGGCAGGTCATCCTATTGTATATGCGGATCATTTACATGCGCCCGGCAAACCAACAGTGCTCGTATATGGACATTATGATGTACAACCTGTTGACCCGCTTCATTTATGGGAGACACCTCCGTTTGAACCAACGATCCGAGAAGATAAGATTTATGCTCGCGGTGCAACGGATGATAAAGGTCAAGTATTTCTACATATTAAGGCCGTTGAAGCGATGCTTAAACAAGAGAAGGAACTTCCCGTTAATATTAAGTTCTGCATCGAAGGTGAGGAAGAGATATCCAGTCCGAATTTACCTTCTTTTCTAGAATTACATCGCGAGGAATTGGCAGCGGATGTAGTGCTAATCTCTGACACGTCGCTTCTCGAAAAAGGTAAACCAGCGATCTGCGTTGGACTACGAGGATTATGCTCATTAGATGTCCAGGTTAGAACAGCTAATACTGATCTACATTCTGGATCTTATGGCGGAGGTGTACCTAATGCACTTCATGCGATCGTTTCTCTACTGTCTACACTTCATGATGAACAGGGTCGTGTAAATGTAGAAGGATTCTATGAGGATGTACCTGCGCTTACACCTGCAATGAAAGCTGAATTTGTGAAACAAGATATTGACGAGAATAAATTACAACATAGCCTTGGACTTGAAGCGCTCTATGGAGAGGAAGGCTACTCCTTTGTAGAGAGAACGGGAGCTCGTCCAACATTGGAACTAAACGGGGTCTATGGTGGTTTCCAGGGGGAAGGATCGAAGACCGTTATTCCGAAAGAGGCCCATGCTAAGATTACATGTCGTTTAGTAGGGTATCAGAACCCACAAGATATACTAGATAAAATTGAACGTCATATTCATGCCCATGTCCCCGCAGGTGCTAAAGTTACGGTTATTCAAGGTGAAAAGGGTAATCCATTCACAATTGATCCGTCCACACCGATGCTGCAGAAGGCGGCAGTTGCATTTAATAGTGTCTATGGAGTTCGTCCAGTGTTCACTAAGGACGGGGGCTCTATCCCAATCGTCGAAACTTTTGGACGGTTATTATCTGTTCCGGTTGTATTGATGGGCTTTGGGCTTCCAGATGAGAATCTCCATGCACCAAATGAACATTTCAATTTGGACAACTTTGACAAGGGTCTTCTGACGATTGTTGAGTTTCTGAAACAGGTATAAAAGATGTAGTTCAAAAGCTAACTTTTTGAACTACATCTTAAAAGGAGTGCAAAACTTCTTGCAAGCTAGTAGAATCCTATGTTATAATGAATCCTGTTGTGTAAGACTACGGTGGTCCTCTGTCAATAATGAAGGAGAATAACATTTCTCCAGAAGAAGCAAGAACACCTGTATGGAAGGAGGGAATTCTAATATGAATATCCTACAAGCGATTACTCAAGAACAAATTCGCACAGATTTGCCAAACTTTCGCCCTGGAGATACTTTGAAAGTACATGTAAAAGTTATCGAGGGAGCACGTGAGCGTGTCCAATTGTTCGAAGGCGTTGTAATTCAACGTCGTGGTGGTGGAATCGGAGAAACTTTTACAGTACGTAAAATTTCTTACGGTGTTGGTGTGGAAAGAACATTCCCACTTAACTCGCCTAAGCTCGAGAAAATTGAAGTGGCTCGTCGTGGTAAAGTTCGTCGTGCTAAACTCTTTTATCTTCGCGAACTACGCGGTAAAGCTGCAAGAATTAAAGAAAAGCGCCGTTAATAAACGGACAACGTTAAGGGGCTTGATTTCAAGTCCCTTTCGTTTTAGGATAAATAGGGCATACGGATGACAGATCCCTACATTTACAAAATTATAAGGTTTCAACATGTCAGGCTTTGAAGCTCCGAAAAGGGGCTTTTCTTTTTCGGAAATACAAATAAATTTCCACAACTCAATTGTATTTCATCAAATTTGGTAGAAGAGAGGGCCAGTGGATGATGCAACAGGACTTGGATCTTCATCAGGATTCAACTGAATTGAACAAGCGTAGTGATAAATCATCGAAACAAGGTAATAATGAATTAATGGAGTGGCTGAAGGCTATCGTTATTGCTGTAATTCTGGTGTTTCTTATTCGTTGGCTTCTTTTTAAACCATTTATTGTAGATGGTCCTTCGATGAAGCCTAATTTTCACACAGGGGAACGTTTAATTGTAAATGAGATTCTATATGATATTCGCCAACCGAAGAAGAGCGAGGTCATTGTTTTTCATGTTCCTTCCGAAGGGAGAGACTTTATTAAGCGAGTTATTGCCGTTGCTGGAGACACAGTTAAGGTGGAAGGGGATACCGTTTATGTGAATGGCGAACCTATTGAGGAACCTTACATACAAGCTGAAATGGATAGTAGACATGAGCAGAACCTGAAATATAATAATAAAGATTTCCCTAACGCTAACGTTCCAGATGGTACAGTGCCTGAAGGTCATATATTTGTCATGGGAGATAATCGTTCGGACAGTACAGATAGCCGGATGATTGGCTATGTTCCACTTGATGATGTTATAGGCCGTGCAGATGTCATTTTTTGGCCAGTGAAAGATATAGAATGGATTAACCATTAAACCCAAAAACTTATGGAATAGTTATGGTAAAGAAGATGAGGTGATGACGGTGACGATTCAGTGGTTCCCAGGTCATATGACCAGAGCACGCCGCCAAATTCAAGACAAACTAAAGTTGATAGATGCTGTTATTGAGTTGGTAGATGCACGTCTTCCTCTCTCTAGTCGCAATCCTATGATTGATGAGATTCTTCAGGGAAAACCGAGACTCATTATTTTGAATAAAGCGGATTTAGCAGATGCTGAAGTAACAAGAGAGTGGTTAGATTTCTTTAAAAAGCAGGGGCATGTGGCTTTCCCAGTGGATGCATCCACAGGTACAGGGATAAAAGAAATACCTACACAGCTCAAATTATTGTTGAAGGCCAAAATCGATAAGCAGATTTCAAAAGGAATTAATCCGAGAGCTATCCGTGCATTAATTGTGGGGATTCCGAATGTTGGGAAATCAACATTGATCAATCGTCTTGCTGGACGAAGTATCGCTTTAACGGGCGACCGTCCTGGAGTAACGAAAGGCCAACAATGGATTAAAGTAGGCACAGAGATGGAATTGTTGGACACACCAGGGATTCTATGGCCTAGGTTTGAAGATATGAATGTAGGTTATCGTCTAGCTGTTACTGGAGCCATTAAAGAGGAAATTCTTAACGTAGAGGATGTCGCATTTTTTGGTTTGAAATATATTGCTAAATACTATTGGGCTCCTTTCCAAGAGCGCTTTGAGCTAGAAAGTGAGCAGCCAACAGATTTCGATGATCCTGATGAAATTGTTGCGATTATGGAAGAAATTGGCCGTAAACGTGGCTGTATTGTCAGTGGTGGACGGGTTGATTTGGAGAAATCCTGCCGAGTTATACTTCGTGAACTTCGTGCTGGTAAATTGGGACGAATCTCGATGGAAGCACCCTATTAGTGCGAGTTCAAAAAGTCGATTGTTTGAACAACCTCTAATAGTAAGAAATTTGAAGCCACCGATCTTTCGGTGGCTTTTTGGTGACTTATTTAGAGAGTATAAGTATTTTGGAGAACTCTTCATATACATACATGGACGTCGCTAGAAAAAGATGGATTAGTTGCAGAAATGGTGTTTATTTAGGAGAAAAAGGTGGATGGTGGAGAAATAGTTGCACAAATGCATTTAAAACAAGAGAAATAGTGAGAAAAGACAAATTTCCAGTAATTAGATGTTCTTTATACAACTAAACTTAGTGATAGGGGAATATGGCCGAATTTAAGTGTACTCTATGCATCTATTGGTGATTGGAGGAGGCGGTATATTAGGTACCTGTTATGGAGTGACTATGTAAGTAGCGGATAGTGAGTAAAAGGAATGTTGAAGTAAATAGATATGGTAAGCTAGATGGATAACCTTGACTGATGAGATAATGAGGTATATAGATGGAGGGATACTATGAATAAGATAAGTATACAAGAGGGAAACAGCGTGGATATGCTTAAATATGAGACATGTTACTGGGAGCAATCCTATCAACATATAGCAGGGATAGATGAAGTTGGACGGGGTTGCTTATTTGGTGATGTGGTCGCAGCGGCGGTTATCCTTCCTCAAGGACTTCAAATGGATGGTGTGAATGACTCTAAGAAATTAAGCGCTAAGAAGCGTGACGCTCTATATGATATCATTATGGAGAAGGCTTTAGCCGTCAGTGTAGGATATGTAGATGCTAAGACTATTGATAACATTAATATAAAGCAGGCTTCACGGCTAGCTATGAAAAGGGCGTTGGAAGGTTTATTGTTGCAGCCTGATTATCTACTTGTGGATGCTGAAAAGGTAGATACAGAAATTCCTCAACTTGCTATTGTCAAAGGGGATGCGAATAGTCTATCTATCGCGGCCGCTTCGATTATAGCTAAAGTTACGCGCGACCGTCTATGTGAAGGGGTATGGGATACGGAGTACCCGGAATATGGAATTGCGATACATAAGGGATATGCAACAAAGTTACACAGAGGACAAATTACGGAGTTGGGCGCTACACCGATGCATCGAAAGAGCTTTCTGAAAAATATTAAAGTGGAGCAGCAAATATTATTCTGATGGCTTTTTGAACTACCTCTGAAAAGAAGATGTTAAAGTAAGCGGGGTTGGCGCCGATATAGTATAGAAAGAGCGATCTAAAAACGGAGGAACCTATGTGAATATCGGATCATTAATCCGCGGACTACTTGGTGAACAAAAAGCAGGGGATTTCAAACAATTAGATGTAAAGACAGGGCAGGTTGTTCGTGGCGTAGTTCTAAGTGTCTCTGATGATGGGAAGGAAGCTGAAATCCAAATACAGGGTGTTAAGGTACATGCGAAGCTCGAAACACCGTTAGAGCAGGGACAAGCGACCTTATTGCAAGTGCAACCACCTGAAGAGGGAGGTTTGATGGTTCTAAAGCCACTTACTGAAGCTCCATATACGTCTATCTCGCCTAATTCTTTGGGAGATGTGTTGAAATCGGTTGGTTTAGCAGATACGAAAGCTAATAGAGAAATGATTCAAACACTTCAGGCTAGTGGTGTACCTCTAACGAAAGAGAATGCAGCCTTGTTTAAGGCTATTCTTATGGATAAACCAGCTGGTGTCCCGTCGGAGCAATGGATTCAGTCGGCTGCCATAGCCTTTCAGCGTGGTCTGCCTATGACAGCTGAGAGTGTGAGAGGCTTGCAACAAGCTGTTTTTGGACCACCACTACACCAGTTGTTGTCTGGTCTTACTGAACAGCTCAGCCTGTTAGCTATGAATGCAGGGGGAGCATTATCTTCAAAAGGCATGACAGGATCACAAGTAGCTACAGGGTTACAAGGTGGTCAAGACTTAACTGGCGCATCAGGAACGCTACAAGGTAGTCAAGATACAACTGGAAAATCAGGAACGTTAGTGGGCTCTCCATTGGCTCAAGGTTCTGTAGGAGCGCAAACGGCGCCCGGAATGACGGTTGAAAATGGTGGTAAAGGAGCTGCGATGCCAGGAGTAACTACAGCTCCCAGCGTCGCCACAGTTGCATCATCCCTGCAGCCGCTTCTAGCGAAGCTGCAGGATGTCTTACAGCAGCTGCGTGGCACACAGCTGCCTGCGAACCTGCCGTCGCAGAGCGCGACGGCAACAGGGCAACCCGCGACGGCTGCGCCAAGTGGCGGGAATCCCACCGGCTTAGCTTCGCAGCCGGTGAGCCCTCAAGCCGGCGGTTCAACACCGCCGGCAAGTGCAACAGCTGCTGCACCCGGAGGGAGCGCAGCAGCTGTTGTAGTGCCGCCGGCTACGCAAGCGGCGGCATCTATAGGCGAAGCACCCGCAGGGGCTTCGCTACGTCCTGCCCCGACCCTCGGCGAAGCACCGTGGGTGGGGCAGATGTTGAAGCTGCTCGGTGCGGAGCACGAGCAACATGCCGTGCGCGGCGGTGCAACGCCGCAAGTAGCGCAGGCGCAAGCTGCAGCGGGGAACGCGCAGCACGGTAGCGCTGCTACAGCGGTACCGGTGCCACAGCAGCCGCCGGCTGCAAGTAGTGCCGCATCCGCAGTGCTTCAGTCTAACGCTGCAACGCAAGCATCAACTGCAGCATCACAAGCGACTAATACTCCGGCTGTTGCGCAGACGCAAGCAGCAATAAATACACCGGAAGGAATGCTCCGTTCAGTAATGTCCGTACCGACGTTGACTGGGAATGTTGGTAGTCCAGACGTTGTGAGCATGAATCATGACTCTATAAAAGGTATTCTACTTCAAATGTTGGATATAAGTGATCTGCCTCCGGCATTGAAAGAGGCTGCTCAGCAGCTAGTTCAGCATATGACGGGACAACAGTTATTATTGAATACAGATCGCACGGCCCCTTTTGCACAAGTAACGATGTTTATTCCCTTGAATGGACAAGATGGTGAAGAGACGGCATCTGTACATATACAATCCCGTCGTGGTAAAAAGGGTGAACTAGACGCATCGAACTGCCATTTGTGGTTTGATTTAGATATGAAGCATCTTGGATCAACACTTATAGATGTACAGGTGGTCGACAAAATTGTCAGTCTAAAAGTTCACAATGACCATGAATGGATGATCTCGCTTATTGAGGATAGACGGGACGAAATATCTGAAGCGATACAATCTATCGGATATCAGTTGTTAAGTCTCAAAACAGAGCCACTCCCTAAACCAACTGTCGCAGACGTGGATAGTAAACAAGCTAGCGTCACATCCGAATACACACCTCCATCATATAAAGGGGTGGATATGCGGATATGAGTGAAATGTCTAAGGAGGAACTTGAGCTCTCGAAGAAAAAAGCTGTTGCACTAAAATATATGCCAGGTGAGTCAGACGCTCCAGTAGTTGTAGCTAAAGGTAGCGGAAGACTAGCAGAGACGATTCTAGAACGAGCGAAAGAGCATGGCGTTCCTGTACAGGAAGACGCGGCATTAGTAGAAGTTCTATCCCAATTGGATCTGGATCAACAGATTCCTCCAGAACTCTATCAGCTTGTGGCTGAAGTGCTCTCATATATTTATCGTACAGATAGTATAGCCAAGGAAAGAAGGCTACCTTGATGGATGTAGAGGGTGGAAAGAAGGATACACGTAAACAAAAGGGAGTCATTGCGGAGGAGCACGCGACCATATACTTAGCTCAGCATGGATATGAAATCATCGATCGCAATTGGCGGTGCCGCAGTGGAGAAATCGACATTGTGGCTCGCAAAGATGAATGCTTAGTTTTTGTTGAAGTGCGAAGCCGAAGTGGAAGCCTAAGATATGGAACTCCTGCTGAGTCGGTGAATATACGCAAGATGAATCAAGTACGCAAAACAGCTGAAGTTTATTTATTGTATAAACAGACAGATATAACATCGATAATGATGCGTTTTGACGTTATTGCGGTAGTTCTTAATACTGACCTAACCGTATTTAGTTTGGAGCATATCAAGGAGGCCTTTTAACGATCATATGAGTACATATCAATGATACACATTCATATGGATGACCAGGCGGAATTGAATAACGGAGAATAGGAGCATCCTTTGCGGAAGCTCCTATTCATTTTCATTCATGACGATACGCTGAATAGTCCATTATTCATACCCCCTCACTCATCACGCAGTTGCCGATCCAAATTTCGATACTGAATCGCTTCTGCGACGTGAGAAGCTCCAATAGTACTATCACCCTCAAGATCAGCAATCGTTCTTGCTAATTTCAATATTCTGTCATAGGCTCGCATACTGAGTCCAAGCGCCTCGATTGTTTCTTGTAGCATAGTGGCCGTTGCTGAAGAAAGAACAGCAAAGTTGCGAAGATGCCTTCCAGATAACTCGCTATTCCAAGAAAAGGGCAAACGCTTGTAGCGCTGTACCTGGATTTGATGGGCCCTCATGACTTGCTCTTTCATTTCTTGTGAAGACAAGCTCTTCGTTTTTTTGGTCCATTCTTTGGGTCGAGGAACATCCACTTGTAGGTCGATCCTATCCAGTAAAGGGCCTGATATTTTCGCGCGATACTGGGCAATACGAGCACTGCTACATGTACAACGTTGTTTAGGGTGATCACTTCCAAGATATCCGCAGTGACACGGATTCATCGAAGCTGCTAGCATGAAATGTGCCGGGAAAGTATGAACAGCTCTTGCGCGACTAATCGTTACGGAGCGGTCTTCTAAAGGCTGCCGTAATACTTCTAAGACGTTACGGGAGAATTCAGGGAGTTCGTCAAGAAATAGTATTCCTCTGTGAGCTAGACTAACTTCTCCTGGCTTAGGAATCGTTCCTCCACCAATGAGTCCTCCGGCTGATACGGTTATATAAAGGGAGTCTACTCATTCTACATCCGATCATCAAGGAAACATTATGTACAGTAGAACGATATTTCTTAGAAGCAGAGCATTAATTCCCTTTCGTATCGTAGTTAAATAGCACTGAGTATCTGCATGTAAGTGTTCATGCGAACTATGTCATTTCAGTATCAACTCAGACTGTTAACCACCCCGTACATACGATACATTTGTCTCGGCTTTGATATTGTAAAAATACAAGCACATCCTCTACTATCGTATATCATAAGGCTATGTTAAAATTTGAGAGAACTATGATATACAAAACTGTTAAAAGGGTGACTCACGAATATGGAAGATAGTCAAAGTGAAATTATTGGAAATTACCTAGAAAGCACGTTGGAGGCTGAGGCGTTTAAAGCGTCTCTCGATGTACTGGCGTCGACATCCAACCCGCTCCGTTTCTCTTTTTTCTCGTTGGGAATTAGGGAGCTCGTAAACCATATCATTGATCGCTTAGCTCCAAATGAAAAGGTTGTACAATGTAGTTGGTGGGACGGCAATAACGGGAAAAGAACAACTTCAAAGCGGACGGAAAGAATGCAGTACGCGATTCGCGGGGGACTGTCTGACGAGTTTGTTTCTGACGATCTTGGAGTTGATCTTGAGGTTATTACGGATAGAACGCATCAGGCGGTAGACGAACTCAGTAATTACGTTCATTACACAGAAAGTACGTTTAATGTAGATCATGTGACAGGGAACAAGCTAGTTGAAGACACACTGCTAGCGGTTCAAAGATTTTTCGAGACGATTGAAGAACTTAAGGGAACAGTATCTGAAGCACTGGAAGAATCCTTGAGAAAAGCAATTTCATCTGCAACAATTGCGGATGTGTTGGGTGATGTCGACATCTTGTCCACGCATTATATTGTCGAAGGAAGCGATGTTGACGAAATTAATGTGAGGTCAATCGACCATGAACATATCGATGTTCAAGTAAGTGGTTCGGTTGATATTGAACACCAGTTTGGCTCAGATGGTGACTACGCACGCGGGGATGGCGTTAGATTTGATGATTCCTATCCATTCGTCATCAATCTTCAGCTTGATGTCGAAGATCCTTTGGAAGTCAATATTATGACAGATGACATCATTGTTGATACAGACCAATTCTATGACAAGTCAGAGGAAGAACAAGAAGAACAAGAAGAACAAGAAGAACAAGAAGAACAAGAAGAAGATTATTGGGGAGTTCACGATATGGAGGAAGATGACAGGGAAGACCCCGATCCAGAGTCATACTTTTAATTTCATTATTTTTTTTTTTTTGATAGTTGGCTTGAGATTACGACCAAAAATGTTTAAAGACCAACTGCTTTCGGACGTCTTTATCGTTTGAATAACGGGTTAGCGGGATTAAAAATGAGGCACAATGGTATTGGTCTGCAAATGAATATAATGATGAAATATTCTCGTTAATAGAACACATTAGAAAAGACTCATTATGAGTCCTCTTTTTGGTTCAATGGTTTGATAAAGGTCGTGGTTACCATCTCATTACAATTATCGAAATATAAATAGTTCCAAGGGTTACACAGTAATATTGAAATGAAGATATAAAAATAACAGAATACAAAATAATGGAGTTCAAAGAGGGTATAATTCATGAAAGTATTTACAAGATTTGGAATCGAAACAACTTATTCAAATGGACTTACTGTCTCAACTAGTTACAACTTAAAAAAAGCAGAAGATTTTTATTATGTTCTTGTTGGTTTAGAATTATTAGATTTAAAAATTTTTTTGAGTGATATGGAAAGTAATATTCAAAAGCAAAAAGAGTATATGCTTAAACATGATTCAAATGCATTTGAGTTTACAAGTTCGAACGATTTTAACTATGCACATAGAGTAGATGTTCGTTACCCATATTTACTAAGAAATTCAGCTTTTATTAGTACTTACAGTTTATTGGAAAGTGCTTTGAAAGATATTTGCAATCATTATAAACAAAAAAAAGGCGTTCATACAGATATTAATAAATTCAGTGGTGCAATTATTGATAAAGCTAGAAAGTTTATAAATATAGAAATAGGTATTCCAACAAATCAAATTGAATGGAAGAAAATAGTTCAATACAGGCAAATACGAAATTCAATAGTTCATAATAGGGGATATATATTTAACTTTGATGCTGATACAAAAAAAATTAATTTAGCCATAAACAAGCTTAAAGGTAGTGGGATAAGTCTTAGAAATCAAAGTATTCTTGAACTTGATGAAAACGCATGTATTAATTTTATAATATTGATTGAAACTTTACTTTTAGATATTTGTAAATCACTTCACTATCTTGAATAATAAGTTCTTATACCCTTACATTTGTACTATAAAATTTCCCGAAATTATAGTCAAAACAAAAAGTAATAGAAGATTTTATCATTCTATTAAATGGGGGGAATTGTTAATGTCTAATCAAGAAGTATTGGAAATGATACGCAAGTAATTTAATGCATATCAAGGGATTGTGGAAGAAGTTAAAACTGTTGAAGTAGATGTAAATGATCATAGAACAGCCGATCAGAAGGTAATGGATATGCTAAAGGCTATTTTCCATGTTACAGAGCCAGTTGTATTTGTAAAGGATGCTGATGGCGAAATAAACTATACTAAGGGCGATATATTATGATGCTTTGAAAAATCCTTGATAGTGGGAATCTATATTCTATTTCGTGTCGTGAATAAATTACATAGAGTTTCTTCTTAGAAGTGTTCAGCCCAACGATTTCATTCCAAAGTCAAGCCTCACTGTAAACCATCCCCTCCCTCCGTATATGAATCCGCTTGTACTTCATCTTAAATTTAATAAATCACAGTTGAATCTATCCCGCTTCTGAATATAAGAAGAAGCCAACAATTAATGATGGCTTCACATTCAATCTATATTGAACTACTGTGTCTTCTTTAGCTTATTTAGCTCAGCGTACAATGTAGCTTTAGGTATGCCAGTGGTCTTTATGATTTCGCTTACTAACAGTCCATTTGTCTCACGATCAGCGTACAGATTCAAAGCTCGTTTGATGATGCTTGAATCCTGCGCAGGACGACCCATGTGAGTACCTTTAGCTTTAGCACGTTCCCTGCCTTCTGTTGTTCGGTCTACTATCAAGTCTCTCTCAAATTGTGCAAATGATCCTAGCATGTTAAACATTAGAGATTGCATAGGACTAGCCTTTTCAACAGCATCAAAGTGTAGATTGTCCTTTAAGAACTTCACATTAATACCTCTAGCAAGCAAGTCATTGACAATGTTGTTCAAGTCGATGATAGAACGTGCTAGACGGTCTATCTTGGTTACTACAAGCGTATCACCTTCTGACATGTCTTTTAGTAGTTCCTTCAATGCAGAACGCTTCTCTGTAGATGTTCCAGTCACTTGCTCATGATAGATGTTAGCGCATCCAACTTCTTTAAGAAGTTGCTTCTGAGTCTCTAGTCCATTGTCCTGCCCTACTGTCGATGTTCTAGCGTATCCGTATAGTGTCATTGTAATTGCTCCATTCGTCTAAATGTTTATTAACTTCTATACTATCTATTTTAGACTATCTTTTGGACAAATACAAGTGCAGATGTTGTATACTTTTGAACTGTTTTTACACTATGGCAAAAGTCGAAACTTCTAGACTACTATGTAATATTTTTGATTTCCAACAAAAAGTCTTTCTAATTGATATTATCTTTTACACCTTTCAATAAGCCCTTACAAGTTGTTTAATTCCTAAATTAACAAGGAATTAGCACAAGCATAGTTGAGCGAAAAATGTCGATATAGGGTACTATCATTGATAACATCAAAAAAATAGGATAACATCAATTGTAATCACAAGATGAAAGAAGGAATGTGCAAACATGAAACTCATAAAATCTTTACTGTTAACATCACTTTTGGTAACCTCAATCGTATTTCCGACAAAAGTATTGGCAGAAGAACAGATTCAAGTGTATATTGACAAGCAAAAAATGAATTTTGAAGTTGCTCCAGTAATTCTAGATGGAACAACGCTAGTACAATTTCGAACAATTTTTGAAAAGCTAGGTTACTCTATTGAATGGAATCAAGATGTTCGTACTATTACAGCATCTAAAAAAGACTTAACAATAGTACTTTACATTGACTCTAAGAAGGCATTGGTTAATAACAAAGAAGTAATGCTGGAGAAAGCGCCAATTGTTATCAATGGAAGCACTTTGATTCCACTTCGCTTTGTTGGTGAAACAAGCGAAAAAAAGGTTACCTGGGATGGTGAGTCGAGGATAATAGAAATTGGAAATGCGGAATCATCATTAACTGTACCGTCAAATTCTGATACTACAACTACACTGACTGAAAAACCACAAGAAGAGAAGCCTGCCATCGAATTACAAAATCTTCCTGCTACGATAGTTAAATCCAACTACAGTGTAACAATAAATTCGATTAAAAGACTTGAATATAAAAGTAAAGGAGATGTAAAGAATCTAGTTAGTGTTACTATTAAAAAAAATAATGATTATCCAACGAGAGTGGAAGCTTATGGTAATGCACATGCTAACGTTGGCTTAGAGAGTTGGTATCCCATAGGTGTACCTTATAGTTGGGACAGGACATATAAATTAGATGATAAATTATATACAGAAAGAGAAAAGACAATAGAACTACCCTACAGGGCCCTAATAAGGGATGGCACTGAAAATATTCAGATAACATTAAAGGTAGGTACTAGAATGTATGATTATCCAGAATCAGAGAGTAAAGCTTTTTATGCTTCGGAGGCAAAGGATTATCCGATTGGAAATGGAGTAGGAATTGTTTTCAACATTGATACAACAGATTTGTTTAAATAACAAGCTATCCATGAACAATAAAAAGACCATTCTAAGTGAACTGCACCCCGATTGTTAGACACAACTAACAATTGGAGGTGCAGTTTTTCTATGACCAAGTTCAGTACAGATCAAAAAAGACAAGCAGTCATCCGTTATCTAAATGGAGTAGAAAGTCTTAAGACGATTGCGAAATCAATCGGTGTCCATCATTCCGTATTCATAAAATGGAATAAACAATATGAACATCATGGTGATGAGGCTTTTAAAAAGGGCTATACACTGTATTCTGTACAGGATAAACTAGACGTACTTCATTATATGAACGAAAATGGGACGTCTGTGAGAGAAACGGCTGCTATATTTAATATTGCTAGCCATAGTACCCTTTTAAGCTGGCAAAAAAGCTTAGCATTACAAGGGATAGACGCCCTACAACCAAAGAAAAAGGGGCGTCCATCCATGAAAAAAGATCATAAGGAACTGAAGAATCAAACGTTAGTAGAAGGTTCTGCAGAGGCTTTACAAGCAGAAGTAGAGCGTTTGCGAATGGAGAATGCGTACTTAAAAAAGTTGAATACCTTAGTTCAAAACAAGGAAAAATCACCAAACAAGACAAAGCGCAAGTCGTCTATGAACTAAGGACCAAATTCTCGGTGAAAGCACTTCTGCAGCTAGCGGATATCCCACGTAGCACGTATTATTACTGGGTGAATACTTTTGGTATGCCAGACAGAGATGCCAAGTTAAAAGACGCTATTCAAGCGATCTACGAGGAGCATAAGGGCCGCTATGGTTATCGCCGTATTCGGGATGAGTTAGCGAATCGTGGACATCGTGTAAATCATAAGAAGGTGCAACGTTTGATGAAGGTATTAGGATTAAAGTGCCTGGTGCGCATGAAGAAATATCGCTCATACAAAGGGATGATCGGCAAGATTGCTCCAAATATTTTAGAACGAAACTTCCACGCTGAAAAGCCGAATGAGAAATGGGTTACGGATATTACAGAGTTTAAATTATTTGGAGAAAAGCTATATTTATCACCACTGCTAGATCTATATAATGGTGAAATCATTACGTATACTATCGGTTCAAGACCGGTCTATTCGCTTGTTTCAACGATGTTAGATCAAGCATTTAAGCAATTAACAGATGAAGGTACACTCCTGATTCATTCTGACCAAGGCTGGCACTATCAGATGAAACAATATCGTCATGCCCTTGAAGAACGTGGTATCAAGCAAAGTATGTCCCGCAAAGGTAATTGCTACGACAACGCCGTCATTGAGAACTTTTTTGGTATCATGAAATCTGAATTTCTATATTTAGATGAATTTGAAAGTATCGACCATTTTAAACAAGAGCTATCCAAATATATTGATTATTACAATCACAAGCGAATTAAGGCAAAACTAAAAGGCATGAGTCCGGTACAGTACCGAACTCATGCCCAACGCGCTGCCTAATAAAATAACCTGTCTAACTTTATGGGGTCACTTCAGAGGACCGATTAGCATAATGTTGGGCAACATTGTCATACATGAAAAAGCAACAAAAAAAGATAATCCATTTATTTATGGGTTGTCTTTTTTATTAATTTATAATAATCTCTCAGCAAATCTACTGTTCGTTACGTTAATATCACATGTGTGGTAAAATAATCCTATACAGAGATCAATGGAGTTACACTGAAATACTAAATTTATTAAATTTACTAAGAAAAGAGGAATATCTATGAATTCGTAGTTCGAAGTTAAATCAACAAGAAATAGATGAGTTATTATCTTAAGTCATCTATTTGAAAAAGAACGATAAACAATTGACCTATGAGGAGAGTACTATAATTGTTAGTGTTAGATATATTAAAAAATTATATCGGTAGCTTAAATCCCATTGTCTTAACAAAAACCCTACAAGTTGCTCAACTGTGTACTTTTATAGTGGGTATTATAACTCTAATTGTTACTATTTTTAACGTTAATAGAACACAGGCTAGAAATAGAGCAAATGATGTAGAAAAATTTAAACGTGATTTGAATTTAAAATAAGCAGATGAAATGATCGAGGCTATCAGTGTAGTAAAGGAACATTATGTAGATATTTTAGGTGTTAAGGATATATATAACATGTTAATGAAAGATAAGATTAACCTTGAATCATTTCTGAATCATATATCAAAATGTGATTTACAACACGATTCAACTAATAGGGTGGTTGTGAAGTTTCGACAACGCGAAATTATTCTGAAACATTATGATGGACAAGTGGAATCTATTTATGAAACAGGGACTCAAATGGGTATTTATTTGAGCGATTTGACTAGATATTTCACTACTAAGGCTGGACATACAGATAGAGAAATTAAGAGTACTGTTGATCAAATTGATAGTGCCGCAAAAAAATGACATTAGAATTAGTTCAAATACGGAAAGACTTGCAGAATGATTTTTTAGGTGGTTTATACGAAGAGAAAAAGTTGAAATGGGGAAATATCAATAAAAAGATTAGAGAAAGAATTAAAATGAATCGCTAAGCATTTTAAGTTTTGAAAGAGTGATATCGTAATGTAATTCGATGCTGAAATAGCTATTCTTGTTCAAAAGTACTTAAAATAAAAGAAGTCAAAAATCAGGATTACTCCATAGCAGAAACATTATCTAGACCACATTGGAAAAAAGTGTGGTTTTAGTGGATGGCATTGGAACATTATGAAGGTAAACCAATGCCTGAGTTAACAATGGAAGAGACTAAGGCAACGTATGGAGATTAGAAGTCGCTGTAAATGAATTCTTTAATCGGTATATTTTAAATTCACTGCAAAGAAGGTGCTTTGTTGAAACCGAACGAACTAAAAGTTTCTATAGATATGATTCCTAGAAACTCATTCGGAAAAAATATTAGAGCAAAAGTAAGCAGATTTACATGGGATATAATGCGCAAGAAGACTTATTATAAAGCAGGTCATAAATGTGAAAAATGCTTTGATGGAACAACAGAGTTACATTGTCACGAAATTTGGGGATACGATGAGTTTATGGAAACTCAAACTTTGATTGGTTTGACGGCTGTTTGCAAAATGTGTCATCATATTATTCATTTTGGGCAAAGTCAAATTTTTATAAAGCAAGGAAAACTAAATGAAGATGAATTAATAGAACATTTCATGCGTGTGAACGAATGTACTAAGGAACGCTATCATGAACATATAAGGGAAGCACAGAGAATTTGGTTCATGAGAAATTTAGTTGATTGGGAAATTGATTTTGGTGAGTATAGTAGATATATAAAATGAGTCTTTGATTAATTATTGAATTCAACAGATTGGATGGTGTTGGTTTGTATGTGGACTATTAAATATGATGCTAAAACAATAACCAGAGATGATATTCCAAAGGATATTGGTGTATACGCTTGGTTTGATAAAAGTGATGATTCATTAGTCTACATAGGTAAAGCGACAGGAAAAGGTGGATTAAGAACTAGGATATGGTCGCAACATCTGAATGTGAATTACTTAGAACTAAGAGAAGTAAAACATACGGCTAAAGACAGTTTTCAAATAAATAATCCGATCTATTATAATAACAAGCTTGCTATTGATAAATCCGCTTTTAGAAAGAATGTAGCAAGGACTTATTCATTGAAAGCAGGAATTGATTCGGTTGAGTATTTGAATGATAATTACTTAGTTTCGTTTATTGCATTTGATAAGAATGATAAACAGAAGGTTATTGAGCTTGAAAACGAATTAATAAAGACATTAAAACCAAGATTAAACATTGCAGGAATGATACGAAATTAGCCTTTCATAAAAAGTTCATATTGAAAATATTTGAAGGAGGGTTAATCATGCAAAGAAAGGTTATTGTTGGATTACTTGGAGTGGTTCTACTTGGTTTGTTTGGATTTTTATTTTTAGCTAACCAGCAGCAGACTACTGAGTTAATAAAGTTAAGGGAATCAAACAATGAGCTTACGGCTACTTTAGAAGAGTTGAATACAAAATTTCTTGAATTAGAAGTGGCAGTATTTGAAATAAAAGTGAATGCGGTTGAGAAAAATATCAACGGTAGTGATGAGAGATTAATTAATATCGAGCAAGAAGTAGGGAATTTAAATGGCATTGTCGATGAAATCGGTAATAGTGTTGAAGACTTGGATGATAGTGTTACCAAGTTGGATAGGCGTGTGTTCGACATTGAGCTATGGAAGTAAAACGAATCTTTCATTTAGAAAGGAGTAAACTATGAAGTACCAAACAGGAAGGTTATTGAATGGGAAAGAAATTATGCTTGGAGATGTTCTTCTAAGTCCTGAAAACTAAACACCAGTAGTTGTTCTATTAGATGATGATGAGAATGAATATTGTGTCGAAGTCAAAGATAAAGGTAATTGGTTCTCATCGTTAGATAAATATCTTGCTGATTGGAAATACATTAAGCAAATAGAAAACATTAATCATCGTAAATCCAGATGAATTGTGAGTTTGATCAAAAATACGTTTAAGAACGGAATGACAATTTTGAAAAGTAAAGAGCATGAGGTTGGGGAATATATTAATTCGGATAATTACATAGGTACATCTGAGTCAAGTGAGTTTCATGGAAAGTATCTGTTCTTTTCCAACGATAGAAATAATTAAATCAAAATAGTACAAACCGAAATTAATGAGCATGGTTTTAATTCTGCCAAAGTTGTAATTGAGCCAAGTTTTTCATCAGACAGTTATGTAATGTGTTTGTATTCGGACGATGATTCCAGACTAGATGAATTGAAAATAAGACATCATAAAAATATTCGTTGGAAGTATGACAAAGATACTATAAATGGTGTCTATTCAAATTCGGAACAATATTTGAGTCTTAACTATTTTCTGCCTTATGACGAGTCACACAGAAAATTATTTGAAGATTATTATAGGACGAAGTTTCACGATAATAGTTCTAGTGAGGGAAATGATCCAGATAAAATATTTGATGAAATTTTGTCAGAACTTATTGATAATCTATCAGAAGAAGCTCGGGGAAAGATGATGCATTTGAGTATAAGTGGAATATCGATTAGGAAAAGACACATGAAGGTGAATATCGATGAAATTAAAAAACTGTATCTTAAATAAATCTGTTGGAGATGTTTGTAGATCAACATGAAGAGTTTTGATGAATCAAATATTTGATAGAAAGATAGGTGGGTGTTATTGTAATTATCGCTTAACTTTTAACAAGAAGTCCAAAGAAAATAAAAAGTAGAATAAAGTGCGGTAATAAACCTTTGTTAAACATTATGCTAGGTTTATTTCATAAAAAATTAATAGGGGTGAACATAGAGTGAATGATATCAAAGAAAGTTTCAAACACACCAAGGGCGATGTGGCACATGGTTTGATGAAAGCAACAATTTCCTCAGTTCCTTTAGTTGGCAATCTCTTATCGGAAGCGTTTTCTTTATATGTAACTCAGCCCGCTGAAAAGAGAAGAGAGAATATTATCATCTTAATTGATGAAAGGTTGAACAGACTAGAGCAAAATTCTTTAGATTTAAATAAACTTGCGGATAATGAGTTGTTTCTAAGTGTAGTTTTACAGGCAACAAATATTGCAATGAGGAATCATTTAGCTACTAAACGGATGGCTCTACTTAATGCGATTACCAATGTAGCTATAGAAATTGATATTGAGGAAAGTAAGATTGATTTATTTATGTCAATGATAAGCGAATTAACAGAATTACATTTAAAAATTTTATATTATTTCGAGAATCCCATAAGAAATCTTGATGAAAAAGGAATAGACTACAATGATTTATACATGGGTGGCGCAAGTACAGCATTTTATAGATACTATCCAGAGTTAACTGGGAATGAGGATTTTGTTGGTTTAGTAATAAATGATTTGCATCAGAAAGGCTTACTTAGTTCAAGTTCATTCATGAATACAATGATGACAAAGGACGGAATGCTTACTGCGAGAACCTCTTCAACTGGAAAGGAATTTATTGGATTTATAAGTGAACCAGATTTAATCAAATAACTATTTTAATAGACTTAATAGAGAGTAGAGTGGGCGCGATGATGTTTAAAATAAAAAATAGACAAAGGGGATTTGGTGTTTTTAATACTCCTATTAAATCCACTGACAAAGAAAATAAGATTTTATTTGACCATATGATGAATGAAGCGAGAGTCATTATCGCTAAACACAATAAACGTGGTGAACGATTCGATGGAAACAACCAGGTATTAAGACATCCCATTTACGATTTCATTAAACTAATTGGTCTTAGAATTCAAACTCATTATCTGACTAATCTACTTTATAATATTGAAGAAATTAGATTGCCCAATATTGACTATTGGCACATGTTTTTCAGTAATAGTAAACCTATTGAAAACGGAAAAACAATGTATGATTTCTTTGAAAGCCTCCCTTCTGATTATACAAAAGTTAATTTAAAAGAAGATTTAGTGTTACCGTGGCCATGGAATAATGATAGGTATAGTGACTCTCTTGTGAATATAGGAACAGGCAGGTTTTGGGGAGAGTGGTCTGAAGATACAACAAATCACGCAGTAGAGTTGTGGCTGCCAATAAGAATCGGATTTGTAAATGGTGGGAATCATTCGATTACTGCTGGTATACTACAAGGAGTTGGAAATCTAATACCCAAATACGTGTTTGATATAAGTCCGATTTACAATGTGATTTATACCGATGGAATGAACTATTATCGAAAGTTAGATAATTCAGTTATTGACAAGGTGTTAAAAGTTGAGTTTGCTGTATTATTTGAGATTGGAAGGTTAATGCTCGACAACAATATTAAGTAAAAGAAATGTTTTATCAAAATTAAGGGGGATGATCGTTGATGTCTACAACGAACAATAGTATTCCTGTAATGGTTAATTTTCTGCAAGAATTACATACGAATAAAGAAGTTGCTCTCGATGCTTTTCACTATGGAGATAATTACAAACGAATTGCAAATGACTTATACAGCAGAGTTAAATTGATTGGTGGATATGGGGTTAACCTTAATGAAGGTGGATTAAGAACAATAATTACCATTCAGTAAAAAGCAACCTTTCGTTAGGTTCGAAGGGA
The DNA here is from genome assembly GCF_056786405.1 of Paenibacillus sp. Y859. NCBI lineage: Bacteria > Bacillati > Bacillota > Bacilli > Caryophanales > Paenibacillaceae > Paenibacillus > Paenibacillus sp. Y859. The sequence goes on along the minus strand of NZ_JBXCIZ010000001.1, from coordinate 426,301 downwards.
GATTTATTATTAATGTCTAAAACTCTCTATAATATCAATAATATAATGTCCGAAATGAACACTCTAGGAAATAAAATCAAAGAAGAATTTGTAGTATATTTTAATACTCTTAGAAATGTAGAAATTGATCATTGCGATACTTTGGCTAAAATTATAAGAGTTTCTGATTACGAAGATATTGATAAAATTAAGTATGGGGCAGGATTTTACATAATCCTTACTAATTATAGGATCGATGAGAATCCCTGCGAATTCGTTATTGGAGAATTTAAAGCCATTTATCGAGGCCATGCATATACAACAAAACATAGAGTGAGGAGTCATATATTTAATAAACAATACAATGAAAATAGATCGGGAACAAATTATGATGTCTGTATGAAACTCGATGGGAAAGAGGGGGTTAATATTGATGAACATCCCTACAATGATTACGAATGGTACGTACTTCAGTTGATTATGAAGGGTAGCAATAAATTTGTTCGAGAAAAAGCGGAAGAAGCGTTCGTTGAAGTATTTAAAAAACCATTAGGCAGTAAACAATAGGTTATGAAATGCAAGATTGATGAGGAATAAGTACAAAGATATATTGACAAGGGTGGTTATCTTATGATCATTAATTGTGCTACTTTTGAATCATCATTAGAATCAATATCAAATTATTACAAGGCTACCAGTAATGAGATTTATAGTACTTTAAGTAATTTTGATATGGATAGATTTTATGAAATTAATAGGTATGAAAATACTGGAGATAAGTTGTTGTACGAAATGTTCAAAGAAAAATATGAACCAAACAATAATATAACAGAAACGCATTGGTTCCATCTTACAAGAGTTCCTGTAGATAATAATTTTGAGGGTTCAATACATCCATTAGGAAAGCAAGTTGAACAAATATGGAACTATTTATATTCGTTAGTTAAAGAGGTCATTACAGAAAATGATTGGGCTTATTTTCGGGAAAATATAACTCGTATTGGTAATGATGGTTATCTATATAAACTAAAGGTATCAAATTCGTTTCATTGGGGTCCATTTGCAATGCTTGTTAAAGATGTTGCTTTTAAGTTTAAAGAAATTGGGAACCATGATTATTTAAGGTCTCCGGAAATAATTGAAGATATATGTTCAGCTTTTTCTTCCATTTTCAAAATTGACCTTTTAGAAAAATATATTCAGAGTACTGTGCCATGTATAGTTCATTTTAAATCTAATGATAACGATAATAGAGTGATTGCTCCAATACTATTCTATTTGTATAATACGATTAAAAATGAAGATTTGTCGCTTCATTGCAATACATGCTTTGATGGACAAGGAAAGGAAATACTTGAAATTGACATCATAAGAGTTGAATATATCGACTATGAAATAAGCAAATACCTAAAACTGTGAATTAGGTATAATATTTAGTTATGAAATGTAGATTTTATTTAATGGGTAAATAAAATAATTACAAAATAAGGAGTCGATTTATATGAAACTATCTGAGATACAGGGATTTGAAAGCAAAGAGATACTATTTATGGTGAAGTTCACTCAAGAGAGATTTGTAGAATCTTTAGTTAATGGCAATCTTTATATGAATCCAATTAAATATTTTGTAGAGCTTGAAGAGAAAACAAAAATAAAAGGACAGGGCGATAAGTTCGAAGGTGCTAATGTAATCCGAGATTTTAATTTTACTCTTTATAAACATGGTACAAAGGAAAAGGTCGGAGAAGGCTACTCAGATTTATTGGTTGAAAGAAATCATTACTATGACGACTTACCAATATTTTGTATAACAGCATTTACCCCACAGGATTTTAAGGTCGTTAATGAGACCGATGAAATGCTTTCTTTAGTATTTGATCTGGATGAGCAGGACAAATCAATCATGGAAGAAACGTTTGGTGAAAAAGCTATTGTTATTAATGCCGCTGAATTCATGAATTCTGTTGATGCACATATGATTAACAATAATATAGCATACAGTGCTCGTCTTGTTGATTACTTTGATTATTCTGTAAATCATGAAGCAAGAATACGTGATTATGGAAAATCATTGTCTTCAATATTTGTGAAAGATGATTTCTATAAACATCAAAGAGAGTATCGTATTGCTTTGTTAGATCAACGTAGAGATGCAGGATTTAATTTGAAAATTGATAATTTCAACACTAAAATGCCTCTAGTACTGGAAACAAAAGATTTTTTTGAGAACTTTGGATTGGATGTACGAAAAAGATCATAAAAGACGAATTTCTTCTAATGTTTTAAGGTTTTAATAGTTCTAATCAAAGTTAAAGCCCTAAGAGTAATTATCTCAAGGCTTTTTTGTGTTGTCTGGTGTTCCAGTATCAACAAGTAGTACTTGTTTATGATCAATTACGTCTGATAAGTCACATTGCAATACGTTGCAAATATCATCTATTATCTTCATTGCAATATACTCATCACGCCACATTCTAGCAGAGGTTGAAGAAGAAATACCAACCATTTCGATAAATTCCATTCTAGTTATTTTACGCTTGATTAAGGTTATTTTTAGTGGATCAAATAGGCTGCTTTGTTTACAATGGCTCCCTCATGTTTGACCTTGAAGTGAATGGCATCTAGAAAAACAAATGAGCATCCATCTCACCTTCCAGCATCTCTTGCAACGTCTCAGCAAACAACTCTTTCAATGCATTCTGAGCATCCTGTGCTGACACCAGTTTATTCTCTTTAATAAACTCTCGTAATTGCTGTTTCGTCCATAATCCCAAGTGTTCTCCCCAACCTTTCTTATACTACTATTTTAATAGGTTTTGGAGTTTACACAATCTATTTTATAGACTCGATTATTGACAACATGTTTGACAACTACCGATATTGGTTGCACCATAATTGAATCGAATTCATAATTTCAAAGTCATACTGCACTTAGGTTTTTAGACGATACGCTGAATAGTCCATTATTCATACCCCCTCACTCATCACGCAGTTGCCGATCCAAATTTCGATACTGAATCGCTTCTGCGACGTGAGAAGCTCCAATAGTACTATCACCCTCAAGATCAGCAATCGTTCTTGCTAATTTCAATATTCTGTCATAGGCTCGCATACTGAGTCCAAGCGCCTCGATTGTTTCTTGTAGCATAGTGGCCGTTGCTGAAGAAAGAACAGCAAAGTTGCGAAGATGCCTTCCAGATAACTCGCTATTCCAAGAAAAGGGTAAACGCTTGTAGCGCTGTATCTGTATTTGATGAGCCCTCATGACTTGCTCTTTCATTTCTTGTGAAGACAAGCTCTTCGTTTCTTTGGTCCATTCTTTGGGTCGAGGAACATCCACTTGTAGGTCGATCCTATCCAGTAAAGGGCCTGATATTTTCGCGCGATACTGGGCAATACGAGCACTGCTACATGTACAACGTTGTTTAGGGTGATCACTTCCAAGATATCCGCAGTGACACGGATTCATCGAAGCTGCTAGCATGAAATGTGCGGGGAAAGTATGAACAGCTCTTGCGCGACTAATCGTTACGGAGCGGTCTTCTAAAGGCTGCCGTAATACTTCTAAGACGTTACGGGAGAATTCAGGGAGCTCGTCAAGAAATAGTATTCCTCTGTGAGCTAGACTAACTTCTCCTGGCTTAGGAATCGTTCCCCCACCAATGAGTCCTCCGGCAGAAATAGTATGATGCGGTGAACGGAAGGGACGGCGTTTCAATAATCCCGCTGAAGGTTCTTTTAGCTTACCGGCCGCACTGAATATTTTGGTCGTCTCAAGAGCTTCCTGTTCTGTTAAAGCAGGCAAAATCGTAGGTAAACGTTTGATCAACATCGTTTTTCCGGTACCAGGAGGACCGATTAGCATAATGTTATGCATGCCGGCAGATGCAATGGTAAGTGCTCGTTTTACATGTTGTTGACCTAACACATCACTATAATCTTCATGAGCAGTGGTATCCTCATCAGAATCTGACGATTTTGGAGTAAGTAGAGGAGAATAGAGAAGAAAATCCAACGAATGAAAAATAACAGGGGGATCGGTTTCCTTTCTCCCAGCTTTAGGCCGAAAGGCATCGGGATATAATAGTTCGTTTAAATGCCCTAGTCTAAAGATTTGGATATCTGTAATCAAAGCTGCCTCAGTAGCATTCTCCAGCGGTAATAGAACAGCATTAAACCCTTCATGTTTCGCACGATCTACCATCGACAGTACACCGGATACAGGTCTTAATGATCCATCCAATGCAAGCTCTCCGATCATGAGTAACCGAAGATCAGGAGGAAGAATAATCTGACCACTAGTAACTAGAATAGTAAGTGCGATGGCCAGGTCGAATGCTGAACCTTCCTTTCGAAGATCTGCTGGAGCTAGATTGATCGTAACTCTTTGCATAGGAAATCGAAAACCGCAGTTCTTAATGGATGCACGAACTCGCTCAACCGCTTCTCGGATGGCTGAGTCTGGAAGACCAATAATGGCAGTTTGCGGTAACCCATTGGAGATATCAACTTCGACTTGAATGATTACGCCATCAATTCCATATAAACAAGCACTATGCATTTTTCCGTACATAATCAAAAAACACCTCTCTTCTATATAATGGATACGATGTAGACTGTATACCGCATTAGAAAAAAGGTGCTTCCTTTTATAAATACATGAAATTATAAGTTTTTGCTTAAGTGAATAATTACTTCAATCTTAGATGGAATAGAAGTAATTGTCAATATTGAGAAGGGCACAACACTAAAATTAGCGCTTGACTATTTCGATAAGATCCGTTTTGAAGTAACTTAAGAGCGACTTTACTACGGTTCTATCGAGCATCGTTCTCATAGAACCAACACCAAGCACCGTATGTTATAAAGCCTGCAACGATACATCTTTTTTCTGGTTGATCTAGCGTTTCACTCCAAATTCCTACGATAATACATCTATTAGCCTATTAAAGGGACAAACCTTCTTACTTATGATTAAATACCTGCACGATCGCAGGTATATTCGAGATATCATTGGTTTCGATGGAAAAGCCTGCACTTTCGCAGGAATATGACACTCACTGAACAAGAAGGTAGGATGAATGTCTCCCTATGATTTCAACAGCGATCGTAAGGACAATCCGTCATCGCATCAGTCTCCTACATAAGCTTTTGTCAAGCACTAGTTTTGGTTTAGAGCCTTAAGAAGGAGTAAGCCCATACTTTGAACACTAACCTCCTATATTTTTCTAATCATTCGCAATAAGGGATGAAACCGATATCAAAAGAGTGTCTATTGGATGTGCTTATATTAAGGAAAGCGTTTTAAAAACATGGTACAATGAATTTAGTTTATAAATATTTCCAATAAAATATAAGAAGGTTCCATTTAAACTGAGACTTAACTTATATTTTTTGTAGAAATGTATACGCTCTTTTAATGAAGATAGTATATCATTTATACTCGGGAGGCTCGACTTTTTTCAGCAATGTTGATAGGAGGATTTGTTAATGAATATCCATGAATATCAAGGAAAGCAAGTGTTGAAACAGTATGGCATTTCCGTTCCAAATGGGAAAGTCGCCTACTCAGTGGAAGAAGCGGTAGAAGCTGCTATATCTTTAGGTAGCTCAGTAGTGGTTGTTAAAGCACAGATTCATGCTGGAGGTCGAGGGAAAGCTGGCGGTGTTAAAGTAGCCAAGAACCTAGATGAAGTACGTACGTATGCAGAAGAAATTCTCGGAAAAGTGTTAGTTACTCATCAGACAGGACCAGTTGGTAAAGAGGTTAAACGACTCCTAATTGAAGAAGGCTGTGATATTCGCAAAGAATATTACGTCGGTGTTGTTGTAGATAGTGCAACAGGACGAGTTATCATGATGGCATCTGAGGAGGGCGGCACTGAAATTGAAGAAGTCGCTGCGAACACCCCAGAGAAGATTTTTAAAGAATTAATTGATCCTGCTATTGGGTTACAGATGTTCCAAGCTCGCAAATTAGCATATGCGATTAACATTCCGAATGAGTTAGTAAATAAGACTGCTAAATTTATGACGGGATTGTACAATGCTTTTGTTGATAAGGATTGCTCCACAGCTGAAATAAATCCATTAGTTATTACAGGCGATGGCGATGTTATCGCTTTGGATGCGAAGATGAATTTCGATTCGAACGCATTATTTCGACATAAAGATATTCAGGAACTTCGCGATTTAGATGAAGAAGATTTGAAGGAAATTGAAGCGTCTAAATATGATCTTAGCTATATTGCTTTGGATGGTAATATCGGTTGTATGGTCAATGGTGCTGGTCTGGCTATGGCAACGATGGATATTATTAAATATTATGGTGGGGACCCGGCTAACTTCCTCGATGTTGGGGGCGGTGCCACAACTGAGAAGGTAACGGAAGCGTTTAAAATTATTTTATCCGATGAAAAAGTTAAAGGGATATTCATTAATATTTTTGGCGGTATTATGCGTTGCGATGTCATTGCAAATGGTGTCGTCGAAGCTGCCAAACAGCTTGGATTAACACGCCCGCTCGTTGTTCGATTAGAAGGTACTAATGTTGATCTTGGAAAGAAAATTTTAGCGGAGTCGGGACTTAATATCGTTGCTGCAGATTCGATGGCAGATGGCGCACAAAAGATTGTCTCGCTCGTACAATAACCACTTTTAAATCGATAGGGGATGTGAAGTAATCGTGAGCATTTTAGTCGATAAACATACCAAAGTCATTACCCAAGGTATTACGGGGGCGACAGGTCTATTCCATACCAAAGGCGCGTTGGATTATGGTACCCAAATGGTGGGTGGAGTAACTCCAGGTAAGGGTGGTACAAATGTAGATATTACATTGGAGAATGGGGAAACTGTTAGCTTACCGGTATTTAATACTGTGATTGAGGCGCAACAAGCAACAGGAGCGACAGCAAGCGTGATTTATGTTCCACCAGCTTTTGCAGCAGATTCGATCCTTGAAGCGATAGATGCGGAATTGGATCTCGTGATCTGTATTACAGAAGGTATTCCAGTGCTGGATATGGTCAAGGTCTCTCGCTATTTAGAAGGTAAGAAGACGGTATTGATCGGACCTAACTGCCCGGGTGTCATTACACCTGGTGAATGTAAAATTGGTATCATGCCTGGTTATATTCATCTTCCAGGACATGTAGGTGTCGTTTCAAGAAGTGGAACGTTGACTTATGAAGCGGTTCATCAACTTACGACTCGTGGAATCGGTCAATCCTCTGCAGTAGGAATCGGCGGAGATCCAGTGAAGGGATCTGAATTCATTGATATTTTGAATCTATTTAATGAGGATCCCAATACGTACGCTGTTATTATGATTGGTGAAATCGGTGGAACGGCTGAAGAAGAAGCAGCGGAGTGGATTCGTGAGCATATGACGAAGCCTGTAGTTGGTTTTATTGGTGGCGTAACTGCACCTCCAGGTAAACGTATGGGACATGCAGGAGCAATTATTTCTGGTGGTAAGGGGACAGCTGAGGAGAAGATTTCTAAGCTTGAAGAATGTGGTATCAAGGTTGCCCCTACGCCATCAGAAATGGGTTCTACTCTAGTAAGTGTTTTAGAAGAACATGGTATTTTAGATAAGTGCATGACACAGTAATGTCGTTTCATGTATAATAGCTGCACAAGGTAAGCAACCTTTTATTCCCTTTTGGGGAATAAAAGGTTGCTTTTTTTTCGAAATATAAGAAATTATAAGTTTCACTTGATACTCTATACCTTATATTTCCGCTGAAATGGGTATCGTCTTTGAACAAAAGGACGGCATAGCCGTTTCTACTTGTATGGATCATGTATCATTTTATTAAAGGGTATACTAACCTATTTTTGAGGAGGCAATTATGAGAACTGAGGAAGAAAGAATGATGCTTATAGCGTTACATGAATTGGATGGAGTTGGATGGAAGACCATTGAACGATTGTCGAGAAATGGGGTTTTCTCGGTTCAAATGCTGAATTATAGTCACTTGGATTGGGAGAAAGCGGGATTAACGCGAGATAAGGCGGAAACGATTTTCAGACAATTGTCGAAAGAACGAATCGAAGAACGTAGAGCCCAGCGTGTAGAGCGTGGAATTGAAGTGTTAACGATATTTGATGAGCAGTATCCTTATTTATTAAAAGAAACTCATCAACCACCGTGGGTGTTATACTGTCTCGGGGAACAGAAATTACTTCATACACTTAGTATATCTATGGTAGGAACGCGTATTCCGACAGCTTATGGACGGAGGGTAGGTTCGGTTTTGGCTGAAGAGTTGTGCGCCGCAGGTGTAACGGTTATAAGTGGCATGGCTAAGGGAATAGACACGGTATGTCATGAAGCAGCATTGAAATGTGGTGGGCAAACCATTGCAGTCATGGGGACGGGAATGGATATTATTTATCCTGCGGAGAATACATCATTATTTGGGCAGATCGTTAAGCATGGATTAATTGTAACAGAATATCCTTTGGGTACCCCGTCACATCCGGGTTTATTTCCGCAACGCAATCGAATTATTGCAGGTCTGAGTGTAGGAACGCTAGTAGTTGAGGCGGATGCTCGAAGTGGATCGCTAATTACTGCAGATGCGGCAATGGATGCGGGGCGTGATGTCTACGCTGTTCCAGGACCGGTAACGTCACCTAAAAGCAAAGGTGCCCTCAATTTGATAAAGCAAGGTGCAAAGATGGTCACATGTGGAAAAGATATACTCGAGGAGTATGAATCACGTCTGTCCAAAGATAGAAACGATGACATGAAATTAAAGGGAATTATTGAAGCGAAAAGTAATCGTTTAATAAATGAGGATTTGACAACTGATGAGGTTGAACTATACCATATACTCGAGCAGGGTCCATTTACAGTGGATGAATTACTACTGCAAAGTCACTGGGTTTTTGGACATTTGCATTCAGTTCTGTTATCTTTAATCATAAAAAAGCAGATTATCCAATTGCCTGGTGCTATATATAAGATTATATAATGAAGTAATTGAGAATTTGAAGGTTCGATTGTTTGAGAGGAGATGAACTCATGGCAGCAGATTCACTAGTTATCGTAGAGTCGCCAGCAAAGGCGAAGACGATTGGTAAATATTTAGGAAGCAAATATATTGTTAAGGCATCTATGGGTCACGTAAGAGATTTACCTAAGAGCCAAATTGGCGTTGAGGTTGAGAATAACTTTAATCCCAAATATATTACGATTCGTGGAAAAGGTTCTATATTGAAGGAATTGAAAGATGCTAGAAAAAAAGTGAAATATGTCTATCTTGCAGCCGATCCGGATCGCGAAGGTGAAGCGATTGCTTGGCATTTGGCACAAGCGCTTGATGTTGATTTAACTGGAGATTGCCGCGTAGTGTTTAATGAGATTACGAAGCAGGCTGTCAAAGATGCTTTTAAAACACCGCGTAAAATTAATATGGATCTCGTCAATGCGCAACAAGCTCGGAGAATTCTAGATCGATTAGTAGGTTACAAAATAAGCCCCCTATTATGGAAGAAAGTCAAAAAGGGTTTATCTGCAGGACGTGTCCAATCTGTTGCAGTTAAGATTATTATGGATCGCGAGAATGAGATTGATGCCTTTGTTCCAGAAGAATACTGGAGCATTACTGCACAGTTGGCTAAGGGAGACACAACGTTCGAAGCGAAATTCCATCGACTTCATGGTGAGAAGAAGGATCTATCCTGTGAGGCAGACGTGCAGGAAGTATTGAAAGAAATTAAAGGTGCTTCTTATAAGGTTAGTGAAGTTAGGGAGAAAGAGCGTCAGCGTCATCCGTCCGCTCCCTTTACGACGAGTTCATTGCAACAAGAAGCTGCAAGAAAACTTAATTTTCGTGCAGCGAAGACGATGTCAGTAGCTCAGCAACTTTATGAGGGTGTTGAATTAGGTAAAGAAGGTACAGTCGGTCTTATCACTTATATGCGTACAGATTCAACACGTATTGCGGCGTCCGCAGCTGAAGAAATTAAGGAACTGATTGGGAGTAAATATGGGGAAGCTTTTGTACCAGAAGCACCACGTCAATTCTCCAAGAAAGCGGCTAATGCGCAAGATGCTCACGAAGCTGTTCGTCCTACATCCATTCTTAGAGAACCAGACAGTGTGAAGCCATTTCTAAGTCGTGATCAATTACGTCTTTATAAGCTAGTATGGGAGCGTGCTATTGCCAGTCAGATGGCATCAGCAATACTGGATACGCTTTCCGTAGATATTGCCGTAGGTAAAGCGACATTCCGAGCTGTCGGTTCTAAGGTGCGTTTCCCTGGTTTTATGAAAGTGTACGTAGAAGGTAATGATGATGGGACGACGGATGATGATAAGTTCTTGCCTGCCCTTGAACCTGGAGATAAGTTAACTAAGAAAGATGTCGAACCGAAGCAACATTTTACGCAACCACCACCACGATATACGGAAGCTCGTCTAGTAAAGACGCTTGAAGAGCTAGGTATAGGGCGTCCGAGTACATATGCGCCTACGTTGGAGACGATTCAAAAGCGTGGATACATCGCGATGGAAGAAAAGAAATTTATGCCGACTGAGCTGGGTGAGCTTATAATCGAGCAAATGGAGCAATTTTTCCCTGAAATTCTAGATGTAGAATTTACAGCCCATATGGAGGATGACTTAGATCACGTAGGTGAAGGTGCGAAAGAATGGGTTAAAGTACTTGCTGATTTCTATGAGTCTTTCGAGAGACGCCTTATCGTAGCTGAAGAAGAAATGAAAGAGATTGAAATTGAAGACGAAGTTTCCGATGAGATTTGTGAAAAATGCGGGAAGTTTCTGGTGTATAAGATAGGTAGATTTGGTAAGTTTCTAGCATGCGCCGGATTCCCGGATTGTCGAAATACGAAACCTATCATTAAGGATATTGGCGTTAGTTGTCCTAAATGTAAGGAAGGTCATGTCGTAGAAAGACGTAGCAAGAAAGGACGGATATTCTTCGGGTGTGATAAATATCCAGAGTGTGACTTTGTGTCATGGAATCGCCCATCATTGAAGCCATGTCCGAAGTGTGATTCCTTAATGGTTGAGAAACGTAATAAACAAGGAAATAAACTTCAATGTACAGCATGTGATCATGTTGAATTGGTTGAAGATAATGATGATACAGAAGATTGATCAATTGCAGGGGGTAGTGAAGTTGAAAGAACCACAAAGAGTAACTGTAATAGGTGCAGGACTTGCGGGAAGTGAAGCGGCTTGGCAAATAGCTAGCCGTGGAGTACCTGTCAGATTATATGAAATGCGACCTGTAGTGAAGACTCCGGCCCATCATACGAATCAATTCGCTGAATTAGTATGTAGTAATTCTTTGCGGGCGAATGGTTTGAGTAATGCCGTAGGTGTCTTGAAAGAAGAAATGAGAATGATGAATTCACTGATTATGGGATCAGCAGATAGAAACGCGGTACCAGCGGGCGGAGCGCTTGCTGTAGATCGTGATGGATTCTCAGGTGAAATAACGACGACACTTCATAATCATCCTTTAATAGAAGTGATTAATGAGGAGATTACACATATACCTGATTCAGAGATCGTTGTGATTGCGACAGGGCCACTTACCTCTCCGGCATTATCTGCGCAGATCCGTGAGTTAATGGGTGAGGAATATTTCTACTTCTATGATGCTGCTGCTCCAATTATAGAGAAAGACTCCATTAACATGGATAAAGTATATTTGGCCTCTCGTTACGATAAAGGGGAAGCGGCATACTTGAATTGTCCGATGAATGAAGAGGAGTTCAATGCATTCTATGATGCATTGATAACGGCGGAAGTAGCTGAACTCAAAGAATTCGAGAAAGAAATATATTTCGATGGTTGTATGCCAATTGAAGTGATGATGGCACGCGGCAGACAAACAGCTCTGTTTGGCCCGATGAAGCCTGTCGGCTTGGTGAATCCACACACAGGAACCCTTCCGTATGCTGTTGTTCAATTGCGACAGGATAATGCAGCAGGCACTTTATATAACATGGTTGGATTTCAGACGCATCTTAAATGGGGCGAGCAAAAACGTGTGTTTGGTATGATTCCTGGGCTTGAGAACTTAGATATCGTAAGATACGGTGTTATGCATCGTAATACATTTATTAATTCACCTAGATTACTTCAACCTACCTATCAATTGAAAGACAATGAGAATCTCTTCTTTGCCGGTCAGATGACAGGAGTCGAAGGTTATGTTGAATCAGCGGCATCGGGTCTTATAGCGGGCATTAACGCCGCGAGAATGGCTCTTGGTGAGGAATGTCTAGTATTCCCTCCATTGAGTACACTAGGTAGTATGTCGCAGTATATTACGACAGCAGATTCTAAACATTTTCAACCGATGAATGCTAACTTTGGACTTTTGCCTAGCTTAGAGAAGAAGATCCGTAACAAGAAAGAGAAGAATGAAGCTCTAGCTGAAAGGGCTCTCGAGAGTATTCGTGCTTTCAAGTCAGAGACGAATGTAGATAATTAGGAGGTCAAAGGATGGATCTATCATTTCATGCGACAACGATTTGCGCAGTGCGACATGATGGTAAAGCAGCCATAGCCGGTGACGGTCAGGTTACCTTCGGTGAGAGTGTCATTATGAAGACGACAGCTAAAAAAGTTCGACGATTATATCGTGGAGAGGTCATTGCAGGGTTTGCTGGTTCAGTAGCTGATGCGATAACATTGTTTGAAAAGTTTGAAAGTAAGCTTGAAGAACATCACGGGAATCTTCAACGTGCCGCTGTTGAGCTGGCCAAGGATTGGCGTCAAGATCGAATTCTCCGTAAGCTAGAAGCTCTCATGATTGTTCTGAACAAAGATGGGATGTTACTCATTTCTGGTGGTGGAGAAATCATTGAACCAGATGATGATGTGATTGCTATTGGATCAGGTGGCAATTTTGCGTTAGCTGCAGGTAGAGCACTTAAAAGACATTCACCTCAACTGGAAGCTAAGGATATTGCAAGAGAGGCTTTACAAATTGCATCTGAAATTTGTGTGTATACGAACGGGAATATTGTGGTGGAAGAATTATAGGATTGTACGTGTTAATACACTATAGCGTGGAGGAAACTATGATGAGTAATCAATCTTTGACGCCCAGACAAATTGTAGCTGAATTGGATAAATACATTATCGGACAAAAGCAAGCTAAGAAGTCAGTAGCTGTAGCACTTCGTAACCGGTATAGACGTAATAAGCTTCCAGAACATATAAGAGATGAGATTGTCCCAAAGAACATCTTGATGATAGGTCCTACGGGTGTGGGTAAGACAGAAATTGCAAGAAGACTTGCGAAATTGGTCAACGCTCCCTTTGTGAAGATTGAAGCAACGAAGTTCACAGAAGTTGGATACGTTGGGCGTGACGTTGAGTCGATGGTACGGGATTTAGTCGAAATATCTATTCGCATGGTCAAGTTGGAACGTACGGAGAAAGTCCATGAACAAGCTGTAGAATTGGCTAATGAGCGTATTATAGAGATGATTGTTCCATCCAGTACAACAGGTACTAAGAATCAGGGAAATCCGTTTGAAATGCTTTTTGGCGGGAATAACAGTAATCAACAGACTCCTCCGGAAGAGAAAGAACAGGATAGTAGCATCATTGAGCGTAGGAGAAAAGTTAAATTTGATTTGTTATCAGGTAATCTAGAGAACGATAACATTGAAATTGATGTCGAGGATGCTAGTTCGCCTATGATGGACCTATTTGCTGGACAAGGTAATGAGCAGATGGGAATGAATATGCAAGAAATGTTTGGTAATCTTCTTCCGCGGAAAACGAAGAAACGGAAACTTCCGATTAAAGATGCACGCGAGGTGCTTATTCAGGAAGAGGCAGCCAAACTTATTGATATGGACGATATGATATCAGAATCAATTCAACGTGCTGAGCAATCAGGGATTATATTTATTGATGAAATTGATAAAGTGGCAAGTACAGGTAAGGGCAGTGGACCGGATGTATCACGAGAAGGTGTTCAGCGTGATATTCTTCCGATAGTTGAAGGGTCTACGATCATGACAAAGTATGGTCCTGTAAAAACGGATTTTGTTTTGTTTATTGCGGCAGGAGCCTTTCATATGGCTAAACCTTCAGATTTAATCCCGGAGCTACAAGGTCGCTTTCCAATACGTGTTGAATTGAATAGCTTAACGTTAGAAGATTTCGTATCTATTCTAACAGAACCAGAGAATGCTCTGACGAAGCAATATGTTCAATTGCTAAAGACAGAGGACATAGAACTTCAATTTGATCCAGCCGCTATTCGTGTCATTGCAGAGATGGCAGCAACAGTCAATCAGAATACGGAGAACATTGGTGCAAGAAGACTTCATACTATTCTAGAGAAGTTGTTGGAGGATTTATCCTTTGAGGCTCCTGAGCTAACTCTAGAGAGCATGACGATCACCGCTGAATACGTACGTGAGAAGTTAGCTAATATAGCTCAAGATCGTGATTTGAGCCAGTATATATTGTAGATAAATCAAAAGAGCAAGACTCGTTTTTTACGAGTCTTGCTCTTTTTTTACAGTTCAATAGATAGTTACACTTTGTCGAACTAGAGCGAGATGTTCTATCTTGGTAAAGGTAATATTGTAAAATATCTAATTTGATGAAATCACATTTACTAACGTTGTGGATTCCATACATTTATCTAAATGATAGTATATAGGTCGAAAGTTTCATTTGCAATCATATTTAAATGTTAATAATTTATGTAAATGTTACGAAATTAAATTCGAATCGGGATTAATCAGCAAGATCCCGGTTTAAAACCCCTTTCGTTGACCGATATTGATCATAAACTTTTTTTGTTATATTAAATATAAGATAATAGTCCTTCATTTATAGAAAAATAGGGCTTTTTTCTTATTGTAATAATGCATAAAATTTAAGAAAATGAGCCTATACGACAAAATGTTTGATGAATTGCAAATGCCGATAAAGCATTAGGATTTAAAAGAAGGTTTAAAAGAATTTTGTCGAAAAAAAGGGATTTGTATCTCTTTGTAGAAATACTATCTTTAACAACGTTAAAAAGGTCAACTGAGTATTTAAAGAAAAATTAAAAACAGAAATTCGAAAGAGAGGGTCAGAATTGAATCTGTTAAATGGTGCAACTTTTCAAAAGTTACAAGGCGCATTAGATGCAGCAAATACAAGACAACAAGTAATTTCTAATAATATTGCTAACGCAGAAACGCCCTATTTCAAACGTTCTGTAGTTTCGTTTGAAAGTCTACTACAACAAGAAATGAATGAAGAAATGCGAACTCTTAAAGGGAATAGGACTGACTCACGTCATTTTACGATTGGACCTATTACGGAAATGCCATCGTCAGTTGTTACTATGGATTCTTCGACGGTGATGAATAATAATTTAAACAATGTTGATGTAGAACTGGAAATGTCACTATTAGCAGATAACCAACTTCGTTACAATTCTTACATATCACTAGTTAATAATAAAATGAAAATGATGCGTACTGCAGTGCAAGGGAGCTAATAGATTATGACTCTAAGTAATAGTTTTGGAATAAGTGCAACTGCGTTGACTGCACAAAGACTGCGGATGGATATTATTTCATCTAATATTGCGAATGCAGGAACAACAAGAGCAAGTGTGGTTAATGGGGAAGTAGTGCCTTACCGACGGAAAATGGTTGTGTTTTCACCGAATGAAACGAATTTTTCCAAAATGCTTCAATCTCAAATGAGCGGAAACTCTTCGAAAGGTATTGGTTCTGGTGTTAGAGTGAAATCTATTGAAGAAGATAGTGCTCCGTTAAAGCCCGTATACAACCCTACGCATCAGGATGCTAATGCCGAAGGGTATGTTATGATGCCGAATGTTGACATGAATAAGGAAATGGTCGATATGATTTCAGCCTCGCGTTCTTATGAAGCTAATATTACAGCTCTTAACGCATCTAAATCCATGATTATGAAAGCGTTGGAGATTGGACGGTAGTGGCAAGAGTTAATTAGATATGTAAAGGAGGGAATTGAATGATTCAAAACATGATGTTCAATACAGAACTAGTTAAACCGTTGCAGATGCCAAACAATATAGGAAAAGAATCTGCCACACCAATAGAATCACTTAGTAATTTCGGGGCTTACTTAGAAAATGCAATTCAACAAGTGTCAAATCAAGAGGTCGATGCAAGTGTTATGAGTGAGAAACTGTTACTTGGACAAGCAAATGTTGATGAAGTCCTGATCACTGCCGAACAAGCTTTATTGAGTTTACAGTTGACTGCACAAGTTCGAAATAAAGTGATTGAGGCGTATCAAGAGATTATGAGAATACAATTATAGAGAATTCTAGCTAAGCTTCGGGTGGGGTGACAATGTGAATGAGAGAATTACCGGGTATAAGGATAAAGTTACCCAGTATTGGAATCAATTCAGTAAAAATCAGAAAATAATATTTGGATCTACACTATCACTTATCATTATTTCTACTATTATTATAACGATGATGTTATCAAAGACAGAATATGAAGTAGCATTTAAAGATTTGAATGCAGCTGATGCGGCAGGTATTATGACCTATTTGGAAGAAAGTAATATCTCTTATAAATTAAGTCCTGATGGAAAAAGTGTGTCCGTACCAAGCACACAGGCTGCGCGTGCGAAAGTAGATGTGGGGTCTCAGGGCATTATTGAGAATGGCTCAATAGGTTACAAAATTTTTGAGCAAAGTTCATCTGCAATCGGAATGACAGACAGTGAATTTAATGTGAAGTATAATAACGCTTTGAACGGTGAAGTAGAACAACTATTGACAAGAATGAATGGTATTAGAGATGCTAAAGTACTCGTCAGTTTGCCAGAAGAAAGTGTCTTTGCAAGTACAGGGAATGAAGATAAAGCATCAGCTTCAGCCGTATTGGAGTTCAAGATGGGATATAGTCCTAAACAAGAAGCCATTGACGGTTACTATAATCTGATGAAGACAGCTATCCCAAATCTCCCGATTGAGAACATCACTATCCTAAATGGTGATGTTGAGTTGATCTCAACGGTGAAGGGTGGGGAAGGTGGTCTAACATCAGTATTGGAAGCTAACTTCGCGTTACAAAAAAGGTTTGAAAATGAAGTTCGTCAAAATGTGAAGAAATTTCTAACCCAATTTACTGGTGAGGGCAAGGTAGAAGTCCTTGTAGCTTCCAAGCTCAATTTTGATAAAATTCAAAGTAACGAAAAGATGGTTACACCCGTAAATCAAGAAGACATGAAGGGTATAGAAATCAGCGTACAGAAGATATCGAAAAATTATTCGGGTACCAGTGCTCAAGATAGTGGTGTGGTTGGAACTGGACCGGAAGAGATTCCAGGATATCCAAGTAGTACCGATTCGGGTAGTACAACCTCTGAAGAACTATCAGAAACAGTGAATTATGATGTTAACCGGATTACAAGAGATATTATATCAAGCCCCTACTCTGTAAAGGATTTAACCATAAATGTAGCAGTGGAACCACCTACGGGACAGAATAGTTTGGATGAAGCTACGCAAGATGCGATAAAGAATGTTCTGGTTAATATTGTGAGAGCCTCTGTTGCGGATTCTGGTATTACATATACAGACGCTGACTTAGATAAAAAAGTTTCGGTCTATGCTCAAAATTATAATATTGTTGATACTAGTAAGTCAGGAATAAGTCTTTCCAGCGGTCTTTTGTGGGGGATTGGGCTAGCAGTCTTAGCTTTGTTAGGAGTAGGTGGATATTTCATATTCCGTCGTCGTAAACAAAATGAGGAATTCGATGAGGATGTTCCATTGCAAGTTCCTACGGAGTTTCCTTCCATTAATTTGGAAAGTTTGAATAATGAAAGTCAAGTGCGTAAACAGCTCGAAACGCTGGCGAAAAAGAAACCAGACGAATTCGTCAACTTGCTGCGTACATGGCTGGCTGACGAATAGAGGTGGGTTTATTGGCAAAGTCAAATCATCAAGGGTTGAGTGGTCGTCAGAAAGCGGCGATTCTACTCATCACCCTAGGGCCTGAAGTTTCTGCACAAATATTCAAACATCTACGCGATGAAGAGATTGAACAATTAACTCTTGAAATTGCTAATGTGCGAACAGTAGATAGCTCAGAAAAAGATACGATCATGGCTGAATTTCATCAAATCTGTATAGCGCAAGAGTATATCTCGCAAGGTGGTATTAACTACGCAAGAGAGATTTTAGAAAAGGCTCTTGGACCACAAAAGGCACTTGAGGTTATTGGTCGATTGACAGCCACTCTTCAAGTAAGACCTTTCGATTTTGCACGTAAAGCGGATCCGAATCAGATATTGAACTTTTTACAAAATGAAAATGCACAGACGATTGCCCTGGTACTTTCATATTTACAATTCGAGCAATCGGCAGTAATCCTGTCATCGTTACCTCAGGAGAAACAAGCAGATGTAGCTCGAAGAATTGCAGTTATGGATAGTACATCTCCTGAAGTTCTTTATCAAGTAGAAAGAGTTCTTGAACAGAAACTTTCATCAACAGTGACACAGGACTTCACCAATGCGGGTGGTCTTGAGTCTATCGTTCAAATCCTAAATGGAGTTGATCGGGGTACTGAGCGTACAATTCTGGATGCATTGGAAATTCAGGATCCAGAATTGGCAGAGGATATCAAGAAGCGGATGTTTGTGTTTGAGGATATCGTGAATATTGATAATAGATCCATTCAACGGATTATTAGAGATATTGAGAATGCAGATCTTCAACTTGCGCTCAAAGTGGCAAGTGATGAAGTTCGTGATGTTGTTTTCCGTAATATGTCCAAACGTATGTCCGAATCTTTTAAAGAAGAAATGGAATTCATGGGTCCTGTAAGACTACGTGATGTCGAAGAAGCGCAGACACGTATTGTCGGTACGATACGCAGATTGGAAGAAGCCGGTGAAATAATAATTGCTCGCGGTGGAGGAGATGACATCATTGTCTAATTTGATCAAACATTCCCAGTATATACCTGTGGAAGTGTTGAAGGAATTGGATTTGTCTAAACATTACAACACTAGTGAGCTGGAAACGGAATTGGAGATCGAAGAAGTCCTCGTTGAAAATGAAGAGGTTACTATTCGGATTGACGAAGAAACAGAAAGACTGAAGACAGAAATACTTCAAGATGCTAAGGAATTTGCAGAACGGCAAATTCGTGAATCATCACAGGAATCGGAACAACTGTTATCGAAAGCTACAGAAACTATCGACCAATGGTGGCATGAACGTCGAGAACAAGATGAACATTTAACAGAAGCCATTAAATCGGAAGCTTATGAGCAAGGTCACAGCGAGGGACGTATCAAGGCAGAAGAAGAGCTTCAGAAGAAGATAGAAGAAATGATGCTTGAAGCTCAGGCTGTGCTGGAAGAAGCTTACCGTGTTAAGAATGAGATTATTCAAGAGGCGGAGCCTTTCTTGGTAGAACTAAGCACTGCAATTGCTGAAAAAGTTATTGAGAAGCAGTTGACAATCGAGAGTGAATTTATGATTGATTTGATCAAAAGAAACTTAGCGAGGAAAAGAGAACAAGGAGTTATCACTTTATGTGTTTCTCCAGTTCATTATGAGTTTGTACAAGCAGCTAGAGAAGAGCTGTGTCTATCGATTGATTCACAGGCAGAACTGAAAATATTACCTGATGCTACTGTGAATGATGGCGGATGTGTCATCCGGTCATCACTCGGAAGTATTGACGCGCGAATTGATACACAGCTAGTCGAAATTAAGAAAGAACTGATTCGTATAGCTCTAGATAATGATGATCGGAGAAATCAGGATGAAAGTGCTTGATAGTCAGCGTTATTTGGATCATCTGGATCATTTAGATCCCGTGAGAGTTAATGGGAAAGTGACACAAGTGATCGGGTTGATGGTTGAGTCGGAAGGTCCAGATGCGAACATCGGAGATGTCTGCTACATCTACCCTAGTAAAAGCACCAAGCCACTCCAAGCTGAAGTGGTAGGGTTTCGGGATAACAAGGTGCTGTTGATGCCACTTGGAGACCTTCAGTCTATTGGGCCAGGTTGTGATGTGGTAGGTACAGGGAAGCCACTAAGTGTGCAAGTAGGGTCTGAATTACTAGGGAAAGTATTGGATGGATTAGGTCAACCCTTAGATGGGTCTCTGATCCCAACAAGAATGGCCTTCAGTTCAACGTTTAGACCTCCTTCGAATCCATTGAATCGACCCAGAGTGCTTGAACCCATTAGTATTGGGGTGAGAGCTATTGATGGATTGCTTTCAATCGGGAAAGGGCAACGGGTTGGTATCTTTGCTGGTTCAGGTGTGGGTAAGAGTACATTAATGGGAATGATTGCCCGGAATACTTCTGCTGATGTTAATGTCATTGCACTAATTGGTGAGCGCGGTCGAGAAGTTCTCGATTTTATAGAACGTGATCTAGGCCCTGAGGGATTGAAGCGCTCTGTGGTTATTGTAGCTACATCCGATCAGCCTGCATTAATTAGAATCAAAGGTGCACTTATTGCAACGACGATCGCAGAATATTTCCGTGATCGTGGGATGAATGTCATGTTAATGATGGATTCAGTTACTCGCTATGCGATGGCGCAGCGTGAGGTCGGACTCGCCGTTGGTGAACCGCCTGCTATGAGAGGTTATACACCATCCGTCTTTGCTAATCTTCCCAAACTGTTAGAAAGAGCAGGGACGGGTCCTACTGGCTCTATAACGGCTTTTTATACCGTATTGGTTGACGGTGACGACATGAATGAGCCCATTGCGGATGCGGTCCGAGGTATTCTAGACGGACATATTGTGTTAAACAGAAATATTGCTAATAAAGGTCATTTCCCGGCGATTGATATTCTAGCGAGCATCAGTAGGGTGATGAAAGATATTTCATCAGATGAACATACTGAAGCTGCTGAGAACTTAAAACGACTGCTCGCTGTATATACGGAATCTGAGGATTTAATTAATATTGGTGCATACCATCGTGGATCAAATGATAGTATTGACGAATCTATTGACTTCATTCAGAATATCTGGGACTTTAGTAGGCAAAAGGTAAATGAGAAAGTATCATTTCAGGAAGTGAAGGAACGCTTGATTTCTGAATTTTCGAGGAGATGAATGATAAAGCATGAGATTTCATTATGCATTTCAGAATATTGTGAACTTGAAAGGGAACGAGAAGACACAAGCAGAATGGATATTGTCCAATGCCATTGCTAAACTACAGGAAGAAGAGAACTTCTTACAAGAATTCGAAAATATGAGGATTGAAATGACGAATCAACTTCAATTGGAGATTGAGAATTCCGCTCCTGTTGTAAAAGTACAAGCTATTCAAACGTACGTAGAGCATCTAGAACAATGTATTATTAGAAAGCATGTGGATGTTCGAAAAGCGAATGTGGTAGTGCGAAAAAGTCAAAGTCATTTAACAGATAAGATGTTGGATGAAAAAGTATGGATGAAATCTCGTGAGAAAGCAAAGGACAAATTTCAACATGAGACGTTACTCCGGGAACAAAATGAACTTGATGAAATAGCAACTGTAAGGTTTGTTATGAATCTTAGATAGAAACTTAATCGGGAGAATGTACAAATGTCTTGCCCCTTAGGGAGGGAATAAAAGTGGCACGTAATGATAATGACTTTGAGGACGAAAAGGAATCAGCAGGCGGATTTGAGCGGTTTTTAATGTTAATTATCCCTATTATTTTCACCATTGTTCTCGTAGGCGTATTACTTATTCTTTTTAATATGGATATACGTAATTCAGTTCTAGAATTCGCTAATAAAGTTCCAATCGTACAGAAATGGGTACCTGAACCTAATCTAGATCCGGAAAAGACGAAGCTACAAGAGAGCAAAGAAGAGATGAAAAGTGTGGAAGCTACACTAAAGGAACTAAAGAACCAGCTAGTTGCTAAAGAAACTGAATTAGAGCAAGAACGTGAAATTAAAGCTCAACAGGAAGCTCAATTGAAGGATTTAGAGACGAAGCTAGAAAGTTTGGAACAGGAAGATGTCGAAGTGATCCCTGAAGAAGATCTCGATGCTGAGTACCAGAAACAGATTGATGACCTTGCCAAATTGTATGCCAATATGAGTCCTAGTAAAGCAGCGCCAATCTTGCAGAATATGACGTTGGAAGAAACAGTACTATTGTTTAATTCAATGAAAAATGATAGTAGAATGGCAATACTTGAAAAAATGGATCCAAAGGTAGCGGCTGAAGTAACGATGTTAATGAAGGATACAAAATCAGCTCTTGATCTGCAGATCGCAGCATTGCAATCGCGTTTGAAGAAGGAGGACACAACGACTGTTCCAACTCCAACGAACTTGAATAAGAATCAATTGAGTCAGACTTTTGCCAATATGACACCGAAAAGTGCTGCCGATCTTCTCTTTCAGACTTATAAGATTAGTCCAGATAAGACACTGGAGATTTTAAGATCAGTAACGGATGCAACTCGTTCATCATTACTTGGACAAATGTCATCCATCGATCCATCTACGACGGCGATCATACTTAATAAACTTATGAGTAAATAATTTGAAGTTTAATAGATATGACGTGGAGGGAGGTGAAAATAAATGACGTTAATATTTCATAACATGGCTATGAATAATGCGAGTTCAACTAAGGGCGCAACGACAGGTGGAAAAGTGTCTAGTGATTCTACTGTAAATATGGTTGAGGGTTCTAGTGCACCAGTAGAGCAATCCTTCTCATACATTATGGGAGAGGGGACAGCTCCAAAAACGACACATACTCTCTCAGATGTAGCTTCATTGTTAGAAGGTCTTCAGCAGAATGTGTCTGCACAGGGAACTACAGTGACGGAAGCGGACTTGCTTAATCAACTTCTACAAGGATTTACTGATGAAATCACCAAAGTAGATGAGGCGATCGAAGTAGATCCATCGTTGATGCTGTTGCTTAAAGACTGGTTGCAGCAAGTGAATACATTGTTGGGTTCGGGTGAGGCTGAGAATAGTGAGACAGAGCAGAGTGTATTATTGTCTAGCATGCTTGCAGAGCAACCAGATACGATCAGATTTGCAGTGCAAGATGCAGTGAATCAATTAATATCTATGTTGCCACAGAATGATGCTACAAGCCTTTCTTCTAGTCCGCAAGCTATTCAATTGTTGGCTTCAGTTCATAACCTATTGCAACAAGTAGAACAGAATAAACCACAGACAGCCATTATTCCAACTGAAGTTGCGGATAAGGAAAGTGCGAAGGCATTTGCCCTATTACAATCCAATGCTAATAAAGTAACTCAAGCTGATGGTTCAACGATTCTAAACAAAGGTGAAATGGTTGTTAATTCTAATGCTTCTCAGGTGTCTACACCAATGAAATTAGATCAACTCATTCAAACGCTACATGGAACAGCATCGAACCAAAGCGATGAAGTTGTTGCTAGTACGGTGCAGAAGTCTGCTACTACTGAGACAGCTGAATTCTCGCCAGATCAAGGGATATTAACAGCTGGGGAGCTATTGATGAGAGAAGGAATCAAGAATCCATTAAAGGCAGCTCCAGTCCCTGTTGAGAAATTTCCTGAAGAAGTGACCAAGCTTCTAGTTAGTAAATTGGATATTGTGAAGCTGAATGGCATGACTGAAGCGAGAATATCTCTTTATCCAGAGCATTTGGGGCAAGTTGATATTAAAATTACGATGTCGAATGGTCAATTGATTGCAACCTTTATGACTGAACATGCTGGAGCCAAGGGATTACTTGAACAGCAAATGTCACAACTCCGCACAGTACTACAATCTCAAGGCTTACAAGTTGAGAGACTGGAGGTGACGCAGAATCAATCCCTTCAATCACATATGTATCAAGAAGGTCGCCAACCAAGTGCAGGTCAGCAACAATCGAATCAAAGATCTAAAGAGCGGGAAGACCAAAGTGATGATTCATTAGCGATCGCTGAACTGACTGAAGAAATGAATGATTGGTTATCAGAACAAGTTAATATTGAACATGGAAATACATTTACAGCGAAAGCATAAAGAAAAGGGGGTGAACTCGTGGCTTCGGAAATTATAGGAACCAACAATATTTGGCCAAATTATTCTGCCAGTAATGTTAAAACGGCAAGTGCAAAAGATACTTCCACAATGGGTAAGGACCAATTTCTAAAGATCATGATTACGCAACTCCAGAATCAAGATCCGATGCAACCCTTAGAAGATAAGGAGTTTATAGCTCAGATGGCGCAGTTTACGTCCGTTGAACAGTTGATGAATATCTCGGGTCAACTAACTACTTTGAATCAATCATTAGGCAGTGTTTCAGGGCTGATTGGTAAAGAAATAAGTTGGATTGATTCAACGGATAATAGTACATCGGAAATCTTAACAGGCACCGTAAATTCTATTGTTATTCGTGATGGTGTTCAATATGCAACGGTTGGACAGATAGCTGTTCCAGTAAATCTAATTCTTGAAATTGGAAATCCTGTTGCAAATGAAAATCCACCTGTAACAGAACCAGATGAGAATGAGGATTCTCCTGCAATTGAGCCAGAACCAGAAGTAGAGCCAGAAGTGAATGAGGAAATCATATGAATGAACGGCTGATAATTGGCCAGCTGTTTCCTACCCCAGTAAATTCTACTTCCAATGCTAGAAATGTACGTCACTCACAGGGGGCAGTGAATAGTACCTCATTTGATCAATTGTTACAGCAAAATATGCTCAAGTTCAGTAATCATGCTGTAAAGCGCTTAGAGCAAAGGGGTATTGATATTCCTAAAGAACAGCTGTCACGCATATCAGATGCAGTTGATCAGGCCGCAGCAAAAGGTAGTAAAGAATCGCTTATATTATTGAACGATATGGCATTGATTGTGAATATCAAGAATCGTACTGTTGTTACAGCAATGGACGGTGGATCAATGAAGGATAATGTATTTACGAATATTGATAGTGCAATCATCGTTTCATAACTGGCTGGCCCGAATCGGAAGCCAGTGGACTATTGATCGATTGATATAGTCCATGTAATTAATAAGGGGGAATAGTGAAATGTTAAGATCTATGTACTCAGGGGTTTCTGGTATGAAGGGGTTTCAAACGAAACTAGACGTAATTGGTAACAATATTGCCAACGTCAATACGATTGGATTTAAGTCAGGTCGCGTGATGTTCAAAGATATTATGAGCCAAACGGTTTCAGGTGTAACACCTCCTACTGATGGTACACAAGGTGGAGTGAATGCTAAGCAGATCGGTCTAGGTGTATCGATTGGATCCATTGATACTTTGCATTTAGCTGGTAGTGCTATGACAACAAATCAACCAACAGATTTACGGATTGATGGAGATGGATTCTTCCTAGTAAGTATGGGGGATGAACAAGAGGTTCCCTTTTTGACACGCGCAGGTGACTTTCATATCGATGCACTTCGTAATCTGGTGACATCAGATGGATTGTTCGTGCTTGATACAGGGGGGGCACCTATTACATTAGAAGATGATGTTACTTCGTTCTCAATTGCACAAGATGGTACTATTATTCAGAAGATGGGTGATGGAACGACAGAACCAGGGGCGCAACTTGGCATAGCTAAAATAATTAACCCTGAGGGTCTCGAGAAAATTGGAGGGAACTTGTACCGAGTGACCTTAAATGCAAACCCGGATGGTGAATTTGAATTGTTTGCAGCTAATGATGTGGAGGTAGGGACAGGAGCTATTATATCTGGACAATTGGAAATGTCAAACGTTGATCTCACAGGTGAGTTCACGGAAATGATTGTTGCACAACGTGGTTTCCAAGCCAACTCCCGTATTATAACTACATCAGATGAAATCCTTCAAGAAGTTGTGAATTTGAAACGCTAATGATATAGCGGGAGGAGAGCGTGTCTCTTCTCCCGGATTTTCATAGGAGGCTTACGATGATCTCTCTTACAAGGATAAATGGTTCTGAAATGTGGCTAAATGCTCTTCTCATTGAAATGGTAGAAGAAACACCTGATACTTACATCACATTAGTTACAGGAAAAAGATTAATCGTGCTTGAAAAGGCTGCTGTAGTAATCTCGCTTGTAAAACAATATACACAAGAGATTGGTATGAATAATGCAACTATTAAAGTGGTACATACGGAGGAATCCCCATGAAAAAGATAATGCCTTGGCTGATTACGATTCTATTAGCTATAACATTAATTGTATTAGCCGCTTTCTTGCTATTCAATAATTTGTTTAGTAATCCAAATGACAATGTTAGCAAAACCGTAAATGCTGTTCAAATGAGAGGTTTGACTGCGGATCAAATGGTTGAAATGACCTCGGAAATAACTGGTATCAAGACAAATTTAGAGGATCTTGATTATATCGTAATGATGAATTTTGCGTTTCAATTGGATAGTAAGAAGTCTAAAGAGGAATTTGACAAAATTAAAGAAATTAGAGTTAAGCCAATTATTCTCAAAATACTTGCTGATACAAAACCAGATGATCTTAAAGGTGCGAATGGTAAAGATCAATTGAGCGCAAAATTGATCAATTTGATTAATGAGGGCTTAACTAGAGGACAATTGATGCAAATTGAGATCACAGATTTTATGTTAGCACCGATGTAAAAAGTAAAAATGGACTAAATTGTTAGGGGGTGAGATGATTGGTAGATGTATTATCACAAAATGAGATTGACGCCCTACTCGCGGCACTATCTTCTGGGGAAATGGATGCGGAAGAACTCAAAAAGGAAGAATCCCAGAAAAAAATTCGTTCATATGATTTTAAAAGAGCCGTACGTTTCTCTAAAGATCATATTCGAAGCTTAACTCGTATTCATGAGAATTTCGCTAGATATTTAACAACGTATTTTTCAGCACAGTTAAGAACTTTTGTGCAAATAAACGTCGTTCAGGTAGAACAGCTTCCTTATGATGAGTTTATTCGCTCTATACCTAAAATGACGATACTTAATATTTTTGAGGCAGAACCACTTAAAGGTAGAATGGTCATGGAAGTGCATCCGAACGTGGCTTATGCTATGTTAGATCGATTGCTTGGTGGTATAGGGAATGCACCAGCTAAGATGAACTCACTCACAGAGATAGAAACGACGATTATGGAGCGGATTTTTGGTAGAGCTTTTGAAAGTCTGCAAGAAGCATGGAAGACAGTCTTAGATATTTCACCTCGTATGGAGGCTATGGAGACTAATCCACAATTTATGCAAATTGTCTCACCGAATGAAACGATTGCTTTAATCTCTTTAAGTACTAAAATTGGAGATACGACAGGGATGATAAACATCTGTATACCACATGTCGTTCTAGAGCCCATTATGTCTAAACTATCTGCACATCAATGGTTTGTGTCTGAAAAGAAAGAAAGTGAACCACTTGAAGTGGAAGCTTTACAGCAACATGTTAAGCATACGCAGTTAAAGATTGTTGCTGAGCTCGGAGAATCGAAATTGTCTGTATCTGAATTTCTAGGATTAACGGTAGGAGATGTCATCAATCTTAACAATTCAGTTAATTCAGGGTTAGCGATTAAAATTGGAGAAATATTAAAGTTTACCGGCAGTCCAGGAACGATAAAGGATCGCATAGCTGTACAGATTGATGAAATTGTTAGTGAAGGAGTTGAAGGACATGACTGGTAAAGATTATTTAACCCAAGAAGAAATTGATGCATTACTAAGGCAGTCAGACTCAGATGATTCTACGGGGAATAAAATAGAGACTGTAGATGACTATTTAACACCACTTGAACAAGATGCATTGGGTGAAATTGGTAACATTACTTTTGGTAGTGCTGCGACGGCCCTTTCAACATTGTTAGGAAAAAAAGTAGATATTACAACGCCGACAGTAGCAATCATTACCCGAAGTCAATTCGAAGATGAATTCCCGAAACCGCATGTTGCTGTCCATGTGACATACGTGGACGGATTTGAAGGGATTAATTCACTTGTCATAAAGACAAGAGATGCACAAGTTATTGCAGATCTAATGCTTGGTGGCGAAGGCGATTCGAAAGAAGAAGAATTGAATGAGATTCATATTAGTGCGGTTCAGGAAGCTATGAATCAGATGATGGGTTCATCGGCAACTTCGATGTCAACACTATTTAATCGCTTTGTTAATATTTCACCTCCTGGAATTGATATATTAAATATAGCTAACGGTGAAGGAGTTGCTAATCTTCCTTCCGAGGAAACGTTGATTAAAATATCATTTCGATTAACCATTGGTGATTTAATTGATTCAACGATTATGCAGCTACTTCCGGTTCATTTTGCTAAAGATATGGTGAGAATTTTACTTAATGGTGCAGATGAACATATAGAGACTGTAGCAGCTCCTATTCAACCTCCTGTGGCACAACCAGCATTAAATATACCACCACCGCCACAGAGTAGCCCTAGCACTCAACAAGGCGTGGGGAACGCTGGGTATGCTCAGCAACAGGGTATGCCTGGGTACGATCTGAATCAACAATTCCAGAATGCTCCATCACAACCGCAGCATTACGGAGCACCTAATCGTAATTTAAATGTTCAGTCTGTGCAGTTTGCTAATTTGCAGTCAGCTCCATATCAGCAAGTGGATCAAAATAATTTAGAATTATTAATGGACGTACCACTCAAAGTTACCGTAGAATTAGGCAGGACCCATAAACAAATAAAAGATATTCTTGAATTATCGCAAGGATCGATCATCGAACTAGACAAACTTGCAGGCGAACCAGTTGATATTCTTGTGAATAACAAAATGGTAGCTAAAGGAGAAGTTGTTGTCATCGATGAAAACTTCGGTGTGAGAGTAATAGAAATAGTTAGTCAATGGGATCGTCTACAGAGAATACAATAAGGTGTATATAGGGAGGATTTTTAACAAATGGCAAATCGAATTCTTATCGTGGATGATGCAGCTTTTATGAGAATGATGATCCGTGATATTTTAACGAAGAATGGTTTTGAAGTCGTTGGAGAAGCAGCAGATGGTGCACAAGCTATTGAAAAATTCAAGGAAACACGTCCGGATTTAGTTACTATGGATATAACGATGCCGGAAATGGATGGCATTACGGCTCTTAAAGAAATTAAAATAATAGATCCGACTGCGAAGGTTATTATGTGTTCTGCAATGGGCCAACAAGCTATGGTAATTGATGCTATTCAAGCAGGTGCAAAAGACTTTATTGTTAAACCATTTCAATCAGACCGTGTTGTTGAGGCTATTAATAAAACTTTAGGAATATAGGTTGAATTATGCCTAGTTCAAATGAAATTATTGATAATGTTAATGATGTGAACTATGGTTTGAATCTTCTCTATGTGATTATCGTTTTGGCAGTTATTGTCGTACTTATTGTTTTCTTAATTCGATTCTTGGGGTCTAAGAATAAATCTTGGTTCAGTAATCCAATGATTCGAATTCTTGGTGGAGTAGGTATTGGACCAAATAAAACTCTCCAAATTATCGAGTTAGGAAACAGTGTGTACTTAGTCGGTGTTGGTGAAGATATAAGCCTGATCGATAAAATTTCTGATCCAAATGAAGTTGCAACTATATTAGCGGCACTTGAGGAAGAGGCAGTAGGTAAAAGTAACTTACTGCCTCCATTTTTAAGTAGACTAATTAGTAAAGTGAGAAGGGATGAAACTCCGCAAGAAATGGAACAACAGAATGATCTTTCCTTTCATGAAGTGTTCGATTCTAAGGTTCGTCGGATGTCTAATCGAAAAGAGAAAATGGAAGAACTGCTCCGTGAGGACAATAATACAGATCGGTTGAGGGATCCATGAAAAAAAAAGTCATCTTACTTTGTTTGTTAATGGGGATTGTTAGTCTGTCGTCGGTTTCAGCAGCATTTGCTGATCCTATCAATTTTGATATTCAAATTGGTAATTCAGACGGAGCGCCTAATACAAGTTCTTTATCAATACTCCTTCTTATTACAGTTATCAGTATTGCTCCGGCAATATTGGTGTTAATGACTAGTTTTACTCGAATTATTATCGTTCTTGGTTTTGTTAGGACATCACTTGGAACACAGCAAATGCCACCGAATCAGGTGTTGGTTGGTTTAGCGTTATTCATGACATTATTTGTTATGGCACCAACGTTTTCATCAATCAATGAAGTTGCACTCCAACCTTATTTAAAAGCGGAGATTACGCAGACAGAAGCTATAAAAGAAGCTGAAGATCCAATTAAAAAGTTCATGTTCAAATATACTCGTGAAAAAGACTTGTTATTATTTATGAATTATACAAAGATGGAAAAACCGGCTACATACAGTGATATTCCTTTAACAGTATTGGTTCCTGCATTTGCAATTAGTGAGCTGAAATCGGCATTTCAAATGGGATTCTTGATTTTTATTCCATTTTTAATCATTGATATTGTTGTTGCAAGTACATTGATGGCGATGGGGATGATGATGTTACCACCGGTCATGATATCACTCCCGTTTAAGATTCTATTATTTGTTCTAGTAGATGGCTGGTACTTAGTTGTCAAATCGTTATTACTTAGTTTTAACTGATAGAACGATACAGAAGAAGTATATGCAAGTGAGGGAGGTCAGTCATGAACTCGGATTTTATTATAGGGCTGGCTGGACAAGCGATATTTACTGCGCTTAAAGTGAGTGCACCAATGTTGCTTCTGGGATTGGGAGTCGGCTTGATCGTGAGTATATTTCAAGCAACTACACAGATTCAGGAGCAAACGCTTGCCTTTGTTCCAAAGATAGTTGCTATATTGTTAGCGTTATTATTGTTCGGTCCTTGGATTTTAACGACGCTCGTAGACTTTACCTTTAACATATTAGACAATCTGCATAAATATATAGGTTAGGCTGAATGTCAATGGAACTAATTATGCAAGGTTTCCCAGTCTTTTTGCTTATTTTTTGTCGAATTACATCATTTTTTGTAGTAGCTCCAGTGTTTTCATCCAGAGGGGTACCTAATACGTTTAAGATAGGGATAGCATTTTTTGTCAGTCTATTGATCTATCTGACTTATGGCATAAATCAGACTATTGTACAAGACATGACTTATGTTTTACTCATTGTTAGTGAGGTTATGGTAGGATTGCTTCTTGGTTTTGTTGCATATTTGTTAATTACGGTTATACAGACAGCTGGTTCATTCATAGATATACAGATTGGATTCGGGATGGCCAACGTGCTAGATCCGATGACAGGTGTATCCGTACCCATGCTAGGTAATTTCAAATACATGATCGCTATGTTGCTCTTTTTAAGTATGAATGGACATTTGCAACTGATTGATGCCATTACTCAAAGTTATGAGTGGGTGCCCATATCTAATGATTTCTTTACAAAGTTATATAATGGCAGTATTTTAGAATTTTTAATAAGAACATTTAGTCAATCTTTTGTGTTAGCTTTTCAAATGGCGGCCCCATTAGTCGTAGCACTTTTTTTGACAGATGTAGGACTTGGATTTTTGGCAAGATCAGCCCCTCAATTTAATATTTTTGTTATTGGAATACCAGTGAAGATATTTCTTGGATTGGCGATGTTATTGCTGATTGTTCCTAGTTTTTCATATATATTCGGCAGTTTGTTTGAGATCATGTTCGAATCATTGCATAATTTGCTAGGAATTATTGGGAGTCAGCCAAATTGAACAGTATGGAGGAAAGTAAAGTGTCCTTTAGGTATCCTCTAGATTTACAGTTGTTCGCTGGCGAGAAAACAGAAAAAGCAACTCCAAAAAAACGTCAGGATACGCGTAAAAAGGGACAGGTTGCCAAAAGCCCAGAAGTTGCCGGTTCTGTAACACTTTTATCAGCACTTCTCTGCCTTCTTATTTTTGCTGGATATTTCAAAGACAAATTTGTGCTTTTGTATACGGATGTATTTATGAATCGCTTATCTACGGATGTTACGATTGATAATGTGATGATGGTTTTTAGAGAATACGGCATACAAATATTGATACTACTCGCTCCGCTATTTTTAACGGTTTTTATAATGGCTTTGGCAGCTAATCTTCTACAGGTCGGTTTTTTGCTATCTGGTGAAGGGCTTAAAGTTCAGTTCAATAAATTGAATCCGCTCAAAGGTCTCAAAAATATATTCTCCATGAAGTCATTAGTTGAATTTGCTAAATCCATATTCAAATTAACGATTATTGGATATCTAGTTTATAGTACTTTATGGGCTAGTAAGGTAGAAATTGCCTCGCTTTCACAAATTAACATCGAGAGTACATTGATGTTTATGTCCAAACTCACTGTGAATTTAGGTGTGAAAGTAGCTATTGCTTTATTCGTACTAGCTTTTCTGGACTATCTCTTTAAACGACATGAACATGAAAAAAGTATAAAAATGTCGAAACAAGATATTAAAGATGAGTACAAGAATATAGAAGGAGATCCATTGATTAAAGGTAAAATTAGAGAACGTCAGCGTAGGATGGCTATGCAACGTATGATGCAAGAAATTCCGAAAGCAGATGTTATTATAACGAATCCGACACACTTTGCTATCGCATTGAAATATGATGCAAGTAAGATGGAAGCTCCAACGATTATTGCCAAAGGTCAAGATTATGTAGCTCTAAGAATTAAAGAAATTGCGAAGGAACAGGGCATCATTACTATGGAAAATAAGCCTCTGGCTCGCGCACTATATCAAAGGGCAGAGATCGGAGATTTCATTCCTGCAGATTTGTTTCAAGCCGTGGCTGAAATATTGGCCTATGTATATAAATTAAAAGGTAAAACCTAATAAATGTGGGATTGGAGGAAAGAGGCCCTTGAAAATTAAAGATATCACTGTCCTAACAGGAGTCATCGGTATTGTACTTATGATGATTCTTCCAATCCCGGCGTGGTTACTTGATATTTTACTCGTTATCAATATTTCACTTGCACTTATGATCTTATTGATCTCTATGAATACTAAGGAAGCGCTAGAGTTTTCCATCTTCCCTTCGATTCTACTGATTACAACGTTATTCCGACTTGCATTGAACGTGTCAACAACCAAGTTGATTCTTACTCATGGTGAGGCGGGTAAAGTTGTTGCTACATTCGGTAGTTGGATCGCAGGTGGACAGATTGCGATTGGATTTATTGTATTCTTAATTTTAGTGGTGGTTCAATTTATTGTTATCACTAAGGGATCTGAGCGTGTTGCTGAAGTTGGTGCTAGGTTTACGCTAGATGCTATGCCAGGAAAGCAAATGAGTATTGATGCGGATTTGAATTCCGGGTTAATTAATGAGCAGCAGGCAAGAGAACGACGCAGTAAGATCGAACGTGAGGCAGATTTCTACGGTTCTATGGACGGAGCCAGTAAATTTGTCAAAGGGGATGCTATTGCCAGTATTATTATTTTGATTATCAACTTAGTAGGCGGATTTATTATTGGAATGACTATTCATGGAATGTCATTCGGTGAATCAATTTCTACATACTCTATTCTAACGATTGGTGATGGACTTGTTAGTCAAATTCCAGCTCTACTAATCTCAACAGCTGCTGGTCTTATTGTAACTCGCGCTTCATCAGATGGAAATCTAGCATCTGATTTAACGGGTCAATTATTCGCATATCCGAAGTTGATCTATATTGTAGGCGGAACGATTGCTATGCTTGGTTTCTTCACCCCTATCGATTGGATTACGACAATGCCTGTCGCGATTTTATTGATATTAGCTGCTAGGAAGATGGAACAGAATGTGACTAAGAAGCAGTTATCTGAAGAACAGATGGAAGAAGAACAACAGATTGAAGAAGTTAGAAGCCCTGAAAGTGTTATCAATCTTCTTCAGGTAGACCCTATCGAATTCGAATTTGGTTACGGTCTTATCCCTTTGGCGGACGCTCAACAAGGAGGAGATTTGCTAGATCGGATCATCATGATTCGTCGACAATGTGCACTTGAACTAGGATTGGTGGTACCTGTTATTCGAATTCGCGACAATATTCAACTAAAACCGAATGAATACATCATAAAAATTAAAGGGAATACCGTGGGTGGTGGTGAATTATTACTTAATCACTACTTAGCTATGAGTCCAGGCTATGATGATGAATCCATTTCTGGAATTGAAACTTTGGAACCTGCATTTGGTCTTCCAGCGTTGTGGATTGATGAAATTACGAAGGAACGTGCTGAGTTAGCAGGGTATACAGTAGTGGACCCCCCTTCTGTAGTAGCAACTCATTTGACAGAGTTAATTAAGAAGCATGCTCACGAATTAATTGGTCGTCAAGAGACACGGACGTTAATCGACAATTTAAGAGAAAGTTATCCTGTACTTGTCGATGAACTTATTCCTTCAGTGTTATCCGTGGGTGATATTCAAAAAGTGTTGGCTAAGTTACTTCGTGAGAAAATATCGGTGCGTGATTTAGTTACGATCTTTGAAACTCTAGCTGATTGTGGAACATACTCTAAAGATCCTGATGTCCTTACAGAGTATGTGAGGCAGTCCCTATCGCGACAAATTACGCAACAGTATTCACAAAGAGGTGAGACATTAAAAGTTATCACTGTCGGACCTACGTTGGAGAAGAAAATTTCAGATAGTGTGCAACAAACAGAGCAAGGGAGTTACCTCGCTTTGGATCCGGTATCTGCACAATCGGTTTATCAGAAAATAAATGAACAAATCAATCGATTGCTGCAATCTGGACAACAGCCTATATTCTTGACTTCGCCAACGATAAGAATGTATTTGCGTCAAGTGATCGATCGGACAATGCAGGATATACCTGTCCTTTCGTATAGTGAATTAGAACCAAATGTAGAAATACAAAGTGTCGGAGTGGTGAATCTATGAGAGTGAAACGTTACATCGTCGATCATATGCCGGAGGCCATGCAACGAATCCGTGTGGATTTAGGAAGTGACGCAGTCATTCTTAGTACAAAAGAATTAAAAGTTGGTGGAATTCTTGGAATGTTTCAGAAAAAGAAGATTGAAGTTATCGCTGCAGTGGAAAAAGAAGCTCAAATGAAGTCAAACCCGAAAATAGGCTCGAATCAGTCCGTTGGAAGAGAGAATATTGATATGAACCCTAAGGGCCTACTCGGTGTAGCTTCTCAAACTGTTGCACCAACATTAAATATTCCAGTGAGAGCAGTTCCAGAGGCATATCAAAGAACCAATGATATTCTCAAATCAGGTATGAAGACTGTTGATGTACAACAGCAAAAGAAAGATATTGATTTACCCAGGAAATATGTTGAGGAAGCAGTGGACAAGTTAGATGTTATGAAGGATACGAATCTGTCATTTCCGGTGCGGAGTCATGAAGAAGAACAAGTAAAGCCAAAGCGTGATTCGGAAGAACATCTTCTTAAGGAAATAAGAGAGATGAAATTATGGATGGCCAAAATATCACGACAATCCATGATAAAAAGAGAACTGCCAGCATCGTTGGAGAAAATACAAAATCGATTGTTGCAGCAGGAAGTTGACGAGCAATTGAGAGAAGAGTGGATGGATGCTGCGGTCGAATATTGGGAAGAAAGCGGACGTTCGCGAAGTGATGTAGAACTAGAGGATTTCATTCGTGCCAAGGCTACATCATTTCTCTCAAATCGATTTGGTGGTGGAATAAGCATAGATACGAAGATTGTTTATGTTGCAGGTCCGACTGGTGTTGGCAAGACTACCACAATTGCCAAGCTTGCGGCAGAGCAACTGTTCCGACATCATCGGAAGGTAGGATTCATTACATCGGATACTTACCGAATATCTGCTGTAGAACAACTTAGAACGTATGCATCGATTTTAAATGTACCGTTAGAGGTAGTCCAATCACCTGCTGACCTCAAACGAGCAATGGAGCGACTTGACTATTGCGATCTCATTCTAATGGACACGGCTGGAAGAAATTATCGGAATGAATTGTTGGTTTCAGAGCTTCAAAGCTTACTTACACATGAGAGTAATAGCGAAACTTACTTAGTATTGAGCCTAACGTCTAAAGCTCAAGATATGAAAAAGATTACAGAGCATTTCAGTGAATATGGTCTTGATAAAGTCATATTTACGAAGTTGGATGAGACAGGCAGTTACGGAGCTATCTTTAATTTGATCTACGACTTTCCAATTCATCTTTCTTATTTGACGAATGGACAGAATGTGCCAGAGGATTTGTTTATACCTAATGATCAAATGCTTTGTAACCTTTTGTTGGATGAGGGAGAAGAGGAGCTATGAATGACCAAGCTGACTCTTTAAGGAAACTTATTTCATTACGAGAGAAGGCGCGATCCCAAGGGAGAGTGTTGAATGCCGATGTATCAACAGCAAAGTTTATTACTGTTACTAGTGGTAAGGGAGGCGTAGGGAAGTCTAATTTCACATTAAACTTTGCACTTACATTACTTTCATTGGGAAAAAGGGTGTTAATTTTCGATGCGGATATAGGCATGGCAAACATCGATGTGTTGATGGGGACTTCTACTAAATATAACTTACATCATCTGATCCAACGTAAAAAAAGTATTCATGAGATTGTCGCAAAAGGACCTAAGGAATTGTGTTATATCTCAGGTGGTTCTGGCATGTCGGATCTCGTATCATTATCTGAACATGATATTCATTACTTTACAACTCAGATTGAACAAGTAGCGAATCAGATGGACTATATTATTTTTGATACTGGTGCAGGTCTATCTAAAGCTAATATACAATTTATTAGGGCTGCTGATGAATGTATTGTTGTGACTACGCCTGAGCCTACATCGATTACAGATGCCTATGCACTGATTAAAGTTGTTCATGGTATTGACTCAAGTGTCCCTTATCAGGTGGTTATTAACCGAGTGGACGATGAAATAGAGGCAACATTTACAGCTAATAAAATCAGATTAGCAGCAAAAAGGTTTCTGGATATCGAGATCCCGATGCTTGGGTATATAAGGGATGATTCACATGTTGTTCAAGCGGTCAAGAAACAAATCCCTTATTCTCTAGCATTTCCTAATAGTGTTGCTTCAAAAGATATTCAACGTCTTACAAAGCTTTATACCAGCACTTCTTCTGCTTCAGAAGTAGAAACTTTGACGGGAATCAAAGGATTTATGCATAAGTGGGTACAACGAACAAAATGATTTTCCTGTATTTACGGAGTGGGAGGTATGGATATAATGCAATATAAGGTCGTTGTTGTGGATGATTCTCCTTTTATGCGAAAGATTATATCTGATCTTATTGAAAGAGATTCATTATTTAAAGTTGTGGGTACCGCCACTAATGGCTTGGAGGCTTTAACGTTAGTGACGAATCTAAAACCAGATATTGTCACGATGGATGTGGAAATGCCTGAAATGAATGGTTTAGAAGCATTGAAAATCATTACTAAGGATAATCCGATCCCGGTTATTATGCTCTCAGGCATTAACGAGAATGGGTTAAGAGAGACGATACTAGCGTTAGAGTCAGGAGCATTTGACTTTATTCGAAAGCCATCTACAGTTGCCTCTAATGATATTGTTCAAGTTGGGGAAGTTCTTCTTGATAAAATGAAGGCAGCTATGGAGACTATAGAAAGAAGAGTTGCTAGGAAGACAGAAGAACTTGTGAAATCTGAGAAAAAGGTAGAGCTAAAAAAGAAACTAGAACCAGTAAAAAAGGTGAATTTGCTACCTAGGAATATAGTATCTCGCAAGAAAGAAGTTTTGCCGAAAACGAATATGAACGCTAATCAAGCAACACGTAATGGTATACTAGATAGTAAGATCACAGATGATAAATTGGCTAATTCAACCAAGGCGAAGAAGCCAACTGTGAAGAAACCTATGCCTACTAAACCAATGTTGGAAGTTGAGAGTGATACAAGTAAATTCCAACATGTAGTCGCTATTGGCTGTTCAACTGGTGGACCTAGAGCATTAAAGGCAGTATTGGAGCAAATGCCTGGAGATTTTCCAGCACCCGTAGTGATCGTACAACATATGCCACCCAAATTCACGAAATCACTTGCACAAAGGCTGAATACTTTCAGTGCTCTTGAAATAGTGGAAGGGGAGCATGGTATGGTTCTAAATAGAGGGTATGCGTATATTGCACCTGGTGGTTACCAAATGAAGATTGAGCGATCGTCGGTTGGCCATTATGAAATATGTTTAACTGAGGAAGAGCCATGTAATGGACATCGGCCTTCTGTAGAAGTGCTTTTTGACTCACTACTTCCATTTACAATGCTGAAACGCCATGTGATTCTATTGACGGGTATGGGAAGTGATGGTGCACAAGCAATGAAAAGATTGTATGAATCAGGTGTAAGGAATACCTATGCTGAAAGTGAAGAAACTTCTGTTGTTTACGGTATGCCAAGGTCTGCAGTGGAACTGAGTTGTGTCAAACATATTTTACCGCTTCAGGAAATTCCACTTAAGCTTATTCAAACACTGAAATAAAGGAAAGTGAACTCATAAGGGAGGTGCATCTCAATGGACATGAATCAATATTTATCAATGTTTATTGATGAGTCGAATGATCATTTACAATCGTTAAATGAAAAGATGCTTGAATTGGAAACTAGTCCAAATGATTTGAGTATTGTTCAAGTTATTTTTAGATCGGCACATACACTTAAAGGAATGGCAGCAACAATGGGCTATGAGGACCTAGCCTCACTTACACATCAGATGGAAAATGTTCTCGATTTAGTTCGTAATGAAAAGCTTGCAATGAAAGATTTTATATTTGATACCCTTTTCAAAAGTTTGGATGCCCTTGAATCTATGGTCGAGGATATTACCAATGGGGGAACCGGGAAATCTGATGTATCTGCCATAGTAATTTCATTACAGGCTATTGTACGTGGAGAGACGCTAGCCCAATCGAATGTGGAGGTAGTTGGATCAACATCCAATATATCTCAATCCGTTCACTTGGACGAGTATCAATACTCTGTTTTGGATCAATCGATTGCAGAAGGTCATCGAGTACTTTATTTGGAAGTGTTCATTCGTGAAGATTGCCAATTGAAAGCTGTACGGGCCTATATGGCATTTGATTTATTGGAGGGGCATGGTGAAGTGATTAAATCACAGCCTTCCGTACAAGATATTGAACAAGAGAAATTTGATTGCAGCTTTTCACTTTATTACATAACACAAAAAAGCGCAGAAGAAATAGAACGAATGATATTGAACCTATCGGAGATTGATAGGGTCAGCGTTGTTGCACTGGATCAAGAGTCTTTGAAATTAATGGGAGATGTCAATCATTCAGCTAGAGAGACTGCGGTAACTGTTGAACTCGAAGAGACTTCTGTTATTGAAGAAACGGCAATTCAATCTACGCAGACATTGGTAGAATCCACCAGAACTGTCGCTAAAGAGGTTAATAAACCAAGTAACAATACTCCGTCACGAACCATCCGTGTTGATATTGAGCGTCTTGATGTTCTTATGAATTTATTTAGTGAGTTACTGATTGACCGTGTCCGGTTGGAGCAATTGGCCAGTGAAGCACAAAATCATGACTTAACAGAAACAGTTGAGCATCTTAGCCGCGTGAGTTCTGACCTTCAGAGTATTGTATTGAAGCTTAGAATGGTACCCGTGGATACTGTGTTTAATCGCTTTCCACGGATGGTGCGTGATTTAGCTAAATCATTGGATAAGAAGATTGATTTAGTGATAACAGGGGCTGATACGGAGCTAGATCGGACCGTTATTGATGAAATTGGGGATCCTCTTGTGCATTTGCTGCGAAATGCGGTTGATCATGGTATTGAACCTATTTCCGATCGACTCGCCGTTGGCAAGTCGGAGACTGGAACAGTAAATTTACGAGCGTTTCATAGTGGGAATCATGTATTTATTGAGATCCAAGAGGATGGACGAGGCATTAATCGTGAGAATGTTCTCAAATCGGCTATTAAGAAAGGTGTTGTAACGGCAGAACAAGGAGCGGCGATGGCCGATGAAGAAGTTTATCAGCTTTTATTTGCTCCTGGATTTAGTACAGCTGAGGTCATTTCTGATGTTTCAGGGCGTGGCGTTGGTCTGGATGTTGTGAAGTCCAAAATTACTGCCCTCGGTGGGAATGTCACCATTCATTCAATTCCGGGAAAAGGAACCAACTTTTCAGTTCAATTACCGTTAACGTTATCTATCATTTCTGCAATGCTTGTTCAATTAGGATCAGAAAAATATGCTATTCCTCTTACATCTATTGTAGAGACAGGCATCATTAAAAAGAATCAAATTCGAACAGTTCATGGAAATAAGATGATAGAGTTTCGTGGTAGTCATATTCCATTGATATCCCTATCTAAATTATTTGATATAGCTGATTTCGACGAGAGTGAAGAAGATGAGACTGAAATTATCGTTATTCGAAAAGGGGACCGGTTGGCTGCTCTAACAATTGAAGAATTTATAGGGCAAAATGAGATTGTCTTAAAAAGTCTAGGTAAATACCTACCACAGATTAAAGGTGTTTCAGGTGCAACTATTCTTGGAGATGGACAAGTTGCTTTAATTATAGATCCAAACGCATTCATTAAATAATGAATATGCCGCAAACACACTCGATATAGTGAATAGAAATTTAATAGGAGGTTATTGAAATGGGAGAAGATATTAAAGTCATTGTATTTAAATTAGGAAGCGAAGAGTATGGCATCGAAGTAGAAAAGGTTCAGACGATTGAGCGCATGCTACCTATTACACGTGTTCCAAAAACATTCCATTTTGTAAAAGGTGTTATTAATTTACGTGGTGTTATTATTCCTATTATTGACTTACGTGGTCGATTTAGCCTTCCACTTATTGAATATACTGAAAATACACGTATTATTATTGTAGATGTAAATGATATGGAAGTAGGATTTATTGTCGATTCAGCAAATGATGTTATCGATCTGAATACAGATCAAATTGCAAATCCACCTGAAGTTGTAGGGGGGATTAAAGCTAAATATTTGCAAGGTGTTGCAAAAATCAATGATGAGCGTCTTTTGATTATGCTTAACCTTTCTGAAGTGTTGAATAAAAGTGAAATTATTCAATTGGAAAGTATAGAGGAATAGAGATGGAGGTCTTTAAGCATTTTAAAGAATTTAAAATGGATGTCCTTAAAGAAATAGGAAATATTGGTGCGGGGAATGCGGCTACCGCACTTTCCTGCTTGCTCAATAAGCCGATTGATATGGCAGTTCCTAAAGTTGAAATTCTGAGATTTGAAGAGGTATCAGATGTAGTTGGAGGAGCAGAGCAAGTCGTTGTGGCAATATACTTCAGGGTTGAAGGTGATGTGCCCGGAAATTTATTCTTCATCTTAACTGTTGAGTCAGCGAAAAGTCTGTTGAGACGTCTAGCAGGAATTGATGTGACTGAAGATGACTACTTCAATGAAATGGAACTATCTGCACTAAATNCCTAAAGTTGAAATTCTGAGATTTGAAGAGGTATCAGATGTAGTTGGAGGAGCAGAGCAAGTCGTTGTGGCAATATACTTCAGGGTTGAAGGTGATGTGTCCGGAAATTTATTCTTCATCTTAACTGTTGAGTCAGCGAAAAGTCTGTTGAGACGTCTAGCAGGAATTGATGTGACTGAAGATGACTACTTCAATGAAATGGAACTATCTGCACTAAATGAGATTGGCAATATATTGTCGGGTTCATATCTTTCTTCCCTTGCTGATTTCACGAAACTATCGATGTATCCGACAGTTCCTTCGTTAGCGATTGATATGGCGGGAGCCATATTGAGTTATGGACTTCTGCAACACGGTGAAATGGGAGATGATGCGCTTCTAATTGACACAAAGTTTGTGGAGTGTAATGAAGAGGTTGATGGTCAGTTCTTTCTTATACCCGACCCAGAATCTTTTATAAAAATATTCAAATCATTAGGAGTGCCTCTCGGAAATGATTGATCAAAAAGTTGTGAAGGTGTCTATGGCTGATTTAAAGGTCATTCAACAAACTGGACTTATCCGTACTTCCGGTTTAGGTTCTTGTGTAGGGCTTACAATGTATGATTCAGTGCTTCGTTTTGCAGGAATGGCACATGTTATGTTACCTGACTCTTCCATTGCGCGAGATGGCGAATTGAATGTTGCTAAATATGCAGATACGGCTTTACCTAGGTTATTAGATGAATTACTTAAACTAGGCTCGAAAAAATCGAATCTTGTTGCAAAGATGGCTGGTGGTTCACAAATGTTTGCTTTTGGTGGAAATAACGACACAATGAGAATTGGACCAAGAAATACAGAATCGTGCAAAGCTAAATTGAAAGAACTGGGCATTCCACTTATTGGACAGGACACTGGCGGAAACTTTGGTAGAA
Organism: Paenibacillus sp. Y859; assembly: GCF_056786405.1. NCBI lineage: Bacteria > Bacillati > Bacillota > Bacilli > Caryophanales > Paenibacillaceae > Paenibacillus > Paenibacillus sp. Y859. Next base: position 384,014 of record NZ_JBXCIZ010000001.1, on the reverse strand, counting down.
CCATTGAACTTGATTGTAGTACAGGAATATTATACATCCGTAGTGTACAAATGGGTGCAAAGGAATTGTAGCGATGATAGAGAAAATACGGTTTAATTTATTACTTGGTGTGTTGGGGTTTATAATTACCTTTCTATTTTCTTTTATAAATAATCTTTTTTTGACAAGTGTTATAAGAGCTTTGGGTGCTTTTGCGATATGGTTTGTGTTAGCGATTGTGTTTAGATGGGTACTAAGTGTAATGACTTCACAACCTGATGATGAGTCGTGGGGAGAGAAAGAAGCAGATTCAGAATTAGTGAGTGATCAACGGGGAGCTCGATTTGATTTAACTTTAGCGAATGATACTGAAGAATTAAATGATCTGTTACAACCGAATCCTGAATTATCTAATGAGAGCGACCTTGGATTTACACCGCTGAATCCACCGAAATTTGTTTCTGCGCAAGATCCTGAACAATTGGCTAAGGCGGTTCGTCACCTGACAGAAAAATAAGGGGGTGAGATCACTTGAATGAGCAGAAAGTTTCTAAATTGAATCATCTAGAACTATGGGAATTGTGGAAAGAGTATGGTAATATTGAAGCTAAAAAGAAGCTTGTTGAAAATTATTTGCATATTGTAGATTATGTTTCAAGTCGTGTGGCTATTGGTCTTCCTAAAAATATTTCTAAAGACGATTTGGTTAGTAATGGAGTAATGGGTTTGATTGATGCTATCGATAAATTTGATTATAAACGGGGTTTTCAATTTGAAACCTACGGCTCATGGCGTGTCCGTGGAGCGATTCTGGATTCGTTACGCCAGGGTGATTGGGTACCACGTTCCGTCCGGGAAAAAGCTAAGAAGATTGAAGAAGCTTTTCAACATTTGGAACAAAGTCATCTTCGTTCTGTAAATGATTCGGAGATGAGCGAATACTTAGGAATAACTGAAAAAGAATATCATAATATGTTGCAGGAAGTAGCAGTTATGACATTGTGTTCACTAGAAGATCCAATTCGAGAGGAAGAATCGGAGACTCGTTTAAGCATGTTGATTGATGAGAATGCGGAGAACCCCGAGCATAAGGTTAATGAATTTTATTTGAAGGAAGCATTAGTAAAAGGGATTGAAAAACTTACTGAAAAGGAACGTACAGTGGTATCACTTCTATATTTTGATGATCTATCACTTAGTGAAATCGCCGAAGTGATGTCTCTTTCGCCTTCCCGAATCTCGCAACTTCACTCTAAAGCAATACTTAGACTGAGAGGGACATTGGAGAAGAATAGAGAATTATTAATGGGTAGTCGCTAAAGAGCTTTTGTTAATCGCAATAGATTAATGCATTTAAGGAGGGGTCAAGATTGACGGATCGTATTTCGCTTGGATCGTATTTAACTGTATCTATTTCTGACGATAAAACTATTGCATACCTTCAGTTCTCAAAACAAGATGAAAAATTCAAATGCACAATAGAAGAACTTGAACAGTTCATTCAACATCAGCGTGTTAAGTACGGCATTGACCGTAATATACTCCAACAAATTGTAGATCTCCCTGAGCGATTTGCTATAGTTAGAACACCTGTTGCTTATGGCGAGAAACCAATTGACGGGATCGATGGTCAAATTGAGGTTCTACTAAAAGTATCTGATGAAAGAGATCTTAAAGATCCGGAAAAAGATCAAGGGAAAGTGGATCATAAGGAAGTACACAATCTCAACAACGTACGTAAAGGTCAGATTATTGCGAAACGAACAGCTCCTGACCTTGGTAAGAATGGAACTTCAGTTACGGGTGAAGTCATTGCATTCAAACCAGGTAAAGATATTAAATTTAAAACAGGCAAAAATGTCATTGTGAATGGAGATCAAACGGCACTTTATGCTGCTCTTGATGGAATGATTACTATTACTGAGAAGATAAAAATTAATGTGTTCCCTATATATGAAGTGAATGGGGATGTGGATTATGGTATTGGGAATATTGATTTTGTTGGGAGCGTTATCATTCGTGGTAATGTATTAAGTGGGTTTAGAGTTAAAGCGTTAGGAGATATTCGTGTCATCGGTGGCGTTGAGGGTGCGGAGCTTGATGCTGAAGGGTCCATTGAAATCTCGAGTGGGATCATTGGTTACAACAAGGGATATGTAAAGGCTGGACACAATGTGAAAAGTTCCTTTATTCAGGAAGGTCATGTTACTGCAGGAGAAGATGTAATTGTTTCTCAAAGTATTATGCATTCTAATATAAGAGCTGGGAAAAATGTGATCTGTAATGGAACCAAAGGTCTAATAGTAGGTGGAAGTATTCAAGCAGGTGAGAGAGTTATTGCTCGGACTGTAGGAAATTCAATGTCTACTGTTACTAATATTGAAGTAGGCGTCGTACCTGCGTTAAGAAATGAACTTGCAGATCTACGAAATCAACTCAAATTACAAATGGATCAATCAGAAAAAACGGAGAAGGCATTGAATCTGTTGAATTTGCTGGCGTCTCAAGGACAATTAGCACCTGATAAAGTAGGTATGCGTATTAAGCTGAATGTAACCCAGAAGTCTCAGATCATTGTACTAGCTCAAACAAAAGAACGGATTCTGGAGATTGAAAAGTCTCTTGAAGATACGAATAGAGCTCGAGTGGATATTATTAGAACGATTTATGGTGGCTCAAAAATTGTCATTGGAAGATATACTCGATTCGTCAAGGATACCTCTGAACGAGTCTCCTTTTATTATTCTGATGGAGATATTTCAATGATTCCATACATATAGTGGACTTTCAGTGGAAATGAAGAAGTTGTTGTATTCCATTACTATAGAATGAGGTGGATATCGTGAGTATGAAATCGGTAGAATTGCAAATTGCTGTGCCGAGGACCCATGAAGCAGGGAAAGTACAAAACGAGATGCAACAGAGATCTGCCCAAGAACAATCCTTTTTGACAAATCAACAAATTAAAGAAAGTCGTGCAATGCAACAACGCAGCAATAGCGTTGATGAAACGGAGAATTCCATTATACGTGATGGAGGGAAACAGAAACAATCATCAGCTAATAATGAGCACTCCCAATCGGATCAACAAGAACTGCAATCTGAACAGCATCTAGCTGAGCATCCATACAAGGGGCATCATATTGATCTGTCTCTTTAAAAAATGCCGGATTGAATAGATTATTAGTGCGTGTTCAAAAGATGACTTTTTGAACAACCTCATTAAGGAGACTAGACGCTTTGGAACCATGGATTATTATTATTATGTTAGGGGTTGCGGCATTGATTTATGCATTAATGCTTCCCAGAAAAAAGGTAGACAAGCCATCTTCAGATTTAATGATCAAAGAAGTAGAATCGACTTTAGAGCAGTATATGGCGGATATCGAAGCAGAAAACGACACATTGGTTGAACTTGTTAGTCAAATGAAAAAAGAAATAGCGATTAGGCAGACGGTGTTGGAAGAAAGTCTGAGTGAGACGCAACAGAGATTATTATATGTAGAACAACAGTCAACGGAATATGAAATACGTCTGACAGAGTTCGAGCAAGAAAAGACTCTTCGTACGACTACTCTAACTGAAACGCAAAGCATGTCTTCGGATGCCACCGAGGTGTCTGAAATAGCACAATCTGTTGAAATGTCTGAACCAGTGAATTCTATCAAACAACGTTATTCTGAAGTCTTCGAATTACATGAGCAAGGGAAATCGATTGATGTCATTGGTAAGTTAATAGGAATACAACGCGGCGAGGTTCAACTTATTCTACAACTGGCGAAACAGGAGGGGACACGATGATGAGGAGTCGTTCATTCATGAGCGGGTTAGGCGTTGGCCTTATCATTGGTGCAGCTTTACTTCAGTTGATGATCGTTGGTGAGAAGCAAGCCACATTAATAAATACACAATCTGACGCAATATTAACTAGAGAACAATTAGAAGAGATGGCGGAATCGTTAGATTTAAAGGTTGTTGAATCATCAGAACAATTACTGACAGATGAAGAATGGAAGCAACGAAAGCTTGAAGAAAGCACTAATCTACAAGGGAATGGTATTGAGTTACCGAATCAGAGTGAACCAGCGGTTACCCCTGTTGAACCTTCAACTCCAGTAGAACCCAAGGGAACGAGTAATGAGCATTCGACTTCCGATATGCAATCACCTAAGGAACCGCTCGTAGAACCTGCGAAGGCGGTGACCGTTAATTATAAGATTGTAAACGGAGAAAATCTGACAGATGTGGCGGTGGGCCTAGAAAAGGTAGGCGTAATATCGAATAGGAACCAGTTTATTAAAGAGGCTTCGAAACAAAAAATAAATACTAAGATTCGAGTAGGGAATTATACTTTCACTAAAGGGGAAAGCTATGATTCTATTATATCTAAAATTCGAATAGAAACGTCTCGCTAATGGTTATAAAGTAGCGGGCGTTTTTTTGAAAATAGTAGAAAATATCAGTTTCATTTGATGCTCTATTGCTTATAAATAACCTTAATGGATATACTATTGCAACGTTATAAAAATTATGGTATATTAGTTGACGGTGTTAAAAACACACGCCAAGTGATTCCTATGAGGGTGCTTTCTTATTTGAATAGAAAGTCTTAAAGGGAAATGATCGTTGGCGGAGGACAAAAAAACCAATAATAGGAGGTGCGTGAAGATGGGAGTAATATCCATGAAGCAACTTTTGGAAGCAGGCGTACATTTTGGTCACCAAACTCGCCGCTGGAACCCAAAGATGGATCGTTATATCTTCACAGAAAGAAACGGAATTTACATTATTGACTTGCAAAAGACAGTTAAAAAGGTGGAAGAAGCTTATAACTTCGTTAAAAGCATTGGCGATGAGAATGGAACCATTCTATTCGTAGGAACGAAGAAACAAGCACAAGATTCCGTGAAAGAAGAAGCTGAACGTTGTGGAATGTACTACATTAATCAACGTTGGTTGGGCGGAACTCTTACAAACTTCGAAACGATTCAAAAACGTATTAATCGTTTGAAGGAACTTGAGAAATGGGAAGAAGACGGAACATTTGATGTTCTACCTAAAAAGGAAGTTATCCTTCTCCGTAAAGAGAAAGATCGTCTTGATAAATTCCTAGGCGGTATCAAGAATATGAAAGGCCTTCCTAGTGCCCTATTCATTATTGATCCTCGCAAAGAACGTATTGCGGTTGCAGAAGCTCGTAAATTGGGTATTCCAATCGTAGGTATCGTAGATACTAACTGTGATCCAGACGAAATTGATTATGTCATTCCTGGTAATGACGACGCTATTCGTGCTGTTAAACTCTTGACTGGTAAAATGGCTGATGCCATTGTAGAAGCTCATCAAGGCGAAGAAACAACAGCCTAATATCGATTAGGTAATTCATATAAAATGAATTAAAATGAAAAGGGTGGTTGGTAGGTGGATAACCTCTCACTACCCTTTTTTTAAAATAATGATGAATATAAACGATTTGTGATATTAATAATAATATATTGGAGGGTGTAATCAATGGCAGTTAATGCTAGTGCAGTGAAGGAACTTCGTGAAAGAACAGGATCAGGAATTTTGGATTGTAAAAAGGCTCTCGATGAAACAAATGGCGATGTCGAAAAGGCAATTGAATTTCTGCGTGAAAAGGGATTGGCAGCTAGTGCTAATAAAGCAGGACGTATTGCTACTGAAGGTACTGTAGAATCATATATCCATGCTGGTGGTAAAATTGGTGTCCTTGTAGAAATTAACTGTGAAACGGATTTTGTAGGAAAAACGGATCAATTCAAAGAATTCGCTCGCGATATCGCTATGCAGATTGCTGCTACAAACCCACGTTATGTTCGTCGTGAAGAAGTGCCGCAAGAAGATGTTGAGAAAGAAAAGGAAATCTTGAAGGCACAAGCTTTGAATGAAGGTAAGCCAGAGAAAATCGTTGATAAGATGGTTGAAGGCCGTATCAGCAAATACTATGAAGAGTATTGCTTGATGGAACAATCTTACATCAAAGATCCAGACAAAACGATTGCAGCTATATTAAATGAAAAAGTTAATACAATTGGTGAAAACATTACAATTCGTCGTTTTGCTCGTTTTGAACTTGGTGAAGGTTTGGAGAAGAAAGTAGATAACTTCGTAGAAGAAGTAATGGCACAAGTTAAACAATAATAAATAGTTTCATTTGATGTTATAATAATAGTCATAATGAAGAATGGAACACGTAGTGTTCCTTCTTTTTTAACAATAGAATTGCAGCGTGGCGCCGACTTTATAGCGCTTTCTCAAAGTGGGAGGTTAACATTGGAAAAGCCAGTATTTAAAAGAGTAGTCTTAAAAGTCAGTGGAGAGTCTCTCGCAGGTCCAAATGGGTATGGCATTGATGCTATAACGATAGTTTCTATCGCAGAACAAATTAAAGAAGTAGTGGAACTTGGTGTTGAAGTGGCAATTGTATGTGGTGGTGGTAACATCTGGCGTGGAATTGCTGGAAGCGCCAATGGCATCGATCGGGCTACTGCCGATTATATGGGGATGCTAGCAACGGTAATGAATTCATTGGCACTACAGGATGCATTAGAGCAAATCAATGTGCCTACACGGGTTCAGACATCTATCGCGATGCAACAAATTGCTGAACCTTATATCCGACGTAGAGCTATACGTCATTTGGAAAAGGGTCGGGTTGTTATTTTTGCTGCAGGAACAGGGAATCCGTTCTTCTCTACAGATACAACAGCTGCATTACGTGCAGCGGAGATTGAAGCGGAAGTTATCTTAATGGCGAAGAACAAAGTAGATGGCGTATATTCAGCAGATCCTTTCAAAGACAATACAGCTGAGAAATTTGAGCAGTTAACCTATATGGATGTGCTCAATAAAAACTTAGGTGTTATGGACTCCACAGCATCATCTCTATGTATGGACAATAATATTCCGCTTATCGTATTTGCAATTACGGAGTTAGGAAACATAAAACGTGTCGTATTAGGTGAGAAAATAGGAACCATTGTTAAAGGGAGTGTAGACTAATGCCACAAACTATTAAAAAAAGCGGTGAAGATCGGATGGAGAAAGCGATTGGCGCTCTAAAGCGTGATCTTTCTTCATTGCGTGCAGGTCGTGCTACACCTGCATTGCTTGATCGCATTCAAGTGGAATATTATGGGGCGCCGACGCCTCTTAGTCAATTAGCTAACATTAGTACACCAGATTCTCGTACTTTGATGATTCAACCTTGGGATAAATCGTCATTATCTGATATAGAACGAGCTATTTCGAAGTCGGATCTTGGAATAACACCATCTAATGATGGTTCACTAATTCGTCTGTCTATACCAGTACTAACAGAAGAACGTCGTATCGAACTTGTAAAAACGACGAAAAAGTTTGGTGAAGAGGCAAAGGTAGCCGTTCGTAATATACGTCGCGATGCTAATGATGATATCAAGAAATTAGAAAAGACTGATATTTCCGAAGATGAATCTCGTAGACATCAAGAAGATATTCAAAAGATGACGGATAAATATATTGCCGAAGTCGACAAAGTTCTCTTGACAAAAGAAAAAGAGATCATGGACGTATAAGAGACTTATGGCCCCTCCTTTTATGGTGGGGTTTGTCTATTTATAAAATAATGTCTTCAACTTGCAGAAAGTGGCTTGGAGGAAATGGAATGATCAAACGAATTCGATCATGGTGGAGGCACAAAGATAATCCTAACAAGGTGGAAATTACCTTGGACAATATTCCTCAGCATGTCGCGATCATTATGGATGGAAACGGTCGCTGGGCGAAACGACTTGGGTTACCAAGGATTGTGGGGCATCAAAGCGGAATGAAAGCTGTAAAGCGTGCTACAATTGCTGCAGATGAGCTAGGCATTAAGTATTTAACGATGTACGCATTCTCAACGGAGAATTGGAAACGCCCCAAAGATGAAGTTGATTTCCTGATGCGACTACCTCAGGAGTTTCTCGCCATAGAACTGGATGAATTAATACAAAAAAATGTACAAATTCGTATGATGGGCGATAAAGAAGGATTACCTAAACATACTTTGGATGCTATGGAAAAAGCGATCGAACTTACAAAAAATAACAATGGTCTTGTGCTTAACTTTGCGCTAAATTATGGTGGTCGTAAAGAAATAACGGATTGTATGTCCATGATTGGAAGTGAGGTTGAAGCAGGTAGGTTGAGAGCAGAAGATATTAACTCTCAATGGATCGAGGATCACTTGCAATCAACTGGTCTGCCAGATCCGGATCTCTTGATCCGAACAAGTGGTGAAATGAGAGTTAGTAACTTTATGTTGTGGCAGTTGGCATACAGCGAGTTATGGTTCACCGATATTTACTGGCCGGAGTTCGATAAGAATCATTTACATGATGCTGTTGCTGAATATCAGCGAAGAACAAGACGTTACGGTGGGCTGTCATAACTCAAGTAGAGGATGAAAATTGTTGAAACAACGACTAATTACCGGTATTATTGCAGGAATTATTTTTCTGGGATTTTGTGTGATTGGGAATATGCCATTTCATCTTTTAATTCTTGGTATGTCTCTGATAGGATATTATGAATTTGTGAGAATGATCAAAGTGCGTCCTTTCAGTGGTATTGCTACACTAGGATTTCTGGGTGTTTTTATGATTATGTTTCCATGGAAGCTATTAAATATAACATATACGCCACAATGGGAACTGATTTGGGTTCTTCTGTTTTTGCTTATGTTAATGACAGTGTTATCCAAAAATAGGATCAATATTACACAAGTATCAATACTTTTACTCGGTGTACTATATATTGGAAGTGGGTTTTACTTCATTGCAGAATCACGTCATGCTGCGGATGGATATGGGCTATTTTGGATCTTTTTATTACTCTTTTCGATCTGGGCAAGTGATGCAGGTGCCTATTTTGTAGGTAGACAATGGGGACGAAACAAGCTTTGGCCAGCGATCAGTCCCAATAAGACGGTAGAAGGTGCAATTGGAGGAATTATCATTGCAATATTGACTGCACTTATTTTTTCTACCTTTTCTGGAGGATTATTGGGATACGGCAGAGCGGTGCTAATTGGACTAACATGTGCTGTCATTGGACAACTTGGGGATTTAATACAATCTGCTTACAAACGAGCATATAATATTAAAGATTCAGGTAAATTACTGCCAGGTCATGGTGGAATATTAGATCGTTGTGATAGTTGGATTGTTGTGTTCCCTTTTGTACATATCGTGATGCTATTGCCTTACTAAGATGAGAGATGGTGCATTATGAAGAAAATTAGTATTCTGGGATCTACGGGTTCTATTGGGACACAAACATTAGACGTAGTGTCTGCCCACAGGGATCAATTTCAAGTCGAAGGACTTGCTGCCGGAACCAATACGGACTTGCTGATCCAGCAGGTACTTGAATATAAACCGCGTAAGATTTCAGTTGCAACGAAAGAATTGGCAGAACGCATCAAACTACAAATCCCTTCAACTACACAAGTGTTTTATGGTGATAGTGGTCTTGTAGAGGTTGCTGCGGGGACTGACGCTGAGATGGTTGTTACGGCAGTCATGGGGAGTGTGGGGCTTCGTTCCACGATGGCTGCAATTGAGGCAGGGAAGCATATTGGACTAGCTAATAAAGAATCATTAGTGACTGCGGGTCATTTAGTAACGTCTCTTGCTAAAGAAAGAGGAGTACAGTTACTTCCAATCGATAGTGAACATTCTGCGATATTTCAATGTTTAAATGGGGAACGTCGGAAGGATGTTGCAGGAATTACAATAACAGCATCTGGAGGCTCATTTCGAGATTTGTCACGTCATGAGTTAGTTCATGTTACGGTAGAGGATGCATTGAAACATCCTAACTGGTCGATGGGCTCGAAGATCACAATTGATTCTGCGACGATGGTGAATAAGGGGCTAGAAGTGATTGAAGCTCATTGGCTTTTTGATTTATCATATGATCAGATCAATGTACTTCTTCACCCGGAGAGTATTATCCATTCTTATGTGGAGTTCTGTGATAGTAGTATTATTGCTCAGTTAGGTAATCCAGACATGAGAGTTCCTATTCAATACGCTTTAACCTATCCAGAGCGCTGGCCATCTCCTACCCGTAGATTATCGCTTGCGGAAGCAGGTCGTCTTCATTTTAAAGAGATGGACTATGTTAGATTTCCATGTTTACGTATTGCTTTTGAATGTGGAAGATTGGGAGGGACCGCAACAACAGCCTTCAACGCTGCGAATGAAGTTGCTGTTGCACGATTCTTAAAGCGAGAAATCTCGTTTCTACACATCGAAGAGGTTATTGAGAAAGTGCTTGAACAGCATGTTAATATGACGAATCCTGATTTAGGTTCGATTGAAGAATGTGATCAGCGATCACGTGAAATGGCATCGAGGATATAAATATACGATAGTACCTTTCCTTTTTTTTATAAAAATTACTTCAAAAGTGATTCTCTTGTGTTCAGTCTGAGAATAATGATAATCTAGAAGGACAAACTTCGATCTTAGACGATAAAGGGGGATGAGGCGCTTGGAAATGGTTCAGGTAGTTTTTTTAACGATATTAATGTTTTTTCTTATTGTAACGGTACATGAATGGGGTCATTACTATTTCGCCAAACGTGCCGGTATATTGGTTCGTGAATTTGCAATCGGTTTCGGTCCGAAACTGTTTTCTTATAAACGTAATGAAACTCAATTTACACTGCGGTTACTGCCCTTTGGTGGTTATGCACGTATGGCGGGTGAAGATCCGGAACTTGTAGAGATCCAAGTGGGTCAGACCATAGGTGTTCGTATTGTGAACGATGAAGTGAAGAAGATTTATTTGGATCAATTGGATAATCGTAAAAATATTGTTCGTGGTGAGGTTCAATCCATTGATTTGGATGAAGCTTTAACATTACAGTTAGACGTTGATGAGGATATTCAGCGGTATCGTGTTCATCCTCAAGCGATGATGATCAAAAAGGGTCAAGAGATACAGATTGCCCCTAAAAACCGCCGATTTGGTAGTAAGACAGTAGGGCAGCGTGCTTTGTCTATCTTCGCAGGACCTGTGATGAATTTTATTCTTGCGTTTATATTGTTTGGTCTTCATATCCAAATGGCTGGTATTCCATTGGATAACCCTACGTATGTTCAGATTGGGAACGTTTCTGCAGGTATGCCTGCTTCGGAAGCTAATTTGAAAAAAGGGGATATCATTGAATCGATCAACGGTACGCCGATTGGTGCTGATTATCAGAAGATGATTGAGCTAACAGCAACATCAGAAGGTAAATCCATGGATTGGCGTATTCGCCGTGGCGATGAAACTTTCAATGTGACGCTGATTCCTCGGGCGATGGAAGGCCAAGAAGGTGGTAAGATTGGAATTACACCGGAGTTACCAACAAGATCAGCTTCGATTGGCGAGACCATTACTCATTCAGGGAAAACGATGGTGAGTACTACTGAAATGATCTTTAAAGGATTCAGTCAATTGATATCTCAATTCTCTATGGATGATATTGGTGGGCCCGTACGAACATTTGAAGTGACTGGCCAAATTGCGAAGCAAGGAATTGTGCAACTAACCTACTGGACTGCCATATTAAGTCTATACTTAGGTATCTTTAATCTATTCCCTATTCCAGCGCTCGATGGAAGTCGTCTTATATTTCTTGGTATAGAATGGGTTCGCGGTAAACCGATTGACCCGAATCGAGAAGGAATGGTTCACTTTGTTGGGTTTGCTATGCTTTTTCTTCTTATGATCGCTGTGACCTATAACGATATATTAAGATTGATCAACGGTTAGAAAGCACTTGAAAAACAAATGTGTCAGATGACCGCTTCGGCAACGGATTGTCCTTACGATCGCTGTTGCCCTCAGATTTCTTGATTATATACCGCCTGTAGCGGTAGAAATCCGATGGCAAAGGCGAGCGCTCACGCTTCTTCAGGACAATTCCGTTTCCTACGCTACGACCTGCCTCATTCGGTTTATTCGAAGTATAGCAATTAGTAAGGCTCATAAACTTAGGGTTATGCTTTCGATGCGAGTTTATTCGAAGTATAACAGGAAGTAACGCTCATAAACTTTTAGGAGGATATTATTTCTTATGTCAAAAGATAAGCAGTTTGTGACGGAAATTACACCGCAAGGGGAAGATTTCTCCCGTTGGTATATAGATGTAATCAAGAAAGCTGAATTGATGGATTATTCACCTGTACGGGGATGTATCGTGTTCCGTCCTGATGGTTATGAAATTTGGGAACATATACAGGCAGAATTGGACCGTCGATTTAAGGAGACAGGACATCGTAACGCCTATTTTCCACTATTAATTCCTGAGAATTTCTTCCAAAAAGAAAAGGATCATATCGAAGGATTTAATCCAGAGCTACCATGGGTAACTGAAGTGGCTGGTGAAAAACTGGAGGAGCGTTTAGCGATTCGTCCGACTTCTGAAACGATGTTTGGTCATATGTATTCCAAGTGGATTCAATCTTACCGAGACCTACCAGTACTAATTAACCAATGGGCAAACGTTGTTCGTTGGGAAAAACGTACATTGCCATTCATCAGAACTAGTGAGTTCTTATGGCAGGAAGGTCATACGGCTCATGAAACGGAAGAGGAAGCTCGCGAAGAAACGATGAGAATGTTAGAAGTATATCGTTCTTTCTTGGAAGAGTATCTTGCTATTCCAGTTATTACTGGTCAAAAAACCCCTTCAGAACGGTTCGCAGGAGCAGTAGATACCTTCTCAATCGAAGCGATGATGAAAGATGGAAAAGCTGTACAAGCTGGAACATCTCATTACTTAGGAACGAAATTTGCCCAAGCCTTTGAAATTCAGTATTTAAGCCGCGACAATACTCAAGAATATGTACACACGACATCTTGGGGGACGACAACTAGATTGATTGGTTGTTCGATTATGGTACATGGAGACGATCGGGGCCTTGCATTACCGCCGAAAGTAGCCCCTACACAAGTCGTGATGATCCCAATTGGACCTGCCAAGACTCGTGAAGCAGTGGTTGGTCGTACAGACGAATTGTTCAGTGAATTGAAGAAAGCAGGAGTTCGTGTTAAAGTGGACGACCGCAGCGATGTAACTCCAGGCTGGAAGTTCAACGAGTATGAAATGCGCGGTGTACCTGTACGATTGGAGCTGGGTCCTCGTGATATGGAGAACGGCGTCTGTGTGTTAGTCTCCCGTATAACAGGTGAGAAGAAGATTGTTCAACAGGATCAATTGGTCGAAGAAGTGAAGTTGATGCTGGAACAAGTGCATCAAGAGATGTTGGATAGAGCGAAACAATTCATGAGTGATCATTTCTATTCTGTAGATAGTCTGGAAGAAATGAAGATGAGAATGGAAGAGTCACGTGGGTTCACATTGGCTGGATGGTGTGGTTCCGATGAGTGTGAGAGCAAGGTGAAGGAAGAGACGGGAGCTACGAGCCGTAATATTCCGTTCGAACCTGCTGAAAGTAAAACAATCTGTATTAGTTGTGGACAGCCTTCCAAACATACCGTAGTGTTTGCTAGAGCGTACTAAGAGATCATTAGAGTTAGACTTTATTAAAGACTTCAAAGAACCATGTGGAAGAGCTTCTGGCAGAAATGAGTCGGTGAGTAAGAGATCGAGTACATTTTTGTACACAGAGGCTTTTCGTCTATATAGTAAGAGTTCAAGTGATGACTTTTTGAATATCTCTTTATAGAGGTAAGGATAGGTGGTTAAGGGGGTAGAAAGCATGAACAATGTGGATGAGAAAAGAATTCGGTTTGAGCTTCTAATGAAACAAGGCGCAGTTCCAGCCAGTCTAATGAATCCTTATTTCTTGGATGGATATATTGAACAGGTTGAAACAAGCCGTACTACCCAACAATGGGTTATTACTATTGTTAAGGATACGTTGGTTCCAGGGGAAGTATACCGCGCATTTTGCCTTAAGATTCAAGAAAAAATGCAGCATATTTCCAAAATTTCATTTGTTTTTAAATATACGGAAGCTGTTTCGACTGACGATATTGTAGATACGTATTGGAGTTTGTTTGTAGAGTGGGTACATCGGGAGATCCCATCTGTTAATGGATGGTTAAATCGAGCGACCCACGAAATAGAAGATGGCCAGTTGCTGTTGACCATGTCCGATGCTACTTCACTAGAATTAGCCAAGAAGAAACAAATTGATCAGGCCATTACACGTTTCTTCACTACCTTTTTCGCTCTTCCTCTTCGTATTAAATTAGCGGTTGGGGATACCGGTAAGGAAGCGATTAAGGAGTTTGAACAAAAGAAGCTTCAAGAAGAGCGGGAAGTTGTACAGAATATGATGAATAGCATTGAGGCTGAGAGTCGCAGTTTTGATGAGAATTCTGACGATGTTCGACTTCATGTTGGATATGATATCAAAGATCAACCTATTCCAATTCAAGATATCCAAGATGAAGAGAAAAAAGTTACGATTCAAGGAGCTGTATTTGGCCTGGATAGTAAAGAGTTGCGAAATGGTATGACGCTGTTTATGTTTAACGTGACTGACTTTGGTGATTCGATGCAATTGAAAATGTTTGCCAAAACAAAAGATGATGTCAAAGTGTTAAATCAATTGGAAAATGGCAAATGGGTAAAAGTACGAGGTCGGATAGAATTTGACCGATTCATGACCATTCCAGAACTTGTGATGATGCCAACAGATTTGAATGAAGTACAAGCACCTCCTGAACGTAAAGATAACGCACCCTTGAAACGGGTGGAATTCCACTTGCACACAACGATGAGTACGATGGACGCCATCACACCAATCGATAAATATATAAAGACTGCAGCACGATGGGGACATACGGCGATTGCCATTACGGATCATGGTGGTATTCAAAGTTATCCAGAAGCAGCTAAATCTGCCAAGAAGAACGGATTGAAAATGATATATGGAGTAGAAGCTAATGTGCTGAACGACGCGATTCCTGTTGTTCTAAACCCGCAGCCAATCGATCTCAAAAGCGCTACTTATATCGTTTTTGATATAGAGACCACGGGTCTCTCTATTACCCATAGTAATATTACAGAACTTGCCGCTGTGAAAATAAAAGAGGGTCAGGAAATAGATCGGTATGCCACTTTTGTTAATCCACATGAGAAGATTCCCTTTCATATTCAACAGCTTACGAATATTACCGACGAGATGGTAAAAGATGCCCCTGATCTAGAACCAGTCTTACAGGAATTTGTGAAGTTTGCTGAAGATGGGATTCTAGTAGCTCATAATGCAAGATTTGATATGGGCTTTATTCAAGCATCGTTGAAAGAATATGGACTACCTGAAATGCCAAATCCAGTTCTAGACACACTGGAATTAGCACGATTAATATATCCAGGAATGAAGAATCATAGACTGAACACGATGGCAGATAAATATAAAGTACTATTGGAAAGCCATCACCGAGCGATTGACGATACGATTGCATTAGCAGGTATTCTGAATGGGCTTCTGGTTGACACTGAGAAGATGAAAAATATCACGATGCTCGATCGACTCAATGACTATGTGGGAAAAGATTTATCTAATATCAGACCATTTCATTGCAGCATTTATGCATTGAATCCCGTTGGTAAGAAGAATCTATTCAAGCTGATATCTTTATCACACACAGAATATTTTAAACGGGTGCCATGTATCCCACGATCGAAGCTTGAAGAATTACGTGAAGGATTACTTGTAATTTCAGGTTGTGAAAAGGGCGAGTTCTTTGAAGCGGTATTGAACAAGTCTTTGGAAGAGGCAGAAGAAATCGCACAGTTCTATGACATCCTTGAAATCCAGCCATTAACGATGTATATGCATTTAGTGGATAAAGGATTTGTTGCAAGCCCACTTGAAATAAAGGCAGCTTTGAAGACGGTTTGTGAGATTGGTGAGAAGTTAAATAAGCCCGTTATTGCAACTGGGAATGTACATTATCTTGAACCACGTGAAAAGTTGTTTCGTGATATTGCTATTAATGGGATTACAGGTTTCAGCCCATTGAAAGGTATGAAAAAACCTGATGCGCATTTCCGTACGACAGACGATATGCTTGAGGAATTTGATTTCTTAGGTAAAGGGAAAGCGAATGAAGTTGTCGTTACCAATACGATAGAACTAGCAGATCGATTCGAAGAAATAGAGTTATTTCCATCCAAACTGTTCACACCGATCATGGAAGGTGCAGACGAAGAGATTCGTAAAACTTGTTACGACACAGCAAAGGGTATATATGGTGAGGAGCTACCTGATGTTGTCATCAAGCGGCTTGAGAAAGAGCTTGAGCCGATTATTAAGTACGGGTTCTCAGCGAACTATTTGATTTCTGAACGGCTTGTGAAGAAATCGAACAAAGATGGGTATTTGGTAGGCTCGCGGGGTTCGGTAGGCTCATCGGTTGTGGCAACTTTTTTGGGGATATCAGAGGTTAATCCGTTACCAGCACACTATGTTTGTAAGAATCCTGATTGTAAGCATAATGAATGGTTTCTAGATGGTAGTATACCAAGTGGGTTCGACCTCCCAGAGAAAGCATGCCCTCATTGTGAGGGGATACTAAAAGGTGAGGGACAGGATATCCCGTTTGAGACTTTTCTTGGATTTAAAGGGGATAAAGTTCCAGATATTGACCTTAACTTCTCCGGGGAATACCAAGCGATAGCTCATAATTATACGAAAGAACTTTTTGGTCCCGAAAATGTATTCCGTGCAGGTACAATTGGTACGATTGCGGAGAAAACAGCATTTGGATATACAAAGAAATATGAGGAAGAGAATCAGAAGAAATGGCGTGGAGCTGAGGTGGTTCGTCTTGCATCTGGTTTCACAGGTGTGAAGCGAGGTACGGGTCAGCATCCAGGGGGGATAGTGGTCGTACCGGATTATATGGACGTTGAAGACGTTACACCGATTCAATTCCCAGCAGATGATACCAAAGCGGAATGGAAGACGACGCATTTTGATTATCATGCCTTTGAATCAAATTTACTTAAACTTGATATATTAGGTCATGATGATCCGACTATGATGCGTATGCTACAAGATTTAACGGGTGTGGATCCTACCTCGATACCGATGAATGATCCTAAAGTGATGAGTTTATTTCACTCAACCGAAGCGCTAGGTGTTTCACCTCAGAAAATTCGAACACCTGTAGCGACATATGGTGTGCCCGAAATGGGAACTAAATTCGTACGTCAAATGTTGATTGAGTCTTTACCTACTTCCTTTGCCGATTTATTGCAGATCTCTGGATTGTCTCATGGGACAGGCGTCTGGCTTGGAAATGCACAAGATTTAATTAAGAACGGAACATGCAACATTAAGACGGTTATCGGTTGCCGTGACGATATTATGCTCTATCTAATTTATAAAGCTGGCATGGATGCAGGACTGGCTTTTACCATTACGGAAAGTGTGCGTAAAGGGAAGGGTCTGACTCCAGAATGGATTGAAGAGATGAAGAAGTGTAAAGTACCGATGTGGTACATCGATTCATGTCTCAAAATACAATATATGTTTCCAAAGGCTCATGCCGCTGCTTACGTTATATCTGCTGTTCGTACTGCTTTTTTCAAACTATATTATCCTATTGAATATTATGCGACATACTTTACAGTGAGAGCCGAGGATTTCGATATCGAATTATGTTGCCAAGGATATGAGGCCATATATCGTCAGATCGAGGAGATTGAGCAGAAAGGATTCCAGGCAACTACGAAAGAGAAGAGTATGCTTGCCATTTATGAGATGGCGTTAGAGGTGACGGCACGTGGCTTCACCTTCCAGACCATTGATATATACCGATCTGACTCTACGAAGTTTACAGTGGATGGGGATTCACTGATACCTCCGTTCTCTGCTATGGCAGGAATCGGTGATAACGCAGCACGAAATATAGCGCTAGCGCGTGAAGATGGGGAGTACTTGTCAATTGAGGACTTCCAACAGAAATCTAAAGCGAGTAAAACCGTTGTTGAGCTACTAACTCAAATGGGTTGTTTCCGTGGATTGCCTGAAAGCAACCAACTTTCTTTGTTTTAAAGTCTTTATAGCGAGGACAAATCCTCGTTTTACAAAGGGGAGTCAAGGGCAGATACTTGTCAGTGTTGCCAGACTATGCTATAATTTTTAGTAGCAAACATGGAGATAAAACCGTTGTGTAAAGAGTGGGGCAACCCACTCTTTACTCTTTGGTATATAGGATTATGAAAGTCTTGGAGGTTATAGTCTTTGAGCACACCTAAGATAAAAAGTATCGTAGAAGAAATGATCCAGCCTTTTATGGAAGAACATGACTTTGAACTTGTTGATGTGGAATACGTCAAAGAAGGAAAAAATTGGTTTTTGCGTATTTACGTTGATAAAGAAGGCGGTATTGATATTGATGACTGCGGCTTAGTTAGTGAATATATGAGTCTGCAGCTGGATCAGAACGATCCAATTACTGATGTTTATTTCCTGGAAGTATCGTCTCCTGGAGCGGAACGACCGTTAAAGAAAAGTGCTGATGTTGTGAAAGCCGTAGGCAAAGATGTGTTAGTTACTGTATACGAAGCGCTGGACGGTCTCAAGGAATTTGAAGGCCGGCTTCTTTCGTTTGAGGACGATGTACTTGTGATTGAAGTGGGTAAGAAGCAACACCAAATTCCGTATGAAAAAGTAGCTAGTGCTAGATTAGCTATTATTTTTTAGAAGTAAGAGTTGAGAAAGGGGGAACTAAATCCCAATGAGTATGGATTTTATTGAAGCAATGAATGAGTTAGAAAGAGAAAAAGGGATTAGTAAAGATGTATTATTTGAAGCCATCGAGGCTGCTTTAATTTCGAGTTATAAACGTAACTTTAATACAGCCCAAAATGTACGGGTGGACATGAATCGTAATACGGGTGTTATTAAAGTGTATGCCCGTAAACTGATCGTTGAAGAAGTGTTGGATCCACGTACAGAGATTTCGCTTCCCGCAGCACGAGAAATAAATCCCCATTTTCAATTGGAGGATATTGCAGAGATTGAAGTTACACCTCGTGACTTTGGTCGTATCGCTGCACAAACGGCGAAACAAGTCGTTACTCAACGTATACGCGAAGCGGAGCGTGGATTGATCTACAACGCCTTTGTGGACAAAGAGGAAGATATCGTGACTGGGACAGTTCAACGTCAAGATCCACGAAATGTTTATATTGATTTGGGTAAGGTTGAAGCTTTGCTGCCTTTGAATGAGCTAATGCCTAATGAAAAATTTAAGCATGGTGAGCGTGTCAAAGCTTATATTACGAAGGTTGAGAATACGACTAAAGGTCCACAGATCATGTTGTCACGTACTCATCCTGGTCTACTGAAACGACTGTTTGAACTGGAGGTTCCAGAAATCTTCGACGGCGTAGTTGAGATTCGCTCAGTTGCACGTGAAGCTGGCTTCCGTTCCAAGATTGCTGTTCATTCTCGTAATGACGAAGTGGATCCAGTAGGTTCATGTGTTGGACCTAAAGGGATTCGAGTACAGACGATTGTGAATGAATTACGTGGAGAAAAGATCGACATTGTTCGTTATTCCGATCAGGTTGAAGAGTATGTTGCCAATGCGCTAAGTCCTTCAAAAGTCATTGAAGTAGATGTGTTTGAAGAGGAGAAGATGGCTCGGGTTATCGTGCCAGATTATCAATTATCCCTTGCCATTGGTATTAAAGGACAGAACGCGCGTCTTGCGGCTAAGTTGACTGGATGGAAGATTGATATCAAGAGTGAGACTCAAGCGGAGCAGGAATTCGGGAGAGCGAAAACATACAGTGATGATTTACCTCAAGATTCTGTCTCCATCGAGTAATTTCCTGGAATAGGACGGAGGGCAAGGATGAAGTCAAGAAAAGTACCTTTGCGTAAATGTGTGGCATGCCAAGAAATGATGCCGAAGAAACAACTCATTCGTATTGTGAAAACGCCAGATGATGAAGTGCTTATTGATCTGTCAGGTAAGAAGTCAGGTCGAGGAGCTTATCTGTGTGGTAAGGCTTCCTGCTTTAAATTGGCACAAAAGAATAAGTCATTGGATCGCGCATTGAAACATCATGTGAACCCGGAGATTTATGAACAGTTGGCAGATGATTTTGGTGTTGTTGAAGAACAATTTTTAGTGATGAAGGAGAATTCCAATGATGGATAATACGCTTTCTCGTCTGGGTCTTGCGATGCGTGCAGGAAAAGTAGTTACAGGTGATGAAATCGTGCTCAAAACTATTCGTTCTTCAGAAGCTAAACTGGTCATCGTAGCTAATGATGCATCACCAAATACACAAAAAAAGTTTCGTGATAAATGCGGAACATACAAAATTCCTCTGGTGATCGGATATGACCGGGAAAGTCTGGGCACAAGTATTGGGAAACCACATCGAGTTGTGCTGGCAATTACGGATCAAGGATTCGCGAAAATGATCTCTAAATCTATGGAGACTATGACGGAGGTGGAGTATATTGACTAATCAAGAAAATAAAAGTGAAAAGCTACGTGTATATGAGTACGCTAAGTCGCTAAACATGAGTAGTAAAGAAATAATTACGATATTAAAGCGTTTGGAAATCCCTGTCAATAACCATATGAGTGTGATGGAGGGTGAAACTGTCTCGAAGGTAGAGCAGTTTTTTAATAATATTAAGTCCAATGCAGCCGCCAAAAGAGACGGCGGAGATAAAAACGCAGTGGCAGCAACCTCATCTGTCAAGAAGGATGAAGTTGCGGTAAAACCAACCGTGGTGTCTGGATCTCCTCAAGTGAGCAGCACTAACACGGAACAGAGTGACACAAAAAAACAACAGGAAAAGCAGGTAGGTATGAATAATAATACGAATAACACTAATGCTACAGTAACGTCAAGGCCACAGAGCAGTACATCTGCTCCAAGAACTCAAAGCAACACAAGCGCTCCAAGAACTCAAGGTAGCAGTAATGCTGCACAAAGACCACAAAGTAACACGAGTTCATCTAGACCTCAAACCACGGGTGCCCCATCAAGACCAGCATCAACCCAAGGTGGTCAAAGATCGGGTACTCAACAAGGAAGTCAAACTGCGAATCGCTCAAGTAGCCCTGCGCAAGGCGACAATAGAGGTGCTAACAAGGCTAGACCTGGCAATAATGGGGCTAGACGTTTCGATGACAACAAGGGTGGCAACTTCAGAAACAATCGTGGTGGAAAAAATGGTAGAGGAAAAGCCTCGTACCCTGCTCGTGAAAAAATTGACAATACCCCTAAAAAGATTATTGTTCGTGGCGCGATGACTGTTGGAGAAGCAGCTAAATTGCTTCATAAGGATGCATCTGAAGTGATTAAGAAATTGATCACAATGGGTGTTATGGCTACGATTAACCAAGAACTGGATCTTGAAACTGTACTTCTATTAGCTGCTGAATTCGGTGTAGAAGTTGAAGTGAAAATTGCAGTAGAAGACGATCGGTTCGAGACGGTTGAAGAAGTTGATAATGAGTCTGATTTGCAAACACGTCCTCCTGTAGTCACTATTATGGGTCACGTCGATCATGGTAAGACTACATTGCTAGATGCTATTCGTTCCGCGAATGTATCAAGTGGCGAAGCGGGTGGAATTACTCAGCATATCGGTGCTTACCAAGTTGAAATTAATAATAAGAAGATTACGTTCTTGGATACACCTGGTCACGAAGCTTTTACAGCTATGCGTGCTCGCGGATCTTCAATTACGGATATAGCAATTATCGTTGTTGCGGCAGATGATGGTGTTATGCCACAAACTGTGGAAGCCATTAACCATGCTAAAGCAGCGGAATTACCGATTATCGTAGCGGTTAACAAAATTGATAAGCCTGGTGCTGATCCTGACAAAGTGAAGCAGGAATTGACTGAATACGGCTTAGTTCCAGAAGAATGGGGCGGGGATACGATTTATGCTAATGTATCTGCCAAACAAAAATTGGGACTTGAAGAATTGCTTGAAATGATTCTCCTTGTTGCAGAAATGAATGAATATAAAGCAAATCCAAATAAACGCGCTCGTGCTGCGGTTATTGAAGCTGAGCTTGATAAAGGTCGGGGTCCAGTAGCTCGAGTGTTGGTTCAACATGGTACTCTTCGTGTTGGAGATGCTTTCGTAGCGGGTAACTGCTTCGGTCGTATTCGTACAATGGTGAACGATAAGGGTCGCCGTGTGAAGGAAGCAGGTCCATCTACACCTATCGAAATTACTGGGTTGACTGAAGTACCACAAGCAGGCGATCCATTCATGGTGTTCGAAGATGAACGTAAAGCACGCTCCATCGCTGAGAAACGTTCCATTACTCAACGCCAAAGCGAGATGGGTAGTAATGTACGCGTGACATTGGATGATCTGTTCCAACATATTAAAGACGGTGAGATCAAAGGTCTTAATGTCATCATCAAGGGTGATGTTCAAGGTACAGTTGAAGCGCTGAAGAGCTCACTCGAGAAGATTGAAGTAGAGGGCGTTCGTGTCAAAATACTTCATAGTGGTGCAGGTGCGATTACTGAGTCTGATATCATTCTAGCCGCTGCTTCTAGCGCTATTGTTATTGGATACAACGTTCGCCCAGATCATCAAGCGGCTGCTACAGCACAAGAAGAAAAAGTGGACATCCGTTTACACCGCGTTATCTACAAGGTGATTGAAGAGATCGAGCAAGCGATGAAGGGTATGCTTGATCCAATATTTAAAGAGAAGGTTATCGGTCATGCTGAGATACGTAATGTATTCTCAATCGGCAAGATTGGTACGATCGCAGGTAGTATGGTTACTTCAGGTAAAATGGTGCGTAATGCAGAAATACGTCTAATTCGTAATAGCATTGTTATTCATGAAGGAAAGATTGACACCTTGAAGAGATTTAAAGATGATGCGAAAGAAGTAGCTCAAGGGTATGAATGTGGTATAACTTTGGAAGGCTATAGTGAAGTTAAAGAAGGCGACATTATTGAAGCTTTCATCATGGAAACGGTGGAGCGCAAGTAGAGAGGTGAATAAACATGGCTAAAATTCGCGTGGGACGTGTTGGTGAGCAGATTAAGAAGGAATTAAGTGTGCTTATCCAAAGCGAACTAAAGGATCCTCGGATAGGCTTCGTAACCGTAACTGGGGTCGAAGTTCCGAATGACCTTGCGCAAGCAAAAGTGTATCTGAGTGTACTTGGTGATGAAGAACAGAAGAAGAACACGCTTCTTGCGCTTGAAAAGGCGAATGGATATCTTCGTTCAGAGCTAGGCAAACGGATTCGTCTACGACATACGCCAGTACTTATTTTCAAATTTGACGAATCTATTGCATACGGTAGTCATATTGAGAAGTTGCTAGGTGAAATCGAGAAGAACCAATAAATGTTAATAACGGTTTTAAAAGGAGACGGCAATGCAGACCTATGAACAATCGCTTGAAATTGCAAAAGAGTATTTGCTCAAGCATGATGATTTTCTTGTAGTGTCGCATGTTCAGCCAGACGGAGATGCAGTCAGTTCCACGGTAGTTGTGGGCTGGCTTCTCTCATGTCTAGGGAAGAAATTCACTCTGGTGAATGAAGGTCCTATCCCACAGCGCATGCAATTCCTTATGCTTAGTGAAGAAATACTTAACATGGAGAGTAATCCCCCTGATCGAACGTTTAAGCATGTCATTTGCGTGGATTGTGCTGATTTTAAGCGTGTAGGATTAACGAATCAGTTCTTTGCTAAGGATGCTATCATCCTTAATGTAGATCATCATCCTACGAATGACGGCTATGGAGAAGTGAATCTGATTAAGAGTGACGCAGCTGCAACGACGGAAATCTTATATGATTTGATTAGGAAGTTTCCTGTTGAATGGACAGAGGAATCTGCTACAGCTATTTATACAGGGATCCTTACGGATACGGGTGGATTTCGATATTCTAATACGACTCCCAAAGTAATGAGCATGGCCTCTGAATTACTTGGTTATGGTGTTAACGGTCCGCTGTTGTCTGAGAATCTATTAGAAGAAATGACTCCTTCACAAATGAAAATACTAATAAAGGCACTAAGCACGCTGGAAATGTCATCTGATGGTCTCATTAGTTGGGTTCACATCACACCTGAATCTATGACGGCGTGTGCGGCAATCAATGAAGATTTAGAAGGAATTGTGAACTACCCACGCAATATAAGTGGTGTGGAAGTAGGAATTCTATTTAAAGTCATCGATGATTCTGCCGTGAAAGTGAGCCTACGCTCCTCCGGAAAGGTTGATGTTGCGGCATTA
This sequence comes from Paenibacillus sp. Y859, assembly GCF_056786405.1. Classification (NCBI taxonomy): domain Bacteria; kingdom Bacillati; phylum Bacillota; class Bacilli; order Caryophanales; family Paenibacillaceae; genus Paenibacillus; species Paenibacillus sp. Y859. The sequence goes on along the minus strand of NZ_JBXCIZ010000001.1, from coordinate 359,739 downwards.
GCGCAAATGTTCGGTGGAGGGGGACATGTTCGGGCAGCAGGTTGCCGAATAGAGGGAACCTTGGATAACATTATTCCGCAAGTGCTAGAACGGGTGAGACAATTATTATGAGCGATCTTGAAGGAATACTAGCTGTATATAAACCAGCAGGGTTCACATCACATGATGTTGTAGCGAAGGTTCGAGGTATATTGCGGATGAAGCGGATCGGACATACAGGTACGCTGGATCCTCAAGTTACGGGTGTGCTCCCATTATGCTTAGGACGTGCTACACGTGTAGTTGAATACATGCAAGAGCTTCCGAAAGAATACTATGCTACGATGCAACTTGGACTAGCTACGGATACAGAGGACTTAACGGGTCAGGTTATAGAGCAAGTCGATTCCGTTACTGTTACAAAGGAAGAGATCGAGAAGGTGCTGAATTCTTTTCAAGGCGTTATATCTCAGGTTCCTCCTATGTACTCTGCTGTGAAAGTGGATGGAAAAAGATTGTATGAATTAGCTAGAGAAGGTAAAGTAGTAGAGCGTAAAAGTCGTGAGGTTACGATTTATGAGATCGAAATGACCGATATCTCTTGGGATGGATCTTATCCTGAAATAACCTTCCGAGCATTGTGTTCAAAGGGAACTTATATCCGAACGCTTTGTGTTGATATTGGACGGGCTTTAGGGCTCCCTTCAGTTATGGCAAAACTTGAGCGAACGAAGTCAGCAGGGATTGATGCAGAACATTGCTTGAATTTTGATGATATTCAACGCTATATGGATGAAGGGACACTCCATTCGCACTTGATTCCTGTAGATGAAGCAATACCTCATTTACCAGCACACACAGTATCCGAGGAGAAAACAACTGCAGCAATTCAAGGGCAAAGGCTGTCATATAAATCAGTAAGCCCGGAAGTGACTGGTGAAGAACCGATACGACTCTATGATACTGAACAGCGATTTCTAGGAATATTTCAACGGCAACTAGAGACAGGAGCGATTGCTCCGATTAAAGTGTTCTTGTAGGAATAATGCTTCTTTTCGAAGAATCATTATGAATCAGGTTATCTAACAGAATTGCAGGTGAGAAAATTGTGAAGACTGTTATGTTATCATATCCCCTTTCACCCGAAATGCTTTTTGAGAGAGAAGAATCTCAAGTTGTAGCTATAGGGCAGTTTGATGGAATTCATTTGGGGCATGTAAGTGTGATCTCTTCTGCTATTGAACTAGCGAAGCGAAAAGGAATTCCATCGGCAGTAGTGACTTTTAATCCGCATCCTAAAGAGGTGATGGGTAAGGGAGACTATGAAGGGTACTTAACCCCCCTGCGGGATAAACAGGAATTGCTTGCAGGTATGGGAATTGATACGTTGTATGTTGCTCAGTTTGATGAAGAATTTTCACGAGTTAGTCCACATGATTTCTTCACAGGTGTACTTCTTCCACTCCATATCGATACGGTCGTTGTCGGTTTCGACTTCCGGTTCGGGTATCAAGGAGCAGGGGATGTTGAAATGCTTCGTGAAATGGGTCGAGATAATATGGGCGTGGAAATTGTCTCACCATTTCTTCTAGATGGTGAAAAGGTGAGTAGCTCAGTAATTCGTAAGTTACTTCAGTCTGGAAATTTGAAGCTAGCCAATAGCTTGTTCGGACGCAATTACAAGTTGCGGGGAACGGTTGTTGAAGGGGAGAAACGAGGTCGTACGATCGGTTTTCCTACAGCGAATTTGAAACTAGATGATCGGTATGTCGTTCCAGCCAAAGGTGTGTACGCTATCCGTGTGCTTTATAAAGAGAAGTGGATTATGGGCGTTATGAATATAGGAGTCAAACCAACGTTCCATGAAAAAGAAATAGCTCCAAGTTATGAAGCCCATCTTTTTCATTTCGATGAAAGTTTATATGGCGAGCATTTAACAGTAGAGCTTGTGCACTATATACGTGAAGAGCGACGATTCCCATCTGTACAAGAATTGATTGCGCAGATCCAGGCGGATGCACAGTTAGCAGAACAGTTATTGAAGTCATAGAAGTCATAGAAGTTCGAGTTTACTTTATATATATATATATGCTATACTGATAAACGTCATTGGAGACAAAGACAACATAACCTTAGCTTGGTTACGCGATCTCACCAACGGTAACGAGGCTAATGGCGATTATAATTGAAGGAGGTGAATAGGATGGCATTAACTCAAGAACGTAAACATGAATTGATTGCTGAGCACAAAACACATGAGTCTGATACTGGATCTCCAGAAGTGCAAATAGCTATCCTTACAGAGAACATTACGAATCTGATTGCCCATTTCCATGCACACAAGAAGGATCATCATTCTCGTCGTGGATTGTTGAAGATGGTTGGACAACGTCGTAAGTTGTTGAAGTATCTGAAGAATAAGGATGTAAGACGTTATAGTACTTTGATTGAGAAACTCGGATTGCGTCGTTAATAATCCAATAGCCTTAACAAATGCAGCCTGGTTGTTCACCGTATGTCCTTTCAGGAGTGACAGCGGGGGCAATCGGGTTTCTTTTTACAATAATAAATACGAATTGAAGAAGGAGGGATTTCATGGAAAAACGTGTTGAAATGCAATTAGGTGGAAGAACCCTTATCTTGGAAACTGGACGTTTCGCGAAACAAGCGAATGCTGCTGTAATGGTTCGCTACGGAGAAACGGTCGTTCTATGTACAGTAACAGCTTCAAATGAGCCGAAGGATTTGGACTTTTTCCCACTTACGGTTAACTATGAGGAAAGAATGTATGCAGTTGGTAAAATTCCTGGTGGGTTTATTAAACGTGAAGGTCGACCAAGCGAGAAAGCAATTCTTTCTAGTCGTCTAACGGATCGTCCTATACGTCCATTATTCCCTGAAGGGTTCCGCAATGATGTGCAAATTGCCAATCTAGTCATGAGTGTTGATCAAGATTGTGCGCCTGATATCGCTGCTATGATTGGTACCTCTGCTGCACTAAGCATTTCAGATGTTCCGTTTAGTGGTCCTATTGGTGCTGTTGCTGTTGGTCGGAAGGATGGACAGTTCATCATTAATCCGAACATCGCAGATCAAGATGCGAGTGACCTATACCTAGTCGTTGCTGGAACGAAAGATGCGATTATGATGGTAGAAGCAGAAGGCGATGAAGTTTCGGAAGAAATTATGCTTGAAGCGATTATGTTTGGTCATGATGAGATTAAGAAAATTGTAGCGACGATTGAAGAACTCGTTGCCCAAGTTGGAAAACCTAAGATGGCAGTTAAACTTCATACAGTAGATGCTAACGTAAATGTTGCAGTTCGCGAATTTGCAGAAGCTCAACTGAAAGAAGCTGTTAAAACTCAGGAAAAACATGCGCGTCAGGATGCGATTGACAGTATTAATGAGGCGACGGTTACTTTGTTTGAACAAAAGTACATAGAAACACCGGAACTCATGAAAGATGTCAAAGAAGTGCTGCATGATATCGTTAAGGAAGAAGTAAGACGCTTAATTACACATGATAAAGTACGTCCTGATGGACGGAAATTGGATGAAATTCGTCCGATTGAATGTGATACAGGTATTTTACCGCGTACGCATGGAACAGGACTATTCACCCGTGGGCAAACACAAGCACTTAGCGTATGTACTTTAGGCGCACTTGGCGACGTTCAAATTCTTGATGGAGTTGATTCACAAGAATCGAAACGCTTCATGCATCATTACAACTTCCCTCCATTCAGCGTTGGTGAAGCACGTCCACTTCGTCCACCAGGCCGTCGAGAAATCGGACATGGTGCACTGGGTGAACGAGCAATGGCTAAAGTTCTTCCTTCAGAAGTTGAATTTCCATATGCTATTCGTCTCGTATCTGAAGTGTTGGAGTCCAACGGATCATCCTCACAGGCTAGTATATGCGCAGGAATTCTCGCTATGATGGATGCAGGGGTACCTATTAAGGCACCGGTAGCCGGAGTAGCTATGGGACTTATTAAAGACGGTGATCATGTATCGATCTTGACTGATATTCAAGGTCTGGAAGATCATCTTGGAGATATGGACTTTAAAGTTGCAGGTACAGCTGTGGGTGTTACGGCTATCCAAATGGATATTAAGATTGATGGAATTAGTCGTCAAATCTTACAAGATGCTTTGAGTCAAGCTAAAGAAGGACGTATGTTCATCTTAGGCAAAATGAATGAAGCTATCGCTCAACCAAGAGCAACTTTATCACCTTACGCTCCGAAAATTATGACTTTAAATATTAATCCAGATCGTATTCGTGATGTTATCGGTGCGGGTGGTAAAATAATTAACAAGATCATTGAAGAGACAGGTGTTAAGATTGATATCGAGCAAGATGGACGTGTATTCATTGCTTCAACGAATGAAGAAATGAACCAAAAGGCACGTGCCATTATCGAAGGAATTGTTCGCCAAGTTGAAGTAGGCGAAATTTTTGTAGGTACTGTGAAGCGTATTGAGAAATTCGGCGCATTTGTGGAAATTCTTCCGAATAAGGAAGGTCTGGTTCACATTTCTCAACTGTCAACAGAACGCGTCGCCAAAGTGGAAGATATTATTGCCATTGGGGACTCCATTACAGTTAAAGTAACTGAGATTGACCAACAAGGACGAATTAATTTGTCTCGCAAAGCTACACTGACCGTGTAGTTATTGGTTGAATGAAGTTGATATGAACGAATTAGAAAAGAGACAGAGAGCTTCATCATCTGGCTCTTTTTTTAAAATATAAGAAAGCATCAGTTTCACTTGATACTCTATTTCTTATATTTCCGCTGAAACGGGTGCCGTCTTTGAAAAAAGACGGCATTGCCGTTTCTACTTACTTCATCTCCCTATTCATATTCCAATTGTTCCGCACATATGATGGGACAAAGGTAACAAGGGAGATGAAATATTTCATGAATATGAGGAAGTTTGCCATTCTACTTGCCTGTTTTACCGTAATATTAGGAATAGGTCAATCCAATAGTGTTAAGCTATTTATTGGGAATGGTCGGAATGAAATACACTCACAAGAAACATTACAGGGGATGAGTGATCATAAAGAGGAAGACCCCCTATACCGTCAGATTAAGGACAAGGCTGCTCTTATGAGAGTTGAGCCAATTAATGCAAAAATAGATCGAGTCTGGAAAGCCATCCCAGGATATAATGGGTTGGAAGTGGACATAGATGAAACTTATAAGTATGCCAAAGTCAAAGGAAACGCATCTTCAATTACATATATATTCCGTCAATTGTTACCAAAGGTGGGACTTCAGGATCTTGAAGTGCAACCTATTTACCGTGGAAACCCTCTAAAACCTATGGTATCTTTAATGATTAATGTGGCATGGGGTAACGAATATATTATTCCAATGTTAAATACATTGGATCAGGAAAAGGTAAAAGCTACATTCTTTTTTGATGGTAAATGGTTGAATAGTAATGTTGAACTTGCGAAAGAAATTCAAAAAAGAGGTCATGAACTATCAAATCATGCGTATTCTCATCTTAATATGAGTCAACTTAGTGAGGACAAGGCTATAACTGAAATGAGTAGAACGCAGAAACTATTGAAGGATGAATTAGGTCAAGAGCCGAAATGGTTCGCTCCTCCATCAGGTGATTTCGATAGTGATACGGTTAGAATTGCAAAAGGGCAAGGAATGTATACTGTACTTTGGACATTGGACACGGTGGATTGGCGACGTCCTTCCCCACAATCCATTGTGAATAAAATATCCGAGAAGGTTGAACCTGGATTCCTCATATTGATGCACCCTACATCATCTTCCTCTGGCGCTCTGCAGGGGATGATTCAAGCCATTAAGGGGAAAGGGTTACATTTGGGGACGGTAAGTCAGACACTATCTACAGAGCGCATAGTTGAGTGAATGCTGTTTCTTTGGTAGGATAAGGAATGGATTATCTAGTGTTTCATAATTAGGAGGCCTTCGAATGGAAAAAATAAAGCTAAGTAACGGCCTAAGAGTAGTCATGGAGAAAATTCCAACTTGCCGTTCCGTTTCCTTTGGGATTTGGGTGAAAACAGGTTCGAGATATGAGAATGTTCAGAACAATGGCGTTTCTCATTTTATTGAGCATATGCTTTTTAAAGGTACAGAACGATTCGATGCGAAAGAGATTGCGGAACAATTCGATGCTATTGGAGGCAATTTGAACGCGTTCACGTCGAAGGAATATACATGTTACTATGCCAAAGTTCTTGACGAGCATCTTCCGATTGCCGTTGATGTGCTTGCGGATATGTTCTTCCGATCTAATATGGATGATGGTGAGTTGGCGAAGGAGAAGAATGTTATTCTCGAAGAAATCTCTATGTATGAGGATACTCCGGATGATATCGTTCATGATTTAATGGCAAAAGCCGTCTATGGAGAGCATCCATTAGCCTACCCTATTTTAGGGACGATAGAGCAACTGGAAGAAATGAAATCGAAAGATCTTAAAGCATATATGGCTGAACATTATACGATTGAGAACACGGTGATCAGCGTAGCGGGAAACATTGATGAGCACTTGGTAGAATTATTGGAACGTCATTTCGGTGGATTTAAGAACCATGGAAGTGCGAGTGGTATTACTGTACCTGAATTTCATAGTAATGTTCTGTTTCACAAAAAGAAAACGGAGCAAAATCATATATGCTTGTCGTTTCCAGGATGTTCTATTGATGATAAGAGACAATATGCCATGGTATTGTTGAATAATGCAATCGGTGGAGGAATGAGTTCTCGTCTATTCCAAGAAATTCGCGAGAAACGCGGATTGGCTTACGCAGTATATTCTTATCATAGTTCCCATGCAGACAATGGATTGTTCACAATATATGCGGGAACTGCTCCTAAGCAAACGAAAGAGGTTATGGACCTCACGAAAGAAGTGTTGTTCGATCTTGCTACAAAGGGGTTAAGTGATGATGAGTTGCGTAAAGGAAAAGAACAGTTGAAGGGCAGTCTCATTCTTAGTCTGGAAGGTACGGGTAGTCGTATGAATCGTCTTGGCAAAAATGAGTTGATGTTAGGTAAACATTATACACTAGATGAAATGATCACAAATATTGATAATATATCAATGGATGATGTAGAATCTGTACTTGATCTTATGTTCAGTGAGCCATTCTCAGTAGCAATGGTTGGGACGTCTGATCGAAGTATATCAGGAATAAGGGGCGATGACTTTGTTGCATTACGTTCAAATAAATAGACTATCTGGGAATGAAGATATCAAGCTTCCAGAGAAAATGTCCAAGCTTGCTTCGGGTTATGATCTGTATGCAGCAGTGGAAGAAGAGGTTGTTCTACAACCAGGGGAGCGGAAGTTAATTCCTACTGGATATGCTATTGCAATGCCTGAAGGGCTTGAGGCGCAAATACGTCCGCGTAGTGGACTTGCATTTAAGCATGGTATCACTTGTCTGAACACGCCGGGAACAATTGATGCTGATTATCGAGGAGAAATAAAAGTCCTCTTAATTAATCTTGGTGCCGAGTCATTTACCATCGTAAGGAATGAACGGATTGCTCAGATGGTGTTTCAGACCGTTCCTCAAGTGGAGTGGGAAATCGTGAATGAGCTTTCGGAAACTGTGCGTGGTTCAGGTGGATTTGGTCATACAGGTAAATAAATTAGTTTGAGCTTACGAAGGCCTTCTGAAGGCATGCGTAAGCTCTTTTTATTTCTTCATTTGTAACTACATCTTTCACCCCTGTTTAGGCCTTCGCATATTATGCGATATAGTACATGGAATTGAGAAAGGAGCCACATCCTAATGCTGACTGGCGTAAAAGTTGTATTCATAGGCGGGGATGCAAGACAGATCGAAGTAATTCGGAAGTTCTCTGAGAAGGATGCGACAGTCTCTATTGTTGGATTCGATGAACTTACAGATCAGTTAGAAGACATCACAAGAGAGCAACTTTCTATTGAACTATTAGAGCAAACGGATGTACTTGTACTCCCCGTCATGGGTTGTGACAATGAGGGGAAGATCATGACGCTATTCTCATCCGAGCCATTACAGTTACTGGAGGAACATTTTAATGTATTACCACATGAATGTACGGTATATACAGGCGTTGCGAAGCCGTATTTAAGCAATATGTGCTCCGAACGTAAGATTCGTCTTGTGGAACTGCTGGAACGAGATGATGTAGCGATTTATAATTCTATACCCACAGCAGAGGGTGCCCTAATGATGGCTATTCAGCATACTGATTTCACGATACATGGATCAAATTGTATGGTCTTAGGGATGGGGCGAACGGGATTTACGATGGCTAAAAGCTTACAGGGTTTGGGAGCAAAAGTATCGATGGGAGTACGGTCTGAAGTGCACTTTGCGAGGGCGAGTGAAATGGGCTGGGAGCCCTTTCTGATAAGGGATTTAGGGAGAAAAGTGGTTGGTGTGAACTTGCTTTTTAATACGATACCGACTATGATAGTCACAGCGCAAATCCTGTCTCAAATGCCCCCAAATGCAGTCATTATTGACCTTGCTTCAGCCCCGGGTGGGTGCGATTTCCGCTTTGCGGAGAAGCGGGGAATTAAGGCGCTGCTTGCTCCTGGTCTGCCTGGTATCGTTGCTCCCAAAACAGCTGGTATTATCATTGCGAATGCATTGGTACAGTTGATTTCAGATGAAATCAAGATTCGGGGGGATGAGAAATGAAGTGGCAGGGCAAAACGGTAGGGTATGCGATAACGGGATCTCATTGTACGTTAGAAGAGGTCATGCCTCAGGTATTGCGATTTGTTAATGAAGGTGCGAACGTGGTGCCAATTGTTTCAAATACGGTACAAAATACGGATACACGCTTTGGATCGTCAGGAAATTGGTTGAAACAGTTGAAAGAAATTACGGGGAATGATATTATTTCTACAATTGTTGGAGCGGAACCGCTAGGACCGTCTAAATTATTAGATGTTCTAGTTATCGGACCATGTACGGGTACAACAACAAGCAAATTGGCGAATGCGATGACGGATACTCCGGTCTTAATGGCAGCGAAAGCTCAGATGCGTAATGGTCGTCCTTTGGTGCTGGCTATTTCCACAAACGACGGATTAGGGTTGAACGCAGCCAATATTGCGAAACTGTTGGTAACGAAAAATATTTATTTTGTTCCTTATGGTCAGGATAACCCACAGCAAAAACCTAATTCTCTCGTCGCCAAAATGGAGCTCATTCCAGAAACATGTTACGCAGCACTTAGCGGAACACAGTTACAACCTATGATTATCGAACGGTTTCATTCAGCGTAAGAACTTATCATTTACTAGAGGATGTCATAATTAGAATAAGGGGAGATACAGCAAATGAACAATCAGAAATTTAATGTCGCTGTTCTAGGAGCTACAGGAGCAGTTGGAGAACAGATCATAGGGTTATTGGAGAAGCGTGATTTCCCAATATCCAAGTTGAAGCTACTTTCATCTGCACGTTCTGCGGGTACCGTCATTAAGTTTAAAGGCCAAGATATAATAGTAGAAGAAGCTACCCCTGATAGTTTTGAAGGAATTGATATTGCGTTGTTTAGCGCTGGTGGCGACATAAGCAAGGAGTTTGCTCCACACGCTATTCGCCATGGTGCAGTATGTATTGACAACACGAACGCTTATAGAATGGATCCAACGACTCCTTTAGTTGTTCCTGAAGTTAATTCCGAGAAGATCAAGGACCATGTCGGTATTATTGCAAATCCGAATTGTTCTACGATTCAAATGGTTGCTGCATTAAAGCCTTTGCAAGATACTTACGGTATTTCACGAATAATCGTTTCAACTTATCAGGCAGTTTCTGGTGCAGGAAGCAAAGCAATTGATGAACTCTTACGTCAAACTAAGGAAGTTCTTGATGGTGAAAAGGTTGAACCTGAAATTCTACCTGTTGGATCACTTCCGGTGAAACATCAGATTGCTTTTAATGTGATCCCTCAAATTGATAAATTCGAAGAGAATGGATTTACTTTAGAAGAAATGAAAATGGTTAATGAAACGAAAAAAATAATGGGCGATGAGACGATAGCGGTAACAGCAACTTGTGTTCGAGTTCCAGTTGTCTATGGTCACTCTGAGTCCGTCTATGTAGAATTGAAAGAAGATTATGATCTAGATGCGGTGAGAACACTTCTTGCGAACTCTCCTGGCATTACTGTAGTAGATGATCCTTCGACACAATCGTATCCAATGGCTACTGATTCTACTGGGAAACCAGATGTATTTGTCGGACGCTTACGTCGGGATTTTGGACATCAACGGGGTCTAAACATGTGGATTGTATCTGACAATCTTATTAAAGGTGCAGCATGGAATGCTGTACAGATTGCTGAAATAGTCGCATCTAATCATTCCGTACTTTTGTAGGTTAACGTTATATGGAGGAATAGAAATGCGAACATTAGTTCAGAAATTCGGCGGTACATCCTTGTCATCACCTCAGGCAAGGGAACATGTTATTTCACATATTAGAAGAGAATTGAATGAGAACTATAATTTAGTTGTTGTTGTTTCGGCTATGGGGCGTCGTGGAGAACCTTATGCGACGGATACGTTACTTGAGTGGATTGCCCAGAATGGTGATGCATTACCAGCACGCGAAAAAGATTTGCTACTATCCTGCGGTGAAATTATATCCGCGACTACATTATGTAGTTTACTGGAGAGTAATGGGATCGCGTCAACGGTTCTTACAGGTGCCCAGGCAGGGTTTGAAACGAATGATCATTACGGTAATGCTCGTATTGTGGACATTCATCCAGCACGTATTATAGAGGAATTCGAGAGAAATAAGGTCGTCATAGTAACTGGGTTTCAGGGTCAGACGAATTCTGGAGATATCACTACCCTTGGAAGAGGGGGGAGTGATACTACAGCGACAGCATTGGGTGCAGCCCTTCAAGCGGAGATGGTTGATATTTATACTGATGTAAATGGTGTGTTAACAGCAGATCCGCGAATTGTCGAAGATGCTAGACCTATATCCCATGTCAGTTACACGGAAATATGTAACATGGCATATCAAGGAGCCAAAGTCATTCATCCGCGTGCAGTTGAGATTGCTATGCAAGCCCAAATTCCTGTGCGTATTCGTTCAACATTCTCCGAGGATGAAGGAACGTTGGTTACGAATCCCGAGGGATTTCGTGACGTTCAGTCTGGTGTTATGGATCGTTTGGTAACGGGGATCGCATATGTCAGCAATGTCACTCAAATCACTGTAGATTGTGGAGAAGGATCTAACAATCTACAGTTAAAAGTATTTAAATCAATGGCAGAAAATTCAATAAGTGTAGATTTTATTAATGTTACAGCTACTGGTGCAGTATATACAGTGTTTGATCATCATTCGGAACGAGCACTTTCGATTCTTCAACAGCTGGGTTTTAATCCGAAGAGTGTATCGGGATGTGCTAAAGTGTCTATCATCGGTGGAGGAATTAATGGTGTTCCTGGAATTATGGCTACAATAGTGGAATCATTAAGTGAACAGCATATACAAATATTGCAATCAGCTGATTCAAATACGACGATATGGGTGCTGGTTAAGAAGGATGATATGGTTCAAGCATTGCGTTCTCTTCACAGCACATTTGAGTTGAATAGACATATCGAATGAAAGTAATATCTGGTATTCATTCGATATGTCTTGCTAGATCCAATTAAAGTAGAAGTAGCTATAATTGGATCTATCTAGATAGAATGAACTAAATTGATTTACACTTACGAAGCTAGTTTCCTACGGAAACTTAGTTTATGCTTACGAAGATAGTTTCTTACAGAAACTTTTAGGAGGAAATGTATGAGATTTGGAAGGTTAATGACAGCAATGGTAACCCCATTTGATGATCGTGGTCAGATTAACTGGGATGAAACTTCCAGACTAATAGATTATTTAATTCATGAGCAAAAATCAGATTCACTGGTAATTGGAGGCACAACAGGGGAATCTCCAACGTTGAGCGATGATGAGAAACTTGAATTGTTTCGATTTTCCGTGGAGAAAGCAGGAGATCGTTGCAAAATCATTGCGGGTACGGGTAGTAATAATACAGCGCATTCTATTTATATGTCACAAGAGGCTGAAAAGCTTGGTGTGGACGGTCTCTTGTTAGTTGTCCCGTATTATAATAGGCCAAGCCAAGAGGGGATGTTCCGTCATTTTGAAGCTATTGCGCAAAGTACAGAACTTCCAATCATTTTGTATAATGTACCGAGCCGCACGATAGCTAGCCTTACAGCTAAGACAACCCTTCGATTGGCGGAAATACCTAACATTGTTGCTACTAAGGAATGTGCCTCTTTGGAGCATGTGACGCAGATTGCTATGTCTGCTCCAGAACATTTTAAGGTTTATACTGGTGATGACTCAGCAACGCTCCCAGCCCTTGCTGTGGGGGCATACGGCGTCATTAGTGTAGCGTCACATATTGTAGGTGCTACAATGAAAGATATGATCAATTCCTTTATTGAGGGTGATGTGAGGCAGGCAACATTACTTCATCAGCAGCTATTCCCTATTTTTAAGGGGATGTTCGATTGCCCAGATCCGCTACCGAATCCGGCAGCTGTTAAATATGCTCTTCAATTGGTGGGGTATGCTGTTGGAGAACCGCGGCTGCCAATTCTTCCTCCCAACGAGGAAGAGGTTGAGTTTATTAAAGGTCTTATTGCATTAATTTAAAATTGTAATTACTTACGGTATAATGAGCATCTCCTGTTGGAGGTGCTTATTTTTTTGAAATAAAGGCATATTAGATGGGGATGCTTAATACTTAACAGTACGATGACTTGTTTTTTCACTTTTTAATCATGTATAATGAAAACAAGTGACTGGGTGCGGTATGTTTTTGAAATATAATATAAATAATGGTGTACGTCCAAAACCATACAAGGAGGGTAAGATTCAATTGTCTAAGAAACTAAATAACGATAAATTGACGATATTTGCTTTGGGCGGCGTCGGTGAAATCGGAAAAAATATGTATGTCATTCAATACGCAAATGACATTATTGTAGTGGATTCCGGATTGAAGTTTCCGGAAGAGGATATGCTAGGAATTGATATTGTTATTCCAGATATTTCTTATTTAACAGAGAATCGTGATAAAGTTAGAGGAATTTTGCTGACGCATGGTCACGAAGATCATATAGGCGGATTGCCTTACGTGTTGAAACATCTGAATGTTCCTGTATACGGGACAAAGCTTACTTTAGGACTAGTTGAGAATAAATTAAAAGAAGCTAATTTGCTTGGTGAAACGAAGCGAATTCTGATCGATGAAGATTCAGAGGTCCAGATTGGAACGACTATGAAAGCTACGTTCTTTAGAACGAATCATAGTATTCCTGATTCTGTAGGTGTATGTGTCGCTACACCAGAAGGAAATGTAGTTCATACAGGAGACTTTAAATTTGATCATACACCTGTGAATGGACAATTTGCTGATTTACAGAAGATGGCTGCGATTGGACAAGCGGGTGTGCTTGCACTTCTTTCAGATAGTACAAACGCTGAGAAACCTGGGTTCACGCCATCAGAACGTAATGTTGGTGTAGTACTTGAAGATATTTTCCGTAAAGCGTCACAAAGAGTGGTTATTGCAACTTTTGCATCTAATGTGCATCGTATTCAACAAGTGGTTAATGCTGCTGAAGCAACAGGACGCAAAATAACAGTCATTGGTCGCAGTATGGTAAATGTAGTTTCCATTGCTTCAGATCTAGGTTACTTGATTATACCTGATGGTATGTTGATTGAACCTGAAGAAGTAAACAAGATGGCGGCTGATAGAGTTGTTATTCTTTGTACTGGAAGTCAAGGGGAGCCAATGTCTGCTCTAACACGAATGGCTCGCTCTACACATCGTAAAGTAGATATTCTACCTGGTGATACAGTTATTATTGCTGCTACTCCAGTTCCTGGTAATGAGAAATATGTAGGTCGCACAATTGATGAGTTATTTAAACTTGGAGCTGATGTTATCTATAGTGGTTCCAACCCTGGCGTTCACGTCTCGGGTCATGGTAGTCAGGAAGAATTGAAATTAATGCTTAATCTGATGAAACCAAAGTTTTTCTTACCGATTCATGGGGAATTCCGTATGCAACGTCGTCACGCATTATTAGCTGAATCTGTAGGTGTTGCACCTGAGAATATATTTATTACAGAGCTTGGAGAGATCGTTGAAATCGTGAATGGTTCAGCTCGTAGAGCTGGAAAAGTAACGGCAGGAAACGTGTTAATTGATGGATTAGGTGTTGGAGACGTTGGTAATATCGTTCTTCGCGATCGTAAACTACTCTCACAAGATGGTATATTAGTAGTTGTTGTCACATTAAGTAAACAGGATGGCAACATTATGTCGGGACCTGATATTATCTCTAGAGGATTCGTATATGTACGTGAATCTGAAGGTCTCCTAGATGAAGCGAACCGGATTGTATCTAGTACACTTCAGAAGCTAATGAGTGAGAAAGTGAATGAATGGGCATCGCTAAAAACGGGTGTTAAGGATGCATTGGGACGTTTCTTGTATGAACAAACACGTCGCAGACCTATGATTCTTCCCATTATTATGGAAGTGTAATTTTAAATTTAATAGACGACTATATAATGTAAGTAAGCACACAGTCGCCCCTACTCCGCAGGTAATATTGGACGGTTCCCTGCGGAATAGGGGCATTTTATGCTTTCCTAAGTATAATTAGGGTATCTTTTCTCCCATACTAGCTAGGCAAGGTTATGATTCGTATGGTGAAAGGAAGATGAGCCCAATATGACAAAGTTATTTAATGGTGATACGGGTGGAGTGAACCCCCAAATACGTTTAGATACAGAGGTACCAGATCAACAACCGGATGTGAAAACGGATGCTCAGGTGGTCAATAACATTCAACAACTCGGACAAACGTCAGTCCCTAATGGTGAGTCGAATATATTTTGCATGACGATTATTGGTCAGATTGAAGGACATATGATGTTACCCCCACAGAACAAAACGACTAAATATGAACATATCATCCCACAACTTGTTGCTACAGAACAAAGTGAGGATATTCAAGGTGTCGTTATTGTTCTCAACACCGTTGGGGGTGATGTTGAGGCAGGACTTGCCATTGCAGAGATGATATCTTCATTATCAAAGCCAACAGTGACTGTCGTGATCGGTGGTGGTCATAGTATAGGGGTTCCTATTGCAGTAGCATCCAGTTATTCGATCATTGCTGAAAGTGCTACGATGACCATACACCCGATTCGGTTAAATGGTCTAGTTATAGGAGTTCCACAGTCATTTGAATATATGGAGAAAATGCAAGAAAGAGTCGTTCAATTTGTAACTTCCCATTCTAGAATATCCGAGGAGAGATTTAAAGAACTGATGTTTAGAACGGGTGAACTGAATCGGGATATTGGAACGGCAGTAGGCGGGAAAGATGCTGTGAAGTATGGACTGATGGATGAAGTTGGTGGGATTGGTCTGGCACTAGCTAAACTGAATTCACTCATTAAGGAGCGTCAAGAGATGCTACAGCCAGGGAGGTTACAATAATGACTTTATATACGATCATACCGATGGATGTGATCTGGGAAGGGAGTTTTAAGGAGCCTGAGAGAACAGTTGATATTGCGATTGGAAATGGTCTTATGCAAGTGATGCCAATAGACCATAGCAGTGCGCAGATTGTTAGATTGATAAGTTGCCCGTTGGATTATTATTTGAATCCCAAATATTCACCTGGACAAATTATTCGTTATATTCCGCTATTACAAAATTAGTCTATGAATTGGTAAACAGAACATAGGTGCCCACGGAGAATTATGGTATAATATTGTTCCGGGGGTGAATTCTTTGGCCAAAAGAAGAAGAAAGAAAAAGGCTATATTTAGTAACGTACTCAAATATGAAATTTATGGGATTATTCTCATTACGCTATCTGTTATCGCATTATCTGGTGAAGCTACAGTTGGTTGGTCTCTATCCAAAATATTTGGACTCATGTTAGGCAAGTTTTATTTCGTTGTTCCACTTGTAGGAATTTATTATGGATTAATGGCGATGATCAATAGAAAGTGGCCTAATCAATGGAATTCACGTAAAAGTGGCGTGCTACTTTTAGTTCTTGCTTTTTCATTGATGGCTAGCATTTCAAGCATTGAAAAGAAATTAGCTCCTACTTCTATTTTGAGTAGCGGCACCATTTTTGATCAGGCAAAGTCTGACTTGCATGAAGAGCTATTGGCTCCCTCCGTTGAGACTGAAAATTCTATGAAGGATAAAGATGTCGGCGGCGGATACATAGGCGCTATTCAGTATACTGCTCTTTTCTGGTTATTTGGAAATATAGGGGCTAAGTTATTGAGGATTGTTATGTTTATTATCAGTTTCATGTTGATTACGAACTTATCCTATGTTGATCTGATACGAATTGTTCGAACTAGGATGATGAAAGCTGGTTCCTATGTACATAAGCAATTTAGTATGCGGCAGCTACCAGCGAGTGGCGCTCCATTAAAGGTAAAGTCTATTTCAAATAGAAGTAGACAACTCCTTCCAGGTGATGAAGATGATGATTTCGATGAAGAAATTATTCCGAAAGTTAAACGGAATACACCTGTGTTTTTTCAGTTGTTTGGTGGGAAGAGTGCGAAAGAGGAACGATCCCTCAGTGATGATAATTCAGATGAGACGATCGATGACATGGTGGTAGTTGAGCCTAACAAGCGTATTGGAAGACGAGGAAAAGATGCTACTCCGGCTTATCAAGAGGATGAACTAGTATTGAATTCCGAACAAGTCGTACCCGTGGACGAGCTTCCAACTAGCACTCCGATCATTCGTGATTTCTTTGAGCATGTAGTATCGGAAGGGCTTGCCGAGGAAGATGATCTAGAAGAAGCTTTTACAGGTCAGGAAGTGGCTGACCTGAAGGAAGCTGTTATGAAGAGTCAAGGAGAGGTTTCTGGAGAACAAGCGACAAGCGATACAGACAGTAATATTGGAAATGTAGTGGATGCTTCGGGTACTAGTGAGATGAAAGAGAACGAGGGAGAACTTGCATCGGAGACTATTGCTCAGGCACCCCCTCCAAAGCCGTATATATTGCCACCATTTCGTTTATTAGCTAAGCCTAGCAGTGTTGGGAAGGCTGGTGATCAGAATGATTACATGCAGACAGCGCGTAAGCTTGAAGCAACTCTAGAGAGCTTTGGTGTTCGGGCGAAAGTGTTGGAAGTTGTTCGTGGTCCTGCCGTTACCCGCTATGAAATCCAACCAGATATCGGGGTTAAGGTTAGTCGGATTGTGGCCTTAACCGATGATATAGCGCTGGCACTTGCTGCTAAGGATATCCGAATGGAAGCTCCAATCCCTGGTAAGTCAGCGATTGGGATTGAAGTTCCTAATAACGAAGTATCTATCGTTACGATGCGTGAAGTGATGGAGACGACTGTGTTTCAGGAGGCAGAATCCAAGTTGACTATTGCATTCGGTAGAGATATTTCAGGTCAGACGATCGTTGGTAATCTAGCGAAGATGCCGCATCTTCTTGTTGCAGGTGCTACGGGATCAGGGAAGTCCGTCTGTATTAATGGAATTATTACGAGTATTCTTTATAAAGCTAAGCCAGATGAAGTGAAGTTTCTAATGATTGACCCAAAGATGGTCGAGCTGAACATGTACAATGGTATTCCTCATCTGTTGGCGCCAGTCGTGACAGATCCGAAACGAGCATCTCTAGCATTGAAGAAGATTGTAGTCGAAATGGAGAAGCGTTATGAACTTTTCTCCAAATCAGGAACTCGTAATATCGAAGGATATAACAAGTTAATGAAAGATAATTTACCTGCTGTATTACCTTATATCGTTGTCATCGTTGATGAGCTTGCAGATCTAATGATGGTCGCAGCCAATGATGTGGAAGAAGCGATTATGCGACTCGCCCAAATGGCACGAGCAGCTGGTATCCATCTCATTATTGCTACCCAGCGTCCTTCTGTAGACGTTATAACGGGAGTCATTAAGGCGAATATTCCTTCGAGAATTGCATTTGGCGTTTCTTCTAATGTGGATTCTAGAACGATATTGGATATGGCAGGAGCTGAGAAGCTTCTCGGGCGTGGAGATATGTTGTTTATGCCAATGGGTTCATCCAAGCCCATTCGGGTTCAAGGTGCATATTTAACAGACCAAGAAGTAGAGAACATTGTTGATTATGCGCGTGATCAAGGACAAGCTGAATATGATGAATCCCTTGTACCTGAAGTAGAAGAACCATCATCCAATGGGGATGAGATGCTTGATGAACTATACGATCAAGCTGTACAAATTATACTTGAAGCCAAACAAGCGTCTGTATCTCTTTTACAGCGCAGAATGCGGGTAGGATACACTCGCGCAGCCCGACTTATTGATTCGATGGAAGCACGGGGAATCATTGGGCCATACGAAGGAAGTAAGCCAAGGGAAGTTCTTGTATCTATGGAGCAGTATGAGCAGAGTCGAATTAGTTCTTAGAATTAAAAAAAGAGTCTTCCTTGTTTTCTTGTGGGAGGCTCTTTCTGCTCTTTGTGATTCTCCCTATTTTAACTGTCATTTAAGCACTTATTTCTTTCTTTCCTGTCTATTCTCCTAATTTAAGTGTCTTTTATGCAGTTACTCCGTTCTCATCAGTCTTTCTTCATCACTGAGTCATGAATGTGAGGTGCTCGTGAGAGAGGAAATGGAAATGGGCAACAGCGATCTGAAGGACAATCTGTCATCGTAGCGGTATCCTACACTAATGTCAGATCTATTACACCAATGTCAGATCTACTACACTTTTGTGTGACATGCATAGGAAGCTATAAGTCTTGTCATAATAACGTCAGGCAACCTGTCAAAACACAAAAGAAAGGTAGAGCTAAACATATGAAAAAACCGAGAAGTTGGATCGTCATTGGGTTGGTGCTTACGTTGTCATTTTCTGTAGTCGCCTTTTCACAAAATAAATCGCAAGCAAAGATGGATACTTTGAATGACCCTGAAGTTTCTTCTCAAGCTGTTTTTAGTACAAATGTCTTTCAATATGGTTCATCTGGAGACGATGTATATGAGCTGCAAGGCAGGCTTAAGCATCTAGGTTATTACACTGGCAAGATTGACAGCAACTTTGGTACGAATACACTGAAATCAGTTAAATGGTTTCAATATGAGTTTGGTTTGAAGGTGGATGGAATCGTTGGGCCTAAAATGAAGCTGAAGCTTTATAATGCGACGAAGAATTGGAAGCCGACTGTACCGAAAAATACAGGTAATTCAGCGGAAGTCCAAAAATCGGAAACACCTAAAAAGGATCCATCACTGTCAACCTCTAATACGATGGGTCTATCTGAGAATGATCTAAAAATAATGGCCAATGCTGTGTATGGTGAAGCTCGCGGTGAACCATTCGAGGGACAGGTAGCTGTTGCAGCTGTTATTTTGAATCGTGTGAGGTCATCTGAATTTCCTAATACCCCCTCAGGCGTTATATTTCAGCCTTTAGCCTTTACAGCAGTTGCTGATGGCCAAATATATTTAGAACCTAATGAAGGGGCAAGACAGGCTGTACAGCAGGCACTGAACGGTTGGGATCCTTCAGGAGGATGCTTGTATTACTTTAATCCGAAGACGGCGACTTCGAAGTGGATTTGGACACGTCCTCAGGTGAAAACGATTGGTGAACATATTTTCTGCATGTAAATGCATGCTCAAAAGGTGACTTTTTGAACAACCACTGCGAGATGAATGGGCAATCGAAGGCTTGTCTTCGATTGCTTCTTCACTTTCATGTGGGTTAGAATGGATAATATTACAATGCTTCAACCTAAATAAACAATTCATCAATTAAAGGAGATTGGGACCTTGAATAAAATGAGATTTGAGCACGCTAGTGCAGGTCGCCTACGGATACATGTCATGCCTACCAAGCGTTTCAAAACGTTCGCGATTTCTTTGTATGTGGGTACCCCGCTTTCCGAAGAGACTGTGACTTCTACAGCATTAACTCCCTTTGTACTACGTCGAGGGACGGAATCCTATCCAGAGACTATACAGTTCCGTGAAAGGTTAGAGCAATTATATGGAGCTGGATTTGGGTTCGATGTATATAAAAGAGGAGATTATCAGATCGTGCAGTTTCGTATGGATACAATTAATGATTCTTTTGTTCAGAGCGAGGAAAGTCTGCTTGAATCCTCCTTTGCATTTCTAGGAGAGGTCGTTACACGTCCGGTATTAGAAGATGGGCATTTCAGAGATGCTTACGTGCAGGCGGAAAAAGAGAATGTTCGTAAAAAATTAGAGTCTATCGTTAATGATAAGATTCGATATGCTGCTGAGCGTTGCTTAGAAGAAATGTGTAGGAATGAGCCATATCGCTTACATCCGCTCGGACAGCGTAAGGATTTGGACGCTATAACTTCAGAATCGCTCTATAACTCATACATCAAGTGGTTGAATGAATCGAGTATAGATCTATATGTGGTCGGAGATACAACGATTGAGGAAGTACAGAAGATGGTAGAACAGCATTTTCATTTAGACTCCTCCGCACCTATATCGTATGAATCGCGCAAGCCGACTCGTGAAGTGAGCGAAGTTAGAACGATTGTTGAGAAATTGGATGTGAATCAAGGGAAACTGAATATGGGGCTTCGTACAACGATTACTTATGGGGATGATGCTTACGCCTCTGCACTCGTGTATAACGGAATTCTTGGTGGATATCCCCATTCGAAACTCTTCTTGAATGTTCGTGAGAAGGAAAGCTTAGCTTATTATGCTTCTTCTCGTTACGATGGTCATAAAGGAATTGGAACGATCCAATCGGGCATTGAGGTTCAAAATTATGAGAAAGCGGTCACGATTATTCGCAATCAGTTGGAGGAAATGCGAACAGGTCAGATCAGTGAACTAGAGATGTCGCAAACGAAAGCTATGATTCGCAATTTATTACTTGAAATGGATGACTCTGCATTTGAAATGATTTCATTTGATTTCAATTCGCAGTTATCTGGAAAAGATCGCACAGCCGAACAACTTCTTCAACAGGTGGCGAATATTACAGTGGATGATGTACATGCTGCTGCTGCAACCTTCGAGCTGGATACCATCTATTTCTTAACGGGGCAAAAGGAGGAATAGTATATGGACAGTATACAATATGAGCATTTACAAGAAACGCTATACTACGAAGTTATGGATAATGGGCTACGTGTTTATGTTCTTCCTAAACCAGGATTTAATAAGACGTATGCCTCATTTGCGACGAAATATGGATCAGTGGATAATCATTTCCGTGTAGAAGGGCAGGAAGAGGTAGCGGTCCCTGATGGAATTGCCCATTTCCTAGAACATAAAATGTTTGAGGAACAGCAAGGAGATATTTTTGCAACTTTTGCTTCGCAAGGTGCTTCTGCGAATGCATTCACAAGTTTCGATCAAACGGTATATCTATTCTCAGCGACTGAGAATATTCAAGATAATTTGGAGACGTTAATCAACTTTGTACAAAATCCATATTTCACAGATCAGAATGTGGATAAGGAAAAGGGAATTATCGGTCAAGAAATTGGGATGTATCAGGATAATGCGGATTGGCGTGTCTATTTCGGCTTAATCGAAGCCATGTTCAAAGTTCACCCCGTTCATATTGATATCGCGGGTACGGTGGAATCTATTAGTACGATTACGAAGGAGACGTTATATTCTTGTTATAACGCTTTTTATCATCCAAGCAATATGCTTCTGTTCGTGGTGGGTGGGGTTGAGCCGGAGGAAGTGTTTGAACTTGTAAGGAGTAACCAAGCGAAGAAATCATATGAACCTCAAGGTGCGATAGAACGACTATTTGAGCAAGAACCTGTGGAGGTAGCAGAGAAAAAACGCGTAAATAACTTAACTGTTTCTATGCCTAAGTGTTTATTCGGATATAAAGATAAGGATGTTGGACTTGAAGGGGAAGCTTTACTGAAGCGTGATCTGACGACTAAACTGATGCTTGATTTACTGTTTGGTTCAAGTACCCAATTATATCAGAAGCTTTACGATGAGGAGCTTATATCCGACAGCTTCGGGTATGAATATAATAGTTCCCCTCACTACGGATTTTCCATTATTGGTGGAGACACGAGGGATCCTGATCTACTGCTTAGCAGAATTCAAGAAGAAGTGGAACAACTCGTGAAAGAAGGCTTTACGGAGACTGATTTCGAGCGGTCACGTAAAAAGAAAATGGGTGGATATTTACGTATGTTGAATTCTCCCGAGAATATCGCTCACGAGTTTACCAAGTATCAATTTCGTGGGAGTGACTTTTTCTCCATTTTGCAGGTGTATGAGTCTATTACATTAAAAGATGTTAATGAACGATTAAATGAGCATATTGATTCGAGCCAAGTAGCTGTGTCGGTTGTGATTAATCCTTGAGTCATAACATGGGAGCGGAATGGAGCAAGCCGATCGGGGAAACGACGGTTCTAATTACAGGAGCTAGTAGGGGCATTGGAGCGGCGATAGCGGAGCGCTTCGCTACTGTGGGGATGAATGTTGTTATTCATTATGGAAAGTCCCATGAAGAGGCTAATGAAGTCGCGCGTCGCTGTATGAGTCATGGAGCTAACGTTCTAACGATAGCTGCGGATTTGAAGAGTCGTGAAGAAATCATTCGAATGCGTGACAAGCTTCAGAGTCATGGTATGTTGCCAGATATTTTGGTGAATAATGCGGGAATATCTCATTACGGATTGCTCTCCGATGTGACAGAGGAGATTTGGGATGATGTGATGTCAACCAACTTGAAGAGTATGTTTCTATGCACACAAGCCTTTATGCCTGATATGATATCGCAACGCTGGGGGCGTATCATTAATATATCTTCGGTATGGGGAATTTCAGGAGCATCATGTGAGGTATTGTACTCAGCAAGTAAAGGT
The DNA here is from genome assembly GCF_056786405.1 of Paenibacillus sp. Y859. Taxonomy (NCBI): domain Bacteria; kingdom Bacillati; phylum Bacillota; class Bacilli; order Caryophanales; family Paenibacillaceae; genus Paenibacillus; species Paenibacillus sp. Y859. Next base: position 336,770 of record NZ_JBXCIZ010000001.1, on the reverse strand, counting down.
GGAGTGAATGCCTTCACTAAAGCATTGGCGAAAGAGTTAGCACCATCGGGAATATCAGTCAATGCTGTGGCTCCTGGAGCAGTTGATACATCTATGCTGTATCATTTACAAGAGAATGACATTCGAATGCTGGAGGAAGACATACCTGCAGGGAGACTGGCTCAGCCTGATGAAATATCGTCACTTGTTTATTTCCTGGCCCTTCCAGAATCGGGATATATTAATGGTCAAGTCATCAGTCCGAATGGGGGATGGGTTACTTAAGTCAGAATTTTCCGATAAATTCTCGCATAATGAAGTTCAAATAAGCTCATATTATGACTGTTGATTTTAAATCTCATGTGTCAGGCAAAGGAGGATTTAATATGTCATCAACAGTTGTCAGAAATTTTGATAGTTGGAAAAAGTTTTTGGGAGAGCGCGTAGTACAGGCTCAAAAGATGGGGATGAGTGAAGACACCATCTCGAAATTGGCTTACGAAATTGGCGATTTTCTAGATGAGAAGGTCGATCCCCAGAATGCTTCCAACCGAACACTTAAGGAATTGTGGGATGTTGGAAATAAAGAAGAACGGCAAACTATTGCACGCTTGATGGTTAAACTTGCCAAGAAAAATGCATAGTTCTGTGAGAAAAGCTCCCATTATGGGAGCTTTTCTACAATCATTACAGAGTTGACCTTGCCTTTCGGTTTTTTTTTATATATCATTAACATGACCCATGACTGGAACCGATCTAGAAATATCAGGACTCAAGATGGGGGGTTGAGGAAGTCGTGTCGAATGTATGGGGAACGTGTTAGAAGAGGTGTTGAATTGGAGTCGAAAAGTAGTACATGGAATACAAGATACATAAGAACAGACCAGGTTTATTAGGAGATATTGCATCTTTACTTGGGATGCTGGAAGTTAATATACTGACTATTAATGGCGTTGAAGGCGAGACTCGAGGAATGTTGCTTGAAACGGATGATATAGAGAAAATTCAGCTTATGGGATCGATGCTCAAAAAGATGGATAATATAACAATTTCAGCACTAAGACCTTCAAAACTTGTTGATAAGTGTGCTGTACGTCATGGACGATATATTGACCGAGATTGTGATGATGATAAGGCTTGGGATGAAGAGATCGTTTACGATACCTTTACGAATACCTATGATGGAAGATGAATGAAATAACATTGTATAAAATGATAAAATCAGGAGGTGATGGTATGTCTGAACTGGGTCAACAATTAAGGGAAGCAAGACTGGAAAAGGGAATGAGTCTAGATGATGTACAGGAAATGACGAAGATTCGCAAACGATATTTAGAAGCCATCGAGGCGGGGGACTATAAAGTTCTTCCCGGGAATTTCTATGTACGGGCTTTTATTAAGACATATGCAGAAACCGTAGGTCTTAATCCTGATAAGCTCTTAGAAGGAGATACGGAAGTGATGTCCTCTCAGGTTGAAGGGACGATGGAGCCTATAATTCAGAAACGTTCGAGCAATCGAGTTCCTAAAGAGCGAAATGTGAAATGGTTATCAACTGTATTAATGTGGACCTTTCCGATATTAATCATTGTCGTTATTTATTTATATGTATCTTCTCTAGAAGAGAAACCGAGTGATAAGCAAGTGGATTCCGGGCAAAAAATAACTGACAACATTAAGGATCCATCGTTACCCGATAATACTGTGGTAGATCCAGCGGGAAATGAAGGGGAACAAACACCGGATAATAATACTGGAGAGGTTAACGGGGAAAAGGATACAACGGTAGAACCCCCAGTAGAGGAAATTCCTCCGGTTGAGTCACAAATAGTAACGGTTACGGAGGATGGTAAGCAAGGGAAGAATACCATTTTTAAAGTGTCAGGGCCTAAGGGTGCGAAGATTCCAGTTGAGATTAAGGCAAGTGGTGTGAGTTGGCTTGAAGTCTACAGAGGGAAAGATTCTACCGGAGAGAAACTGTCGTTTGGTAATACAAAAGATGGTGATGTACTTAGTTTAGAATTGGATGACCAAAATATGCTAATCAAATCGGGTTATTCTCCTGCAACGATTATTACAGTAGCGGGTCAGCCTATTACGGATGGGAAAACAACAACAAGAATTATTCTTGAGATAGATACGACAGATACGACGGATACCACCAATACGGATACAACAACAGGCGAATAAGTAACATCTTTGACGGAAATAATAAGACTGGCTATCAAAGCGGTAGTCTAAAAATCTCCGTTGAAGAGAGGTGTTTGCTGTGACAGTAAGCTGGATTGTGACCGGATTAGGTATTATTGTGAGTTTACTCGGTTATTATTTAACTCCAAATGCATGGGGTTATGGTATTTTGGGTTTCGGAATTGCCCATATTGTACTGGGGGTTCTAGATATGTTCCGACAACCTTCCAGTAGTAGATAGTTTGTGTATCTCAACAAAGAGTATTCCTGTCATGTGTGTTCTCGCTGAAACGGGTACCGTCTTTGAAAAAAGACGGTACAGCCGTTTCTACTTGTGAAAATAGATTTCAATGATAGAATCATATATTATGATAGAACGTTTTAGAAAGGACGTGGAATGATGAGTTCAGAAAATTCTTTTGACATTGTATCCAAATTTGATTTGCAAGAAATGAATAATGCCATCACCCAAGCAGAGAAGGAGATCGCATCGAGGTTCGATTTCAAAGGGAGTAAGAGTAGTCTTAAATTAGATAAAGATGCTCTTGTGATTGCATCGGACGATGAATATAAATTGAATGCGGTTATCGATATTTTACAATCAAAGATGGTTAAACGAGGTTTGACGCTAAAGAATGTGGATTACGGTAAAATTGAACCTGCTTCTTTGGGGACTGTTCGGCAGAAGCTTACTTTAAAACAAGGTATCGATCAGGATAACGCCAAAAAGATCAATGTTCTGATTCGCGATTCGAAATTAAAAGTGAAAAGTCTGATCCAAGGAGATCAAATTCGTGTAACGGGTAAGAGCAAAAATGATTTGCAAGCGATCATGCAACTATTACTCAAAGCAGATCTTTCCCTAGACCTTCAGTTTACGAACGTTAAGTAAGAAGAATACTGCTTTTTGACACTGAATAATCCATATATTATACTGGAAAAGATTCATTAAGTAAGAATGGGTTATATCACTGGGGGAGCATGGATAATGACAGGGAGAGTCCAGAGTATACTATTGAACTCTGATTTATTATTGATGGATTATAATATGGTTTACAGGGAGGTCATCCTGTGAATTTACCGAATCGTATTACGGTAGCTAGAATTTGTCTAATTCCCGTTATGATGGTATTTTTATTAGTTGATTTTAGTTTTTATCCAGATCCAATCGTGTGGCGTTCTTACGAGTTGCCCTTTAACCAACTGGTTGCTGTTGTCATCTTTATTATTGCTGCCAGCACCGATGGGATTGACGGCTATCTCGCACGTAAGAGAAATTTGGTAACAGATCTAGGGAAGTTGCTTGATCCATTAGCAGATAAATTGCTTGTAGCAGCTATTCTGATTTCTTTAGTACAAATGGGGAAATGTGAGAGCTGGATTGTCATTATTATTATTAGTAGGGAATTTGCAGTGACAGGACTTCGTCAAATTGCTCTGCTCCAGGGTAAGGTTGTTGCAGCTAGTAGTTGGGGGAAGATTAAAACAGTTGTTCAGATCGTAGCGATTATAGCTATGCTAATTAACAATTTTCCTTTTGTTTTTATATCCCTTCCTTTTGACGTCATAGCGACTTGGGCTGCTGGCCTGATCACACTATACTCAGGGATTGATTATTTCGTTAAGAATAAAAAGATACTTAATTTGTCTAACAGCTAACAGCGTATATAATAAGTACTTTATTAGGGCAGTAGGATATTATCCTATTGTCTTTTCTTTCAAATTTTAGTAAAGGGTTCAGGCTGATTCGACACGAAGTGGAGGTTTTTCTGAAATGAAGGCAGAGATTATCGCAGTAGGAACAGAATTGTTGTTGGGACAGATTGTAAATACAAATGCCCAGTACCTGTCGCAAGAACTAGCTACATTAGGAATTGATGTGTATTTTCAAACCGTCGTTGGTGATAATTTAGCGAGGTTACAAGAATCGATTGCATTGGCGAGTCAGCGGGCGGACATTATTGTATTAACAGGTGGTATTGGTCCTACACAAGATGACCTAACTAAGGATGCACTGGCAGCATTACTAGGACGAGAATTACATATAGACCGGCTTGCTATGGATCATGTTGAGAATTTCTTCAATAGTCGCGGTGCGCATATGACCGAGAATAATCGGCGGCAGGCGACGGTAGTTGAAGGAAGTACACCCCTTGCTAACCCTACAGGACTTGCTGTTGGTAATGCCTTATCGCATGAGGGTAAGTACTATATTATTCTTCCTGGACCACCTAAGGAAATGGCCCCAATGTTCCATGAAGAGGCTAAGCCATGGTTATTGCGGCATGCTCTTACGAATGAAATGCCTATTTATTCTACTATGTTAAAGTTCGCTGGTATTGGTGAATCTGCGTTAGAGGAACGACTATTGGATTTAATTCAGAATCAAAGTGACCCGACGATTGCTCCTTATGCTAAAGAGGGAGAGGTTACGGTGCGGATTTCAACGAAGGCTCAAAGTGAGAAGGAAGCCAAGATCAAGTTGGACGCAACAGAAGAACAAATTCGCTCGTTACTTCCTAATCATTTATATGCGACTGAAGATATACCTATTGAGAAAGCAATTGTTGATCTAATGGCGGATCATAGGATGACACTAAGTGTAGCGGAGAGTTGTACTGGTGGACTTTTGATGGAGAGAATTACATCGGTACCTGGCAGTGCGACGATGTTCTTAGGTGGTATTGTATGCTATTCCAATCAGTTGAAAGAAAAATTACTGAACGTTCCTCATGATTTGTTGGATGGAGATGAGGCGCCTGGTGCTGTAAGTGCAGAGGTAGCACAAGTGCTTGCAGAACAAGTTAGAATGATTGCGGATACTAATTTTGGTTTATCGATTACTGGGGTAGCAGGTCCAGGGTACTCTGAGCGCAAACCGGTAGGTCTCGTATACATTGCACTTGCTGAACGTGGGAAGAAGACAGAGGTGCATGAGCTACGTTTAAGTGGAAATCGGGAGTCTATTCGGATTCGTACGGTCAAAAATCTATTGTATCGATTGTGGTTGAAAATTATGCAAAGCGATAAAATTCAGCAAGACAGTTGAATGATTGATATGGGTAGTAGTATACTAATCTCATAACGGAAGAACCGTAGCGAAATACGTATTTTGCTACGGTTCTTTTTCTATTGTATCGGACCCGTATCAAAAAGGAAGGAGTGTTGACCTGATTAAAAAACGAATGTATGTTCGAAAAAATGCTTGGCAAACGTTCTAAAACAAGGTATCATAATATTATAAATATTGAAGGATGTGAGTCAATTGTCAGATCGTCGTGCGGCGCTGGATGTAGCGCTTCGTCAAATAGAGAAACAATTCGGTAAAGGTTCCATTATGAAATTAGGTGAATCAACACACATGCAAGTGGGGGTTACTTCCAGCGGATCTTTAGCTTTGGATATTGCTCTTGGTGTGGGTGGATTTCCAAAAGGCCGTATTATTGAAGTGTATGGTCCAGAATCTTCTGGTAAGACGACTGTAGCTCTACATGCGATCGCTGAGGCTCAGAAGGTTGGTGGAACAGCGGCTTTCATTGATGCGGAACATGCGTTAGATCCTAAATATGCTGCTAATCTAGGTGTTAATATTGATGAACTGCTTCTATCGCAACCAGATACGGGAGAGCAAGCATTAGAAATTGTAGAAGCATTGGTGCGTAGTGGTGCAGTGGACATCATTGTCATTGACTCTGTTGCGGCCTTAGTACCAAAGGCAGAAATTGAAGGAGACATGGGCGATTCCCATATGGGTTTACAAGCCCGTCTGATGTCTCAGGCTTTGCGGAAGTTATCAGGGGTAATTAGTAAATCTAATACGACTGCGATCTTTATCAATCAGTTGCGCGAGAAGATCGGGGTTATGTTTGGTAATCCTGAGACGACTCCGGGTGGACGGGCCTTGAAGTTCTATTCCTCGATCCGTTTGGATGTACGTCGAGTAGAGAGTATTAAGAACGGAAACGACATTGTTGGTAATCGCACTAAGATTAAAGTCGTTAAGAACAAGGTAGCGCCACCATTTAAGCAGGCTGACGTTGATATGATGTATGGTTTAGGTATTTCCAAGGAAGGCGGCATTGTTGATATCGGTGTGGATATGGATATCATAAACAAGAGCGGTGCTTGGTTCTCCTATGAAGGTGAACGCTTAGGCCAAGGTCGAGAGAATGCGAAGCAATTCCTAAAGGATCATTCTGAGATATCAGACACTATTGAGAAGAGAATTCGGGAAGCTAGCAATTTAACGAATGTAGTGACTCCTCCAGATGCGAAAGAGAAAGAGGAAGATGAGTTGGAAGAGAAAGAACTGTTGGAAATGGAATAGGCTTGGTATTGTAGTGATCTAAGTTATTATGACATGAAGGGCGCCCGTAATATAATTACATGGGGTGCCTTTTGGTTTGTTTGGGGATGAATTTCTTAAGGAAGGGTGAGTAAGTGAACTCATGGATGACTTGAATAATGACGTTTATTGTGAAGAAGATGTAAGTAGTGCGATTTCCCATTTTCCTGCGGATCAAGAATTGCTCATTACGGGAGTGGAGCGTGAACCGAAGCAGAGATATAGGTACTTAATATCTTTCGGATCTTATGTTCTCTCGGTTCATGAAGATGTTATGATCAAGTATAGAATGGTGAAAGGGAATACTTTCTGGAAACATGAATTAGAAGAAATTGTACTGTCTAATGAGAAGCAAATAGCTTATGTTCATGCATTGAAATATTTAGAGAGAAAGTCACGTACTCGTAACGAAATACAGAAGAGACTTCAAGAGAAGGAAACCTCGCTTGAGGTCATTGGGGACGTGCTAGAGCGATTAAGTCGCGAAGGCTTAGTAAATGATGCTCTGTATGCTCAACAGTGGGCAGAGCAGCGGATTACGAGCCAGCGGAAGGGTAAAGCGTGGGTGAGACATGAGTTAAGGCAAAAGGGTATAGATAAAACACTTATTACGGAAGCGCTTGAAGGGATAAGTCCTGAACAAGAATATGAGAGTGCACTTGTTCTTGGTAGAAAGAAGTGGAGTCAGACCAAAGGTGAGACGTTAGATAAGAAACGCAAGGTAGGATCTTATCTGATGCGGCGCGGTTTCTCGGGTGAGCAAGTTAGACGTGTGCTGAATGTAGTGATACAAGAAGAGGATTTACAAGATGTGGATGATGATTATGTATTCGAATAAATAAGAATATATGGGATTACGACGCATTCCCTTGACAATATCTTTTCACAAATACTAAAATGAAAAAGAGTCTATATTCGCATAGGGAATCTTTTTCCTTCCAAAAGAGGTTCTTTCTATGAAAAATATTGATTTTGCTAGTTCCTATGAATGAATTTAACGCCAGTGGTTGGCGGACATTGTACATGGTTAGTACGTACAGTATGTTAGAAGTAATAGCAGGTTCGTAGTATGATGGCATGAGTTAATGAATAACAACTGTAGAAAATTCCAAGGATTCCTTGGAGGAACAAACGAGGAGGGTGAACAGAATGATAGAAACCTGGATTTGGGTCTTGATCGTTCTCTTCGTAGCCGTAATCTTTGGGTTCGTAGGTTTTTTTATTCGAAAGTCTATTGCAGAAGCTAAGATTTCCAGTGCTGAAGAAGCTGCCGTTCAAATCGTGGAGAGCGCGAAGAAGGAAGCAGAAGCAGTGAAGAAAGAAACGGTACTAGAAGCTAAGGATGAAGTCCATAGAATTCGGTCCGAAGCTGAAAAGGAAACTCGTGAACGCCGTAATGAAATTCAACGGCAAGAACGTAGATTGTTGCAAAAAGAAGAATCATTGGATAAAAAAATGGATGCATCAGAACGTAAAGAAGAGCAAGTGGCCAACAAAGAGAAACGAATTGAAGAAACTCAACAACAAATTGATATGATTTACATGAGTCAAGTAACAGAATTAGAACGAATCTCAAATTTAACTACTGAGGAAGCGAAGGGAATTATTCTAACCAATGTAGAGCATGAGGTACGTCACGAAACAGCGCAAATGATTAAAGATATTGAGAGCCAAGCCAAGGAAGAAGCAGATAAGAAATCGCGTGAGATTATTACTCTAGCTATCCAGCGCTGTGCTGCTGATCATGTAGCGGAAACAACAGTTTCTGTTGTAACACTACCAAATGAGGAAATGAAGGGACGAATTATTGGACGAGAAGGTCGTAATATTCGTGCTCTTGAAACACTTACTGGTATTGATCTTATTATCGATGATACGCCAGAAGCTGTTATTCTTTCAGGATTTGATCCAATCCGTCGTGAAATTGCCCGTACAGCGCTAGAAAAATTGGTTGCTGATGGACGAATTCATCCTGCACGTATTGAGGAAATGGTGGAGAAATCTCGTAAAGAAGTAGATGAACGGATTCGTGAGTATGGTGAACAAGCGACCTTTGAGGTAGGTGTTCATGGATTACATCCTGACCTTATTAAGATTATGGGTCGGTTGAAATTCCGTACAAGCTATGGTCAGAACGTTCTGAAGCACTCGATGGAGGTAGCTTATCTAGCAGGATTAATGGCAGGAGAGCTTGGGGTAGACATCGTATTGGCGAAACGTGCCGGATTATTACATGATATCGGTAAAGCGCTGGATCATGAAGTGGAAGGATCACATGTCGAAATTGGCGTGGAACTAGCGAAGAAATACAAGGAACATCCAGTGGTTATCAACAGTATTGCTTCTCACCATGGAGATGTCGAAGCAACTTCGGTCATCGCTATGTTGGTTGGTGCAGCAGATGCTTTGTCAGCTGCCAGACCGGGAGCGCGTAGAGAGACATTGGAGACTTACATTAAGCGTCTTGAGAAGTTGGAAGAAATCGCTGAGTCATTTGAAGGTGTTGAGAAATCATTTGCGATCCAAGCGGGTCGCGAAGTGCGCGTGATGGTTCACCCTGAGAAAATTGATGATGCGGAATCATTCCGACTAGCACGTGATATTACGAAGATGATTGAGAATGAACTGGATTATCCAGGACATATTAAGGTAACGGTCATTCGAGAAACTCGTGCGGTTGAATACGCCAAATAATAGTAAATATGAAAAGTGGCCACATTGGGGCCACTTTTCATATTGTTTGTATTGAAGGAGGAGAAATGATATTAACGTTTTATTTATTGGAGATATTGTAGGTGAAGTTGGTAGAAAGGCACTTAAAGCTATGTTGCCCGTATTGAAAGCGAAATACAACCCACATATTATTATTGCGAATGGTGAGAATTCTGCTGCTGGTCGTGGAATTACAGAAGCCATTGCGAATGAATTCTATAATTGGGGTGTTCATGGGATTACTATGGGAAATCATACGTGGGACAATAAAGATATATTTGAATTTATTGACGATGAACCAAGAATGATACGTCCAGCCAATTTTCCGCCGGGGACACCAGGGCGTGGATATACGGTTATTAAAGCAAACGGAAAAGAACTGGCGATCGTTAATTTACAAGGTCGTACGTTTCTTCCGGCTATTGATTGCCCTTTTCGTAAAAGCGATGAAATTGTCGAAGAGCTACGCAAACAACATAAATGTATCTTAGTCGATTTTCACGCAGAAGCAACTTCTGAGAAAATAGCGATGGGATGGAATCTAGATGGTCGTGTGTCGCTTGTAGTGGGTACACATACGCATGTTCAGAGTAATGATGATACTATTCTTCCAGGTGGAACGGCTTATCTTACGGATGCAGGTATGGTTGGGCCGAGAGAAGGGATTCTCGGAATGGAGCGAGGAGCCGTACTTCGTAAATTTGAAACACAGCTTCCAGTACGTTTCGTAGTAGATACAGGGAAGTGGCATTTCCATGGCGTCTTTGTCCAAATAGATGAGTCTACAGGAAATGCTCTGAAAATTGAGAAGATTCGTTTGCAAGAAGACGAATGGATAATGAGTTAATACGTTTATTAAAAATAAGTCATGATTTCTACTTTCCTGAATAATAATTAGTATGTGGATATGAGCCATCATCATTCCCAGGGGAGGATCAACTTATGGATGTATTAAAAGTTTCAGCTAAGTCCAATCCTAACTCGGTTGCGGGAGCTCTTGCTGGTGTTCTTCGTGAACGCGGAGTTGCAGAACTACAGGCGATTGGAGCCGGTGCTTTGAACCAAGCTGTAAAAGCAGTAGCAATTGCCCGGGGATTTGTTGCACCTAGTGGAGTTGATTTAATCTGTATTCCGGCCTTTACAGATATTGTGATTGATGGAGAAGACCGCACGGCGATGAAATTAATTGTTGAGCCAAGATGAGTTTCTTTTTTTATATGCCTTAATTCTGTTTACCTGCATAGAAGGTTGAACTTACCCAAGTGGTGAAGTTTATCTTTAGCTAAGGTAAACAGTTTTTTTGTTAGGAAGGGGGTTGTTACATAGATGAGATCGGTGATAGATTTCCATTGTGATGTACTTAGCAAAATGACAGATGATATTTCGATCACTTTTATGAATGATAGTCAATTGGATGTGACCTATGAACGATTACAATCTGGGGGAGTTACTCTTCAATGTTTCGCTATTTACTTACTGGAAAAGTGGGGACAGCCTCGATTTGAATATATATTGAAAGGCATAGATGTATTTCGAAATAAAGTTCTTACAACGGGTACTGGGATGCAGTGGCTCCGTTTTAAAGAAGATATGAACCAATTGGCGAATTCCAAGACATGGGGAATGCTATCTATTGAGGGAGCAGATGGACTTGAGGGGAATATGTTCAATGTTAGAACTGCATATGAGTTAGGGGTTAGATTCCTTGGACTGACATGGAATTATGCGAATTGGGCAGCAGATGGCGTTCTTGAAGAAAGGAATGGAGGGTTTACGAAGAAAGGAAGACAACTTATTGAATTATGCAATGAGATTGGATTGCTACTGGATGTGTCCCATTTGTCACAGGCAGGGTTTTGGGAGTTGACCGAATTAACGGAGAGACCTTTCATTGCATCGCATTCTAATGCATATGCTATATGTCCAAATGTACGAAATTTGCATGACGAACAGATCCGAGCGATGGTTTCTATAGATGGGAGAATTGGATTAACGTTTGTACCTTGGTTCGTTAAGAGTGGAAATGGTGAAGTAACTCTTAGAGACATCATTCCGCACATCGAGCATATGTGTGAGCTTGGAGCAGAGAAGCATCTGATGTTCGGATCTGATTTCGATGGGATTGATACGTGGATCACAGATTTAGAACATCCAGGCAAGTATCCAAGTCTGATTGAGTTACTGTTGAAGTATTATACGGAGGAACAAGTTGATTCGTGGTTATCAGGGAATGCTATAAGTTACTTGGAGAATAATCTATCTAGTAAATCGGCTGAATAGCAGAGCGAAAGAGGTCAGGCATACCCAATAAGCTTGAACATTATGACAAACTTGTTTCAAAAACCGAAATGATGTCGAATGTAGGTCACAATTTAGAGTGATTCCTTTTTATTTTGAACACAAAAGCTGTATAATGGATGTTGATGTTGGTAGAAAGAGATGTTAGAGAAAAAATAAGGAGTGGATTTTGTATGAGTAAGTCAGTACCAGTAGGTGTTTCTGCAAGACATATTCACCTCACACAAGAACATGTTGAAGTATTATTTGGACAAGGATACCAATTAACCGAGTTCAAGCCGTTGTCGCAACCAGGGCAATTTGCAGCAAATGAAACGGTAGCTGTCATTGGATCTAAAGGTCAATTTGATAAAGTGAGAATTTTGGGGCCAGCACGTCCAGCCTCACAATTGGAAATTTCTCGTACAGACTCTTTCGCTATTGGTGTAAAAGCACCTGTTCGTGAGTCTGGCAATATTGAAGGCACACCAGGAGTAACACTTAAAGGTCCTGCTGGAGAAGTAACACTTGAAGAAGGCGTAATTGTTGCTGCACGTCATATCCATTTTCACACTTCTGATGCACAGGCTTGGGGAATTCAAGATAAGCAATTGCTAAAGGTACGTTTAGGTGGAGAACGTGGATTGGTTCTTGAGAATGTCGTAGCTCGTGTTTCTGATTCTTTCGCTTTGGACATGCATATTGATACAGATGAAGCTAACGCTGCAGGTGCCAATAACGGAGATACAGCAGAAATTATTGACTAGTTGCTATTGATATAGTTGGAATTGAATAATCAACGAATTTCTAAATAATGAGTTTGATCGAAGCGGGAGAGTTGTTCTCCTGCTTTTTTTTGTTGTTTACGATAAGGGATCTATCTATGGTGGGGGACATAAGTCTATGGGATAGTTGTAGAAAAGTCACTTAATTTAAGGAGAATCGTGGAGTGGAGTGATTTAGTTGTATAAAGGTCAGTTAAAATAGGAGGAAAGCTGAAATATGAAGGTTTCCAGCGAATTAGATACCCTCTGTGCAACTAAATTTAGTATTTGGAGAATGCGCCCGAATTTAGATGTGCTTTATGCAACTGCGGTGATCAGGGAGGCAGAAGATCGTGATGTTGGTCTTGGTTTGGTGATTGAAGAGGAAGGTTTTCTTGCACATTGTGATGATGGATTAGGTCGGGGTATTGTGGTATAATTTCTTATTGATATGTTCAAAAAAATATAAATAAATATGTGTGAATTGTGAATATTAAAGATAAATAAGAGGACGTGAAATAATTGACTAAGGATAACCAAAACTCACCGGACTTAAAATCCGGCAAGGGTTCGAAGGATTACTCCAAGTACTTTGATTTCTCTGATGCTAAAGTGCTATCAGAAGATGAGTTTGGGAAGAGAATTCGAATTAGAGGTCGAGAAATTAATATAATGTCAGAGCCCAATCATAGACAAGAGAAACAACGTGGTAAAGAAGATGTTCAGGTGTTGTACGGGAATGCTGTTCCAGACGAGCTGAGAGGCATCGGTAAGGATAAGCACTATATTATCTATACATTTGGCTGCCAAATGAATGAACACGATACAGAGACCATGAAAGGGCTCTTAGAAGAGATGGGTTATCGCAGTACGGAGGATCGGAAGGTCGCAGATATTATTTTACTTAATACATGTGCTATTCGGGAGAACGCTGAGGATAAAGTATTTGGTGAACTCGGTCATCTTATGCATCTGAAGACAGAGAAGCCAGATCTCTTACTTGGTGTCTGTGGTTGTATGGCTCAAGAAGAGAATGTGGTCAATCGTATTTTGCAAAAGCATGGTTTCGTCGATTTGATCTTCGGAACACATAATATTCATAGATTGCCGCATTTGATTAAGGAAGCGCTATTCAGTAAAGAGTTAGTTGTTGATGTATGGTCTAAGGAAGGCGACATTATTGAGAACCTACCGAAGAAGCGGGAAGGTATGAAAGCATGGGTAAACATTATGTATGGTTGTGATAAGTTCTGTACCTATTGCATCGTTCCATTCACCCGTGGTAAAGAGCGTAGTCGCCGACCAGAAGATGTTATCGCAGAGGTAAGAGATCTTGCACGCCAAGGATTCAAAGAAGTGACATTGCTTGGACAGAATGTGAATGCTTACGGTAAAGATTTCACGGATATTACGTATAGCTTCGCTAATCTAATGGATGATATGCGTTTGATTGATATTCCACGTGTTCGGTTCACAACTTCTCACCCAAGAGACTTCGATGATGAGTTGGTGCATGTGCTTGCCAAAGGCGGTAATCTGGTAGAGCATATTCATCTACCTGTTCAATCTGGAAGCTCGGAAATTCTGAAGAAAATGAGTCGTAAATATTCCCGTGATCGCTATATGGAGTTAGCACAAAAAATAAAAAAGGCGATTCCCAATGTAGGATTAACGACGGATATTATTGTTGGTTTCCCAGGAGAAACGGATGAGCAATTTGAAGAAACGATGACGTTGGTCAATGAGATTGGATTCGACTCAGCCTTCACCTTTATTTATTCTCCCCGAGAAGGGACACCTGCAGCTATAATGGAGGATAATATTCCAATGGAAGTGAAGAAGGAACGTTTACAACGTCTTAATCAGGCCATTGTGGATAACAGTCGTAAGAGCACTGAGAAGATGCAAGGAAAGATCGTGGAAGTGCTCGTTGAAGGTGAAAGTAAGAATAATGAGGCGGTTCTAGCAGGTAGAACACGTAGTAATAGGCTAGTTCACTTTGAAGGTGGCAAAGACTTGATTGGAACGCTAGTGAATGTGGAAATAAGTGAAGTGAAAACATGGTATATTAAAGGCGAGATTGTAACAGAGTCTGTAGCTGTGAATTTATAGATAAGGGGTGGTCTATGTGTCACAAGAACAAGGCAAGCTTAATGAGCATGGAATGTTGACCTATGATACGCGAGACTTGGTTATCCAAGAAGAGGTTATGATTAAAGCGAAAGAATTAGCAAACTTGTTATCTAGTAGTGAAGAAGTGAAGCATTTCCAACAAGCAGAAATGAAAATTAATAACCATGAACGTGTACAAGAATTGATCACTATCATCAAGAAGAAGCAAAAAGAAATTGTTGCTTTTGAATCTTTTAGAAATAAAGAGATGGTGGCCAAGATTGAAGCGGAAATTGAAGTTCTCCAAGATGAGATCGATGGTATACCCGTTGTAGTGGAATTTCAGCAAAGTCAAAGTGATATAAATTATTTACTGCAGTTGGTCATTTCTGTCATTCATGATACGGTATCCGAAAAAGTGAATGTTGAAGTGGGGACAGATGCTCCTCCAACGAATTGTGGTTAAGTATGGACAAGGCTGCGGATAGCTATCCGCGCCTTTTTGCTGAAAGATAAGAACATATAAGTCGTGCGGAGCGTGTGCCTTAAAGTGGCATGAAGTGTCGCTAGCATCGGAAGCATAAGCTTTTTGAAAAAGGGCGGCATAGCCGTTTCTACTTGGTGGATAAAATAGATAGATAGACATATTTAGGAGGATTAGCATGGAGGGACTAGACAGCATGATTGCCAAGGGGAAAGATACCTTCTGGGGATTTCTTGGTTGTGAATTCATTTCTGGAGATAGTAAGGAAGTGAAGATTGCATTGGATATTAAGGAGCATCATATGAATTCGCTCGGTATAGTCCATGGGGGAGTGCTTAGCTCCTTGATGGATCAGGCCATGGGTATGGTTGCAACAGCTGCCAAAAATGTAGATGCTTGTGTGACGACGAATATGAATATACATTTTGTTGCCCCGATGAAGCAAGGACTCCTCACTGTAACTGCCATAGTTATTCATGAAGCGGGACGTAGCTTAACGACTGAAGCACGTGTTCATGATAGTGAAGGAACATTAGGATGTGTATCGACAGCTAGCTTCAGAGTCGTAGGCATCAAGAAATAAAGTGAAAACAAGTCATAACACTTGACAAACACTATTAATGGATCATAATGATAATATCAAATAGAATATTATGTGGTGATGACGATGAATGAAGATAATAGTAAACAAGAAACGTACAATGCTAAGAAATATCGCACTCCAGATGGAGTTCCAGCGGATATTGTCATGTTTACACTAACGAAGCGGGAACGTAAGACGGTTACGAAGACCTTACCGATTCGTGAACTGAAGGTGATGTTAATTCGTCGTAAGTCTTGGCCCTTTGCGGGTAAATGGGCGTTACCTGGTGGGTTCTGTAGAGAAAGTGAATCCATCTATGATGCGGCAAAGCGAGAGTTGAAGGAAGAGACGGGCGTGGACGGCGGACATCTAGAGTATTTGGGTGTTTACAGTAAGCCAGGTAGAGATCCGCGTGGTTGGATTATTAGCAATGCCTTCTTTGCACTCGTAGAAGAATGGATGCTGGAGCAGAAACAAGCGGCGGATGATGCGGAAGAAGTGGGGATGTTCGGAATTCAAGAAGCGCTCGAAGAGTTGGAGTTAGCATTCGATCATCGTGAGATTATTCGAGACGCCTATATAAGAATTCAGCAGAAGATGTTGCAGACGACGATTGCTAAGCAGTTCTTGCCGAAGCATTTCACCCTGAGTGAACTGTATCAAGTGATTCAGACGGTTGTGCCAGAGTTCAAAGAGCCTAATTTTATTCGGAAAATCACTTCAACACGCAGTAGGCAGGGTCTACTGGAAGAAGTGAAAGATGAAGCGGGCAAGAAACTTAGCTCTAATCAATATTCACAGCGTTCCGCACAATTGTACATGTTTATGGATGATGTTCCTTTATTATCAATTTATACGTAATACCAATATGTAATGATTGGGGAGTGAGAATGATGAAAGCATTACTCGTCATTGATTATACCTATGATTTCGTAGAAGGTAATCTTCCAGTGGGGCAGCCTGCTATTGATCTTCAAGACACTATTGTTGCGCTCACACAAAAGTATGTAGATCAAGATGACTTCGTCGTAATGGCTGTTGATCTTCATGAGAAGAATGATTCTTATCATCCGGAGACGGCTTTATTCCCAGCACATAATATTCGTGGTACGCACGGACGAGAATTGTACGGTAATTTGGCGGATGTCTATAACAGAAACGAACAATCTATCTATTGGATGGATAAGAGTAGATATAGCGCTTTTTGTGGGACGAATCTTGATATATTACTTAAAGAACGAGGAATTACAGAAGTTCATTTGGTAGGTGTGTGTACGGACATTTGTATTCTTCATACCGCTGTAGATGCATACAACAAGGGATATGGAATTACCGTGTTTGAGGATGCTGTAGCTAGCTTTAATCCGCACGGACATGAATGGGCACTAGAGCATTTTAAAGGTAGTCTGGGAGCTCAAGTAATTAGAAGTTCGAATTAGTAGTGCTTTTCTTCTGACAATGAAGTTGATGAGCTGCAAGACAACAAGGGGGAATACATCATGCATACGGAAGATCTTGCGCTGCATACCGATAAATATCAGATTAATATGATGTATGCGCATTGGCACTTAGGTACACATGAGAATAGAGCCGTATTTGAAGCCTATTTCCGAAAGCTTCCATTTGGAAATGGATATGCTGTATTTGCAGGTTTAGAACGAATTGTTCAATATGTTAACCATCTTCGATTTACGGAAGAGGATATACAATACCTTGCAGAACAAGAAGAGAATTATGATTCTGCATTTCTGGATGAATTGCGTAAGTTTCGCTTCGAAGGAACGATTCATTCTATGAAAGAAGGAACATTAGTATTTCCTGATGAACCGTTGATTCGTGTTGAAGGTAGAATGATGGAGGCGCAATTAGTAGAAACAGCTCTTCTTAATTTCATGAACTTTCAGACACTTATCGCAACCAAAGCATCGCGAATTAAACAAGTTGCAGGTCAGGATACTTTACTTGAATTCGGTACACGCCGTGCACAGGAAGCGGATGCGGCGGTATGGGGTGCTCGAGCTGCATATGTTGGAGGTTTTCATGCAACATCCAATATGTTGGCAGGCAAAAAGTTTGGCATTCCTACTAAAGGAACTCATGCACATTCGTGGGTACAGAGCTTTGAAAGTGAGCAAGAGTCTTTTGACGCCTACGCCAAGGTCATGCCTGATTTAGTGACTTTACTAGTAGATACTTACGATACGCTGAAGAGTGGTATTCCACATGCGATTCAGACGGGTAAATATTTAGCATCTATTGGGAAGAGCTTGTCTGCCATTCGCTTAGATAGTGGGGACTTAGCATATCTTTCGATTCAAGCTCGTAAAATGTTAGATGAAGCGGGCTTATCTCATGTAAAAATTGTTGCTTCAAATGATTTAGATGAGAATACGATTCTTAACCTTAAAGCACAGGGAGCACGGATTGATATTTGGGGCGTTGGAACGCAGCTGATCACAGCGGCGGATCAACCAGCATTAGGCGGTGTGTACAAACTCGTCGAACGTAATGTGGGTGGCATCATGAAGCCAACTTTGAAAATCTCGGCTAACCCTGAGAAGGTATCTACACCTGGCAAGAAAGACGTATATCGCATTATTGACCGTATAAGTGGTAAGGCTCTAGCGGATTATATTTGTTTCCCAGAAGAGGATCAGCCGCGTGATGGCGGTCCGATCAAGTTATTCAATCCTCAGCATTCTTATCTACAAAAGAAGATACGGAACTATGAAGCTATTCCTATGCTAGAGCCCGTATTTGTGGATGGTGTTCAAGTATATGAATTACCGACGCTTGATATGATTCGCAGCCACCATAAGGAACAGCTAAATCTCTTCTGGCCGGAATATTTGCGGAAAATGAATCCGGAAATATATCGTACGAATATTAGTGAGACCGTATGGGAATTGAAGAAATCTATCATGGCTCAACATATGCAAGAAGAAGATATATAATAATATAAGGTATAACCGATAGCATGTTAGAGATCCCACAGGATCTCTGACATGCTTTTTTTATAAATATAAGAAAGTATAAGTTTCACTTGAATCAATTTCATAATCGCCGATGCAGCTAAATCGGGTTGCGTAATTATGAAATTGACTCTTGATACTCTAATTCTTATATTTCGGCAGAGACGGGTACCGTCCTCGAAAAAGGACGGCATAGCCGTTTCTGCTTGTGTGGAGAAGCCACTGAAGTCATACGGATGTCCTCAATTATTTCTCGGGAAAGCGCAGGAATTGGCAAAATGTATCGCTGTTCGACATGTCACGGAGTGAAAACGCATACATCATATTTATCTAAATATGATTTTTTTCATATCTAAAATTTGTAATAACTCGTTAAATGAGAGGATAACAGTAGAGAAGATATCCTGAAAGGGGTTATGTCGGTGGAACATCTGCCAAAAGTAAATGAGTTGGGTTTCTTTGAAATAAGACTGGAGTCCATTGGAGGCCTTGGGGCAAATTTGGCTGGTAAAATGCTGGCTGAGGCTGGTGTTGAAGGTGCTGGTCTGAATGGGGTGAGTTTCTCGTCCTATGGTTCTGAGAAGAAGGGATCACATGTTAAAGCGCATATTCGTTTTTGTGATCTGAATACACCTATACGTGATACATCACCCGTAGAACGACCACATGTTGTGAGTGTTTTTCATGAAGCTCTAGCTAAAACGGTTAACGTTGTTAGTGGAATTTATGCAGATAGTATAGTCCTTATCAATTCTCAGAAGACACCTGAGCGATTAAAGAATGCTATGAATATGCTTGGAGGCACGGTTGCTGTTATTGATGCAACAGGTATTGCGCTAGCGGAGAAGAATCGAGTCAATATGGCGATGCTTGGAGCGATGTTTCGATTATGTCCTTTTCTTGATCCCGATACGATGAAAGACGTCATTCGCAAATCCCTTGGGACGAAATATCCTCAGAGTGTAGCATCCGCATTGAATACGTTCGAACGCGGATTTAACGAAGTAATCATTCAGGAATTCCCATTAGAAGAAGGATTGTCTATGCCGGAATTTGTACGTGCAGATACATCTGTTCTTGGATATGAGACGCAGCCAATGGGAGGACTCATTACGAATCCTGGGAATAGCATACTGAAGAACCTGAGTATTTCACGCGCTGGAATGATGCCTCACTTCGTGCTAGAGGATTGTATACATTGTGCCCAGTGCGATACGGTATGTCCGGACTTATGCTTCGTGTGGGAAGAACAGCCTGATAAAAAAGGAAGACCACAAATGTTCCTTAAAGGGATCGATTATCAGTATTGTAAAGGTTGTCTGAAATGTATAGAGGCTTGTCCAACGGATGCTCTCTCAAGCATGTTTGAAGAAGACGGTGTAGCAGATGCTCAGACCGTTAAACATATTTTTGACTTAGTATAAATGATTGGTGAAAGGCGGGAAGTTGTTATGGCTGTTATTGATGAAAAAGAAGTAGATACATCTTCTAAGGTCGAGCAAATATATGTCTATGAATCTGGGAATGAAATGGCTGCTTATGCTGCACATCAAATTAATTATCATGTGATGGGTTATTTTCCAATCTCCCCCTCAACCGAGGTAGCACAGTATTTAGATTTGATGAAAGCGGATGGGCAACATGATATTAAATTGATCCCGTCAGATGGTGAACACAGTTCCGCAGGTATATGTTTCGGAGCCTCAACGGCGGGCGGTCGCGTGTTTAACGCAACAAGTGCAAATGGTTATATGTTTATGTTAGAACAGATGCCTGTGCAGTCTGGTACACGATTTCCAATGGTTATGAATCTGGTGTGCAGATCGGTCTCAGGTCCGTTGAATATTCATGGTGATCATTCGGACCTATATTTCGCATTGAATACAGGCTGGCCTATCCTGATGTGTCGTGATCCCCAGTCTGTCTATGATATGAACCTCATCGCGCTCAAACTAGCTGAACACAAAGATGTCCGTCTGCCAGTGCTGATTGCTTCTGATGGATACTTCACGTCACACCAGAAGCGTCGTGTTCAAGTGTTGGCGCATCAGAAGGACGTTCATAAGTTTGTAGGGGAAAAGCCACCAGAAGGGTTCCACAATACGTTAGATCGTGACAATCCTATTACGGTGGGACCGTATATGAATGAACCGGATTATATTAATAATAAATATCAGCAATCCCAAGCAATGTACAATGCTGGAGACGTATTTGAGGTTATTGCTAGTGAATATAAGGAATTAACAGGTCGAAATTACGAAATGCTAGATATGTATCGTATGGAGGATGCAGAAGTAGCCGTATTTCTTATGAATTCGGCTTCTGAAATTATCAAAGATGTGGTAGACCAACTTCGTAGTCAAGGGATCAAGGCAGGTTCAATCGCTCCGAATATGATCCGACCGTTCCCTCAGAAGCAAATTGCTGAAGCATTACAACATGTTAAGGCAATCACGGTGGGTGATCGTGCAGATTCATATGGAGCACATGGCGGAAATATGGTGCTTGAGATCAAAGCTGCCCTATTCACACATGGTAACACAACAACACAGGTGATCAGTCGGATATATGGTTTGGGAGGCAAAGAGTTCTACTCCGAGGACGGGCATCATTTGTTCAAGTTAGCTATTGAGGCAATGGAGAAGGGGACGGTAGAAGTTCCTTTTGATTATTATGGTCATACTGAAGGAGAAGCATCTAAAGCTCCTCAGCGTGTTCTCAAGCCGATGAGGTTCGAAGACTTGAAGACAGGCTTAATTACGGTGAAGAAGGATGAAGTGACAGGGAAATTAAGTGTACGAATTCCACCGTTACGCGCGCTTACGAAGAAGCCGAAACGCTTAGCTCCGGGTCATGGCGCTTGTCCAGGGTGCGGGATATTCTCGGGTCTGGAGACGTTCTTCAAGGGAATTGAAGGGGATATCGTTGCACTGTATCATACAGGGTGTGCTATGGTTACGACTACGGGATTCCCTTACTCTGCACATAAAGCGACGTATATCCACAATCTGTTCCAGAATGGTGCTGCGACATTATCAGGTGTTGTAGAAATGTTCTGGGAACGCAAGCGGCGAGGTGAATTAGATCATCTAGGTTTGCAAGATGACTTCACGTTTGTTATGGTCACAGGTGATGGAGGGATGGATATTGGTATGGGGCCTGCCATTGGTGCAGCAATGCGGAACCATAAGATGATTATTATCGAGTATGATAATGAAGGGTATATGAATACTGGGGCACAGCAGTCCTATTCAACACCTATTGGAAACCGTACTTCCACATCCAACCTAGGAACGGAGCAACAAGGGAAAACAACGCAACATAAAGATACAGCTCAAATTATGGCAGCAACGAATATTCCGTACGTATTTACGGGTTCGGAGGCATTCCCTCAAGATTTGGTGAAGAAAGCGGCGAAAGCTCAATACTACGCGCAGAACGAAGGATTAGTATATGGGAAAATACTGATTGCATGTCCTTTGAACTGGTTATCTAATGACAATGAGGGTGCTATCATTGTGAATGAAGCTGTAGATACTTGTTTCTTCCCATTGTATGAGGTAGAACATGGATGTACAAACATCACTTATAATCCAGAAGATAAGAATAAAAAGGTTGAGCTTCGCGAATGGCTGAAATGGATGGGGAAAACACGCCATTTACTTAAGCCAGAGAATGAAGCTACGTATGAGAGTTTCCAAAATGAGGTTAATAGACGCTGGAATGTATTGAAGGCTAAGCATGAGAATCCTTATTTATAAGCTTATTTAGAAATGAAAAAGGCATTTTTCCTTAGCGGGGGAGATGTCTTTTTTGAATGCTGGCTTGGAGAAGGTTACAATGAAGAGACTAGTGAATACGATTAATAATTTAGATAATTAAGGAAGGGAATGATGACTTAAATGAACAGTTTTCAAGCATTTATGATTCGTAAAGATGATCAAGGGTTTCGAAGTGGTGTAGAGACACTTAATATAGATCAACTACCAGAAGGTGACGTAACCGTTGAGGTAGAGTATTCCAGTGTTAACTATAAGGATGGTTTAGCCAATTCACCGGAGGGGAGGATAGTCAAATCGTATCCTTTTATTCCGGGCATTGATCTAGCTGGAACCGTTGTTGAGTCAAATGACCCACGCTTTCAGTCAGGTGATGTTGTTCTATGTACAGGATACGGGCTTGGTGAAGCACGTTTCGGTGGGTATAGTCGCTTGGCAAGGGTAAGTGGTGATTGGCTCGTCTCGTTACCAAAGGGATTGAATTCAAGAGAGGCGATGGGACTGGGAACGGCTGGGTTTACGGCTGCATTGTCTGTGGAACGTCTTATTCATAATGGTCTTACACCGGAGCGCGGACCTGTATTAGTTACAGGGGCAACGGGTGGTGTGGGTAGTGTAGCTGTGAATATACTAGCTCAGCTTGGATTCGAAGTTGTGGCAAGTACAGGGAAAGTAGATACTCAGAGTGAGTGGTTACAACAATTGGGAGCTACTTCCGTCGTTAGCCGAGAAGATATTATTGCACCGACCAAAGGAGTTCTTGCAAAAGAGCGCTGGGCAGGTGTAGTTGATCCTGTTGGAGGATCTCATTTAGCAGGGCTTTTGAAGACAGTCCAATACGGTGGAGGAGTGGCACTTTCAGGATTAACTGGCGGTGGTTCTTTTGAAAGTACAGTCTATCCATTTATACTACGAGGAATACAATTGCTCGGTATCGATTCCGTCTATTGTCCAATGGAACATAGACAGGCGATTTGGACTAAATTAGGCGCAGCGTGGAAGCCCGTTAAGGTACTTGATGGGGGAATAACGGAAATTTCATTGAATGAATTACCTGGTGTACTAGAGACTATACTGCAAGGTGGAGCAGTCGGACGTACCATAGTGAAGCTAGATTAGGACATTTATTGTAGCGGGTTAGCTTTTGGAAATAGGAAGTGAAACTAGCAGAGTGTGGGGACTGGTAATAGCTCCCGTGCTCTGTTTTTTGTCGTTGAATAATCGTTGCCTGTAAACAGTTTGGCTTACTTAAAAATAAATAATGTTAAAATAAATGGAACATTTAGAGTCTAACGAACGTTTAAGTGGTAATGAGAGTATAAGCTTAAGTTGTAGTTCAGACTTGAAGTTGAGATAAAATGTGCAAAGGAGAGAAATTCATGAGAAAAATTCTAACCGCATTTGCAGTTGTTAGCATGTTAAGTGTTGGTTCAATAGCAAATGCCGCTGATTCAATTCCTATATATATAAACAATGATATAATTCCAAACAGTTTAGCGCCAATAGTAGAGCAAGGGAGAGTACTTGTTCCCATTCGAGTTGTGTCAGAGGCATTAGGTGCCAAAGTAGAATGGGATCAAAAGGACAACAAGGTGACTATTCGTAAATGGGCTGAAAGTGTCATACTTACGATCGGTAAGAATACTGCTTCCGTCGATGGGAAGCCCAATCAATCCGGTGTGATTTCATTAGATGTGTCTGCTAAATTAGAGAATAATCGAGTATTTGTCCCTTTACGATTTCTATCAGAATTATACGGGTATAGGGTAGATTGGGATGGCAAGGCAGTAACGATTAGTTCACCTCTAAACGATAAGGAACGAAAGATTCTTTATGAAGGTTCGCTACGAGAAGCTCGGAAGCTAGCGATGGACAAGACCTACACTTCAATTGTACATTATGAGCAAAGGCCATTAGAGATAAAGTATGTATCTGAAGATTATGATAGCACGTTTATATTCCCTGAGGGTGAAGCCCTTCGCTTCTATGTGATTACAGGCGATACAGTTTTATTGTATGAATTTAAAGAGGATTTCCCAATAGTGACTTGGCAAGCGCATATTCAAAAAGGAAATAACCTACAAAACTTCGCGGATCATAAATGGTTTGATATAAGAGGAACGGAAATGACAATGAATAAAAAGTTATTATATTACAACTATAGTATTTTTGGAGATAGCAGTAAAGAAATAAGTGGTAGCATTGATAAAGACAATACAATTACGCAACTGGGCTTCGAACATATTATTGGTGGTGGGGTATTCAAGAAAGAGGGAAATATTTCATTAGAGTTATCTAATGAAATTCGAAAAGAAGTTGTGAATAGCGTGCAATAGCAGCATGAGTTGTGGACGCTAGAAAGGCAGTGCTCTGAATAGTTAATGTGATTAAATATGGCCACTTGCATGAGGGGCTTCACATATAGTAAACTCGGCTGATAGAGATGGAAACGAGTTGGAGGAGAAAGAAGTATGGATCAGAATCAAGTGGCAGATCGGGTTACACCTATTTATATATTGTCTGGATTTCTGGGGAGCGGGAAGACGACATTGTTGCAGCGCATGGTAACTCATTGGCAGGAGCAGGGGCTGCGACCTGCTGTGATCATGAATGAGATTGGCGATGTGAACTTGGAAGGTGCATTGATTGAAGAGACTGTTCCCATGACTGAAATGCTCAGTGGATGTATTTGCTGTACCATTCGAGGTGATTTAAGTCTAGAAATATCGAATCTGATTAAGCAAGAATCACCGGATGTAATCGTCATAGAGGCGACAGGAATTGCGAATCCGATGGAAATCTTGGATGGAGTAACGGAAGCTGCACTTTATATGAAAATAGATCTAAAGAGCGTCATTACCGTCGTGGATGCCGTACATTTATTGGAACTATATGAGATTCAGAAAGGCAAGACTTATCGCCTTATGCAAGAGCAGATTCGCTGTGCATCTTATTTGATCCTTAATAAAGTTGACCGTGTAAGTGAAGAAGATCAAGAGAAGCTAGCGACTATTATATCTAGTTGGAACGAGTATGCCCCGATTATTCCAGCTGTACGTTGTGATGTGGACTGGGTTCCATTGTTCGGACAAGATGTTCAACCTGGACAGTGGAAGAGCGACAATTCATATGGAGAAGATCAAGGCAAGGGAGATGACCATAGTCATGATGGACATGATCACTCACATCACTCCCATGATCATGTTATGGTGTATACGCATTATTTCACGGGTCCAATTGATAGTCAGGGTTTCGAAAAATTAGTGAATCATTTACCACGTGAAGTATATCGCGCAAAAGGAGTTATGACATTTAGTGATACAACCAGCCGATTTTTATTTCAATATGCATTTAGAGAATCGGACTTTTTGAAGATTAATCCTCAAGGAGTTGTACCCGATGTCGTTGTATTCATAGGTGAGCATTTCTCTCAAGCTGAATTGAAGAATGCCTTGGAAGAGCTTGAGCAGAAGGGTTAATACTTATTAGAATTTGAAGGAGAATGATTCAGTTATATCGTGTTGCAACTTAACGGTGACCGATGTATACTGTGGTATATTGAACGTCTTTGAACGGGAGAGTAATGGGAGTGACCGATATTGTAGCGAGCCGGAATTGGTGAAAGCCGGCATATTGGACTCTGATGAAGCGCACCCGGGAGATGGCTATTCCAACGTCATGAAGATCGTCTTTTGAACAACTTCTTTTATGATCAGTAGAATAGTCCGATTGATCTTCGTTATAGGTCATCAAGCGGAACAACTCTGGAGAGGAATACACCTCTGTCTGAGGGTTCAACTAGAGTGGTACCACGGGAACTAAAGCTCTCGTCTCTTATTCATAGAGATGAGGGCTTTTTTTGATGAAATAAACAGTCATTTAAGTAGAATATGGAGGATGAACTATCATGTTAAAGAATTGGGCCATAGAGGCAATACAGCCACACGTACCCCTATCAGCAGAAGAAGTGGAAAACTTATTAGAAACACCGCCCTCAGTAGTGATGGGTGATATTGCATTTCCATGTTACGTATTAGCGAAGCAGTTTAGACAATCACCGCCGCAGATCGCCTTACAATTAGTGAGTCGTATCCAAATGAAGGGAATCAAAGCAGAAGCTGTTGGACCCTATGTTAATTTAACTTTCGACAGAGATTATTATGTCGGGGGCTTGATGGAGAGATTGCAGCAAGATGATGATGCTCGAACTAATATAGGTCAGGGAAAAAAGGTTGTTATTGATATGTCATCTCCCAATATTGCGAAACCTTTTGGTATCGGACATCTTAGATCAACGATGATTGGTGCAGCCTTGTATAAAATGTATCAAACCGCAGGATACGAACCTGTTAGCGTCAATCATCTGGGCGATTGGGGCACGCAATTTGGCAAACAAATTACAGCATATAAGCGTTGGGGTAATGATGAAGCTTTACAAGAGAATCCAATTCAAGAGTCTTTACGTTTATACGTTAAGTTTCATGAGGAAGCACAACAAGATGTAACATTGGAACCCGAGGCGAGAAATTGGTTCCGTCTGTTGGAGTCTGGTGATGAAGAAGCGAATAGACTTTGGGAATATTTCGTCGAAGTTAGTATGCAGGAGTTCAACAGAATGTATAAAAGACTAAATATTACGTTCGATCATGTGCTTGGAGAAAGCTTTTACAATGATAAAATGGCTGCCGTTGTTCAAGCGCTAAAAGATAAAAATTTATTAGTGAAAAGTGATGGTGCACTCGTTGTTCAATTGGATGATGAGGGGATGCCACCTTGCTTAATTATGAAATCCGACGGGACGACGATTTATCCTACACGCGATTTGGCAACAGCATTTTATCGCCATCATGTCATGAAAGCTGATCAAATTCTTTATGTGGTCGGGGGAGAACAGAAGTTACATTTCCAACAAGTATTTGCTGTATTGCATAAAATGGGGGCCGAGTGGGTACAAGATTGCAGTCATGTACACTTTGGATTAATGAAATTCGAGGGTAAGAAGATGTCCACCCGTCGCGGTAAAATTGTGTATCTTGACGATGTGTTAGATGAAGCTGTTGCAAGAGCGCTCACGGTCATTGAACAGAAGAATCCAGAGTTACCGGACAAATATAAGGTGGCACAGGACGTAGGAATTGGAGCTGTTATTTTTGGGGATCTCAAGAATAATCGGACTAACGAAGTGGATTTCTCACTGGATGATGCGTTGAATTTCGAAGGGGAGACAGGTCCTTATTTGCAGTACACATATACAAGAACCCAAAGCATTCTTTCTAAAAGTATGATGTTAGAACAAGTACACACGGAAGATTCTCAAGGAATGCAGCAGGATCAATATGCTGAAGCATTAGGTGATTCAGGATGGGCACTCCTTAAACTGCTTATTACGTTCCCTGTACAGTTGAAACGTGGGATACAGAACAATGAACCTTCCGTATTAGCTAGATATGTTCTAGATATAGCGCAGGCGTTCAATCACTTCTACAACCAGGAAAGAATACTGTGTGAAGAAGATGGGGTAAGAAAAATTCGAGTGTCTCTAACGACACTGACAGGGCAATCTTTACAAAGAACAATGCATATTCTTGGTTTGGCTACCCCAGCCCGTATGTAAAAAGGGACGTAATAGATCCATTTAACAATCTCATGTTGATAGATTTTGCGGATTCCTTTAACATTAGGAATAGCAAAGTAGATCAACTAGCACATCGCGTAAATGTGTTGATAGTGAATGGAGCGGAAGTATGGTAAAAGAGAGATTGCTCGATAGTGATCATTCAAGAGATGTCTTTACCTATTTTGGACTTGCCGTATATTCTTCACAATCTTTGGAGCAGCAACTGGTTAACTTATTGATGCTCATGAAGCTATCAGAGGGCAAGATTCCAACAGAAGAAGACTTCACTGAAATTTATCAACGTAAGTTAAGTAGTTCGTTAGGCCAATTAGTGCAGGAAATTCAGCATCATTTCCCTTTCACGAAAGAAGAAACAATTCAATTGACAAGAATATGGAAGCAACGTAATTATATTGTCCATGATTACTTCAAAGAACGAATCCAAGAGACGTTCAGTCCTGGAGGTCGTTCCCGTATGATTCGTGAGCTTACGAAATTTAGTGATCAAGCACAAATGTTAGAGAAGAAGCTCCAAGGTTATTCTCGGGAATTATATCGCACGCTTGGTCTGGATAATGATTCTCATGCTTCTAATTCCGATAAATGATAGTTTATGAACAAGGATGCTTGAATAGGGTGGAGTTGTTCTGAAAGGGTCTCTGAAAAAAGTCCACATATATTGGTGTAGGATGCCGCTGCGATGACGGATTATCCTTATGGTCGCTGTTGCCCTCCAATTTCTTGATTGTATACCGCTTAGCGGTAGAAATCCTAGGGCAAAGCATATGCTTCCGGAGTAGCTTTCCTACGGAAAGCTTGTAGGCGAGCGCTACCGCTTCTTCAGGATAATTCCGTCATCTTCGCTACTTCATACAACATCCATTGTTTTCTGTAAGTACTGATTTCTGCAACTACTCGCACTTGTTATCTTATATTTCTATTGCTATAGCGAGGGTATCACGTAGTTAGTTGCAAATTTGACCTCTAAATCCATTGCCATTCCTCTTTCCACCACTTTAGCTGCCCAAACAACATCTAATTATTCGGAAAACCCAATTTTCCGCGTTTCTCCCGATTTCAACTGTCATCTAGGCACTTAATTCTCACAATCTAGCCTTTACTGCTAATGTAAGTGTTGTTTAGGCTCTTATTCCGTTCTCGTGGGTCTTCCTTCCCCCGCTATTTACGCGGAATACATCTAAAGGCTTACATAGGAAAGTATTCAGCATCAGAGAAATGAAGTCACTTTGAAAGACCTGAATATTAGAGAGGTTGTTCAAAAGTCATCTTTTGATCACGAAGTATATCAAGAGGACTACTCGACGTCGAAGATTGAATTCAGCCGGTCCTAGCATATGCTTTCGAAGGATGTTTCCCCCGGAAACATTTCAGGTGTTCACGTAGGTATTCGGGAAATACGAACATCCAACTAACCCACCGCCAACATACAGCAAATATAAAAAAAGCTTCATCCGGATATACGTCAAGAAATTATTTCTTTGATGGCATCCAGCATCCCGAACGAGAATGTGGAATACATGGGTAATCGGATAAGTCGGTACAGCATGAAGATGGGGAAATGCGAAATTACAGGAATGTACCTTTTTGCACCTGACGTTTACTGCCACCACTATATGCCATTATATCTCGGCGGAAGCGATAAATTCAATAACATGTGCATTCTCCATAAAGAGGTATTTCAACTCATCCACCATACTCACAAAGAGACGATTGAAGTACTCATAAATAGACTAGCTATCACAAACTTAATGAAAATCTGGATCAATCAGTATGGTGATAAATAAGGACTTGAACCAGTCTGATTTTCCCGAATCTATGAGTAACGAGGAACTTATGATCTAGTACATTCTTTTAGAGGGAACGCGGAGTGCTGGGAAACTAGCACGCTCCGTGTGGAGCAGGGGAAAAGCTAATGGATGTCTACGAGACGGAAGAGGATGCAGCCGGTTTATATATAACCGGGCCCATAACCAGACAATCCTCGCATATGTTCCGTCATCCATTTGTTTACCAAGTCAACCCCGAAGGCGGTTCCTTCAAGATCAATGACGAAATTAAACAGTCTCATCTCATTTCATACCAGACAAGCAAGAAGTGCTTAATAGAGCTATTTGAATATTTGCGCCGTAATATGGAAATAGGTGAAGACTTAGAGCTCTATTCCTGCTGGGCGTACGGACAGGAGAGTTTCTCGGACGCTCCTAAAAAGGAACTCGATCTCGTGATTGAACTATCCACATTTCGATTGGAGAATGAGTTCGAGTGGAAAGAACGTCAGTATATAAGTGTAAAGAAGTGAGCCAAGGAACAGTTTTTCTTTGCGTTAACGGGTAACAATAGTTCAATAAACACGAAGAAACGGCAGCCGTATTCATGACTGCCGTTTTTAATGCAGTTTAATTCAACAAAGCCATGATAAAATTGGTTTATAAACTTTAGCTGTAGAAAAGTAAAATGGGGCATGGAATGAAATTACTTTACTGGAAATTTGGTGATGAAGTTAAAGGTCCTTCAGACGAGTGGAATTGGGTCGAGATCACCCTAACTTTTGAGGATGGCAGATGCGTATGAAATGTTTTCTGTAACGTGTTTCGGACATAAATAAGACGTACCCTCAATTGTAAATATTATTTAGAACATAACACGTATAGGACATAAGAAGTAACGGTAAGCCACATTTTTAATTTCCTCATGAATGAGCGCCTATACCTGTCTACGTCGACCCTCATATGTTATTTATGTGGAGGTGACAAACGTTGACTGTTTCCTGTAAAAAAGAAAAACATAAATCTATAGAACATCGATTCTCAAAAAAAGAAATCAAATGCCGAAAATCCAAACTTAATAAAGAAAAGCATGGAAAAAGAAAAACACCTCATTGTCATAAGTTGAAAAAAAAAACATGTAAAAAGTATATGAAATGCCCTGAGATACTATGGAAATGCAAATGGAAAAAGAAGCGCTTAAATAAGTGTTGTAAAAGGGGACCAAGAAGTGTAAAGGGACCTCGTGGGTTACAGGGTAAAACGGGAGTCACTGGATCTTCAGGAGTAACAGGAGCAACGGGAGTCACTGGGTCTTCAGGAGTAACAGGATCTAGAGGAGCTACAGGAGCCATTGGGGTTGCGGGAGCCACCGGAGTCACTGGATCAACAGGAATAACGGGATCAACAGGATCCACTGGAGAAACGGGAGCAAGTGGTGAAATTGGCGCAACAGGAACAACAGGAACAACTGGAGTAGCAGGAATAACTGGAGTAGCAGGAATAACCGGGGCAACAGGAGCTACGGGAGCAACTGGTGAAATTGGAGCAACAGGATTAAGTGGTGCAACGGGATCCACTGGTGTTACAGGAGCGACAGGTGAAACTGGTGCAACAGGAGTTACAGGAGCGACAGGTGAAACTGGTGCAATAGGAGTAACGGGTGCAACGGGATTAATGGGAGCAACCGGAGCAACAGGATCCACTGGTGCAACTGGAGTAGCAGGAGTAACCGGGGCAACAGGAGCTACGGGAGCAACAGGAGCAACAGGAGTAGCAGGAATAACCGGGGCAACAGGAGCAACAGGAGCAACAGGGTCAACCGGAGCAACAGGAGTAAGTGGTGCAACGGGATCCACTGGTGTTACAGGAGCAACCGGAACAACAGGAACAACTGGAGTAGCAGGAGCAACAGGAGCAACAGGGTCAACCGGAGCAACAGGAGTAAGTGGTGCAACGGGATCCACTGGTGTTACAGGAGCAACCGGAACAACAGGAACAACTGGAGTAGCAGGAGCAACAGGTGCAACCGGAGCAACAGGATCCACTGGTGCAACTGGAGTAGCAGGAACAACCGGGGCAACAGGAGTAACGGGTGCAACAGGAATTACAGGAGCAACGGGATTAATGGGAGCAACAGGAGCTACGGGAGCAACTGGTGAAATTGGAGCAACAGGAGTAAGTGGTGCAACGGGATCCACTGGTGTTACAGGAGCGATAGGTGAAACTGGTGCAATAGGAGTAACGGGTGCAACAGGAACAACAGGAGCAACTGGTGCAACAGGAATTACAGGAGCAACGGGAGCAACAGGAGAAATAGGAGCAACAGGGGCAGCTGGGTCAACCGGAGCAACAGGAGTAAGTGGTGCAACGGGATCCACTGGTGTTACAGGAGCAACAGGAGCAACTGGTGCAACTGGTGCAACAGGAGTAGCAGGAGTAGCAGGAGCAACAGGAGTAACGGGTGCAACAGGAACAACAGGAACAACTGGAGTAACAGGAGTAACCGGGGCAACAGGAGCTACGGGAACAATAGGAGCAACAGGAGCAACAGGAGAAATAGGAGTAACGGGTGCAACGGGATCCACTGGTGCAACTGGAGTAGCAGGAGTAACCGGAGCAACAGGAACAACAGGAACAACCGGAACAACCGGAGCAACAGGAACAACAGGAGCAACAGGAGCAACAGGAGTTACAGGAGCAACAGGAGCAACAGGAGCAATAGGAGAAACAGGAGCGACAGGAGAAACAGGAGCAACAGGATCCACTGGTGCAACTGGAGTAGTAGGAGTAACCGGGGCAACAGGAACAACAGGAACAACAGGAACAACAGGAACAACTGGAGTAGCGGGAGTAACCGGGGCAACAGGAGCTACGGGAGCAACTGGTGAAATTGGAGCAACAGGAGTAAGTGGTGCAACAGGAGCAACGGGAACAATAGGAACAACAGGAGCGACAGGTGAAACTGGTGCAATAGGAGTAACGGGAGCAACGGGAGCAACAGGAGCAACAGGAGCGACAGGAGCAACAGGAGCGACAGGTGAAACTGGTGCAATAGGAGTAACGGGTGTAACAGGAACAACAGGAACAACAGGAACAACAGGAACAACAGGAGCAACTGGTGCAACAGGAGTTACAGGAGCGACAGGAACAACGGGATTAATGGGAGCAACAGGGGCTACTGGAGTAGCAGGAGTAACCGGGGCAACAGGAGCTACGGGAGCAACAGGAACAACAGGAGCAACAGGAGCAACAGGGGCAGCTGGGTCAACCGGAGCAACAGGATCCACTGGTGCAACAGGAGTAAGTGGTGCAACGGGATCCACTGGTGTTACAGGAGCGACAGGTGAATCTGGTGCAATAGGAGTAACGGGTGCAACAGGAGCAACAGGAGTAAGTGGTGCAACAGGATCCACTGGTGTTACAGGAGCGACAGGTGAAACTGGTGCAATAGGAGTAACGGGTGCAACAGGAACAACAGGAACAACAGGAGCAACTGGTGAAACTGGTGCAACAGGAGTTACAGGAGCAACAGGAACAACTGGAGTAGCAGGAATAACTGGAGTAGCAGGAATAACCGGGGCAACAGGAGCTACGGGAGCAACTGGTGAAATTGGAGCAACAGGATTAAGTGGTGCAACGGGATCCACTGGTGTTACAGGAGCAACAGGAACAACTGGAGTAGCAGGAGTAACCGGTGCAACAGGAACAACAGGAGTTACAGGAGCAACGGGATCCACTGGTGTTACAGGAGCAACTGGTGAAACTGGTGAAACTGGTGAAACTGGTGCAACAGGAGTTACAGGAGCAACTGGTGCAACAGGAATTACAGGAGCAACGGGAGCAACAGGAGAAATAGGAGTAACGGGAGTAACGGGAGCAACAGGAGCGACAGGAGCAACAGGAGCAACTGGTGCAACAGGAGTTACAGGAGCAACGGGATCCACTGGTGTTACAGGAGTAACGGGTGCAACGGGATCCACTGGTGTTACAGGAGCGACAGGTGAAACTGGTGCAATAGGAGAAATAGGAGTAACGGGTGCAACGGGATTAATGGGAGCAACCGGAGCAACAGGATCCACTGGTGCAACTGGAGTAGCAGGAGTAACCGGGGCAAAAGGAACAACAGGATCTACGGGAGCAACTGGTGCAACGGGATCCACTGGTGTTACAGGAGCAACCGGAACAACAGGAACAACTGGAGTAGCAGGAGCAACAGGTGCAACAGGAGCAACAGGAGCAACAGGATCCACTGGTGCAACTGGAGTAGCAGGAACAACCGGGGCAACAGGAGCTACGGGAGCAACAGGTGCAACAGGAGCAACAGGAGAAACAGGAGAAACAGGAGAAACAGGAGCAACGGGATCCACTGGTGCAACAGGAACAACAGGAGCTACTGGTGCAACTGGAGTAGCAGGAGTAACCGGGGCAACAGGAGCAACAGGAGCAACGGGAGCAACGGGAGCAACGGGATCCACTGGTGTTACAGGAGAAACAGGAGCAACAGGTGCAACAGGAGTAGCAGGAGTTGCAGGAGCAACAGGAGCATCGGGATCCACTGGTGCAACAGGAGCAACAGGTGAAACTGGTGCAATAGGATTAACGGGTGCAACAGGAACAACAGGAGCTACTGGTGCAACTGGAGTAGCAGGAGTAACCGGGGCAACAGGAGCAACGGGAGCAACGGGAGCAACAGGAGCAACGGGAGCAACAGGAGCAACAGGAGCAACAGGAGCAACAGGAGAAACAGGAGAAACAGGAGAAACAGGAGTAACGGGTGCAACAGGAGCAACAGGAGCAACAGGAGTAGTAGGAATAACCGGTGCAACAGGAGCTACGGGAGCAACTGGTGAAATTGGAGCAACAGGATCCACTGGTGTTACAGGAGCGACAGGTGAAACTGGTGCAATAGGAGTAACGGGTGTAACAGGAACAAGAGGAACAACCGGAGCAACAGGAGCAACAGGGGCTACTGGAGTAGCAGGAGTAACGGGTGCAACAGGAGTAAGTGGTGCAACGGGATCCACTGGTGTTACAGGAGCGACAGGTGAAACTGGTGCAATAGGAGTAACGGGTGCAACAGGAGCAACGGGATCCACTGGTGTTACAGGAGCAACAGGAGCAACGGGATCCACTGGTGTTACAGGAGCAACAGGAACAACTGGAGTAGCAGGAGTAAGTGGTGCAACAGGAGCAACGGGAACAACAGGAGCAACTGGTGCAACAGGAGTTACAGGAGCAACAGGAGTTACAGGAGCAACGGGAGCAACGGGAGCAACAGGAGCAACAGGAGCGACAGGTGAAACTGGTGCAATAGGAGTAACGGGTGCAACAGGAACAACAGGAGCAATAGGAGTAACGGGTGCAACGGGATTAATGGGAGCAACAGGAGCAACAGGATCCACTGGTGCAACTGGAGTAGCAGGAGTAACCGGGGCAACAGGAGCTACGGGAGCAACTGGTGAAACTGGTGCAACAGGAGTTACAGGAGTTACAGGAGCAACTGGTGCAACAGGAGTAAGTGGTGCAACGGGATCCACTGGTGTTACAGGAGCGACAGGTGAAACTGGTGTTACAGGAGCAACAGGAACAACAGGAACAACTGGAGTAACCGGTGCAACAGGAGCAACTGGTGAAATTGGAGCAACAGGAGCAACGGGAACAATAGGAGCAACAGGAGTAACAGGTGCAACAGGAACAACAGGAGCAACTGGTGCAACAGGAGAAACAGGAGAAACAGGAGAAACAGGAGAAACAGGAGCAACAGGAGCAACAGGAGTAAGTGGTGCAACGGGATCCACTGGTGTTACAGGAGCAACAGGAACAACAGGAACAACTGGAGTAGCAGGAGTAACCGGGGCAACAGGAGCTACGGGAGCAACTGGTGAAATTGGAGCAACAGGGGCAGCTGGGTCAACCGGAGCAACAGGATCTACGGGAGCAACTGGTGCAACGGGATCCACTGGTGTTACAGGAGCAACAGGAGCAACAGGAGTAAGTGGTGCAACGGGATCCACTGGTGTTACAGGAGCGATAGGTGAAACTGGAGCAACAGGAGCAACAGGAACAACTGGAGTAGCAGGAGTAACCGGTGCAACAGGAGTTACAGGAGCAACTGGTGCAACAGGAATTACAGGAGCAACGGGAGCAACAGGAGAAATAGGAGTAACGGGAGCAACAGGAGCGACAGGAGCGACAGGAGCAACAGGAGCAACTGGTGCAACAGGAGTTACAGGAGCAACAGGAGTTACAGGAGCAACGGGAACAATAGGAGCAACAGGAGTAACAGGTGCAACAGGAGCAACTGGTGCAACTGGTGCAACAGGAGAAACAGGAGCAACAGGAGCAACAGGAGTAAGTGGTGCAACGGGATCCACTGGTGTTACAGGAGCAACAGGAACAACAGGAGCAACAGGAGCAACGGGATCCACTGGTGTTACAGGAGCAACAGGAGCAACTGGTGCAACAGGAGAAACAGGAGAAACAGGAGAAACAGGAGCGACAGGTGAAACTGGTGCAACAGGAGTTACAGGAGTTACAGGAGCAACTGGTGCAACGGGATCCACTGGTGTTACAGGAGCGACAGGTGAAACTGGTGTTACAGGAGCAACAGGAACAACAGGAGTAGCAGGAGTAGCAGGAGTAACCGGGGCAACAGGAGCTACGGGAGCAACTGGTGAAATTGGAGCAACAGGAGTAAGTGGTGCAACAGGAGCAACAGGAGCAACAGGAGCAACAGGAGCAACAGGAGCAACAGGAGCAACAGGAGTAAGTGGTGCAACAGGAGCAACAGGAGCAACGGGTTCCACTGGTGTTACAGGAGCGACAGGTGAAACTGGTGCAATAGGAGTAACGGGTGTAACAGGAACAACAGGAGCAACAGGAGTAAGTGGTGCAACAGGAGTTACAGGAGTAACGGGTGTAACAGGAGCAACAGGAGCAACGGGATCCACTGGTGTTACAGGAGCAACAGGTGAAACTGGTGCAATAGGAGCAACGGGAGCAACAGGAGAAATAGGAGTAACGGGTGCAACGGGATCCACTGGTGTTACAGGAGCAACCGGAGCAACAGGAGCAACGGGAACAATAGGAGCAACAGGAGCAACAGGAGCAACAGGAGCAACAGGAGTAACGGGTGCAACAGGAACAACAGGAGCAACAGGAGCAACAGGAGCAACAGGAGCAACAGGAGTAACGGGTGCAACAGGAACAACAGGAGCAACAGGAGCAACAGGAGCAACGGGTGCAACAGGAACAACAGGAGCAACTGGTGCAACAGGAGTTACAGGAGCAACAGGGATTTTTCAGCAATTTCAGGTATCCGAAAATACTCCAAATACAACTGGCAGTTCAGCAATAGCAATAGGCGCTGTGCCGACTATATTAAAAACAATCACAATGACTAGCATTCCTGCTAGTAGTCGTATATGGTTGACTGGGATAGTTGGTTCGCAAGCTACGATTGGTAATACAATACTCCAATTACAAATTCTCCGCGGAGTGACCATTATTTTTAGCATTAATCAAAGTTTGAATGCGAATAACCAATTTGGTGCTACGAGTGTCGACCACGTTGATTTAACCCCTGGAACGGGTAATGTTACGTATTCGTTAACCGCATTAACTCTTGGTGGTACGGCGATTGCAACCGGAGCAATCACTTTTACTGGGGCGTTAATACAGCCTTAAAAACCCTTTATGATCAGCATATTGAATATTATTTAGATGGTAATTTAATTTCAAACTCAAAAGATAAACATCTACGGAATATTTGAATTAGATGCTAGTGTTAAGCTAACGGGACAGTATGACAAGTTCTGTATAAGCGCTTTACAGCGCGAAAAACAGAGATTTCATGAAATGAAATCTAACTTTACAACCGAGGATGGGAATGACGGAACCATGTATCCTGAAACCATCTCGCCAATACTCCTGCATGCGTCATGACTAACAGGTCATGGGGTTTGAAGTACAGGTAGATTCGGCAGAACGAAGGCTGGAACCATCCAGACAGAAAAGGTATGCCAACGGATATGCCGCTCGGCTGAAAAGCTGGATATGGTGAGAATTGTTCCGTGAAGGAACTGACGAACTTCCGAATGTACAGGTCTAAATTTAGAACATATGGAAACTTATGTACCATCCAACGATGGGGTGAGTGGCGTAAAGTAAAAATTTTCCCTATGAAATACGTTATGCCTAACTAAGGTGGCATCCAGCTCACTGGCCTTGAGGAAGCACCTAAGTCCAGAGCGAAAAGCTAGGTTGTAAGGGATTTGGAAAGCAAGGCACGCCCCCAGACTAATAGAAAAGAACGATCATTTTCCAAACGTGAATTGCACCGGTCGGGTAAGAATGTGGGAACATCTCTTCATAAAGAAGGGATGCCACAGTGCAAGCTTAACGATACTGGGGTTATTTAACATCCTATATCTTTAAGTAACATGGAACTTATGATCTAGTACGTTCCGTTAGAGGGAACGCGGAGTGCGGGGAAACTCGCACGCTCCGTGTGGAGCAGGGGAAAAGCTGGAGATCACTTCAAACGCTTACCTATTGCTAACCGTTAGTTTAATCAGCTAAGAAATAGAAATAGAACTCCCTATTTTATGGAAGATCTATTTCTACTTCTATGTCTAATATCAACATTGAACTTTAACAGAGCGATTCTTTAAAAGGAGTAATACCTTGTTGTCAGGTCATCTGTTATTTTATATACTAGGCACGGATTGAACAGGTTGCCTAGAAGATTCTTCTACATGCTCAGATCCAGTAGGTTGTGGTAAGATGCTTCCCAGTTGTAGTTGATACAATTGGAAGTAACGACCGCCAAGTGCTAAGAGTTCGTCATGACTACCTCGTTCAACGATCTCTCCACGGTGCAATACGAGAATCTGGTCTGCACTGCGGATGGTAGAGAGACGGTGAGCGATAATGAATGTTGTGCGACCTCTCTTCAGGACCTCAAGGGCCGACTGAATGAGGCTTTCCGTCTCGGTATCAATGTTGGCGGTAGCTTCATCAAGAATAAGGATCGCTGGATCGAATGCAAGTGCGCGTGCGAAGGAGATCAGTTGGCGCTGCCCAGCGGATAATGTACTTCCTTTCTCCACAACGGGCTCATCGAATCCTTTAGGTAAGTGGGCAAGTATACGCTCAGCACCCACATCACACAAGGCCTTCTCGATTTGTTCACGGGATATTTTCTCGTCACCTAGGCTGACATTCGATGCAACCGTACCAGTGAAGAGATAAGGATCCTGCAATACAATTCCCATATGATGGCGTAGCCATTGTTTAGGGATATCAGTCACTTCCTGACCATCAATCGTTATGCTTCCTTTCTGTGGATCATAGAAGCGGAATAATAGATTAATGATGGAACTTTTCCCTGAACCAGTATGACCTACCAGCGCAACCGTCTGACCTTGCTTCGCTTCAAAGGAAATATTTTTGAGAACATAATCTTTTTTATAAGCGAAGGAGACATCCTTGAATTCTACATTTCCTTTGTAGCGTGGCATAGTACCATCTGTAACCTCTTCCCCTGGCTCATCCATTAGCTCGAACACTCTCCCTGCAGATACCATAGAAGAATCAAGCGCAGCA
Source organism: Paenibacillus sp. Y859 (assembly GCF_056786405.1). NCBI lineage: Bacteria > Bacillati > Bacillota > Bacilli > Caryophanales > Paenibacillaceae > Paenibacillus > Paenibacillus sp. Y859. Next base: position 297,563 of record NZ_JBXCIZ010000001.1, on the reverse strand, counting down.
AGTTGGTTCACCATGCCCGTGATGGGTTGGAATAACCGACCGAGAACATCAACGAAGGCATATAGAACACCAAGCGATACAACATTGGTACCACTGAGTGAGCCGAATCCGAAATACGCTAGCAATACGGCAAATGAGAAGCTGCGTAATACATTGACCAAATTATGGGTTGTAAATGCATTAAGGTTCAGCATTTTGTTCTGATATTTCATGTAATCTTGATTCAGTGTCTCGAATTCATCCTTCGTTTGTTGCTGGCGTCGGAATATACGAATGATGGACATCCCTTGAATAGACTCATTGATGATCGCATTGATCTCACTTAGGCGTGAGCGAATGATTGTATTGAATTTAGTTGCATATTTGCGATACAGAATAATCCACACGATTAAGATCGGAATGACGAATAGGCATACAAGCCCAAGTCGCACATCAAGTATGAATAGAGCAATATACACGCCTGTAATATAGACGATACCCGAGCTGAAGTTGGCAAGTACAGCTACGAATAAATCTTTTACAGCTTCGGTATCGTTGGTAATTCTAGAAACGACCTTTCCAGCAGGTAAGTTATCGAAGAAATGGACTGGAAGTCGTTGAATATGGGCGTATACATCTGTCCGCAATTTCTGAATCACTTTGTTAGCTGAAGACTGTAGCCAGTACGTCTTACCAAACTCCGTGAAGATGGTGACCAATAGTAGTAAGAGATATAATCCAACGAGCTTCATAATGCCAGGTATTTCTGGTTTGTAAAAGGTGAAAAGTTGGTCGGCTGTTAATGCCTTGACTGGATAAGTGGACTCTAGAGATCCATTTGAAATGGTCATCTGCCCATCGATAACGACTCTTTTTCCATTAGCAACTTCTACTGCTTGATTGATAAAATAGAAAGTCTTACCTTTCTGGAGAATACGGACTTCTTGACCTTTATTCTCATTCTCGGCGAATCGATCGCCGCGCTTGTAATAATGACCTTCATATAGAACGGCTCCTTCTGATGTAGGCGAATCCGTCTCAAAGAATGGCTGTTCAATACCGAGCATATGGTCATCGATCATCGCTTTAGCTATAAAAGGTCCCGCAAGCTCTGCGGCAACGCCTGTACATAATGTGAATATAGCGGCTATGAACATTACTTTAGCCGTAAGAGCGTACTGGAACAACCGTTTTCCTATGTTCAATTAAGTCACCTCCTCAGTGCCTAGTTTGTTCTCTACTTGTTGACGTTCAAATTGTTCAAGATACCAACCCCTTAGAGCTAACAGCTCTTCGTGAGTCCCTTCTTCGATAATGTTACCTTCCTCAAGCACGACAATCCAGTCAGCATGCTCCACAGCGGATAAGCGGTGAGTGGATATGAGCGTTGTTTTGCCAGCGCGTTTGAGTCTGATATTCTCAATAATTCGTGCTTCTGTTCTTGCATCAACGGCAGAAAGTGCGTCATCTAGAATGAGAATCTCAGGATTTCCAATAAATGCTCTTGCTAACGCGACACGTTGCTTCTGTCCCCCAGAAAGGGCGACCCCTTTCTCACCTACAAGGGTATCTAGACCATCTGAAAGGGTAGTCAGATCATTCTCGAAGGCAGCGGTTGCGATGGCATCCATAATGAAGGAATCACTTGCGTCTTGTAAGCCGTATTGAATGTTCTCACGTACAGATCTAGAGAACAATATTTGTTCCTGCGGTACATATCCGATCCAGCTATGAAGTTCGTGCTTAGCGATTTGTTGTATAGGGATATCGGAGATAAGAAGCTCTCCGTCGCCTGCAGGGTATTCATGAAGAAACTGCTTCAGTAAAGTGGATTTACCACTTCCGGTACGTCCAACTACGCCAAGTGTCTGCCCCTTTTGGAGTGTTAACTGAATATTCTTCAAATTATCTACCGTTGAAGTAGGATAACGGAAAGTAATATCCCGGAGCTCAATACGCTGTGGATCACCAACAGTCGTAGGATGAGCAACGTCATCCACATCCGGTGTGACGGATAGAATTTCATCGACACGATCGAGAGAGGCGCTACCCCGTTGCATAATATTAATTAATTCACCAATGGCGAACATTGGCCAGATCATCATCCCAAGGTACATATTAAATGACACAAGATCCCCAAGGGTAATCTGATTTCTGAACACAAGATAAATCCCATAAGTAAGACCAATCACATAGCTTAGACCGACACACAGTCGAATCGTAGGCTCAAAAAAGGCATCCACTTTAGCTACACTCATATTTTTGCGATACACATCATCCGTGATGCTCTGAAAATGTTGTTGGTCTGATCTTTCTTGAACATAAGCACGAATAACGCGCACTCCGGCAACAGATTCGAGAACTTGGTCATTCATATCTCCAAAGGCATCCTGTGCTAAAGAGTAACGTTCATGTACGATTTTTCCATAAATCTTCATCGCAAGAGCGATAAAGGGAAGCGGGATAATCGCTGCTAACGTTAACTGCCAGCTAATGAGGAATCCCATGGCGAACAGAATAACGAATAAATATACGGTTGAATCTGCCATGACTAATATTCCGAAACCAGCTGTTGAAGCGACGGAACGAAGGTCGTTCGTTGCTCTAGCCATCAAATCACCTGTACGATTTCGTTCGAAGAAAGCCGGGGTCATACCAAGTAAATGATTCATATACCGCGTACGGAGAATCCGCTCGACAAGGTTAGCACCACCAAACAATCTATGCATCCATATGTAAGTGATCAGGTAGATAGCAATTAGAATGATAATAATCAATGCGATATAGCGAAAAAGTGAAGGACCTGTAATAGAGCCTGTAACGATATCATCAATCGCATTTCCAAGTAAACGAGGTGGTAACAACTCACCTACTCCACATAAGATCAGCGTAATTAAACCAATGATATAGCGCTTTTTTTCTTGGCGGAAAAACCAACCTAGCTTTTTTAAAACAGAAAACAAAACAATCACTTCCTCTCAAGTTGAAACTGCTGATGAATTTAACACCCAAGTTGGACACAAAAAAAGACATACCATCCGTGAACGGACGATATGTCTTTTGAAATGCTAAAGTTATCATGCGTACGGTTGATTGAGCAACCGCCGCCAACGTAGAATATTTAATTCAGAAATTCTAAGAAGCACACATGACTTCTTTAGAATTAATCCACCAGCAGGGTTACTCCAATATTCAATTGTAGTTTATAAGCCGTATTGTGTTGAAAAGCTCTAATCATCTGATTGAACATGTTACTCACCCTTCCTTTGTAAATTTTTGTAGATCTCGTATCGCAAGAATTCTATCATCATGTCATCAAATTTGTCAATTTTTATTTTAAGGAGAGTGTCTGTTCGTATTTATTACGAGGTAGAGGGGGTGTATGTATTTTTGATGCGGCTTCAGGTATGATAGAGAGACACACATTGGAATACAGAACGTAAAGGAGTTGGATTTCATGAACATTGTAATGAGTGCAGATGCAGCGCGTTGGTATGTGAGAGAGTTAAATTTAAACATCGGTGATTCCGTAAGGTTTTTTCCGCGTTATAGTTCCGGAGGAGGACTACATCCAGGATTCTCACTGGGCATCTCTGTAGAGAAACCGACTAATGGTACGTTATATCAAGATGTAGAAGGAATTCGCTTTTATTTGGAAGAGCGGGATTTATGGTACCTTAAAGGTTATGATCTAGTCGTTAATTATGTAGAGCCTCATGATGATATTGACTATGTGTATGAAGAGATTAAACAATAGTATTTGGAATTTATATAAAGAACTCCTTTTCGACAAGGAAAGGAGTTTTTGGTTGTGTTTAAATGGTAAGTTGTATTTTATTAGAGAAGTGAAGGGATAATAACGAGATATCGTGATCCTTTCGAAAGGGGAAGTATAATCATTGGAGCAATGGAAAGCCTATTTTAAATTTATAAAGCCGTATATGAAATTAATTATTATTACGCTGATTATTGGGATGATTAAGTTCAGTATTCCATTAACTTTACCGATGATCATGAAATATGTAGTCGATGATTTATTGACAGGAAATTCACCACTTTCGATGCAAGAAAAAGTGTCACAATTGATGAAGGTTCTTGGTGGAGCATTAATACTATTCGTTATTATTAGAGGGCCTGTTGAGTATTTACGTCAGTATTTCGCCCAACTTATTACGAATAAGGTTTTATTTGATTTACGAAATCGTTTGTACTCACACTTACAAAAGTTATCGCTTCGGTATTATCAGAATACGAAAGCGGGCGAAGTCATATCGCGTTTCATTAACGATGTGGAGCAGACGAAGAACATTGTAGAAGTCGGGATGATGAATATATGGTTGGACATGTTTACGCTTGTATTCGTATTAGTTGTCATATTCTATCTGGACCCTATGTTGGCTTTAGTCGCCATTTCGATGCTACCCCTGTACGCTATCGCTGTAAAGATTCTTTATAAAAGATTGAAAAGTCTTACAAAGGATCGTTCACAAGCATTAGCAGGTATTCAATCCTATCTACACGAAAGAATTCATGGGATCTCTGTTATACGAAGCTTCACTCTAGAGAAATACGATCAGAATAAATTTGAAGGTATCAATGGTAACTTTCTTAATAAGGCTTTGGCACAGACACGTTGGAATGCGATCACATTCGCAGTCATTAATACGATAACGGATATTTCACCGATTCTGGTCATTGGATATGGTGGATACCAAGTGATTCAAGGGAATCTGACATTAGGTACCTTTGTAGCATTCTTTGGTTACTTAGACCGTTTGTATGCCCCGTTGAGACGTTTAATCAGTTCATCTACGGTGCTCACTCAAGCATCTGCCTCTTTAGAAAGAGTGATGGAATTGATGGACGAGCCTTATGATATCGTGGATGCCCCACATGCTAAGAAATTGAAAGGTCAGGCTCAACAGATTACTTTTGACCATGTATGGTTTAAATATAATGAGAAGAATGATTGGGTTCTACAAGATATAAATCTAGATATTAAAGCGGGAGAGACCGTGGCTTTCGTTGGGATGAGCGGTGGAGGGAAATCTTCACTGATTAGCTTGATTGCTCGATTCTACGATATTCAAAAAGGCGGAATATTGGTTAATGGTCAGAATATTCAGGATCTTACCCAGGAAAGTCTGCGAAGTAAAATCGGAATGGTACTTCAAGATAACTTCTTATTCAGCGGGTCTGTGAAGGAGAATATTCTATTAGGCAATCCAGATGCGGGATACGATGATATTGTAGCAGCATCGATTGCAGCGAATGCTCATGAGTTTATTATGAATTTGCCAAAAGGTTATGATACAGAGGTTGGAGAACGCGGAGTTAAATTATCGGGTGGGCAGAAGCAACGTTTAGCTATCGCCCGTGTCTTTCTGAAGGACCCTGATATTCTGATACTGGATGAGGCGACTTCGGCTTTGGATTTGGAATCTGAGCATCTTATTCAGCAGTCTTTACAGTCCTTATCTTCGAACCGTACGACGTTAATTGTGGCTCATCGATTGTCGACCATCACGCATGCAGATACAATCGTTGTTCTTGAGAACGGAAGCATCACCGAGAGCGGAAGTCATCAAGAATTGATGGAGCTGGATGGAAGTTATGCTCGATTGTATAACGTGCAGCATTTGGATGTTTGACTGAATAGTTGATTGATATGAAAAAAAGGCGCTTTAGCTTATATAAGCTAAAGCGTCTTTTTTTTTTTGTTCAAATACAAGTTTCTATCATGCTCTAGCCTTTACCAATCAACAAAGACAGAATGCCAGCGGCAATAAGCGGTCCGACAGGGACGCCGCGAAATAGAGCAACGCCCAATACAGTGCCTACAAGCAATCCTGCTACAATGGTTGGGTTATTACCCATGAGGGTAACACCACGGCCACCGAGATAAGCGACTAGAATGCCAATGGATATCGCCAGTAGCGATTGCCAGTGTAGAAAAGATGAAGTAATGGTAGAGATGCTGATCGTTCCGCTAGCCAAAGGTGACATAACGCCAATAGTTAGAATAATAATCCCGATGGTTAATCCATATTTCTCTAACCAAGGAAATACTTGTGTAAGTCGAGTAACCCGAATCAGAAGCAAGACGACCATGGCTACGGATATGGATGTATTGTTACTTACTATTCCTAAGCCAGCCATTCCCAATAAGATGAGTGATGTGACATCCATGAATCGATCCCTACTTTCATATTAATTGTGAGTGGGACGGATATGTTCAGCAATTAATCGTCCGTGCACACGACCCGTCTCAATAAATACTTCGTTTGCATTGCTTCCAGATGCAATGACGCCAGCGACATAAAGTCCAGGCACTGAACTTTCCATCGTATTAGGGTTAAAGACAGGCTTCTCCATATCTCCACCTAATTGTACGCCTGAGGAAGCAAGTAACTTCCGGTCGGGATGAAACCCTGTTAGCGCAAGTACAAAGTGATTATCTACGATAAATTGCTCTCCATCATTTGTTGTAATAACGACAGCATCTTCTCGAATTTCAGTCACTTTCGAATTCATGTGAAGAGTAACGCTGCCTTTCTGAATAAGTCCTTCAAATAGGGGGCGAACCCAAGGTTTGATATTGTTAGAAATCGTCTCTCCACGATATACAACAGTCACTTCAGCACCTACACGGCTGAGTTCCAACGCTGCATCTACGGCAGAGTTACTTCCCCCAATAATAGCTACTTTTGTACCTGTATAAGGATGAGCCTCGCGGAAATAGTGAGTTACTTTGGGTAGGTCTTCTCCTGGAATACCAATATAGTTAGGATGATCGAAATAACCTGTTGCAATAACGACATGCTTCCCTTGATGATGCTTCTCTTGCCCGCGTCGGTCTTTCGTATGAACTGTGAAATATCCATTCTCATGTCGTTCAATGGAAATAGCTTCCTCATAAGACGTAATATTTAGTTCGAAATGAGAGGCTACCCTACGATAATAGGATAGGGCCTCGTGACGGTAAGGTTTATCATTCGGTGTAGTAAAAGGAATATCCCCAATCTCCAGCATTTCAGCTGTACTGAAGAATTGCATATATGTAGGATATAGAAATATAGAACGAACAATATGGTGTTTCTCAATAATATGTGTGGATAGTCCACGGCGGTTGCATTCTATCGCTGCCGACAGCCCGCAGGGACCAGCTCCAATAATGATGACGTCTTGCATAATGAACCTCCTTAGTAATGTAGCGATATGTGTAGTTCAAACATTATAATCCTACCCTAAAAGCAAGTTGAATGCCAGAAACTCAAAGGAATCGAACAGAATGTCATCATAGTTTGTGAACAACATAGAAGTGGTTTGGGGTATATGATATGCTTTTGATAGCGAGGGGAGAGAATGGTTTTGCATATAAAAGCTGTTATTTTTGATTTGGATAATACATTAATGGACCGAGATATGACATTTCGTAAATTCACAGAACAATTTGTAGGTGAGCATTTGGGGCACTTGAATGGTCACCTACAGGATGAAATAATAATAGATCTTAAAGTAAGAGATGCAGATGGATATCGGGATAAACAAGGTTTTTTCGCAGAAATGGTGGAGGTTCTTCCTTGGAAGGATCCAGTTACAGCACATGAAATTGAAGCATATTATAACAAACACTATATGACGCACGCATGTCGAATGGATTATGTAGAGGAAGTATTGGCATATTGTAAGTATCGTGGTTATCGCATGGGGATCATGACGAATGGTCCACACCATAATCAGTATAAGAAGATAGATGTTTTACAACTCCGGGAGTTATTCCATACGGTGATTGTATCTGAAGATGCGGGTATGAAGAAACCAGATCAACGAATTTACCAAATGGCATTAGATGAGCTTCAAATGCCAGCAGAGCATACGGTGTTTGTTGGAGACCATCCTGTAAATGATATTTGGGGAGCCAATCAGGCAGGGATTCGTGGGATTTGGTTGCGGCGGAACCACCTATGGGATGACTCGCTTGGAATGAAGCCATGGAAGACGATTGATCAATTGAATGAGTTGATGGAGATCATTTGAACATGAAGTGCGTTCTACTCACTGAACAACGCTGGATAAGAAGGATCAAACTCCGGTAAATAAGAAACGCCCCTATTTCCAGTGAAATCTGTGAAATAGGGGCGTCTCTATTTGATAACGTATGATTAGGACAACAATTAAGCTTTAACAGCTAGATCTACTACACGTTGTGCAGAAGCTTTAACTTCTTCCATACCTGCAGAAATGATCTCTTGTGCTTTATCAGGAGCTGCATTGTGACCTTCAATGATAACTTCATCAATGATTTGCATACCGAATACGCCCGCGAATACGTTGCGCATGTAGTTAACAGCCATTTCCATTGGAGCTGCTTCGGGTGCAGAGTAAAAACCGCCACGAGCGCTTAAGAAGATTGCCTTCTTATCTGTCATGAGTTGAACCATGTTACCTGAAGCGTCATATTTGAATGCGAATCCAGCAGCGTATACATAATCGATGAATGTTTGTAATTTAGCTGGGATTGTTAAGTTCCATAATGGGAACGCGAATACGATTACGTCTGCAGCTGAGATAACGTCCATTGCTTTTTGCTTTGCAGCTAAAAGGCGTGATTCAACGTCTGTTAATTCGCCACCGTTCTGTACTTTACCGAAAGCGTTGAATAGATCTTGACCGAAGTAAGGTGTATCTTCTTCAAAAACATCGTAAATTGTTACATTTACGTTTTTCCCTTCTAATCCTGCCATGAAGGTTTCATACATTTTACTTGAAATGGCCTCTGTCGCTGGGCGGTTGTTTGCTTTAACTACTAATACGTTCATTTTGTAAACTCTCCTCTATATCTGTTTATGGTTTTTTTAATTCCTATCCACTCTATATATACTACTTACTTTCTTTAATATAGTACTATACTATTTATAGGTTGTCAAAGTTTCTTGCATGATCCGCAGATTTAAGTTACTCGATTCGGATATTGCCAGAGGAAGTACGAACCTTGATGAGGTCATCAGACAATCTTAGCGATTCTGGCGATTTAATATTACCTGATCTAGCATTTAGATCATAGGAACCTTTGAAATCAGGATCTACCGTTAACGTTACATTACCTGAATTAGCTGAGATATCTAATGATGAAGAACCCTTTTGCGTTAACTTAATATTGCCAGATCGGGCACTGAATGTACCTATGCCCGAGTAATCAGTTATATTAATATTTCCTGATTTAATGGAGACAATTGCAGGAGCTTGGATGTCAGTTCCAGTCACATCGCCAGAACTTGATTCGATTCTAAGCTGGTCTGCAACAATGGATTGGAGTGTTAAATTACCGGAATTTGCTGTGATCTCAGCATTGTATGAGTTCAAATTGGTAATTGTTCCATTGCTTGATTTGAAATGAATTCCCACTTCTTGAAGCTGATTCAGATCAGGTAAAGACACCGTTAGAGTAACTTTATGGGATTTGAACGATAACTGAAAGAAATGAATGGAATCATCATCGATATTGATTTCAAATTGTTCATCCTGAGGATGAATTTGGTTCAACTTAGAGATCACTTTATCCTCAAATGATCCTTTCAATTCTACCGTTTGAGTACCGTCTGTACTTTGCACAAATGTAATATCAGTGTTGTAATCACTATTCACAATAAGTTGAGTAAGTACATTATCCTCAATCGTCCACTTTTTTTGATACTCCGTAAGTTCATTACCAAAGTTGAATTTATTCATTGACATACCTACGAATCCTATAATGATGAGTATTAAACCGAGAAATGCAAGACGGATCATGTTCTTTTTCATTGTAAATGCCCTCCTTTAGTGATGTTTATATTCCACCTAATGTATGATTTGCACATGTTTACTAGCCATGTGTAGGTGAACTTGACCGCTATAAATAACCAAATGCCGATTCCTACACACACAATCGAGGCAAATAATTTCGCGACGGAAAATTCATGATTAATGAAATATTCGGGAATGAGTAGAAAAGGACTGACCAAGGTGGCTAATGTTGTAGCACATAACCCGATCCATGTTGACCAAATGCCAATGAATAATGGAACGATAATAATATTGATGAAGAAGAGACCCGTATAAACAAAAATATTACGTGTAATCGATATGGGTTTTTTATGAACTGCCTGTATTTGTGGGTCTTGTATCGTAAATCGATCTCCTAGTATTTCTTTAACTAATTCGAAAGGGTCACCTAGTTCATGTGCTATTTGTTCTTCGGTCTTTCCATTTTGCAGACCATGAATGAAGTGTGATTCATAATCGGCTAGTAACTCTTGTCTTTCATCCTCAGAAATGGGGGTCAGATGATGTTGCAAAATAAATAAAAATTGTTGTTTATTCATGCTCAGTTCCTTCCTCAATTAAATTGGATACATTCTGAACAAAGTCTTTCCATTCGAAGATCATATCGGTCAAATAGGATTTACCGACTGCTGTAATCCGGTAATATTTACGCGGTGGACCTTCGGTGGACTCTTGTAGATAAGTGGTGCAATAGCTCTCATTCACGAGTCTGCGTAATAGAGGATAGAGTGCGCCCTCGGCAACATCAATATACTTAGATACGGATTGCGCTAGCTCGTAACCATACTGATCTTTGCGCTGGATTAGGACAAGTACGCAGAGCTCCAATACTCCTTTTTTAAACTGAATACTAACATTCATATGGTTGCTCCCTCAAATCTTGATAATGTAGGTTGTTATAAACAGTACTGAACATTAGATACTAGTGTGTAAGTAAAGTATAATACATAGTACTGAATAATGCAATATACCGGAAACAGAAAAACGCCTTCCATAAAAAAAGGAAGACGCCCAACTTATCTAAGGTCAAAGCTATATGATTAATAAAGAGATAACGCTAACGTGTCATCTTCACTCTTGCTGTGCAGTATGGCTTCAGAACCTTCGATTTCGATACTTATGAGAGATCCCAGACATTTTTGTATGGCTGCTTTGCCGCTTTGAATTTTAAGCTCAAGCGTCTTGCTAAGAAGTCTCATCGTTTTTTGTACAGGTTGTTTATTATCAGTACCGAAATAAACGGGTACTAATTTGTTTTGAAAACTGATTAACATCGTCATTGAAATCACTCCATTCTGGGTATGTCTTGTTTCTATACTAGTGAATGTTTCTTAAGATTACCTTAAAAATAGATTATAAATAGTTAAATAATCCAATCTAAAAACGAATTAGTCCAAGTTGTGACAGAGTGAAAGTCAATAGTTCATTCGTTTTGTAATAGGGTAATATACCCAGGACTATCCTCTTTTGTGCTTCACAGAAGTCCGTAGTATAGTTAATTAAAATATAAGAAAGTATCAGTTTCACTTGAATCAATTTCATAATCGCCGATAAGGGGGTATAGGAGGTTATCATGCTCATGAATCCTGAAATAGTTGAAAAGTTTCGTTACATAAGTTCGCAGGCTAAAGAACAAAAGATATCTTCTTATCAAGGCTTAATGACTTGCCGATATGGATATGGAAGAGCAATTGAGAAGATTACGCAAGGTGAAATGAGTCGGGATTTTTTAGCAGTCTATCTGAAAGATGATATATGTAACTTTACTTTATGTAAGGGGATCGGTAAGAACGACCAAAAAAGTTTAGCTTCGCGTAATTTAGGGAATATGTTAATGGATTGGTTAGATACAACGGATGACTGGTCCTCTGCTGGTTTCTTATCCTTTTTGAAGAATACTCCGCCATTATCTCTAGAGGATTTGAACACAGGGGCTACACAAGAGGAAAACTTAGTATTTATGGGGAAAGTATTCGAAGAACTACAGCTTCAAAGCCTCGAATCGATGTATATATGTGGTCGGTTAGAACTACCTACGTTAGAACGCCCTATCGGAAGAATATGGTTGGCGTGGCAAGGTGAATCTCGCTTGAAATATTGGAGGGACGAGCTCGAGGTAAGTCAATACTTCAAACAAACGATGACCACGGATGAGTGGTGGTCTGCTTCCGATGGTCCTGTTGGTGGAGCGCCACATATATATCAAAGCCGCTTAGAATATGGAATGCCGATAAGACTGCAATTGTATACAGAAGGTCTTAGCGATCTAGATCCGATAGGTGATTGGCTTCCCGATGAACAAATTCAGATTCTATTTGATGCACCACATACGGACGGATTAAGAGAAGATGCAGCATTTTTAGAATTTAAATGGTGATTTTGATTAAATATCCCTCCTATTTGGGTAATCTGAGATATATGAAAACCAAAAGGAGATGTTCATATGAGTAAGGATACAATAAATTCAGAATGTTTTGTAGGTCAGACGGCTATTATCACAGGAGCTGGTTCAGGTATCGGAAGAGCGGCAGCTATAAAATTGGCCCGACAAGGTGCCCATGTGGCCTTATTCGACTTACTTGATGAACGCACAACGGAAGTGGAAACTGAGATCAATCAGTTTCGCCAAGGCGCAGCACATGCATTTGATGTAGATATTGCGGATGCGGTGAGGGTGGAAAAGGCGGTTCTAGAAACGGTTAAGTTGTTCGGCGGAGTTGATATTGTATTTGCAAACGCAGGTATCAATGGTGTTCTCTCACCAATCGAGGAATTGAAGCTTGAGGATTGGCAGCAGACGCTTAGTGTCAATTTGAATGGAACCTTCTTAACATTGAAGTATACGATTCCGCATCTTAAAAAGAATGGTGGGAGTGTTATCATTACGAGCTCGGTTAATGGTAACCGTACGTTTTCTAGCTTTGGTATGTCAGCCTATAGTACATCGAAGGCGGGCCAGGTTGCCTTTGCCAAAATGGCGGCACTTGAACTTGCTAAGTTCAAAATTCGTGTGAACGTCATTTGTCCCGGGGCGATATCGACCAACATTGATCAAAGTACGAAAAAAACAGATGAACTTAAGGATATTGTCATTCCTGTTGAATTTCCTGAAGGAAGACAACCCCTAGAAGATGGTCCTGGAGAACCAGAACAAGTAGCCAATTTAGTAAGTTTTCTAGCATCGAAAGAGTCTTCCCATATTACGGGATCGCAAATCTTTATTGACGGTGCCGAATCGCTACTGTAAAGAGAAAGTTCAAAAGGTTATATTGTGAACCTTGTATACAGGAGTATCGTCCTTCAACGGATGATGCTCTTTTCTTATATCTTCCTAGATATCGGATGCGGCTTAGCTATATAATAGGCAAGAACGTAATAATGGAATTCAAATGGAGAAGATATAATGCATGATTTACCTATATATGAAGTTATACCTCAGTTAAAAGAAATATTAACCCATCATTCTTCAGCTGTTCTTATAGCAGAACCTGGTGCAGGGAAGACAACATGTGTCCCTTTGGCATTACTTAATGAGCCTTGGCTTCAAGGCAAGAAGATTATTATGCTAGAGCCGCGAAGATTAGCTGCACGTTCTGCTGCTCACTTCATGGCTTCTCAACTAGGAGAGCGAGTGGGTGAAACGGTAGGATATCGCGTTAGAATGGATAGTAAGGTTGGGAAGTCAACGCGGATTGAGGTCGTAACGGAAGGGATTCTGACCCGTATGCTACAGCATGATCAAGAGCTAGTAGATGTAGGAATTCTCATCTTTGACGAGTTTCATGAACGTAATATACAAGGAGATCTAGGACTAGCATTAGCATTGGAATCACAATCGATGTTGAGGGAGGATTTAAAGATTCTGGTGATGTCAGCTACGCTTGCGGCAGAACCGGTAGCTTCCTTGCTTCAAGATGCACCTATCATCCATTGTAAAGGACGGCAGTTCCCAGTAGAAACGATATATTCCCCTCAATTAGTTAATGCCTCATTGGAAAAGGGTGTAGCGTCCGTAATTGGTCAAGCGTTATTCCGCCACAAAGGCAATGTTCTCGCGTTTCTTCCGGGTGTAGGAGAAATACGCAAAGTTAAGCGTGAGTTAGAAATGATGTCTTTACCAGATCAAATAGTCATTAGAACATTATATGGACAGTTGTCATTGCCTGAACAGGATGCTGCGATCCGACCTGAACCTGATGGTAAACGAAAAATCGTTCTGGCGACTTCGATAGCTGAAACTAGCTTAACGATCGAAGGTGTTGCCATTGTTGTGGATAGTGGGCTTATGAGGACACAAGCCTTATCCTTACGTAGTGGAATGACTCATTTAACGACCATGAAAGTATCGAAGGCATCGGCAGATCAGCGTAAGGGTCGAGCTGGGCGCACACAGCCAGGTACTTGTTACAGGTTGTGGAGTCAACAGGAGCAAGATGCGCTTCAGAACGATAGCACACCTGAGATGATGAGTGCTGACCTAACATCATTTGCTTTGGAAATTGCCGCATGGGGAGTACAAGACCCCAAAGAATTACGTTGGCTTGATACACCAAGTGAGACGAGATTCGAGCAAGCAGTTGCTTTACTTCAATCACTCGGTGCATTAGATGAACAAGGTCGAATTACTTCACACGGTCGCCAAATGGTCAATTTGGGGATGCACCCACGGTTGGCACATATGATATTGAAGGCGATTCCGCTTCATTGTGGATATTTGGCTTGTCTGATCGCAGCGCTTCTACAGGAGCGGGATATTTTCAAAGGAAAAAGAGCTACTGATCATTGTGATATCTCTAATAGAATAGATCAGTTAATAATGTGGGTGAGCCAAGGATTGCCGAACTTAGATGATTCCTCCTTAGATATCGCAGCGATGCATCGGATTATTCAAGAGGCGCGAAATATTCAGAAACAGATTCATATTCAGGAAAAGTCTACTGACGGAACGGAATGGTGTGGTGTGCTCTTATCTTTTGCGTATCCAGATCGGATTGGACAAGGAAGAGGAGACGGTCGATTTCTATTAAGTAGTGGTCGCGGTGTGGAAATGTCTACGATTCAGCCACTAAGTCGATCAGCATATATCGTAGCAGCAGTAGTAGACGATCGAGGAACAGAAGGTAGATTGCAACTTGCTGCAAGTTTAAGCGATTCCATGTTGTACCGCTATCAAGAGGAATCGATGCAAGAGGAACATATCGTAGCGTGGGATCGTGATTTGCAGGGTGTGAAAGCTCGGCGAAGATGGATGCTAGGAAGCCTTTTAATTAAGGAGCAGCCATATGCTAAGCCACCAGAGGAAGAGGTTGCATCCGCCTTACTAGAAGGAATACGGCAAGAAGGATTACAGTTACTTCCATGGACGAAGATGTCGATCCAATTCCGACAAAGATTACAATTTATGTATACGTTAACGCCATCTGAATGGCCAGATGTGACAGACGATGCATTGCTAGCTACGCTCCAAGACTGGTTGTTATTATCTATTTATGGTATGAAGAATCGCCATGATCTACAACGTCTACAGTTAACGAATATCATCGAACAGAATCTACTATCATGGGATCAACGGCGAGCATTAGATGATAAAGCGCCAACTCATATGACGGTTCCCAGTGGTTCACGTATTCCGATCGATTACAGTGATCCACTTCAACCGATTGTTGCTGTGCGATTGCAAGAAATGTTCGGATTACAGGATACGCCACGTATTGGTGGAGGTAGAGTACCTTTAATCCTTCATTTATTATCACCAGCACAACGACCAGTACAGGTGACCTCAGATTTAGCCAGCTTCTGGCGAGGTACTTATTTCGAGGTGAAGAAGGAATTGAAAGTTCGCTATCCTAAACACTACTGGCCGGATGAACCATTAGAGGCTGTGGCGACTCGACGGGTGAAGCCGCGACATTAGTCGGTCTGGGACATCATTATAGGAGAATTCATCATGGAAAAGAAAATAGTTGGTGTGTTTGAGACAGAAGTAGAAGCTCCTAGAGCTATTGAGAACTTGAAAATTCAGGGTGTTGGGATTGAACTTATATACTTAAGGTCATAATAGCTCATGGCTTGATTCTTATCGTATGAATGATGTAGTAGTCTCATTCCACAAGAATCAGCTATGAGCTAATTTCTAGGGTATCAAATCATTATTAATGGGAGAGTGCAATGGTAAAAAAGAAAAGAATCACCGAGATAGAGTTATTACGAGGTCTGGCCTTTCTGGCTGTGGCATTACAGCATAGCATTGCCCATTTCGCCTATGTGGAAGGCGTAAGCTTTGGGGATGGTGTTGTCATGACGGTATTATTAATACTGGCTAAATTTGCGGTGCCCGTGTTTATATTTATAACCGGAATGGTGTTATTCTACAATTATGAAGGTCAATTCAACTATATTTCTTTCTTGAAAAAGAGAGTGAAGGATATCATCATACCATACATATTGTGGTCATTTGTGTACTTTTCCTTAAATTATGGTTGGCAGCAAGGCTGGATCGAGCAATCCTGGAAATGGTTTACTATGCTATTTACGGGTAAGACAAGCTCTCACCTGTGGTACGTCGTTATGATCTTTCAGTTCTATCTATTATTTCCAATGTTCCGCTACGTGATTAATAAAGTGAGAAGGAAACTATCACTATCGGTTTGCATCGTTAGTCTTGTGGGTGTTGGATTACTATATGTATGGCTCACAGGTCAAGTCTCAGCGATTGGAAAGTTGATGTCGTCTATCCAAATCCCTGTTATTACCGCCATGTTTACGAAATATGCAGATCGTAATTTCTTGTATTTCTTCTTTTATTTCGTACTTGGAGCATGTGCAGGTCTAAGACCAGAGATATGGAAAGAGTGGATCCGTAGAGGACGTTGGATTTATATATCTAGTTTTATAGTCTTAACGATCTACTATATCATCCTCGTTACGGGAACCTTCCGAACACCTACAGGGCTCCAAATTGGATTCCATGCAGTATCTTTAATCCGGCCTATGATGGTGTTCTTTCTACTCAGTTCGATTTGTGTAGTATACATGCTTGCTACATGGATGAAGGTGAAAAATGGAAGTCGAAGTAGTTCATTCATTCTTTCCATTGGAAAATATTCATATGGTGCCTATTTAGTGCATGCACTCATGCTTAGAGTTAGCTATATATTCGATGTGGCATGGTTTGTACATTGGCCTATCCTACTGCGCATGCTGATTTCCTTTGTGATATGTGTTCTTTTATCTTATGTTCTTATGAAGTTGCTATCTAGATTCACATGGGGGAAATGGTTGGGTGGAATTCCAATGATGGGGAATAGAGGGGGAAGGAATTCAAAAAAGACCGCCTTGACTAATCGCTCTGACGGTCATTCTTAATAGCGTTATTCTATCAAAGATCTAGATGCAGCTATCGATTACCGCGGCTCGAAGAACAAGCGGCGTTCAAGATTAAATATCCCCAAGATATTCTTATTTTGGATGGAGAAATAATCTACGTACACTGTTAAAATGATAGTATGGGAGGAAGTGTTAAAAGAGTGATTTCGTTAAAAAACTAAATAGAAGAGAGGTACGATGATGATAAGAGCTTCTGAAAATAATGAATATTATGAACTAACAAGTCCTACACTTCTACCAAAGGCTTCGGGGTTTTTATGGAATGAAAAGATGATGATTCATATGAATTGTCGTGGGTACGCTGTAGCTCAGTTTATGCAACCGGAACCTGGGAAGTACTCCTATGCACCGAATTTGGAAGCCAAGTCTTTTATGCAGCCAGAGCAGCCTTATTATGCCCATCATCCTGGCCGTTTTGTTTATGTGAAGGATGAGGTGAGTGGTGAGATTTTCTCTGCTCCGTATGAACCAGTACGCGTACTCCCTGATAAATATACATTTTCTGTAGGAAAACATAATATGGTATGGAAGATCGAAAGTAATGATATTTTGATAGAAATGAGTTTGAGTTTACCTAAAGAGGATGCGATGGAATTGTGGCGAGTCAAGGTGAAGAACCTTTCGCCAAATAAACGAAAATTAAGTATCTACCCCTATTTTACAGTAGGATATATGTCATGGATGAATCAATCAGGTGAGTATAAGGAAGATTTACAAGGAATTATGTGTTCTTCTATTACGCCTTATCAGAAATATCAAGATTATGATAAGATAAAAAATCTGAAAGACAAGACATTTTTATTAGCTGATCAAAAGCCTTCTGCATGGGAAGTTAATCAGGAAGCATTTGAAGGAGAAGGCGGTATTACATCACCGTCAGCAATCAAAAACGAAGTGCTGTCAAAAGGGGAATCCCGGTATGAATCACCGATTGCTGTCCTGCAATATAGAATCGATGTAGATCCAGGTGAGGAGAAGGCATATCGGTTTATATTTGGTCCGGCTAAAAACGAGGAAGAGATTAGTCAAATTCGCCAGAAATACTTCTTAGATACAGATGCCAGCGGCGATGATGGTTTTGTTGCAGCTGAATTAGAATATGCTGAATACGTAAGCGAAGGCAGAGGGTGTATTGAGATCACAACACCGGATGCTGATTTCGATAATTTTGTGAATCACTGGTTGCCGCGGCAAATGTATTATCATGGCCAAACCAACCGACTTACGACAGATCCCCAGACTCGGAACTACCTTCAAGACAATATGGGGATGAGTTATATTAAACCACAGATGGCTAGAAATGCATTTCTAACTGCGTTAAGCCAGCAAAGTACAACCGGTGCAATGCCAGATGGAATCATTTTACATAAGGATGCTGAGCTGAAATATATTAATCAAGTCCCTCATACGGATCATTGTGTTTGGTTGCCCATCTGTTTGAGTACTTATTTAGATGAAACGAATGATTATACTATTTTGGACGAAATCGTTCCTTTTGCTGATGGTCTGGAAACGGGTTCCATTTTTGAACATATTAATCGTGCGATGCACTGGCTTATCAGTGATAGAGATGAGCGGGGACTAAACTTTATTAATCAAGGCGATTGGTGTGACCCAATGAATATGGTTGGCTACAAAGGAAAAGGTGTTTCTGGGTGGCTAACGATTGCTACGGCATATGCATTTATGGTATGGGCGGATATATGTGAACAAAGTGGGCGACTGGATGTAGCCAAGGAATTTCAAGTGGCAGCTGATGAGACGAATGCTGTAGTCAATCAATATTTATGGGACGGAGAATGGTATGCACGAGGAATAACGGATGACAATATTGTATTTGGTATTAGTGAAGATAAGGAAGGCAGGATTTTCATAAATCCTCAAGGGTGGTCTTTATTAAGCGGTGCTGCCGATGAATTGAAACAAAAGAAACTGATACAAGCAGTTAGGGAGCAATTAGAAACACCATATGGTGTTGAAAAGCTAGCGCCATCCTACACATCGATGCGAGAGGATGTAGGTAGGGTAACGCAGAAACATCCAGGAACGGCAGAGAATGGGGCTGTGTATAACCATGCTGCAGCATTTTATATCTATGGGCTTTACTCCGTGGGAGAGAAGGATAATGCGTTTCGTTTGCTTCGAAAAATGATTCCAGGGCCAGATCCAGAGGATATTATTAGACGAGGTCAATTGCCTGTGTTTATACCTAATTATTATCGTGGCGCATATAGACAAATTCCGCATACTGCTGGACGTTCCAGTCATTTATTTAATACAGGAACGGTTCCGTGGGTTTATCGCTGTCTGATTGATGGTCTGTTTGGATTACAGGGGAATAAAGCAGGACTTCAGATCAAGCCACAGCTTCCTTCTGACTGGCAAGAGGTTACGGTTAAACGGTTGTTTAGAGGAGCAGAACTGCATATCGATATGAAGCGGGAATCTGGCGTTAGTATAACAGAAGTGTATGTCAATGGTAATTATATTGAAGATGGCATCATTAAGGATTTGAAATCAGAAAACGAATATAAAGTGCTAGTAAAAATTCCGTCCCAGAATGAATAAGCTCGAAATACATCACGGAAAATGATCAGATTGTTCTTTTTATTGTTGGATATAATCCCGAGCGACCACTTAAGGCTAGCTCGGGATTATATCCATCTCCTACTTCAATCCATAGGCAATCTAACCGTAAAGGTTGAGCCTTCACCTAATTCGCTTATAACGTCAATCTTCCCACCGCATAGGTTAATGATACGATTGACTAAGGGGAGACCGAGACCGTTGCCTTCTGAGTATCTGGCATGATCTTCTTGATAGAATTTTTCGAAGATATGCTTACTTACTTTGTTTGTCATTCCTATACCGTTGTCAGATATAATTACCGAGATTCCGTTGTCATTAGATATGAGGGCAACGGATATTTCTCCGCCTGTTGGCGTGAATTTAATCGCATTACCAAGCAGGTTCAACCACACTTGCATCATGAGCTCTTCATTTCCGTGATAGGTAAGCTTTGCAAGCTCGATATTTAGAATCAGTTGTTTAGATGACCAGATCGATTCTAGTAGCAATATGGCTTGGCGAATTTGTTCGTCTAGACGATACTCTATTTTTCCAGAAATGACCTCTTGATTCTCAAGCTTGGAGATCTTTAGAATGTTCCCTGATAATGTAGACAATTGACGTGCACTATTTACGATCATCTCTGTATATTCATCATGCTCTTCCTTAGTAATATTCTTATCCTGCAACAGAGTGGCATAACCTTCAATGGCTGCAATGGGCGTTTTGAATTCATGAGATACGTTAACGACGAAATCGTTTCGAAGTGTTTCGATACTGCGAAGTTCTTGAACCATAATGTTAAAGTGATGTGCTACCTCATTAATTTCGTTCACCCGATGAGATTCGTTCAAATCAATGTCAAAGTTTCCGTTGGCGATTTCCTTAGCTGCATTGCTGAAATCAGTAATAGGAGATAAAATTCTTTTGCCGACCATGAATGTTATGATTGTACCGATGACAAGACTGAACAAGACCATGAGTAGAAGAACAGGAATGGGACTTCCGTTATGTTGGGTTATATTTTCATTGCGAATATAAAAGTATGCTACTGGAGCTAGCATGACAGAAGCAGAAAGCATAATAAGAAATACCTTCGATACAAAATACCACCACAGACTATTTCTTTTGCGTTGAATCATGATGATTTCACCACCTTATAACCAAGCCCCCTTACGGTCACGATCTCAAAATCTTCGCATTCCTTAAAGCGTTCCCGCAAGCGATTGATATGCACAACGATCGTGTGTTCATCCGATTCAGAATCCATCCCCCAAATTTCATCCATCAGTTGTTGTTTCGTGAATGTTTTATTAGAATAGGATATGAGTTTATATAGAAGGTAAAATTCTTTCTGCGGTAGAAGAATGCTGCTATCTTGTTGAAAGACCGTTAAAGAATCATAGTCTAACAGGGTATTCCCACATTCGATTTTGCGTTCAGTCATAATTTTGGCGCGGCGGAGTAGGGCACCGACACGTAGAATCATTTCATTAACATCAATCGGTTTCACCATATAATCATCTATCCCAACGAGAAAACCTTGTTGTTTATCAGCAAAGCTCTCCCGTGCCGTTACCATCAAGATGGGGAGATTGAAGTTTGCTTCTCTAAGTGTTCTCGTAAGCTCGTAGCCATCTATACGTGGCATCATAATATCTGAGATAATTAAATCGATATATTCCTTATCCAGAATAGCGAGGGCTGCCTCGCCATCTTCCGCAGATCTTGGATGATAACCGTTTCTGCTAAGAACGGTACAGAATAGTTGACGCAATTTGTGATCATCTTCAACAACTAGAATAGTAAACATACTATGACCTCCAGGGGGAATCTTATATACAATACATATTAGTATACCTCATTCATTTAAATCACAAGAATATAATGATTCCACGTAATTAGGCTCAGTTTAGGTTTAGTTTATAATTGTTTGATATACTTGTTCTATAATCATAGAGACATAGTTATTTGGAAGGGGAGAAGCATCAACATGTTACAGTTAAAAGATATTACGAAGAGTTACAAGACTGGGGATTTCACACAGGTAGCTTTGGATAAGGTGAGCCTCAATTTCAGGAAAAGTGAGTTCGTTGCTATTCTTGGGCAGAGTGGGTCGGGTAAGACAACATTATTGAATTTAATTGGTGGTTTAGATCAATATGATAGTGGAGAACTCACAATTAATGGACAATCGACGAAGAATTTTCAAGATGGTGATTGGGATGCTTATCGTAATAATAGTGTAGGGTTTATATTTCAGAGTTATAATCTGATTTCGCACTTAAGCATCGTGGATAACGTCGAAATGGGTATGACACTTAGTGGTGTGTCCACTTCGGAGAAGAAGAAGAAGGCATTAGAAGTGCTTGAAAAGGTCGGATTGAAAGACCATGTGCATAAGAAACCGAATCAATTGTCTGGAGGGCAAATGCAACGTGTAGCTATTGCTCGTGCTCTAGCGAATAATCCAGATATTATTCTAGCAGATGAACCAACAGGAGCGTTGGATACAGAAACTAGTGAACAAATTATGGAGCTTATCAAGACCATTGCGGCAGATAAACTAGTTATTATGGTGACGCATAATCCTGAATTGGCAGAACAATATGCGGACCGGGTCATTAAGTTCTCCGACGGCAAGTCAATATCTGATACTAACCCGCTGGCGAACCAAAAGATATCATCCAGCTATACGCTCAAGAAAACGAGTATGAGTTTCTTAACGGCATTAAAATTATCAGGTAAAAATATTGCGACGAAGAAGTGGAGAACGGGCTTAACTGCTTTTGCCTCAAGTATTGGTATTATTGGTATTGCATTGATTCTATCTTTATCGAATGGATTTGATAAGCAGATCAGTTCCTATGAAGCAGGGGCTATGTCTAATTTCCCTATTACGATCAACCAGACTGCTATGAGTGTTGATGTATCACAACATGCTGCTATGGGGGGGACAGATCTACCGTCTTATCCGACAGAGAAGAAGTTGATACCGTATGATCCAACTGCGAATTCAATCCTTCATACGAATGTGCTGACAACAGAATATTTAGCCTATCTGGAGAAGATCGACCCTAAACTGATTGATGGGATATCATATACGCGTACGGTTAATATGAATATGTTGAAATCAGATGGAGAAAAGGCTAGCACGGTTAATAAGGGGAATATTAGCTTTTCTTCTTATCCTAGTAAACAGGGGGCTTCCACAGAAAGTTATTTAGAGCAGTACTATGATGTGCTTGAGGGAAGTTTTCCTTCGGAGAAGACGGATCTTGTACTGATCGTGGATGAATATAATCGTCTGACAGAAGCTTCAATTGATGCGTTGGGTCTGGACTATAATGTCGATAGTATTGACTTCGCTGATCTGATTGGTTATGAGTTAAAGCTCATGAAGAACGATGACTATTATCAAAGAAATGGTGAGCAGTTCGCAGTGAAAGGAACAGCTACGAATCTGATTGATATGTATAATAGCGACGATGCAATCACTTTAGATATTGTCGGTGTTATCCGCGGTCAGGAAGAATCCAAGATGTCTACTTTAGCTGCGGGAATTGCATATTCTGATGAACTGGCAACTTACTTTATTGAAGATGCGAAGAGTTCAGAAATTGTAAAGGCACAACAGGAAGCTGACTATAACGTGTTAACAGGACAAATGCTCTCTCAAGACATAGCTGGTAGTGGAATGGCAGGGATGACTCAACCTGGAATGCCAACTATGGATCCTAGCATGGCTGCTGCTATGGCAGCAGTCACCCCAACGACTTCGACGAAGGCTGATATTCTTGCCTCCTTGGGAGCAACGGAGATTCCAACATCAGTCTCTCTGTATCCATTAGACTTTGGATCAAAGGAAAAAGTTAACGCTTATCTGGATGAGTGGAATGCGAATTTGGATACAAAAGACAAAGTGATATACACGGATCTGGCAGCGATTGTCACAAGTATCTCAGGAGGCATTATGGATGGTATTACAATGGTGCTGATTGCATTTGCGGCAATATCCCTCGTGGTCTCCCTAATCATGATTGCTATCATAACTTACATTTCAGTGATGGAAAGAACGAAGGAAATTGGTGTTCTTCGCGCATTGGGAGCAAGGAAGAAGGATATCACGCGTGTGTTTAATGCAGAGACCTTTATCATTGGAGCTTGTTCAGGGATTCTTGGAATTGGTATAACGTATCTGTTGACAATTCCAGTCAATGCAATACTTTATAATCTAACGGATCTCTCTAATGTTGCACAGCTTGATCCTATGCATGCGCTAACGCTTGGTATTATTAGCGTAGTACTTACGATGGTAGGTGGATTCATTCCTGCGAAGATGGCAGCGAAGAAGGATCCAGTAACCGCATTGCGTAGCGAATAGTTCACTGGTAGCCAGTTAACGAGATAGCCAGATAGCGATTCTATTCATGCATCGCTTAGAGACTATAATGAGGAAGAGGTTGATCCAATAGGATCAGCCTCTTTTCTCATTATATACTCTAACGGAAGCAGGAGACCTTATTTGGCCGTATACACCACTTTTGAAATTCTAACGGATCTAGGAGACCTTATTTGATCCTTTTTGCACGATCTGGGCTGTTTATTTACATATAGGGGCGTGTACTTCCGTTAGAATTTTATAAAGGTGTCTTTCCATCGAATAGAGTCTGTGATTTCCGTTAGAAATTCGAAGATGCGATATGCTTACTAAGAGATACGATACGTCTACTATGGTAACCTAAATGTGCGATACCGCTGGACTCCGCTTGCAACGACCAGTATCTTTTTATGCACTAATTCGAGAGAAATATGTCTTGAGTGGCGATCCGAGAGTTGCAGATGAGTAGAAAGTTCTCGTGGTGTGAAAGGACGCATCAATCTACGGGCAAAGCGTAACGTTTCTGCCTCAGCCCAGTTAAGATCAGAAGGTACTACTGTGGATAGGAACTTTCCGACAAATGCGAGCACTAATTGTTTGCAGACGCCCGGATCTTCTTTAATTGAGGGATAAGCGATGGGTAGGAATATCCAATCGTCAAGTACAAGCAAGGCTTGCTTCATACATAAATCTTTAAAGCGACTGACTTCGATGTCCCTCGCGTGAGATCGATATCCATGAATCTCTATACAGCCCTTTGCATCGTTTGGTCTGTAAGCGAGGTCAAGGTAGCGGCATCCGTTATTAAAGTCACGCACCTCATATTCAGGATACAAATAATCTAGATTCCCTACTGCTGGAAACCAGATTGAACGAAGAAATTCTATCGTTCCATGTCCTAATCCTTTGAGTAGAAGTTCCCGCACTCTGGGGTTCTTCTCTTCGGCAATGTGTTTGTACAGCCATACCTCATAGACATCTTCAAACAAATTCACATCCCCCTAACTTGTAGTCACTATATAAAAAGAAAGCCGCTTTAATACGATAATGCTCATATGAGCTATCGTATTAAAGCGGCTTGTACTTCACGCCGATGAATTATTAAATGTATTCATATAATGGCTTATTCTCGATAGGTTGTCAAGGATTTTCCGTTTTGCGTTAGCTACCATAAGGGGATTTGGAGTGGTTGGATATGTAGGGGATTGGTGTTTGATGCTGTAAGATTATTGCGTAATTTGAAGTCGTACTCACTGATACTCTATTCGCTGTGGGATGCATCGAGATCGGAAGTGTTGCATATAATCGGTTGAACTCCTTTGTGAGAATCAATACCGGAATCCAGAAGGGAATCCATATTTGTGGGATTTAGTGGTACTGAAGTGGTACAGGCAGAAGAAATCATTCAGTTGTTCTTAAACACAGATGTCCATAGGGTAGAAGCTGATGGAGAGATAGATATCCAGGTTGTCAGTGAAAGAAGTGAGGTCTAACCCGAAAGAAATTCCATTTGGAGGTATAGCATGATGAAGATAAGCATATCGACTAAGATTATGCTGGTTTATGGGCTCGTATTCTTAGTAATCATCACGCTGACCTTTGGGTTATCGTATATAGGAACAGTAGGTAAGCTAGAGAGTGATCTGAATGATACGAACCTTGCTTTATTGAAACAAGTCGATCAGAAGATTGAGGTGGCCTTTCGTCAGACGGAAAAGGATCTGCTAGCGCTTATGAACGAGCTTGAATTCGTTTACTTTATGCTCGATAGCTATTCGGATGATGGTCAGAAATATAGTAATTTTTTTGGATTAAACACGAAGTTGAGGAAATTTATTGATGCCAATCCTCAGTTCTCGTCCATTTTTGTTTATTCTTCTGTAAGCGGTCACATTCTGACGGACAAAGTGTATATGAAGGATGCCCCCTTGATGGATAACTGGTTGGATGATTATTTGGATATGCCAGTATATTTCAAGTGGCTAACTACCCACCAGGTATGGGAAGGTAACGGGAATAAAGATGTGATCACTTTAGTGAGGACTTACCCAACGATCAGTAGCCCGGGATATCGTAAGGGAATTGTTGCCGTCAATATTAATGAAAAGGTATTATACGATATGGTTAAAGTAGTCTACGAGGATAGCAACATGGGTCATATGTTTATTATGGATAACGATGGAAATGTGGTGACTCACGATGACAAAAGTCAAATCTATCGTAATTTAAAGGAACTGCCTTATATTAAAAATGTGCTCACTAAAAAAGGAAGCGGGTCATTTACAGAGCAGATTAATGGTGACCGTCAATCGATATTTTACCTTGATTCCAATTATACAGGTTGGAAATTGATCAGCATCCTTCCAGAGTCACAGATCTATGAGCCGCTCAAAGTTACGCGGAATCTGCTGATTACTCTGGCGGCGGGTATGATTCTGCTAGCGTTGATCGTGTTGTTTTACGTAAACCGTTGGACATTTAAACCGCTTAATCAATTGGTGGGCAAAATGTCGGGTACATATAAATTCAGCGAGAACTATGAACAAACAGATGCTGGACTTCCTTATCTGGAAAGCGTATTCGACCAATTAATGCTGGACAGAGAACATCTTCAGCGACATGTGCGGGACTCGAAGCCGGTACTGAAGTGGAGAATCATGATGGATATGCTTGTGGGGTATCGAACGGATTATCTGGCTGTGCTTCATCATCTTGAGTTCGTGGGTGTTCATTTATACCCGGATCGATTTCTTGTATGTACGGCGGAGATTAGCAAAGAGGGAATAGACTTAAGGGCTCAGGATGAGACACTTTATACTTATGCATTCTGTAATGTTGCGGAGGAAATGATTAATCTAGAGAACGCTGGGATGGCTATTGACTTAGGAGGGGGGCGTGCAGCAGTCATTTTCAGCTTTGCAGAAGGAGATGCGGAGCAGAATCACTTACGTTCGCTTGCGATTATGGAGCTAATCCTCGATATTATGAAGAAGCAATTCGATCTGATCGTGACTGTTGGCGTGGGTCGAGGCTATAGTGAGATGAGGGAAATTCCTAAATCATACGATGAATCACAGAAGGCGCTTCATTATAAGATGGTGTTCGGCCAGCATTCCGT
This sequence comes from Paenibacillus sp. Y859, assembly GCF_056786405.1. Lineage (NCBI taxonomy): Bacteria > Bacillati > Bacillota > Bacilli > Caryophanales > Paenibacillaceae > Paenibacillus > Paenibacillus sp. Y859. Next base: position 270,306 of record NZ_JBXCIZ010000001.1, on the reverse strand, counting down.
TATCTCCATTGAAGACCTACAGCCTCTGGACAGCCAAGATTATTATCGATTGATTCGTACATCGGACCGAATTACGGACGCACTGAAGATGACGGATACGGTGAAGCTGATGAAGTATGTGAAGGAGACATTTCGAGAGGCGATAGATAGCAATTTGCCTCCAGATCTGATCCGTCAGCTTTCTTTTGATATCATTATAAAATCGGTACAGTCCGTTGGTTCCATAGGAATCGACCTGAAGGAATCGATGAGCCAACTGGACAACATCTATGAGCTGATTAACCGCAGTGGAGACTTGAAGGAGATGGAGAGGATTGTCTTCTCGTTTCTAGAAGAGATGGCTGGCAGAATCAAAGCTAAGCGGAGGCAGAGGGGAAGTAATGAGACTATTGAACGTATGCTCATCTATATCGGAGAACATTTTCAGGAAAGTGATCTTTCTTTGGAAAAGCTTGCCCAAGTGTTCCATTTAAGTCCAACTTATATAAGCAAACAGTTTAAAGAATATACCGAAAGTAACTTCATTGATTATTTGATCGGAATCCGGATTACTGCTTCTCAGAAATTTCTAGCAGGGAAGGACATGAAAGTGAACGAGATTGCCGAAGCTGTTGGTTATCTAAACGCACGAAGTTTCCTACGAACATTTAAGAAGTATACAGGGATGACCCCGTTAGAGTACCGAGCCAAGTCACGGACTGATAATGAACAATAATCAAGCATTTAATATCTTTAATATCAAGACATATATTTGAGATCTTCTTCACTTGTGGAAGAATGATCTCTGTATATGTCTTTTTGAGTTGTGTGTCTTACGACTAGAAACCCACGTCCCTGTAGGTATATTCATGTAATATCACAAGAAAATGAACCCTGTTTAAGAATGGTGACTGTACCTATAGCAAGAATAGTCATCGTGTTTAGATCGTGTCTATATCCATAGATTCTATCCCAAGGTACGATTGAATTGCCCAGACGTACTTAGGCCTCCAAACCAAGAAAGGATGAACCCAATGAAGCATAAACGACCCGAACTCGAAACTGTACTGGCCGATTCAGAGTCGACATGGACGAGAACGAAGCCAAGGACTCCCAATGTATTCAACCGATTAAAGAGGGACCGACATTTGTACCTGATGCTGCTACCTGTTATCGGGTTTTATCTTTTATTTAAATACTCTCCGATGGTAGGCGAGATTATAGCGTTCAAAGATTATCGCTTAGGGGATGGGATATTCGGTAGTCAATGGGTTGGATTCAAGCATTTTGAAAGTTTATTCGGGAGTATTGATTTCTGGAGAGTTCTTCGAAATACGCTAGTATTGAACGTGTACAGTCTTGTTTTTGGTTTTCCAGTACCTATCATACTGGCTCTTTTACTAAATGAAGTTCGCAAAGAATGGTATAAGAGGACAGTACAGAACTTACTGTATTTGCCTCATTTTATATCATGGGTTGTCTTGGGTGGTATCTTTATCGCTATCCTTTCGCCAAGTACTGGTGTTGTTAATGCAGTACTTGAGCATGTATTCGGTATTGAACCGATTTACTTTATGGCTAATTCTAGATGGTGGCCAGTAGCGTATACGCTGTCAGGTATATGGCGAGAAGCAGGATGGGGTACGATTCTCTATTTAGCAGCAATGGCTTCGATCGACCCTCAACTATACGAGGCCGCTAAGATCGACGGAGCGAGTAAATTACGCCAAACCTGGCATATTACACTTCCGGGGATTCGTAGTACCGTTGCTATTCTGCTAGTTCTACGCATGGGTAATATGATGGACGTTGGACTAGAGCAAACATTGATCCTACAGAATCAATCTGTACTAGATGTTGCGGATGTTATTAGTACGTATGTATACAGGGTTGGCTTGCAAAATATGAATTATAGCTATACGACTGCATTAGGCTTGTTCCAATCACTGGTCAGCTTGACTCTGGTGGTAGGTGTAAATCGATTAACCCGAATGTTTGGGGAGAGGGGTCTATGGTAAATGATGCTATCTCGAAGAAACAACGTATCCGTCGTGTCTCGGTTGTGGACGACTATAAATTACACCATACTCGGGTGCTTTTCACTAATGGCTTTATACCCGTTATGGTATGTCATTGTATCTTCCTTTAGCAGTAGTAGGGCTATAACGGCGGGTGAAGTGTCTTTATGGCCAGTTGAATTTAACGTAAATGCCTATGTACGACTCTTCGATGACGGTCAGCTTTTTGGCGCCATGGGGAACACGATTGTAGTAACTATTGTAGGTACACTACTAAATATGGTATTAACGACATTAGCTGCCTATCCTCTTTCTAGACGAAGACTTAAGGGACGTAGTCTGCTACTTATGTTTATCATATTCACGATGTTGTTAACTACGGGGATCATCCCCAATTTTATTCTTATTAAATCACTGGGACTTATGGATTCTTATTGGTCATTGTGGCTACCGGCTTTAATTAGTACCTATAACATGTTTGTCATGAAGACATTTATGGAAGGCTTACCCGAGGAAATTGAGGAATCAGCGGCCATCGACGGTGCCGGAGACTGGAGGATTCTAGTCCAGATTATTCTTCCTTTATGTAAGCCGATAATGGCTGCACTCTCATTGTTTTATGCCGTGGGTTGGTGGAACTCCTATTTCAACGTGTTGCTATATATTACGAAGAGTACTCAGCAGACATTAACACTTAAGCTCTATCAAATGATTCTCCAAGTGAATCAAAGTTTATTGAATAATGTCTCCGGGAGCGAAGGGGTGGGACAGGTGATGCTGACACCGGAAGGGATCAAAGCCGCAGCTATCGTGATAGCGGTCACCCCTATTCTGATCGTATACCCGTTCTTGCAGAAGCATTTCGTTAAAGGGGTATTAATCGGATCTGTAAAAGGATGATATCGTCGGACTATATGTCCTTGATATAGGCATAACTATAACTATCTAATAAGGGGATGAAGCAATTGAGAAAAGCAAAGTATTTGTGGAAAACGGTCCTAGTGGCAAGCTTATCACTTATGATGATCCTGGTAGCTTGCAGCAATAAAACTACATCGGAGAATCCATCAGCATCGCCCGTAACAAGTAGCCCAGCTGCTACAACCTCAGAGAATAATTCAGCAGAAACGAAGAAAGAAATAAGTATTTCAGCCTTTGACCGTGGGAGTGTGGCTACGGAGGAAGGTAGCTACGAAAGCAATCGGTGGACGAAATGGATCAATGAAAATTCACCAGCTACGGTTCAGTGGATTCCGGTTGATCGGGGTCAAGCTCAACAAAAGTTAAGTACACTTATCGCGGCAGGTAGCGCACCAGACCTAATATGGGAATATGATCGAAATTATATCGCTCAATTAGCGAATCAGGGGGCTATTCAGCCCATTGATACTTTCATTGAAAAGTACAGTACAACCTTGAAAAAGTATTTAGAGGATAATCCTGAATTGAAGTCTGCTATGACAATCAACGGTAAGATGTATGCGGTTACAAGTAAGAGGAGTATTGAGTCTATTGCTAACAACGGCATGTGGATTCGACAGGATTGGCTGGATAAGCTGCAACTTAAGGCGCCTACAACAGTAGAAGAACTAATTGAGGTGGCTCAGAAATTTAAGGACGAAGACCCCGATGGTAATGGGCAAGACGATACGGTACCCATTGTATTTAACGGTAATGCTGTACAAATTATGCGTGCTTTCTTCTTCACCAATGAGAACCAGTGGTACTTAGAAGATGGCCAGATGAAATATGCCAGAACGTTAGATCGCTTTACTGATTCACTTACCTTTCAGAAGTCATTATTCGACCAAGAACTGATTGATAAAGAGTATATTACCGATAGTAACTTCCAGCGTGCAACTCAACTATGGACGACAGGTAAGGCAGGGATCTATTTTGCTAACTGGAGTATGGATAATGAAATTCGGGATCTAAAGGTGAATGTTCCTGAAGCCAAGCTGGCTCCATTAGAATCTGTGGCGAGCCAATATGGGAAAAATGGTCTGTACCAAGAATTACCTTCCAATGTTCTAGTCGCATTCAACAGCACCATGGATGAGGATAGAATCGAAACAGCCATTAAATTCCTCGATTGGATGCTGGAAGAAGGTTGGATGAGCTTGAAGTTCGGCGAGGAGAATGTACATTACAAATTGGTAGATGGTGAAGTTCCGCAAAGGCTTGATTCAGATCAATTTCGGCAGGAAGTAGCCTATGCTAACGAATATTCAATTCTGAGTCAATGGAATACGAAAGCGGAATGGATTCCGGTCATGGCTGCTCAAGATCCTCTTTCCCAAGAAATCGCTCAGGCTAAATCTCAAGCCTTAGAAGTAGCGCTCAAAAATGAATATCGTAGGGATATCGCGTTTAGTCCGGATTTACCGGAAGTGAGTCAGCTGATTGCGACCTTTGCTCCGATTGCGACACAGATTGAGGTTAAGATCGTAACTGGGGGTAAAACATTAAGTCCCGAAGCGGGTATGGAGCAGGTTCGAAAGGAATGGAAACGTCTTGGTGGAGAAAATGTTGAGAAGCTAGCCCAGGAATGGTATGAAATAAATAAGGAATTCTTGAAATAAGTTAGTAAATAAAGAGTTGTGATCATAGGTGGGAGGGCAGATTCTAAGAAGTGATCTTCAACAGAATCTGTCTTTCTGCTAATAAACTTCTTATAAACAAAGGAGTGGTATGCACATGATCAGATCGAAGAAATCGGATGTAATTAAATTTGTCGCTACTTTCCTTCTTTCTTTATTTATATCTCTAATCCTAATGGGATTACCTGAATCCCATACTTATGCCGAAGTAAGTACCCCTGAGTTGACGATAGGAGATTTTGAAAGTGCTGATGAGGCTTGGGACTTCTTGATTGGAAGCGGTGGAGCGCTTGGAAATGGTGAATTTAGTAGGGATTCTACGAACGCTCAGTCTGGGAGTTCCTCAGGAAAACTAGAGCTTAATTTTAGTAGCAATTCGGGATATACAAACAGTTATGTTTCCTTGGAGAAGTACTTGTTTAAACGTGTACTACCTACGGATGCTGTGGAGCTCAGCTTGTGGGTGAAGACAGCGGATATGGCTAAATTCGATCTGATATTGGTAGACAACACGAATCAGAATCATCAACAGACGATCATACTAGATCAGACAACAGAATGGCAGAAGATTACAGTGAGTTCTTTCACATCGGGGGTTAATTATACAAAGTGGGGAGGGAGTAATGATGGATTATGGCATGGCCCGCTAAAGAAAATGCACTTTAAGCTGACTAAAGCATCGATGAAAGCAGGCAAAACCATGGGCTCCATATGGATTGATAATATTCGAGTTAAGGTCGAGGTTCCCGAGCTAGCCATTGCTCAGGTTCAAGTTGGTAACGTCTTTGCAGGAAGCCAATCAGCCCATTTTGACATTTTGACAACGGGTGATGCTATTCAATGGAGTACCTTCAATGCATGGGGAGAGCCAGTGTCGACCGGAACTGCTCCAGTCACTGGAAGTAAGCTTCGTCTTAACGTACCGGTGACTGAAGATGGATATTATAGATTGAAGGTAGTAGCTTCTTTAGGGGGTGCCGTAATCAATACAAAGGAAACGACATTTGCCACGCTTCCTGAGTTTGATCTAGCGGCGGTAACGGAGTCTCCATTCGGTGTACAGACCCATTATGGAATTAGTTGGAACAAGGAAATGATTCCACTTCTTAAATATGCCGGTACCAAGAACGTACGAGACTCCTTTTATTGGTCAGAAGTAGAGGTCAATAAAGGACAATATTCGTTTAATCCCAAGGTTACGCTTCCTATGCAATCTTTTAACGAGTTCGGCATCGATCCATTCCTCTCCTTCGCGTTCAGCAATAAGTATTACGATGAAGGTAAAACACCTTATACAGAGGAAGCTCATCTCGCATACGGAAATTATGTGAAAGCCATGCTGGGAAAGTTCGGAAGTCAGATTAATTCAGGTGAAATATGGAATGAGTTCAACCTGCCGTACTTTGGTGGCAATGGTCCTGCAGACTCGAGAGCGAATATTTACTTCAATATGCTGAAGAAGGGTTACGAGGCATCCAAATCGGTTCAACCGGAACTAAACGTCGTAGGTGGCGCAACGGCAGGAATTCCAGAAGATTGGTTGGAAGACTTATTCGAGCTTGGTGGGCTGGATTATATGGATTCACTTTCAGTCCACCCTTACCGCTATCCTCAAACACCGGAAGGATTGCTAGAAGAGATTGACGAATTGAACCAACTTGTGCGCGATCACAATAATGGCCAGACCATCCCCCTGTGGTTCTCGGAGATTGGCTGGCCAACCCATTTGAACCCAACGGGTGTAGATGAAACGACTCAGGCTGCCTATTTGATCCGCACTTATGTGCTGAGTATCGCGGCGGGTGTTGAGAAAATATTCTGGTACAACTTGATGGATACTGGGACGGATAAGCTCAACAATGAGCATAATTTCGGAGTCATCCATAATACAGGTGATGCGTTAGGGGCATATACGCCTAAGCCTGCCTACGTTGCTCTAGCTACACTTACCAGACAGCTAACGGGTGCGATTCCGGTGAGTCAAGATGTAGAGGATGGTATTTATTACTATACATTCGATAAGAATGGCGAAAAGATTAATGTTCTGTGGTCATTGGATAAAAGAGATATCACTTTGAATACGCAAGAACCCCTTCTAGTGACAGATATGATGGGGCGGAAGATCACATATACACCATTTCAAGGGAAAGTGTATTTGACATTGACGGGTGAGCCTCTGTTTATTCATGGGGACATGGACAGCTTGGTTCAATCAAGCCCTTTTTCCTTGCATAGTGATTCCGTTTATACTAACGATCCCGTAACACTCGTGCTCCAGGTCAGTGATCTTGCAGAGCAAGAGGAGCTTGTCGCAAGGGTAAGCTTCGAAGGTATTACACAGGAAATTTCCGTGAATGCACCCGGAGATTACACTGTTGAGTTTCCGGGAATTGATAAGATTGGATACAAGAAGGCGACGGCTACCTTACTTACCACCGGGACGATGTTTGCAGGGTTATCTGAAACAGTTGAGATCCAACAGGCCGAGCAAGTATCGTCAAAGCATGTAATTAAGAATGGTGCTGACGTGATGGAAGTGGCGATGGTGAATGAAAGGTCTACAGAACGCCGATTGACGCAGATTGATTGGAGCATTGGGTCATCTACGGGTTCGGAAGCCTATGACGTAATTATTCCCGGAAATACCTTGCAGACGGTCGACTTCCCGCTATTAGGATTGGCGGAAGGGACACTACAAACCTATCAATTTAAGTTATTTATGGACGATGGGGCGGTGTTGCTAATCGAAGGGAACGTTAAACTTGTTCCATCCGAATCAAGAGTTCCACTGATATTTCGAACGGTCAATTCCTTGGAGGATCTGCAAGATTTAGTGGGTATTGATCTTATAGCAGATGTGAATTCAAGAATCGGTTCCCATAAGGGTCCAGAGGATTTCAGCGGGAGTCTCTGGTCCACTTATGATAGTGAGCATCTGTACATGGTTGCACGCGTTCATGACGATGTGTTCTCACAGTCGAAGCAGGGCGATGAAATCTGGGCAGGTGATAGTATCCAGTTTGCCGTGTCTGCAGGAATGCCGGGAGAGAATTTACAATGGTATGAGTATGGTATGGCCTTAACATCGCAAGGGCCGGAGCTCTATCGGTGGATGGCGCCACAAGGGGTTGAGGCGGGTACCATAGCAAATCCTGATTTACAAATAACTAGAGATGAGGAGAAGAAAGATACAATCTACCAGTTGGCTCTCCCATGGGGTGAACTGGCGCCGATCGTTCCAAGTGACGGTATTCTTAGTCTGTCTATCGTCGTCAACGAGAACGACAGTAATGTTCGTAAAGGCTATGTGGAGTGGGGTAGTGGTATTGGTTCAAGCAAGCAGGCCTCTTTGTTCAAGCCGATTCTATTACAGAAGGCGGATTTAACGAGTCCCATGATTACGATATCTGGAGTTGAAAGTGGAGAGAACTATACCGATCAAGTGACTCCTATAATAAGTGTAAAGGATACGGGAAATGGACTGAAGGAAAGTAAAGCATGGCTCGATGGAATGGAATGGACGATAAATACCCCCATAACGGGGCATGGAATTCATACGCTGATCGTGACGGCAGAGGATTATGCAGGGAACATAGCAACGGAGACTGTCCAATTCACAATTTATTACAGGACAACGCTCCAAGTAGCCGATACGGAAGCATCAATTGAAGGTGAAGCAATACTACAGGCTGCGCTTACGAATCGTGATGGGGACTCTATTGAAGGGCAATCTATTACTTTCCATGTAAACGACCTTTTAGTGGGGGAAGCCACCACGGATGTAACGGGTAAGGCAAACTTCATGTATGTAATTCCGATCAATACGGACAGCGGTATTAAAGAAGTTAGAGCCATATATACTCAGAACGACGACGTATTCCTACGCGGGAGCGAAGACATCGGGAAGCTTACTTTATACGAGTCTGCATTTACTGTACCAGGTAAACCTATCTTATCCAACAATATTCATGATAACGGGATCCTTGGCGGGGATTATACCATTACGATGGATATGTGGTGGGGTGAGAACGGAAGGATGTATAAGCTCTATGAGAACGGTGTGTTGATCCATTCGCAACCGATGGAGAATGCCACGCCTCTTGCTCAGAAGACTGCTGTTCAAGTCGTAGGCAAGTCTAATGGATCTTATGAATACACCTGCGAGTTGATTAATGATAAAGGCACGACCGAATGTGAACCGATGATTGTGGACGTGACGAATATGGAACCAGGTAAGCCTATACTCTCTAATGATAATTGGGATCAAGACGGAGCGTATAAGATAACTATGAATATGTGGTGGGGGACTAACGCCACGGATTATCATCTTTACGAGAACGGACAGCTAATCGATACAAAGCAGTTGACTGCGGCCACTCCTAATGCTCAATCTGTTATCACTGAAATTACTAAGCGAACTTCGGGTGCATATGAATATCGCGCAGAGCTGGTGAATGCTTCGGGTATAAAGGAAAGTGAAGTCATGATCGTAACGGTAATTTAAAGCTTTGATAATGAGAGAGATGCAGTAGAGCATGTTATTGCATCTCTCCTCATTCACAATCAAGAAGCCGGGAACAGAAAGTGAGGATTCAAACATGAGCCGATATTCACAATCGTTGGATGACAAAGAACTTTTATTGAGAAAAATAATTTCCCAGGAAACCGACTTTGATCCACATGTTAACATGCTGCTGAGGCCATTCCACACGCCTGGGTATCATACGACATTAACTACCGAGTTGTATCCTGTAGTACATCCTACACATCCATCGTTGCTATATGCCGTAGGCTTATTAAATACAGAGGTTCCCGAGTATGTACAGAGGGCTTGTGATGTCATAAAATGCGTACTTACTTTACAAGATCGAGACCCAGAACGAGATACCTTCGGCATATGGCCGTGGTTCTATGAGGAACCGCTTAAACAGATGGATCCACCGGACTGGAACTGGGCCGACTTCTGTGGTAAAGAGCTTGTACTTGCAGTATTGATTCACGGTCATCGACTTCCCGAAGAGCTGAGAGATCAGATTTCACAAGGGATAATCTGTGCGTGTGATGCGATCATCATAAGGGATGTGGGACCTCATTATACGAATATTTGTATTATGGGGGCTTTTGTGACTTTGATTGCTGGAGAACTCTATGGACGTCAGGATTATATAGATTATTCGCTACAAAGACTGGAAAAGTTAAAACATTATACGGAGGGCTTAGGGACCTTCCAAGAATTCAACAGTCCTCATTATTCCGTCATTGCTATCGTAGAGTTATCCAAAATTCATACCCATTCGGTTAATCAAAGGGCTAAGGAAATCGTCTCTGGGCTACTAGACATGGTTTGGCGGATGGTGGCAGAGCATTATCATCCTATTTCCCAGCAGTGGGCAGGTCCACATAGTCGCAGTTATAGTACACTTCTGACCAACAAGATTAAATCCTTTCTACAGATGGCTACTGATAACAAGCTGTCATTCTTCTCTGATGATGAGCTCGAATATGACGCCGAATGGTTCGGCACTGGCAGCCGATGCCCTGATACTTATATAGATTTGTTCATGACTGAGGTAGATACCAAGGTACTTGAACAGGCCTATTATCGAAATAAGGATACTGGTTTCGTGAAATGGGCAGAAACACACATGACATCGCGGTATACAATAGGGATGTTCAGAGATGAAATTATGTGGAACCAAACACGGGGATTGGTCGCTTATTTCGAGAATAACGGGTCATCTACTTATTTACAGATGCGCTGCTTGCATGATGGATATGACTATTGCTCGGGGGTACTCAGTGTTACGGCGGAACATGGACATCTTCTTCTCGGTGTACGGTTCCTCACCAATGGTGGGGATACCCACCCGATGTTGGATCGAATTCAGGGTAGTATAGAGGTATCGGATTTCCGGCTTCGTATGGAATTTGGAGGATTACTTGATGATGTGAGTATTGAAACGGAAGGAACGAAGGCACAAGTAGTCATTAACGGATTGCCTTTGCGGTTCGACAGCATCTATGCAGCTTTTGAAGAGGGAATGGCTGCAGACAGCGCAGAGAAAGAGCAGCAGGGATGGAGCTGGGAAGTGAGTAAGCAAGGACAAGGAGAAAGTGTTGGTTTAGATTTAGTTATCTATGCGGGTCAACGAAAAGTAATAGATTTTTATACGCTCAAAAAATCCGCATTTCTATTCTCGTTAGCTATAGGCGAGGTGGTTGAGAGATTGCCACTGATTACGGTCGTAGAAGAAGCCGGTCATGTGATAGCAAAGGTTACAACTTGCAATCAGAATAGTTCACCGTATGAGTTATCTATTCCTTTACAACCGAATGATCATCATCCCGTATGATGAATAGTTAGGTTATGTTACAAAGAGAGTCTCAATGGTGTAAGCATTGAGACTCTTTATACGATATAGAGTTTGAAGTGTAGTTACTTAACATACAACTCAGAGAGTAGCATTAGAACAAGCCCTTGCCCATAAAGCGTAGGATGACAAGGAATTTCATTATAGGCTTCAATGGAAGGCATAACTGGCGTACCACCAGAAACGCTAGTTACCTCTCCACTTGGAAGTATCTTAATCATAATGGCATCCAAAGCTCTAAAGGCCGAATCTTGGCAAGAGTTGTCTAATAAGCCTTGACGAACTGCTTTTAGGATTCCGCAGGCAATGCCGGCACTTCCCGAGACTTCCGGATAGAAATCGGATCGATCCATGACGGTAGTCCACAGTCCATCAGACTGCTGAAAGTGAATTAGTCCATGCATCATAGCGCGATAACGTTCTATAGCTTGCTCTGATAAAGAGGCTAATCCTTTCAACTCCTGCACAATCATAGGCGTTCCAACGGCGATCCAGGCATTAGCGCGAGTCCAACGAGCAGCGGACATATGATCCTGTGCGATGCAATTCCAACCATGGAACAATACGCCGGTTTCTTTGTCTTCAAGCAGACTCAAATGAAGTTCCAACTGTTTAATGGCTTCCCTAGCATAGATGGCTTCGCCGGTTAGGTGAGCAAGACGTGCTAAGAATAACACCGCCATAAAGATAGTGTCGGCCCACACCTGTTCTGGAAAGCTAACATTTTCAGTGACCGTATGTTCGAATGCTCCTTCTCGGGTACGGGGTGCTTCAGTAAGCATCCAACGTCCGATGTATTCGGCTTGCTCGAGAAATATAGGATCCTGTGTGTGTACGTAGAGGGCGGGGAAGATAGTAAAAGGAGCCATGGAATTAATGACTTTCACATGTTCCGATTGTTGCATGTTTCTGCGTGCCCACATGACGAGGCCATCCAATACCTCCCTTTTTTGTGTACTTTCATAATAGGCCAGCATGGATATGACACCGACGCCGGGAACCCAGTCCCAATGATGGATATCCATCCCCCAATTACCCAGATGATCCAATAACATAAATTGATAAACCTGGTCTGCAGTTTGATTTAAAATATTGCTTGAAATCGTATTTGGCATTCGATTCATTCCTCCATGGATGTGTAAAGGTATACATTCAATATACATTGTAGAATGAAGTGAATCTTGGTCTATCGTCTTATCGGTTTGGGATATTGTCTTTCATATTAGAAATAAGTGGAAAGGGGAACAAACAGTGGAGAGTGAGGAGCTTATTAAAAAGTACGATATGCAGGATGAGTCTCATATGCCAGAATCCGTAGTGGATGAATTCACGAATGCGATACTATCGGATTTCCCAGTTCACTGCTCGTATCGGACAACGAGCTTAGAACAGCCACATTTTCACTCCCATAATGGATTTGAGCTTTATTTATGTGTACAGGGAAATGGTGATTTCATTGCCAGTGAACAGATACATACTCTGGGAATGGGAACGTTCACCGTTGTCAGTCCAATGGCGTTACATCTTTCGAGGCCAGATAGGAGTGTGCCCTTTCATCGCTATGTTCTTGCGGTCCAAAGAAGTTATTTGGAAAATTTATATGTAGAAGATAGGGCTTCTTCTATTACAATTAGACAATGGCTTCCAGAACCAGATAATGATTCGATTCATTTTCAATTAAATGGCCGACAGTTATTGAATTTACAGGATACGCTGGCCCAACTAGAAAGGGAAATTAATAAGAAACAGCCTTGCTATCCTTTGATTGTCAAAAGCCTCATCCTACAATTATTTGCCCAACTAGGACGTTATCAATTTGAAACGGGTGAAGATCAAGGAGGGAGCTGTGAACAGAAAAGGCTGGTCGAGAACATTCTCTGTTATATGATGGAGCATCACCACGAGCCAATTAGCGCAGAAACGTTATGTGTACAGTTCCATTTGTCGCGTTCCTACTTATTCAGGATATTTAAGCAGAATACAGGAGCCTCTATTAATGAATCCTTGATCACTATTCGAATGAATAAGGCAAAGGACTTCTTACAAGGAACTGAACTGCCGATCACGGAAGTCGCAGCGACTGTTGGTTTTCAAGATCTTTCTCACTTTTGCCATACTTTTAAACGTTTATCTGGGATGACTCCTAGCCGCTATCGATCCGCACATTCCGTTTAGATAGGATACGGTTGGTTCGGTATATTCCTATTCATGGCGGTCTTCTATTCAACTGCCATGGTATAATGATTCGATTAACTTACTTTTGATCTTATGCCAATCTGAAGGAGTGAATACAATGGGATACGTATTACGGATATTGCTATTATATTGTGGTTTGTTACCATTCACCTTTTCCATACTGACGTTAGCTTTGATGAACACAAATTTGAGCTTGGTGAACATTACAATGGTGTTAATGCCCATAAGTGGAATAGCATCGGGTATATTTGCGGCTATGGACAGACATCTTCCTGGTAGTTTTGGTAAAAGATATTTACCCGTTGTATATCCACTAGGTTACACTGTTGTGGTCTGGGCTGTAGGGATGTTAATCAGTGATGGTTTTTATGGAGACCCTATATGGGGTGCTTACGCCTTGTTGCATATACCGTTTCTCCCTATTAGCTTTATGGCTTCATTCGGAGGGACGGGAATCTTATATTTATTAGCCCCTTTATTTTTTCACTCGACTTTTGTATTAGGATATTTCTTGAAAGAGAGAACGCGGCTGCCAAGGGTTGAAATACATAGTAAACAGTTGATTTCCGTAGCTATCGTTATTTTAATAGCAGGTGGAATCGGAGGCTCAGTGCAGTGGCAGCGTAGCCAAACCGTACTGCTTTCTTATGGATTTGAGCATGGAGGAGGCTACTCAAGTACTGATTTGTGGCCATATGACGTTTCAAATCCTAGTAATCGATTGCCACGGCTGGCAGAAGAAGCGCAATTTAGAATTGAAGATTCCAAAGGTATGCTTATTTTAGATGGAGCGGAAGCGGCTTTTCCTGTCTACTCTGCTTTTGCTCAGGCCACATACGACCAGACGGATTTAGGGGATTCTAAGGGGGCATTCGTCAGCTTCACAAACACTATTTATGCTTATGAACGGTTATTGAGAGGAGAAGTTGACATTTACTTTGGGGCAGAACCGTCTGCGCATCAGCTGAAAATGGCAAAAGAGAGTGGGCATGAACTAGTCATGACACCCATCGGTAAGGAAGCATTCGTATTCTTTGTGAACGAAAATAATGCGATCAAAGGGTTGACGGTGTCAGAGATTACAGACATATACTCCGGTAAGACTCAGAACTGGAAAGAAGTTGGTGGGAAGAACAAGAAGATCGTTGCATTCCAACGTCCCGAAAATTCGGGAAGCCAGACCCTTTTGGAAAAGATTATGGGAGACACACCTATAATTAAACCTTTAAAAGAAGAGGTACCACGCGGTATGGGCGGAATTCTAGAGCAAGTAGCTGATTATCGGAATTATGAAAATTCAATTGGGTTTTCATTTCGTTTTTTTGCAACAGGTATGAATCAAAGCACGGGTATTAAACTTCTTGCTATCAACGGGGTGGAACCCAATGAAGATAATATTTCAAATGGCACTTATCCATTTTCCGCTCATTTGTATGCTATTACATTGAGGAAGGATAATCCTAAGCCAATGATTGCTCCATTTCTAGAGTGGATGCAAGGACCTCAAGGCCAACAGTTGGTAGAGGAAGTGGGCTATGTGAGATTAACAACTCCTTGATTGCTAAGGAAGTAGCTCACATGTGCCATTTCTTTGTTTGAGGATGTTTGTAATCATGTATATGACACATGTAGAGTGCTTGATATTGATGGGTCTGAAAGAATAGATGTGATAGTATTGCTCATAGGTATTGCTTGTAATGATTGCGTAAAAGGATGACTTTAGTAGGAGGGAAAACGTGTCAATCGATAAAGAGAAGCTTTTGGCTAGAGCGAAAACCATTGTTATGATACCCGAGTATTATCAGCTAGAGATGGAAGACAACATGCCCGAAGGCGATGAGAAAGAACGGTGCTTTATCTGGGAGGACCCTGCAAATCGGGATCACACAATTGAGATCACACTGGATTTGGTAACCGGACACCTGACACGGCTTGCTATTGATCGGGAAGAAGTGAGAGAGACCAAGGAGGAGGCTAAACGGTTAGGCATGGATGGGAAGGCTAGAGCGGTAGCCGATGAATTCGTTGCGAAGTTTGCTCCCTATCCTGAGGAATATACGTCAGTCTTACTTGAAAAAAGAAGAGACAGAGTCGACTTTACGTTTCGCGAGGAAGTCGGCGGGCTGCCTCTACCCGGCACAGGTTGTTGGCTGACGCTAGATACAGAACTAAACGTCGTACGATATCATCTAGATGGGGGAAAGGCTAATAAGGCTCGGAAGCCTGAATGGCCGTCCCCCATTGTGGATGCGGATACTGTGATGAAGGATATACGGAGCAATTTACGGATGGCACTAACGATTGTTTCCCTACATCCTTCTATGTATGAAATGAAAGGAACCGAACAGGAATATCGACTAGTGTATGAACCGATTTTAGGCCATCAAAGTATTGATGCTGTTACAGGTCGTGATCTGTTTGGTCCTGAACACTACGTCATGCCGCCAAGTCGCCCTTTGGTGCTAATCGATACTGTTCCGACGCCTGCTACTGACGAGACGGTGTCCTGGGAACAACGGCTTGGGATCAATCTAGAGCATTATGTGCTAGAGAAGTCGACGGAT
This sequence comes from Paenibacillus sp. Y859, assembly GCF_056786405.1. Classification (NCBI taxonomy): domain Bacteria; kingdom Bacillati; phylum Bacillota; class Bacilli; order Caryophanales; family Paenibacillaceae; genus Paenibacillus; species Paenibacillus sp. Y859. Next base: position 254,578 of record NZ_JBXCIZ010000001.1, on the reverse strand, counting down.
GACGGGGAGAGAATAAGATCCTTTTATCAACTAAGGGGGCAGGAGGAGGAGAACCCAGAACGGGATCCCTTGTCAAGAGATGCTTACATGGAACGAAAATGGGGTAAAAATCTGCGTAATTTTAGGGACTCCTCGATCATGGTACAACTGGAGAAGACGACTGGACGTCTGGTCGGGTATCACTGGTTAGATCGGGTGAAGGAAGGAGAAACGGCGCTAAACCGGGAACAGTGTTGGAAGAAGGCTGAACAATTTCTGCGTATCGTATTTCCAGACTACAACGATTATCTCCAACTTGAAATTGATAAAGATGAATCAGATGGGGAACCGTGCGAACGTGAATTTTTCTATTTGCCCGTTTATATCGACGGAATCCCCGTGAACCATGAGAGAATAACGATCAGTGTTAGCACATCGACGGGAGACGTCTGTAACTATATGGGTGTTTCTTATGAGATGATTCTAGAATTGGTAGGACGCAGTTTCAATCCAATTCTCGAGTCGGAAACCGTATTTGATTACTATGCCGAACAGATGAAACTTCATCTTGAGTGGCACTTAGACCCTGATCAAGAGGTTACTGCATATCGGCTATTATATGAACCGACCGCGACTACCTGCAATGAGTGGGGGGAGAAACGAACTTTACAGTATATAGATGCAGTTTCGGGCGAACCTATTTATGGAAAGTAGTTATATTATCGTAAAACCCTAGTTTTATTAACCATTGTTATACCATCAACAAACGTAAGCTTCTATTACCGACTCCACACATATGGAAAGCATTGCTTAACATCATTATTTATGTTAAAGTATAGAAATTAATGTGAAGGGGGTGAGGTAGGTGAATCACGAAATGGTCAATAACCGTATTAGCCAGCTGCCGATTTCTATGGCTGGTATTGTTCATACATTTTTCACGAACGGGATCAGTCTGTCCAATTCTGAACATACGTTTGAACCATTCGTGAGAAGACGCCTACCTTAACCACAACGGATATTTTTACCATCCTGAGGGTCGCGGGCTTGTTGCTGCGGCTCTTTTTGTGCATCAAATGTTAGGGTCTTCATCTAAATAGGAGGCTTTTGAAATGATAATAGTTAATATTCAACAAATAAAAAAATACCATGCTGCAAATCTTGTATTGGACGGGGTAACGCTTCAACTCCAAACCGGTGAGAAAGTCGGTCTGATAGGCCGTAACGGCAGCGGAAAATCGAGTTTACTCCGGTTAATTGCGGGCCATGAGCGGGTAGATGAAGGTATGCTAACGATCAAGAAGGGATTACGTATTGGTTATTTGCCACAAATTCCTGCCGAGTTCGAGAAACTAAACGTATATAAGGTACTAGCTTATGGTTATCGGGAACTGATGGTCACTAAGCAGGAAATGCTCGTTATCGAACAGCAAATGTCCAGCTCTGAGGCTGTTGTCAATCCTGAACTGATGGAGGCTCTGCTCAAGACGTATGCGGTAGTTCAGGAACGCTTTGAACGAAGTGGCGGTTATGAGATGGATACGGCTATTGATCAAGTAGCAAGTGGATTGCAGATTGATCGTAGCAACGATGAGCGGATGTTTGGCAGTTTGTCCGGTGGGGAGAAGACTCGTATTGTTCTGGCGTCCCAATTAGTTGTCCGTCCAGATTTATTGCTATTAGATGAGCCGACGAATCACTTAGATCTCAAGGGGATAGAGTGGCTGGAGCAGTTTCTTCAACGTTATGATGGCGCATGTATTATCGTATCGCATGATCGTTATTTCCTCGATGCTATCGGCACGAAAATGATCGAATTGGAGGATGGAGAGGCTTATACGTATCTTACTAACTACAGTGGATATATGAAGGAGAAGGAAGCACGTCTTTTGCAACAGTTCGCGCAGTTTCAAGAGCAGCAGAAGGTGATGAAAAAAATGAAAGAAACGATTCGTCAGTTAGAGGAATGGGGGCGAGTTGCAGGGGATGAGAAATTTTTCAAACGGGCAGCGTCGATTCGTAAAGCTTTAGAAAGGATGGAGGCTGTAAAACGTCCCGTACTGGAGCAGAAAACGGCGGATTTCGATCTGTCCCCACTCGATCGTTCTGGCCGCAAGGTGATCACATTCGAGGGTTTGACGAAGAAATTCGGGACACAGGTGATTTTGAATGGAGCAGAGGGGAGTCTGCTGTACGGTGAGAAGGTCGTGTTATTGGGGGATAATGGATCGGGCAAAACGACGCTGTTCAACCTGCTTCTAGGTTCGTTTGAGGCGGATGCAGGTGAGGTAGAGCGAGGGGCACGTGTGGAAATGGGTTACTTGGCTCAGCAAGAACCAGTGAACGACAATAAGCTGACGGTATTGGAATATTTTCAGACTGAGGGAAGTTTGGAGGAAGGTGAAGCGCGAAATGTGTTGGCGAAATATTTGTTCTTTGGCGCTGACGTATTCAAGCCATTGCAAATGCTCTCTGGCGGTGAATGGTCTCGCTTGCGTCTAGCAGTGCTTGTAAGACGTAAGCCGAACCTACTTCTGCTGGATGAGCCGACGAATCATCTTGATATGGCTTCACGCGAAGCATTGGAGGAGGCGTTGGAAGATTATCCAGGAACGGTATTGGCGATTTCCCATGATCGTTATTTCATTAATCGTCTAGCGAAGAGTGTGTGGGAGCTGAAGCAAGGTAAGATTGCTAAATATCTCGGTAATTATGATGATTTTAAAGGGAAGAGTGAAGAACGGTTGTCGAAAGAGAGCAAATTGGTGAGTGGTGCATCACGTATAACCGAAGGGAAAACTTTCGCTACTGATCGGCAGAAACAAGGAGTCAAAGGGGTTAAAAGCACCGACTTGAGTCGTACAAACGAGCGGAAACTTGAGCAGTTGGAACTTGAAATTGCTGTACTTGAAGAGGAGCTAATCCGTGCCGACGAAGATCTTCATCGTCTAGATCATATAGGCGATACACTTCAACTTGAAGCAAGGTGGCATGAGCGGGTAGAGAGACAATCACAGCTTGATAATCTTCTGGAATTGTGGATGGAAGAGTCGAACGGATGACTTTTACAATTCGCATACGATAATGCTGATACATTCAAGAAGGATATTCCAGCCCGAACGTGGAATCACTTTCAAAGGGGATGTATCCCTAACTGAACTTGAGGATGGGCTGGGATCATTAGGATGCAAGAGTATGTTTTATCTGGTGGAGAAGTTGTACGATTGAAGCATTATATTGAAGACAAGCATCGCAGTCTTGAGCCGAAGCAACGGGCACCGATATTAGCCGATGCGGTGCATCGGATCATTGAGAGCCGTCTTCCTTCTTTTCCAGATGAGGTGAAGAAGCAGATTTGTCATGAGCTACTTATGAAGCATAGAGAAACCCTCGTCATTCATGCGGAAGATGTGCTTCAACATTGTATGTCTTTGGATTTGAGACAAGAGGATCTATTATCCTCCTTAGCTGCATGGGTGTGCAGTAGATCTGAATCTCCTGTGGATGAAGCGGTTGTTCGAAACAACCTTCTTCAGTGGTCACAGCAATTAATGCCTATAGATGCCGTCTCACTACAAGTGCTGGAGCAGGAATTGGATCAGCATCAGATGAGTGTATATAGCGAGATTGCAGTTGCCAGCGAGCCTGTTGTTCCAATATGGAACAAGGAATGGTTCAATCGAAAGAAATGGATTGCGCTAGCTTGTTCGATGGCCGTTATTCTCTCGTTATTACTGATTATGCCACTTCCATGGGATCAACAGTCGTCTGTACTCGTACCAGATGTAACAGGTGAAGTGCTAGAACTTAAGTTGAATGAGAATGTGAAGCAGGAGCCAGTCGATGGAATTCCTAAAGATTTCGAATATGTTTCTATAGATACGAAACGTTTGCAGCAATATTTGCGGGATAAAAACTCCATGTTAGCCGAGGAACCTTATTTGTCCGCGATTGTGAAAGCAAGCAAGGAATTCAATATTCACCCTCTCTTGTTGTTCGCGATTACTGGACAAGAACAAGGATTCGTTCGAAAGGATCATACGCGGGCTGAAGAAATAGCGAATAATCCTTTTAACGTTTTTGGTAGTTGGGAGAGTTACAATACAACGATTGAAGGTTCAGCTACGATAGCAGCACGGACAGTATTTAATATTAGTGGTCGTCGTCCAGGAGCAAGTCACCCGATTCAATGGTTAAATCTCACCTATGCCGAGGATCCAGATTGGTGGAAGGGAGTCACTTGGTTCTTCAATGAGATGAAGCGAGAGGTTGCGGATGAATCTTTTGAATGGCCAGAGTAAGTTGATGAAGTTCAAACATGATGTTTGAGCTTTTTTTTGTTACTTTTTCATTGGGAAGTATCAATGAGATTTTCGAAAAACTAGATATGGACGATGTCATCACTCATATACCCGACGAGCGGCAGCACAACCACTTTTAGGAAAGACTGCATCCAATATGGTCCTGTTATTGACGAAATAAAGATGCTATGTTAGTCTGATGGTAATTAAAGGGCAATGTAACCTTTGGGTTCAACCTCGTGTATACGTGGGTTGGGCCCTTTTTGCATTATCCCGGGAAAAGGAGAATGATACAAATATGAATATAGAAGCTATTTATCACCGTGCAAAATTTAATTGGTCTTATGCCTATGATGATCAGACTTTGCATATCCGGATTCGGACGAAGAAAGCTGATTCATAGCGGTCACACATTTGAACCGTTTGTAGATGTGATGGCTCATGGTGATACCTCTCCTTATGCCGATTGGTTTCACGTGCATGAATGGCCGCTCACGGTGAAGGATGGCGTACCGACTTACGATACGTTCGGCTTCGAGCCGATCATGCCGAAATTGAATACCGAAAATGCTGAAGTGAAGGATTACCTACTTAAGGTAGCGAAGTATTGGATAGAAGAAGTTGAAATCGATGGTTGGAGACTCGATGTAGCGAACGAGGTTGATCATGCCTTCTGGAGGGAGTTTCGAAAAACAGTAAAGGATGTCAATCCAGACGCGTATATTGTTGGTGAAATTATGAACGATGCACTACCGTGGCTACTTGGCGACCAATTCGATGCGGTCATGAATTATCCATTTACGAAGGTATGCCTGGACTTTTTTGCACATGATCGGATCGGAGCAAGTCAGTTCGTTAATAGGCTTGGCGGGCAATTGAGTAGCTATCCACAGCAAGTGAATGAAGTTGCTTTTAATTTGCTCGGCAGTCACGATACGGTGCGGTTGCTCACGTTGTGTGGAAATAGCATAGAACGGATGAAGCTAGCTTCCTTGTTCCAACTTACGTTCCCAGGCGCTCCTTGTATTTATTACGGCGATGAAATTGGTATGGACGGGGAGCATGACCCTGATAACCGCAAATGTATGGAATGGGATCCGCAGAAGCAGAATGGTGACTTACTCAAATTTTTCAAGAAAACAATCACTTTGCGACACCAATATTCTGCATTACAAGACGGAATGCTCACCTTTCTACAGGATCAGGCGAACGACGGGAATTTAATCTACGAGCGCCGAGATGCTCAGGATCGGTTCGTTATTCTTATTAACAAATCAGAAGAAGCCTCTGCATTTCGGACAACGGTAACGGGAGAAGGCTGGATGGACATAGTGTCCGATACACTAGTTACAACTGTGCATGGTCAATTGAACTTGGAACTTCCACCATTTGGGTATGCGATATTGCATAGGAAGGTTAAGAGTGAATAATCAAGAACCATAACATTAGGATGCTCATTATAGCTCTCAATCTTTATTTCGTGCAAAGCACTCCATGAATGTGGGGTGCTTAATATTGATGGGGAAAGGAAATAGCCGAGATAGTATATGTTATTAAGATGAACTGAAATATTTAATAAAGGAGGAACAACAATGAAGAAGAATGAAAGGTTAGAGGTACATACATTAGCGGATATCGAAAATTTAAAAGTTCATGGTAGAACAACAGGGTGTCTTTCCCCATTGACTCTTTTTTGGACAGGAAGTGCTATTGAATTAAATGCAAAGGGTTCTGAACTATGGATTGAAGTAGAAGTGGATTATGAAAGTTATGAGCCTTGGATTAGCACAATAATTAACTCTGTTCCTGTAAGTAGACAAATGCTGACAGCAGGGAGGTATTGGGTTTGTGTATTTAGAGGGATGAGTGAGGATGTTGTGAAAAATGTTCGTATTGTAAAAGAGGTCCAGGCGATGAGTGGAGATCCTGATTGCTCACTACAGATCCATGCAGTGAAGTTTGATGGGGAATTGTTGGCTGTTGAGGAGAAACCATATAAGGTTGAGTTTATAGGAGACAGTATTACTTCAGGGGAAGGAATTATTGGGTCAAAGACGGAAGAAGACTGGATTTCGATGTGGTTTAGCGCATCAAACAATTATAGTACGATAACAGCAGAAGCTTTGAATGCAGACTATCGAATGATATCTCAAAGTGGATGGGGTGTACTTACAAGCTGGGACAATAATCCACATGCTAATATTCCTAAATATTACGATAAAGTGTGTGGACTTCTTACTGGAGTGAAAAATGAAGCTTTAGGAGCATTGAAAGAAAATGATTTTTATTCGTGGCAGCCAGACGTTGTGGTGGTTAATCTTGGAACAAATGATGCGGGTGCTTTTCATTCACCAGAGTGGATAGATGAAGTAAATGGGAAAAGGTATAAACAACGATTAAATGAAGATGGCACCTATAATGCAGATGATTTAAAATCCTTTGAGGAAGCAGTCGGAAATTTTCTTATTCAGCTTAGAAAATATAATAAAGAGGCACATATTATATGGGCATATGGAATGCTAGGTGTACCCTTGATGCCAGCTATCTACCGCGCAGTAGATTGTTATACTAAAAAGACTGGAGATCGGAAGGTTTCGGTTTATCAACTACCCAATATGAGTGATGAAACAGTAGGTGCAAGAAGTCATCCAGGAATATTATCCCACGAGAAGGCAGCAAAAGAATTAACTGGGTATATAAAAGAAATTTTGTCGATAAAATAAAGCGCTCGGCGTATTGGATGAGGAATAGAGTTACTGGAGAAAATATAGGTTTCTCAAGATCAAAAAGCGTTCTCCAGAAACCTCTCTGGAGAACGCCTTTTATTGGAAATATAAGGAATTATAACTTCTGCTTGTTCGCATGAATAGCTATTACAAAACTGTACCGACAACGTTCGTTCCATTCTTCGTGATCTTATAGGAAATAACATCACCATTCCAGAAATGGAATTTCAAAGTCACATCGCTGTCTTTTACATCTTTAAAGAAGTTCGGAAGCAACTTGATCTCATTAGTGTCATAAGATGGTGCGAATGTATAGCCGAATTCTTTGAATGGAGTCCAGTCTTGTGGACCTGCATTGCTGCCATCTGGATATACGGCTTCCATCGTGGCAAGTTGATTGCCGTTAAAGATAGTTGGAATGGCAAAAACTTCGGTTGTACCTTTTGCATTACTGAATTTAACTGTGTCTGACACTGTCAGTTTTAGCTTCCAAGTTACGCCTTTGTTGAATTTGACAGTAAAGACCACCTCTTCACCTATTTTCTTGGAAGCGGTGAGTACAGAAAGCTTGCTTGCCTTTAAGGTAAGTACTTCGCCTTTCAAGGTGTAGTCTTTTCCTTCAATCAAATATTTATTATTGGCACTAATCGTTTTGAATTTATTACCGTTCAGGTTAAGATTAACGTTCGTGTCCTTAATCTTAGAATTCTTATTAAGGAAGATTAGGTCGGATTCAAGAGTTGCTGAACGTTCCTTCAAACCTGACATCAAGATGTTATGCAGTTCAGGATCTGACCACTTATGAGTCGTACGATTTAAATGCTGACCGTTATCCCAAAGCATCGTAGCTAATTTTTTTTCTTTCGCATAATGAGTTAGGTACTCGAAGAATTTCAGCTTCTCACCTTGTTCAATAACACCTGTATCTACATCGAAGCCAAGTAGGCCGTATTCACCGATGATAACCGGAATCCCTTTAGCAACGAAAGTGTTGTATACGTTATCAAAAGTTTGAGTAATATCGTTCTTTGTATCTTTATCAAATGTCGTGTGACCCGCAATGTTCACGCTAAATGGCCAGAAGCCATAGTAATGGACGGTTGCGATTATATTTGGATCGTTCAGCGCTGTAATGGTCTTATAAAGCGCATTCATTCTTGTTTCTGAAGGAGTAGTTTCTAATGAAGGCAGGACCAGTGGTCTCTCAGCGTTGTTGCCACCGGATTTGCGGACGATGGTATGGAAGGATGTATTGAGTTCCACTAGCATTTCTTCCATCTTTGTCTCATCCGTGCTGCCACCATCAGTGAAGCGTGGCTCATTAATACTTTCGAACATTAGCTTGTCCGATTGATCCTTGAAGACATCAGCAATTTGGGTCCAGGCAGCGTTATAACGTGCCAGAACTTCATCATGTTTCTCTTCCATATGGCTTACCCATAGCCAAGAGTCATGATGGATGTTAATCATCACATACAGGTCTGCATCTAGCGCCCAGCCAACCACTTCTTCTACACGATCGAGGTAGGATTTTTCAATAGTATAATCTGGTGCCTCACCGATGTGATTATCCCATGTGATGGGAAGTCGAATACTTTTATAGCCTTGTGCGGAGATTTCGTTAATAAGCGCTTTGGTTATACGCGGATTACCCCAGGATGTTTCATCGTCACCTAGTGCGTCCAATGTATTGCCAAGGTTCCATCCAGGTTGCATGTTGTCTACATACGATTGCATCTTACTTTTGGGTGCTACCGTAGCTTGCTCATCGGTGGGAGCAGCGGAAGTAACGGAAGAGAACAGAGAGAGTAGAAGGGCAGTGACAATGGTGAGTGATAAGAAAGATTTGTGCATTTTTGTAGTCATTGAGTTCTCCTTTAATAGATAAATTTTGATACATAAATATGATCTTGATTCGGTACAGATGGTTTCGATAACGTTTTCATAAAAAAATATCAAAAGTTATGAAAGCGCTATCTAAATAAGACTAACATATAATATTCGCCAAAAATACCATGCTAATTTGTAAGGAAATCATATGTAAATTAGTGATAATCAAAATTCACAATTATAATTGTGTAAATATGTGCTTCTCGGTGAACAATCCTATATAATTAACGGAATAATACTAAACGCAATCGCAACTATCATGTTAAAGGAAAAAGGGGAAAACAATGAATAATTATAAACTAACCATTCAATATGATGGTGGACGATATAAGGGCTGGCAGCGTCTGGGAGATAATGAAAATACGATTCAAGGGAAAATTGAAAAGGCGATATCCGAAATGATAGGTCGACCGATTGAAATTATTGGGTCAAGCAGGACGGATGCGGGGGTACACGCTCTTGCGCAAATAGCAAATTTTAAAATGAGTGAAAATATGACTGAATCTAAAATGATGAGTGTTTTGAATAGTTATTTACCCCAGGATATTAGCATTCGGGAGATTACTCTAGTCGATGATCGTTTTCACTCCCGTTATCATGCCAAAGATAAAACATATTTGTATAAAATATGGAACGAGGCATATAGCCATCCCTTTATGCGGAAATACAGTATGCATGTTAGGAAGAAGCTGGATATTGAAAAAATGAGAAGAGCATGTCAGCATTTTATCGGCGAACATGATTTCACTGCATATTCCAATGCCAAGTCTAATAAAAAGACGATGGTACGTGAAATTTATTCTCTAGAATTAGAAGAGGTTGCAGGCTTCATCGAATTACGTGTGTGCGGGAATGGATTTCTTTATAATATGGTTCGCAAGATGATTGGAACGCTTATCGAGATTGGATTGGGAGAGATAGAGGTGGAAGAACTACCTACCATTCTACTCTCCAAGGAACGAGTCCAAACGGGTGGCATGGCGGATGCAAGTGGGCTTTACTTGGAGAAGATTAATTTTTAGAATTTGGAGAAAGTAATACTTCAATTCAATAAAATGGATTACTGTTGGATAATGGCATCCTTCTCTGATTTCTTTAATCCTTTAAACACCAATTCGTAAGAATGATCAATCATTGTGAATAATTCTAGTTCTGGAATGGTACCATCGATCAAGACAGTGTTCCAGTGGTTTTTGTTTAAGTGATACCCGGGAATGATCGAAGAGTATTGTTGTCTTAAGTTTTCTGCTATAAATGGATCACATTTTAGGCTGATCGTTAGCTGATTATTATGGTAGGCAATTAAAGCGAACATCTTTGAGGCAACTTTTATTACAAGAACATCGTGACCGAAAGGGTAGTCTTCTAGGCTACTCTTTTTTGATAAGCAATAACTGGATAATTCTTTTATGTCCATGATCGTCTATGTCTCCTTGAGTTAATCTATTCACCAAATCTACAATTCAATGACTACTATTTTGCGAGGAAGAGAGTGCATGAAGTAATAGATTTCCTAATTGTACTGTTTTTAAATGGACAAAATCAAGTGACGGAATGGTATGATAGAAAGTGGGGTGAAGATGAATATGAAAACCAACAATGAGACAACCAACGAGGAAATAAACAATAATCAAGGAACTATATCTGAAGAAAACAGGGTTGAGCTCCTAAAGGCAGTTCATCATAACGGCATCGTATCTTTGAAAAAGCATTTCAACGAAGTCCAAGGACAAGTGTTGAATCTGGAAGCTTATGGTCCTGTTTTTGTTTATCATGTGAAGGATGACTCGAATGATGTTTATTCAAGTGGTTTTTTTCTGCAAGAGTTAGTTGCAAAGTTTCAGTCGGGCAATGATCCGGCAATTTGGATGGCTTCTTTCTTCTATGAGCTGATGAAGAATAAGGGAGGCAAAGCTCTTCCACAACCAGCCTCAAGCGAAGACGAAGCGAAAGCAATTATAGACAAGGTGTTAGTTCCCAAATGTATAGCAGAGGTACGTGAGGAATTTTCTCCAGAGGAAGTTCATGCGGGTCTAGCTTGGAACCAAGAGATCGGTCCGATCTTCGAAGTTGGATTCCCAGCGATAAAAGAAGGAAATAACGTGTGCGCTTTCCCATTACATCTATTGTTCACACATTTACAATTGAATCGGGACCCTTCAGAGCTGTTAGTTCAAGGCATGTACAAGATTCGAAAAGAACATGGGATGGACTAAGATACAATAGTTAAATTAACCGCTCTTATCATGAGCGGTTTTTTTGTTTAGGCTATTTACTTAAATATCGTTTCTTTTATAATACGTAAAAAGAACTGGCAACCCAATAATATTGCTGATGGTATTTCATGTGAAATTGTTTGCATTCTCCAATTTGTGGATAAGTAATTAACACTTACTTATAATAGTGGTCAAATATCATGCAAGCAGTAAATGGTGGAATCTGATGGTACTTTCCGTCCAGATGCAGACATTACACGTGCTGAGATGGCAGCGATACTCGCAATCACTAAGGGGCAGTCTATCGAAGTAAATGCAACAACGGACTTTGCAGATGACAAGGATATACCAGCGTGGGCGAAAAATAGTGTTGCTTTCGTGAAGCAAGCAGGGATTGGACAAGGTAAAGTCAATAACTAATTCGCTCCTCAACACCACGCTACAAGAGCAGAGACCATAACGGTTCTGCTGAACATCTTGGCACATATGAGCAAGCAAGTAGTCATCATCGTACAAATGTGTACTTGTTAAATAAGAAGGGAGTAGTAGTCACGCTCCCTTCTTATTTTTGCTTGAAATTGTCGAAAGGTATCTAAACAGTCAGCAGGGAGACTCCCTTAATATCCGGGAGTAAGCAGTTTCAGGGAGAATGTACGCATGATGGGGAATATTTTGATGTACACACGGTTTTCTACTCACAAGAATACGCGATTTCATTATTCTGAGCTACAGTTCAAAGGTGACCATCCTGCATATCAATGTGACTTCCAAATCCAGCTCGGACATGTTAGCTTCATACGGCTTCAATGTAAAGCATGTGAAAATTCTGAACAGGCTCATGCGTATTGACCTATTAGGTAAACGTAGTTATAATGAAATTGACCTAGTAGGTAAGGTGTGAATATATATAATGGTTATTATCATGATTTCAAAAGTTTTGAATCTGAAATCCAAAAGAAAGGGCGTTATTTTAAATGCAGCATTAAAGTAACTTGCCACGAAGGGGATTTGAAGATGCCTCGCATGGTTCTTTTGGGCTGCTATCTTCACTGATTCCAATGTATGAGAAAAAATAACTTTTGGAGGTCTTGATGCAGCGATGAAAGATTATACAAACAAACACCAAGGTAACAAGTCCCTAGGCAGTGGATCGCCGATTGGAAGTTTCTACAACGTGGAAGGACGAGAATTGTTACTCGATTGTTCTGGGACTGGAAGTCCAACAGTAGTATTTATACCGGCATCCGGCATGGTCGGACTTGATTATTTAAATATCCACAATAAAATTAGTCAGCGTACAACATCAGTGATCTATGATCGAGCGGGAACGGGCTGGAGCGATCAGGTTAAGCTACCTCGAAGTGCCCTCGAGGTCACTGATGAATTGCGGAGTGTTTTGCATACCGCCGGTGTCCCAGCTCCCTATCTGTTCGTCGGCCACTCGTTGGGTGGAATATACTCACGCCTGTACGCCCAACGATTTCCAGATGAGGTAGCTGGGATGCTTCTGCTAGAACCAGCTCATGAGGACTTTCTCACCAATACACCAAAGTTAAAGAAGCGCTACCTTTTTCAGCAGGGTTTTGCAATCCTTCAGACACTCCTAACTTACAAGCAGCTTTTTCGTGGTTTATTCGAGCAGATGTTTGCAAAGTGGCCAGATTCGATACGTGAACCGCTGATTGAATATCATGTCAGGACATTATCGAAAACGATTACTGAAAGGAAAAACTTGAACAGCGAGCTCTATAACGAAGTCCGTAATGGTGGAGACATGCCGGATATTCCGTTGATTGTGTTTACAGCGATGGGGATCGACCCATTCATGACTCCGCTCATGAGTAAATCATTTCTGCGTGAGACTATTGATCCATTCAATAATATAAAAAGTACGATCTATACAAAATTAGCAAATTCAGTTCCGCGTGGGGAGCATCGTATACTCGAGAATGCTGGACATACTACGATCCACACGGATTGTCCAGACCAAGTGATAGAAGCGATCTGGAACTTACTCGATAGTGTAGACAGCTCAGGAAGTAAATTGATTTAATACCTTTCATATTTGGTATTTTTTGCTCTACAGAACTTTCAATTCTGTAGAGATTTTGATTTGAGGGGCTTTTTGTTATTGAACACTGGTGAATCGTTTCGTGATGTCCAAATCCAGTTCGGATATGATTGCTTCATACGGCTTCAATGTGAAGCATGTGAAAATGCTGAACGGGATGATGCGTATTGATCTTATAGGAAAATGAAATTATAATATGATTGACCTAGGGGGTAAAATACAAAAATATATAAAGGTGGTTATCACGATTTCAAAAATTTTGAAACTAGAATCCAAAAGAAGAGAAGTTATTTTAAATGCAGCATTAAAGGAATTTGCCACTAAAGGATTTGATGATGCCTCGACAAATGTTATTGCAAAAGAGTCTGGAATTTCAAAAGGGTTAATGTTCCACTATGTAAATAGCAAAAAGGACCTTTTTCTATTCCTTTATGATTATTGCACTGACATGATTAATAAAGAATATCTGGATCTAATGAACTTTAACGAAAAAGATATTTTTGAAAGATTGCGGCAATCATATCTTCTCCAGATTGAGTTACTGCAAAAGCATCCTTGGATTTTCGAATTCAATAAAATTACTGCCAGTACTAAATCTGATGTAATCAATAAGGAGTTAGAGGAAAGAATTAACGGAAAACAATCATCATGCCATGTGACAATGTTTGATATAGTTGATGAATCTAAATTCAGAGAAGGGCTGGACGTTGAAAGATGCAAACAGCTTATTTTTTGGGCGAATATTGGTTTTACAAATCAGATACTGGAGGATATTAGAAACTCAGAGATCAGTGAATTGGATTATGACAATATTCTTGCAGAACTTGATGGTTACCTTAATGAACTCAGGAAAACTTATTATAAATAGAAATTAATTATCGGCATATTAAATGTGAAAAGGAAAACATCAGCAGCTATTGAGGAAATTACGACAGAAAAACTCTGTCTTTTTAAAGGAACAGAGTTTTTTCCTTCCTCTTTATTCATCTTCCGATTCTTTGGCTTGCTTCACTCTTAAACGATAAGCATAATAAAAAGGGATTAAACCACAGATAAATAAAACAGCTCCTAAAAATAGAGAGTTTAACCAGCCAAAGTTCGGTGTAATGGAAACAAGGTAGCCAAAAGCCACTACAGCAATTATTAACACAATCAAGTTTGCCTAATCGATTGTTTATCAATTAATTTTTTTATTCGACTTATTCATTGCTAATCTTAACAAAGATTTAGCTTAAATTACTTAATAAACAATGATTTGATGCCTTATCCCATAAGAGCTGTTTCACCACATCCGATAAGTAGCAAGGGAATTATACGAAATACCGAAATTATAGATATGAACTTGTTCATGACTGCCTCTTCCAAATCTCTTGAACTAATAAGCTACATTTACATCGTCAATATCATATTGTCTAGGGGCCGTGATTACATTAAATTCATTACTGTATTTCATTACGGATGCTGAAGTGGTGTTTGGATTCTGCAATTGGAGCATTTGATTCATGTGTAAAATTTGAGTTGTTCATTAAATACGCTTATGCAGTAATTATTTCATCATATGAAAAATTCATAACAGTGATTTCAAAAAAATATTAGTTCATACCTACGTCATCATACTATGAAGCTTTTTATCACATTCACATCATTGGTTCAAATGGATCCCCATGAATAATTCATGCTGTGCAATTTGAGAAATAGTGGTTTATAATGAAGTTATGGATATTGCAACAGCGATCGTAAGGACAATCCGTCACCGAAGCGGTTACCCTACACGAAAGTTTTAAGATCTTGGTTTTAAGGACTTGGATTTTAAGGTTTTCCTTTTTAAGGACTTGTTTTGAAAATCTATCATAATTAAGGAGGCTCCACCCATGGCATTCATGATCGCACAGCGAGCATTTATAAAAGTCTATCTGATTACGATGGTCGAGCAGCAACGGGGTTATGGCTATCAAATGTTAGAGGAACTCCGGAAGGATTTCAGCGATTACGGTTATTCACCTCCACAGAGTGAAATATATCGTGCGCTTCATGAATTAGTACAAGAAGGGGTATTATATCGGCAGAAGCAATTGAAGGGAAATGATCCCAAAGTTGATTTTCAGGAGATTGTCTTATATCATTTTACAGATGAGGGTAGAGAGAAAGCTGATCTATATAAGAAACAGATCAAGACGGATCTTGATCGTTGTCTTGGGATACTAAATAAAGCTGTAAAAGATAATTATTAACTTTTGTAGGAGGTATTGGAATTGGACGAGCATATGCAGCGTAGACTAGACAAACAAAAAAAACTGTTTAACCAATTGGGAATTCATTTGGATGCTCTATCGATCCACGAAAAAGCGTTCAGTAATAAGCTTAGAGGATACGATCCGGATGAAGTAGATACATTTCTGGACCTGGTGATTAAAGATTATGAACGCTTCTATGCTACGATTGCCGATCTCATGGATAAATGGCAGGAACAGCAGATCGTTATGCGTGATTTAAAAGCGGGAGTTGTACATGATACGATGACGACGCCTAAAATTGATCCGACTCAAATAGAGGATATCGTATTACAAATGGAACTTAATCTGAAGCAGTTAAGATCCAAATTACGACCAGAGCAAGAATTCTTTATTGAATAAGGAATCTACTTAAATTACAGAATGTAAAAATTAACGTTAATATGATCAAAATACCGTCATTCATTTGACGGTATTTTTTTTATAATGAAGATAGATTACAGGATGCTAATTTAAAACAAGCGAGGTGTTTGACATGGCGCAGCATATTAAAGTGATAACCAAGAGGCCACCTGTTGAGAGAAAACGTAAAGTTTATTCGCTGCAACGCGGAGAGACACTGGCGGGATTCCTATTTGTAAGTCCTATGTTAATCGGCGTGTCCGTACTGGTGCTCTTGCCGATTATGGCTACGATGATTCTAGGGTTCGCTGATTGGAACTTCGTACAGGGGTGGAGTGGAATCAAATGGGTTGGGTTCGGGAACTTTAGTAAATTGCTTGATGATCCACTGTTTATTAAATCCGTTCGTAACACGTTGCTATTTCTGCTGACCGTGCCTACGTATATGATTATTTCTATGGTGCTTGCGATATTAATTGATAAGCAAGTATATTTTAAGTCATATTTTAAAGTAGCTTACTTTATGCCTTATATCTCCATGGTTGTAGCAGTAGGGGTTGTGTGGCAAGTGTTATTCCAGCCATCCTATGGTCCTATTAATGAGATGCTCAAGTCCATTGGGATTGCTAATCCGCCGAAATGGATTGCTGATCCAAACTTTGCGTTGATCTCCATCATGATGATCTCCGTGTGGATATCGATTGGATTCAATTTGATCATCTACATCGCGGGTCTGCAGTCTATTCCGAAGGATTTATATGAAGCTGCTGATATGGATGGGGCGAACGGCTGGACGAAGTTTACACGTATTACATTTCCGTTGTTATCACCAACGTCATTCTTTCTTATGGTGACAGGGATTATTTCAACGTTTAAAGTATTCGATCTGATCGCTATTATGACACAGGGTGGACCGATCGGTTCGACGACGATGATGGTGTGGTACTTGTACGATACCGCCTTTGTGAATTTGAAGATTGGATATGCGTCGTCTATTGCGACCGTTCTATTCGGATTCGTGATGTTAATTACGTTATTCCAATGGATTGCTCAGAAGAAATGGGTCAACTACTAACAGACTAAGAGGAAGGAGCGAAGAGTATGAATGTTCATTCTGGGATTGATTGGCGCAAAGCAGTCATGACAGCTATCATGTTTGTTATCAGTATATTATTCCTGTTACCTTTCATTTGGATGTTAATGACTTCATTCAAAATGGAGACGGATGTGTTCACTTACCCTATCCAGTGGATTCCACAGACTTGGAACGTGATCGAGAACTATAAAGAAGTATGGTTTGGTGATTATCCATTCTACCTATATTATTGGAACTCTATTAAAACAAGTATTCTTACGACGATAACCTCTTGTCTTGTGTCTGCTCTCGCGGCATACGGTTTCTCGAAAATTCATTTTGCCGCAAGTAATGGGTTGTTTATCATTGTTCTTGTTACCTACATGATTCCAAGCCAAGCGATTCTAGTGCCGCAGTTCATTCTGTATCGTAATATTGGATTGTTTGATAGCCATTTCGGTTTGATCATTATTGGAAGCTTTAGTGTGCTAGGGACATTTATGCTCAGACAGTTCTTCATGGGCATTCATCAAGAATTTATAGAATCTGCCAAAATAGATGGTGCAGCGCATTTTCGAATTTTTTATTCCATTGGATTACCACTTGTAAAGCCTGCAGTGGCGACGTATGCCATTCTAAGATTTATCTGGACATGGAATGATTATCAGAATCCGCTTATATTTCTTAGAACCGACAATCTGTACACACTACCGTTAGCATTGCAGAAATTCACTTCGATGAGTGGAGAATTTTATTCATTGATTATGGCTGGCGCAGTATCCTCGATTCTTCCGCTCGTTATCATATTTATTATCGGACAGAAAAGTGTTATTGAGGGAATTGCTCTCGGTGGAGTAAAGGGGTAGAGACCCATGAATGGTAAAAATAATTCGAGATAAGTAAATATAGTTTTATCAGTGAAATGAAAGCGCTATATATAATGTAAAGTGTAGACATTAAACATACCAGGGAGGGTTATAGAATGAAGAAAAGAAAAGCGTTGACAGGTGCAATCGCTGGTGTTCTAATGATTAGTTTGTTATCAGGCTGTGGTGGGTCGAATAATAGTAATACAGAAGCTAAAGATACTGCCACCAATACGCCTAAAGCTCCAAGCGAAAGTGTGGAAAAAGTAAATCTTCGTCTGTACACCTATGGAACAGAGGAAGCCTACAATTGGAAGCACACATTGAAAGCTTATGAAGATGCAACGCCAGGCGTTACGGTTGAACTCATACAACTTAGTGACAAAGGGGATACACAAGAAGCATTTAAGAAACTTGATCTTGAGGCAGCATCTGGGGCAGCTATAGATGTGCTCATGTTCAGTGATCCAGCGGGTTATGCACAGCGTGTAGCTCTAGGTATGGCTGAACCTTTGGATGATTTCATCGCTAAGGATGGTTATAAGGAAGCGGAAGATTATAAAGTAGACACTAGCCTAGATGGAAAAGTGTATGCACTCCCTGGTAAATTCAATCCATGGTATGTATTGCTCAATAAGAATCATCTCGACGAAGCAGGGCTTGCCGTTCCAACGGATTGGACATGGGATGAGTATGCAGATTATGCCAAAGTATTAACCAAGGGAGAAGGAGCTGCGAAGCGGTACGGTACTTACTTCCATGGTCCGCAAGCAGGTGGCTGGATGGAGTTCTTGAAATTGAAAATGGAGAATCAACCTCAGGATGCAGATTTCCTCAAGGCTGATGGTTCGTCCAATCTAGACAACGCTACATTTAGAGAAACACTTGAACTAAGAGTTAGAATGGAGAAGGAAGATCAGTCCTCAGTTCCTTATTCGGATATGATCTCACAGAAGTTAGCTTATCGAACACAATTCTTCAATGAATCTGCGAGTATGCTAACGATTGGAAGCTGGATGAATACCGAAATTGGGGGTACGGAAAAGGTTCCACTTAACTTTAATATAGCCGTTGCTCCTTTCCCTAAGAATAAAGCGGCGGATGCAACAGGATTAACGCCAGTTACAACGGATTATGTCGCAGTTGGTGCGAAATCCAAACATAAAGAAGAAGCTTATAACTTCGTTCGTTGGTATACGACAGAAGGACAGATTGTACAAGGTAAGAATATTCCGGCATGGAGCCAAGTGAAGACGGAGCAAGTGGAAGGTATCATCGATACCATTCTGGCGGGTACCAAGAATCCAGAGAAGGTGGATAAGAAATCATTAGTAGATACACTGGTTGTCTCGAAAGCATCGGCAATCGTTCCACCATCCTCGTATCAAAACGAAGTATATAAAGCAGTTAACGATGAATATGAGAAACTCATCCTAGGAAATCAAGATATTGATGCCACTGTGAAAGCTTCTCAAGAACGTGTGCAGCAAATTATTGACGCTAACAAAAAATAATTTGATATAATGGACCCATCAATGGGGGCGGAGTTCCCGCCTCCATTTTTTTCATGTAGAGGGGACGGAGTAACGATGTTTCATTGGATTAGAAGATGGACTCCTAAATCTATTCGTCATAAGCTAATTATAGCTTCTATTACTTGTATTGTTGTTCCCGCTGTGTTCACACTATTGATCTACAATTCCTTAACACAAGAAGCTGTGAAACAGCAGGCTTTGGCTAATGCGGAAGATTCCCTGCAACTTGTAAATAAATCGGTAAGTAATCTGCTTGATAATATGTTAAAGACAGTGAACTATATCCAAGTGAATTCTGGAATGACATCTTATTTTAAGCAAGTAGTATCAGGCCATATGGATGGAAATCCTTACACTAAATTCATGGAAGCGAATCGCATCTTGGAACAGTTGGACAGCTTGACCGTTGGCGGTGTGAAAAGCTATGTAACGGTATTACTAACGAATGGTTCTTATTACATGAATTATTCTGTAAGCGATTACAACCCGATGGATATCGTAAACGAACCATGGTTCAGTAATCTACAGGAGCTGACAGGACTACAATCGTATTGGATTGGTGCCGAACCGACCTCTTTTCAATATGACAAGTTCGATCATCCGTATCAGGTTTCGGTAGCTCGGACACTGAGGCTTGCTAATTCTGAGATTTATGGGTATGTCGTGGTTACGATAATGGAGGATCAGATTAGTTCAATTATGGGCAGTCGTTCAGCGGGAAGTGAGATTCAACTGGTAGACGATACAGGGGTTATCGTTTCGAATCCGAATCCGAAGGGGATTGGAACAAAATTCACTTATTTGGACCAATCTAATCTTAAAAATTCCTCATCGATGATTAAGGTCAACAACAATAACTATCTATTATCACAACAACAGATCTCATATGCAGGTTGGTCGCTTGTTCTATTGCAACCGTATAATGAAGCTACTGTAAATATTAGTTCGATTTTTAACCGAGTATTTATTTTTCAGATATCATCTTTCATCATTTTTCTAGTATTGCTAATTGCACTTGTTAGGGCATTTACGAAGCCATTGGTTACATTAGGAAAAGTTACATCGGCTGTGCAGAGGGGCAATCTGCAGTTACGCTCAGGTGTTCGCGGGAATGATGAGATTGGTCATCTTGGAATTATGTTCGATCAGATGCTGAATGTAGTCCAAGAAATGATTACAGAAGTTTCAGTTACGCATGCGCGTAAAAGAAAAGCGGAGCTAAAGATGCTTCAGGCTCAAATTAATCCTCACTTTCTGTTCAATGTACTTAATTCTATTCGGATGAAGGTCATGAAACGGGGGGACCCGGAGAGTGCACAGATGATAAGCTCATTATCTATACTCCTTAGAATGACTATTAGCCGTGAGGAAGATGAAATTCATCTGCATGAAGAGGTTGATCTGGTCACCCATTATATGACTCTAATGAATATGAGACAGAAAGAAGAAGTGAAGATTGAACTAAATATTGCACCTGAGGCCTTTTTGATCAAAGTACCCCGTCTCTTCCTTCAACCCATTGTCGAGAATGCTATGATTCATGGGCTTAACCAGCAAGCGGGAAGTATCCGTATTTCTGCAACGATGGATCAACAGAATCTGATTCTAACCGTTGAGGATGACGGAATGGGAATGGACTCAATCGCATTAGCTCGTCTTGTCGATAAATTAGTAGTTGTTGAATCAGAGGTTATTGCCAAGGGAGAGGCAGTGAGTTCATTCTCTGGCATGGGTCTCCAAAATGTTGTTGAACGTATGAGAATTCTATTCGGGCAAGAGTTCGAAATAACAATCCAAAGCAAAGAGGCTGTAGGAACGGTTATTGAGATGGTGATTCCGCAAAGAGGAGGGGAACGGGATGTATAAAATCATGTTAGTAGATGATGATTATCCCGTCATCGAGCTACTATCCGATGCAATCAAGTGGGATGAACTGGAACTTCATCTGATCGGAACTCATGAGAATGGTGTAAGCGCATGGGAGCAGGCGCAGGAAGAAATGCCAGATATTCTAATTACAGATATCGGTATGCCAAAGATGAATGGGTTAGAACTGATTACCCGAATCAGAGAAGTGAAACCGGACATAAGGATTATTATACTTTCATGTCATAATGAATTTCAATTTGCTCAGCAAGCGATGAGGTTGAATGTACAGGACTATCTCTTAAAGGATAGCTTGAATCCGGAGGATTTGGTCCAGTTACTTAGTCGATTCAAAATTGGATTAGATGAGGTAGCGCAAGCAGGTTGGGAGCAATCTCGAATGAAATATTTATATAGTGAGACAAAGGAACTCCGCAAGGAACAATATATTAAAAATTTCATTCATCAGCCACTACTTTCACCGCAAGAATGGAGGAAGGAAGCAGCAGAATATGGGTTGTTCATAGATGGTGAGTTCTGTTTGCCAGTCATTACTTACTTGGAAGACTATCGGAGGATTAAATATCGCTTCTTATCAGAACAAACATTGAATTTTGCGGTCATTAATGTTATCAATGAAGTTTTGAACAGTTTACAGACGAAGGTACGGCATGTTAAGTACGACGTCAAAACGTCATTCTTATTATTCACTTATAAACCTAGCTTAAAGACGAATATATATGACGAAGTCCTTGCAAGTCTGAAAGCGATTCAAGCTACTCTAATCAAAGTGCTTAAAATCCAGTTTTCATTCATTACCGGGCACGGCTGTGCTACTCCAGAATGCTTGAAAGTTAGTTTGAATGGGATGTTGGAATGCGAGAAACAACGATTCTATTTAGAACCTGGAGAAATTACGAAGATACAAGATATTACTGTATCTGGACAACAGCACAATATCTTTGACTATTATGATCTGGCTAGTTCAGAACTGCGTGGGGTGTTTTTAGGCAAGAACCTGGATAAAGCCCGTGAAGTGACTGAGAATTGGGTCAGCCTTATTCAGAAAGAGAAGTATGCTCCAGAGAATGTTAAGGATTGGATGTTAAAATTGCTACTGGATCTTAAGTTAAAGCTCCATTCATTGCAATCGATTAAGCCTTCTTATTCTGCAGATACACTTCATAGGGAAATCGTTGATATGGATACATTATCTGAATTGCGTCTATGGTTAAATGAACATCTGGAGTCCGTAGCAACAGTTAATGGACCAGGTACAAGTAAGCGAGCTGAAGTAATGGAGGCTTGTAGATATGTCTCTCTTCGGTTGAATGCGAGAATTAGCTTGGATGAAGTAGCAGACCATCTGCACTTGAATGCAAGTTACTTCAGCAGACTGTTTAAGAAGGAATCTGGATTCACTTTCATCGAATATGTAACTAGGTTAAAGATGGAACGTGCTAAGGAGCTGTTGGATCAGACGAATCACACGGTTGGAGGAATATGTGAGCTCTTGGGCTACGACAACCAAAGTTATTTCATTAAGACATTTAAAATACATGTAGGTGTTACACCGGTTGAGTATCGGGGATAAGACTTAAAAAAATGATAGATTGGTTGGTGGAGGGAATGGAAATGGATATGATGAATCAGCAATGGGTAGAAGAAGCGTGGCATAAAGCATTGAAGAAGACTCAGCATAACAGTGTGAGAATAGGCTCAGGGTTTCCCCACGCGAGTCAAGGAGGAATATATGATTCGGCTGAGCCATATTGGTGGACAGCAGGGTTCTGGCCAGGGATGTTATGGCTTCTATACAAAGAAAGTGGAGACGAATCATTGAGGTTAATCGCGGAGGCATGTGAGGAACGTCTTGATTCTGTGTTGAATGATTATGTTCGTCTGGATCACGATCTTGGATTTATGTGGACATTAACGAGTGTTGCTTCCTATAAATTATCAGGTAATGAAGTATCAAAGATTAGAGCACTTAAAGCGGCTAATTTCCTTGCTGCAAGATTTAATATAAAAGGTAACTTCATTCGCGCCTGGAATCCATGGTATGAAGGTGAAGATAATGCAGGATATGCCATCATTGATTGCGTGATGAATATGCCTTTACTATTCTGGGCTTCAGAAGTCAGTGGGGACCCGCGTTATCGTCATATCGCAGAAGCGCATATGGATATGGTCATGGAACATTTCATCCGTCCAGATGGCTCCGTATATCATATTGTGCGATTCGATCCACACACAGGGGAGGTCATCGAGGGAATTGGTGGTCAAGGGTATGCAGCTGAATCCGCTTGGTCTCGGGGATCAGCATGGGCAATATACGGATTAACATTAGCTTATCATCATACGGGGAAGACAGATTATCTTGATGCCGCTAAGCGTGTGTCCCATTTCTTCTTGACTCGTCTACCAGAGGATGATGTGCCGCATTGGGATTTCCGCGCACCTATGGAAGAGCGTCAATATCGGGATTCATCTGCTGGAGCGTGCGCAGCAAGTGGATTGCTGTTGCTTGCTGAGAAAGTGGATGAAGTTGAGGCAGCGATCTACCGAGATTCAGCGATTCGTATACTTAAATCGTTGTACGAGAACTATGGCACATGGGATGATTCGAGTGAGGAAGGCTTGATTCTCCACGCAACGAGCAATTATCCTCAAGGGACGAATATTGATGTTCCGCTAATTTACGGAGATTACTTCTATGTCGAAGGACTCGCACGATTGAAAGAGAAAGGGCCATTCTACTGGGAATAAAACGATTTAGGATCGGTTAAATAGATAAGCTGATGGTAAAGGAGCTTGGATGATGTACAAACAATGGGACATGTTTAATGCGAATCCACTACAAAGTAAACAAGATTTACAAGAGGCCTTGCGGCAAATATTAGATCCTATTAAGCCATTTTATAGCGAAGGGAGCTCTAGGTTGAAACTTGGAGTTACTGGAGCTGGTAATCATTCCTTGATAACTGATATGGAGGGTTTCTCCCGAGTATTATGGGGGATGGTTCCGTTACTAGCAGGTGGAGGGGATCATGAACTCTGGGATACATGTCTTGAAGGGATACGTAACGGCACCAATGCTGAGCATGAAGAATACTGGGGGGCAGTTGGCGATTATGATCAACGGCTGGTTGAGATGGCTGTATTCGGCTATGCCTTAGTTCTGATTCCAAATAAAATATGGGATCCCTTAGATGAGCTAGAGAAATCAAATCTATATCATTGGCTGAATCAGATCAATAGTCATCCCTGCCATGATTGTAACTGGTTGTTCTTTCATGTCTTGGTGAATCTGGGATTTCGTAAAGTAGGCCTTCCATATGATCATGAACAGATGAATAGAAATCTGAATCGTATCGATGAGTTCTATTTGACCCAAGGATGGTATAGCGACGGGGTCGGAGGTCATAGCGACTATTACGTTCCCATTGCTTTTCACTATTATGGATTGTTGTATTCGAAGCTAATGTCGGATGAAGATCCTGAGAGATCTGCTAGATTTAAGCTAAGAGCAGTAGAATTCTCCAAAGACTTCATACATTGGTTCGCCCCGGACGGTTCAGCTATTCCCTATGGAAGAAGCTTGACCTACAGATTTGCTCAATCGGCATTCTGGAGTGCGATGGTAGACGCAGAGGTAGACGCTATTCCCCTAGGTGTATTAAAAGGACTGATTCTAAGAAACTTACGCTGGTGGTTTAAGCAACCCATATTCAGTCATTCTGGACTACTCACGATCGGCTACGTGTATCCCAATCTAATCATGGCTGAGAATTACAATGCACCAGGTTCACCGTACTGGGCACTTAAGGCGTTCCTGCCATTAGCGCTGTCTGACGATCATCCATTCTGGGTTAGTGAAGAACTACCATTACCACAGTTGAGTACATTGTCCATACAGTCACCGGCTCATCTTGTTATTTGTCGGCAAGAGGAGACAGATCATGTGACAGCTTTTAATAGTGGTCATCTTAGCACGAATGAACATACACATACCTCGGCTAAGTATGAGAAGTTCACCTACTCTAATGTATTCGGATTCAGCGTCCCTAGAGCAGAATGGGGACTGGGTCAAGGTGCATTCGATTCGATGCTGGCTCTCAGCGAAGGAGATAACTTATATAGAGTCAGAAGGATGAATGAGGAATCTCGGATCGATGACAATGTACTATATTCGAGGTGGAAACCATGGAAAGACGTAGAGATCCAGACATGGATTGTAGCGGGGCTCCCATGGCATATTCGAATCCACCAGGTATGCACACAGAGAAATCTGAATGTAGCTGAAGGTGGATTTGCTTTAGGGAATGAGCTTGATCTTCAGGTAAATGACGACGACGATAGAGTCGGTATTACTGCATCATGTTATCTAGGAAGCAGCGGTATTGTAGGTTTACGTGGTTATGATGTCGCTGAACTCATCTATCCGCAAGCGAATACGAATATACTACAACCACGTACTGTTATTCCTACGTTGAAGACGAGCCTAGCTCCGGGTACACATTGGCTGATTTCCGCTGTGTTTGGCGAACCGGGAGGAAGAGGAACGGGAGATCATAGTTTAGATAACCCCAGTGAAATATTGAATGTGCGAATTGAAATGAATGAGATACTTCTAACGACGCTTAGTGGAAAGGTGATAGCTCTGTCATTAGGGTAACACCATGATCTCCTGCAAATTTACCAATAATAATATGATATCGTTTTATGAAAGCGCTATTACCGATCTAGTTAAAGGCGTAATCCCAATATAAGGAAGGGGAATGGATTATTGTATATTCATTAAGGAATAAGCTAATTACTTCTTTCGTAATATTAATATTTGTATCATTCTCTGCCATTGCATTGTTCTTATTTAATGAATCACGCACCATTATTCGTTCCTATATTGAATCTTCTGCTTTAGAAAAAATGGTGGAGTACGGTGCGTATATTGAAATGGTGCAAATGCAAGTTTATGATTTGGCCTCACTTGTATTTAATAGTGATGTCGTTGATGACTGGGATAAAGTATTATCTGATTCTTCTTCAACAGAAGGCGACAAGATGCTTTCCAATTTGGAATTAGGTGATTACTTAACCAAAACGACGAATAGCTACTCTAGTGTGTCGAGTGTAACCGTATATCGAGATCATAATTTATGGATAAACGGCGCAAATTTAATAGGAAAGAACGATTTTTTTAT
Source organism: Paenibacillus sp. Y859 (assembly GCF_056786405.1). NCBI lineage: Bacteria > Bacillati > Bacillota > Bacilli > Caryophanales > Paenibacillaceae > Paenibacillus > Paenibacillus sp. Y859. The sequence continues at coordinate 228,216 of NZ_JBXCIZ010000001.1, read as the reverse complement.
TAGGGAGACATGGTATAAAGAATTTAAAGATCAAAGTTTTTATTGGTCAAGTGCGCATGTAGATGCAGTTGAAGTAATGAAAAATAATAATCATGCAGTAATTGGTATGGCCATGCCGATCGATACGTTCCAACCAGAACTTTCCAAAAGCTTACTAAAAGTGAATGTTAATGAAAGTTATTTTTTAGAGCCTTTAAATCGTATTCATCTAGGTCAAAATGGAACGATTTTTTTATTGGATCGGTATGGGCAACCATTGTTAACACAGTCAGAATTTCCAGATGATAAACAATTAGCTAATCATGTACAGAACATCATTGCTAACGGTCAGACTCAAGGAACGATTTATTCAGATGGTAAAGGTAGCGCAAAAGAGATATTAGTATATAAAAAATTACCGAAGACGAAGTGGGTATTAATAGGAATCGTATCAGAAAACGATTTATATGCAGAGCTTTTTAGTCTTCGTAAAAATATTATTATTATTGCATCATTCCTGCTTGTACTATCAGTCCTTGTCGCTATTGTACTATCTCATAGTATATCAAAACCGTTAACTTCTCTTGTGGTCGCTATGCGACACGTACAGCGGGGAGAATTTAACCGAGCTGAACTCCGTATTCAATCAGAGTCAGTCGTTCGAACAGAAATGGGGTTTGTATCAGAAATTTTCCGTAAGATGGTAGAACAATTAAGACAACATATTAAAAACGAATTTGAATTAAAGTTACTGCGACAGCAGGCTGAATATAAAGCGTTATTAATGCAGATTAATCCACATTTTCTGTTCAATACGTTGGAGTTAATTAGTAGTCTTGCTCTACAGAATAGGGGAAGGGACACCGAAAGGATTATACATTCATTAGGTCAAATGATGCGTTATTCATTGAAGATTAGTAATGATCTCGTATTATTGACTGATGAGCTGAAATATGTTGATCACTATTTCGCTATTATTAATCTTCGTTATAAGGATCGTGCTGAAATTGAAGTGAGCAAACAAGGGGAACTGGAAGGGGTAATGATGACGAAGTTTATTATCCAGCCGCTATTAGAGAATGCAGTCAAATATAGTTTCCAGACCCAGGAGATTGCAAGAGTCAATCTCCACATTACTAGAGCAGAAGAGAGATTAGTCATCGTTATTGCCGATAATGGTCCTGGTATTGCACAAGAGCAACTAGATAAGGTTACAGCATTTGTTGATATTGCCGAATCAAATCAATTACTGATGGGTGGAATGAATCAGATAGGACTAGGTAATGTACTTGTTCGTTGTAAACTTTATTATGGAGAGCTATTCCAGTATGAGATAGATAACAGTGAACTCGGTGGTGTAGAAATAAAGTTGATTCTACCGGTTAAGGAGAGAGAATAATGTTTAAAGTGCTCATTGTAGATGATGAACAAGAGATCATAAATGGATTGAAATTAAAGGTGGCATGGGATTCAATAGGGCTAGAGATTGTAGGAGAGGCAGGTAATGGAGCGGCGGCATTGGAATTTTTGGAGAATCATGCTGTTGATCTTGTACTTACAGATATGAATATGCCTGTAATGAATGGATCTGCTTTTCTTGATTATTGTAAGGAGAAATATCCAGGTATTAAGGTGATCGTATTGACTGGATACGATGATTTCGAATATGCAAGAGCTGCTGTTCGTGGAAATGCGCGTGATTATTTATTGAAGCCTATCATGTCCGAGGAATTAACGGAAGTTCTACAACGAGTGAAGCTTGAGCTAGATAATGAACGTGAACAATTTAAGAAAACGACAGCTACTGAATGGAAGCTATCTATGTTTTTTTTGGAGATGTGTGAAAATTTTGTACTGCGTATAGCTAAAGGGGAAACGAATTTCAATATTCACAATCGAGCAGAGCTCTTTCGTATGAACAACTGGGAACATCAGTCTGTTATTTTTCTTACGCTTGGTTTGAAGCAGCAATCTATTAACGATGAAGTTGGTATTGACCGAGTGCCGCAGCAATATCAGTTTCCATTTGAATTGATTTGCAGAGAAATCATTGCATTAACAACGGAATCAAGTATTCTATTTAAAGATAATAATTACCCCAATTTACTCCACATCATTTCATTAGATAATGAAATGAATAAGGCTACATTAACGGATAAGTTGAGAGAAATAGTAAGTTCTAAACTGCTATTTGAGCTTGTTATTGGAAGCAGTTTACCAGTTTGTGGTTACAGCAAGTGGAATGAAGGTTATATGGGCGCGCTTCTATCCTGGAATATGGAAGTAAGTCATGTGCAGAATAGTGAAATTAAGCTAGAAGAAGGACAATTGAACTTGCAGGGCAGTGATATACAAGCATTGAAACGAATGCATCTTCGGGGTGAAATGTCCTCCTTTAAGGATGTTATTGAGATCCAATTACAAGAAGCATATAGGCAATCAAAAAGTAGCTTTGTGAAGTCAATTTTTCAGTTGTTTCTTGTGATTGAAAGTATCGCTCATGAAACGAATACATCACTAAGGAGCGCCCAACAAATATGGCTTAGACCTGAATTCGCGTTAAGTCTGGACACCATTGAAAAGGCGAATGTATTCCTGATGGAAATCGCTAATCACATTCATCAACATGTAGTGAATGCTGAAGTGACAGATGAGCAATCTGTTATTAAAAAAGCTCAGAGCTTTATAGATGACAATTATATGTATGAAATTACTTTACCGATGTTGGCCGAAAAGTATAATTACAATCCCTCGTATTTCTCGGAGTTATTTAAAAGTAAGGTTGGGAAAACATATGTCCAATATATTGCTGATGTTAGAATGAAACATGCTTGCAAGCTACTGGAGGAATCAAATTTGGGACTATGGGATATCGCTGAATTAACGGGCTTTTCTAACCCCAGCTATTTCAGTTCGAAGTTTAAAAAAGTTTTTGGAACCTCACCTACCGACTATCGTCAAAGATTACCTAGAAAAAGTGATAGTACTTCCCCGAAGAAATAGAATTCAAGTTAATAACAATTCTCTCTATTATTAAGTCATGAGTTATGCTTTTGACTATATTAGATTAGGGAGGATTGTTATTCATGCGCTTATCACATGGAAATATGGCACGAGAGCAGAATAGAACAGCATATTTGTTCTTGTTACCATGGTTCATTGGTTTTTTCTGTTTAACGGTGGGTCCAATGATTGCATCGTTATTGTTCTCATTAACGAAATATAATCTTTTTAATTCCCCAAAATGGATCGGTCTTGACAACTATGTTCAAATCTTTACCAATGATCCAATCTTCACGAGCTCAATGTGGTTAACCTTCAAGTATGTGTTTCTATCTGTCCCATTTAAGCTGATTTTTGCTCTGTTAGTAGCGATGGCCTTGAACAAAGGAATGCGAGGTCTAGGCATCTATCGAACAGTCTATTATCTTCCTTCGTTACTTGGCGGTAGTATTGCCATTGCTATCGTCTGGCGTCAAATCTTTGATGGTCAAGGGATTGTTAATGATTTTCTATCGTTATTCGGTATTACCGGTCCTTCTTGGATCGCTCACCCCGATTATATTATATACACGATAATTACTTTATCAGTATGGCAGTTTGGTTCAGCAATGGTTATCTTTTTGGCTGGATTAAAGCAGGTACCTGCTGAAATTTATGAAGCTTCCTCTATTGATGGAGCGAGTAAGGTTCGCCAGTTTTTCACAATGACACTTCCATTATTGTCACCTGTTATTTTCTTTAATCTTATTATGGGCTTAATTAATTCCTTCCAAGCATTTACCCCAGCCTTTGTTATTGGTGATGGGCGTGGTGGTCCGCTTAATGCTACGATGTTCTACACGCTTTACCTTTATTTGAAAGGATTCTCTTTCTTTGATATGGGTTATGCATCTGCTTTAGCGTGGGTCATGGTTATTATGATCGGTACTTTGACAGCGGTCGTCTTTGCCACATCGAAATATTGGGTGTTCTACGGCGATGATAAAGGAGGCAAATAATCAATGTCTAAGACAACTACAACCCGTTGGATTCGCCATATGTTTGTTATCGGATTAGGCGTTCTGATGCTGTATCCTGTCTTTTGGTTAATTAGTAGTTCCTTTAAACCGAATCAATTCATTTTTTCTCAACCAGGATTGTGGCCAAGTGAGTTTACATTGGATAATTACATTAACGGCTGGAAAGGATTTCAAGGAATATCTTTCAGTAGATTCTTTCTAAACTCCGCGTTTATTTCTATTATGAGTGTACTGGGTAACATGATTACATGTTCATTAGCAGCCTTTGCATTTGCTCGATTAAAATTTAAATTTAGTAAACTTTGGTTTGCTATGATGCTTGTGACGATTATGTTGCCTTACCATGTGACATTAATTCCACAATATATCGTTTTTAGTGAATTGAATTGGATTAATACTTATTTGCCTCTTGTTGTTCCGAAGTGGTTAGCAACAGATTCATTCTTTATTTTATTGATGGTACAGTTCATCCGTGGTATTCCTAGTGAATTGGATGAGAGTGCAACCATTGATGGATGTAGTCAAAAACAAATTTATGTTAAAATCATGCTTCCCTTACTTGTACCTGCGCTTATCACAACTGCTATTTTCACATTCATCTGGACATGGGATGACTTCTTTAGTCAAATGATTTACATTAGCAAAATTGATTTGTTCACTGTTCAGTTAGCGATCCGTTCATTATTTGACCCATCTGGATCTTCAGATTGGGGAGCATTGCTAGCTATGTCAGCCTTGTCATTAGTGCCAATTACAGCAATCTTCCTTATATTCCAGAAGTACTTCCTTGAGGGAATTGCGACAACAGGATTTAAGTGAGGAATGAGTGGTCCTGAAAAAAACATGTATGAAGACCCGAAATAATGAAATTAAGTTTTTGGAAATAAACGCTATCATTACCTACGTAAGCACTTTCATATTGTGATAAGGGGAGATCGAAATGAAAAAAGGATGGTTAATCGTATTGATGTCAGCATTCATGATTTTTACTGCAGCATGTTCTAGTACTAGTAATACCAGTAGTGGAAATACGAATACGAATACGAATACGAATACGAAAGAAAATGCCTCCACAGAGCAAGATACTCCAGCTGTAAAACAAGTGGAACTGCGGCTTATGTGGTGGGGAGATCAGGAACGTGCCGATATAACAAATCAAGTTGTCGAACTATTTGAAGCTAAATACCCAAACATTGATATTGTCGGCGAATTTGCTCCATCTTCTGGCTACTGGGATAAAATCAATACTCAACTCGCATCAGGAACGGCGCCAGATATCTTCTTCCTAGGTGGGAATGTAGTAGACTATGCGATTAAAGATGTGTTGCTTCCTTTAGATGCCTATGTTGGCAACCAACTGGATTTATCAGATATGGATGACGCAATGATTGAATATGGTACGATTAAAGACGAATTGCTGCATGTGTCTGCTGGAGCGAACGCTCGAGGTATTGTTATTAATGAAACGATGTTCGAAAAAGCGGGTATGGCTATTCCCCAGGATGGTTGGAATTGGGATGACTACGCACGAATCAGTAAAGAAATAAGCGACAAGCTAGGTCCCAATGCATATGGTACTTATGATTTTACATTTGAAGGATTAGATATATTTTTCAAACAAAGTGGAAAGCAAATCTATGATATGGAAAAAGAATCACTTGGATTTGATGAAGCTACCGCATTGAAATGGTTCCAATACTGGGCGGATACTGCAGCAAATGGTGGTGTAGTAACACCTGAACTAGCTATTTCTAACCCTGGAGATGATATTAGTAAATCACTAATGGTTACTAGCCAAGTAGCAATGAATTTACTTGCTTCTAATCAGTTAACTGCACTACAAAGTCTAACGACTGACAAATTATCGATGGTACAATTACCGCGCGGTGACAAAGGAACGGGTGTTATATTTGAATCAAGTCAAGGATTATCTGGTTTTGCTAAAACGGAACATCCAGAGGAAGTGGCATTGTTTATTAATTTCTTTATAAATGATAGTGAAGCAGCGCAAATTCTTCGTAATAATCGTGGTGTACCCGTTACAAGCAAAAATCGTGATGTATTAGAAGCAGCTGCTGATGATGTAGATAGAATCGTATACGACTATACTAGCCGTGTATCAGAAGCAACGAAAACAGAGCCTTTTGGAGTCAGCTATAACCCTCCAGGATCTGCTGAATTCACCAAGCTAGGAAAAACAACCATTCAAGAAATTGGTTTTGGCCGCAAGACAGTTGAACAAGCGGTTAAAGATTTCTATGAAGGAACAATTACAATTTTCTCTAGTAATGTGAGTGAATAATTAGGTCGTTCATATCCTAGATAAAGCAGGCTACCGAATGGCAGCCTGCTTTATTACCCATTAAGAGTCGAGATAAAGGAGAATAGGTCATATGGGAAAGAGTGCCTTATTAGAAAGGTTGCGGTCATTATCTGTAGAAGATCGAATGGGGGAACTTGGAAAAGAAACGGATCATGATGTGATGAAGAAATGGGAAGCATTCAATGTTTCTTTCGTTGCAGAAAGTAATAAACTTGAACACGTCTATTATCAAGCAATTCGTAAGCTATTAGATTGTATCGTACCCACACTGGCTAAAGAACCCATGTTGCATGAGGGTGGAATTTATTTCGGCTGTTGGCTGGAAAGTACAGGTACAATTAATGCGGAGCTATTATCACGCTTTCTGCCTTCTGTGTCTGAGGAAACTTATTTATCCTTTGCCAAATATCAACGAGAAGATGGAATGCTCCCTTATAAAATTACAAAGGACGGGCCCTCGTATCGTCAAATTCAGCTGGTGACTCCACTTGCTCGCAGTGTGTGGAATCACTATAAGCTGCATGGTAAGAACAGACTATTTCTACGTACGATGTACGATGCAATGGTTAAATACGATGACTGGTTAGTGCAATATAGAAATACGAGAGAAACAGGTTGTGTAGAAGCATTTAGCGCTTTTGATACAGGTCATGATTTGTCTCCACGCTTCTGGCATGTTGCTGATACTCCACATCTAAATGATTCAACGCAATGTAATCCCAATTCGCCAATCCTTCCGTTCCTAGCACCCGATTTAACGGCAAATGTATATTGTCAGCGACTTTACTTAGCGACAATGGCTGAGGAGTTAGGGGAAGATGGAAGCCACTGGGACGAGAAAGCGCAGCAAAGCTTAAAGAGCCTATTCCAGTATTGCTTTGATGAGGAAGATTATTTCTTCTATGATCGTGATCGGAATGATCAATATGTACGCATACAATCTGATGTGCTCTTGCGAGTGATGGCTTGTGAAGTTGGGAATTCAGAATTTTTCGAGAACATGTTAAGTAAATATTTATTAAATACTAGAAAATTCTTTGCTAAATACCCATATCCGTCTATTGCATTGGATGATCCGAGATACGATCCACATAATAGCTATAATAGCTGGGCAGGACCAAGTAACTTCTTGAGTATTATCCGTACTGCTCATGCCTTTGAGCATCATCATCGCTATGTTGAATTAACATGGGTGATGTTCCCTATTATGGCTGCGATGGCGAGAATGACGAGATTCTCTCAAGCAATAAGTCCATGGACGGGCGAGGAGGGCTTCACAGAGGTTTATTCTCCAGCCATTCTTGCTGTATTAGATTATATTGAGCGACTATCAGGTATTCTACCAACAAGAGATGAGACGGTATGGTTCACAGGTGTACTTCCATATGATGTGGATCATGGAGAGCAGATTACAGGTGATCTTGCTTATCGTAGGAAGGTAAATGACCATACCTTTGAATTTATTAATACAAGTGTTGAATGTCAAATTTATCGTAATGGAGAGCTAAAGCTAGTATTTCCGTCAGGAATTCGAGTGGTTACTGATCGTAATGGTCAATTGCAGAGCATTATTGGGATGACTCTTCAATCGGTTAGTGGTGAGTTGAAATTTGAAGGACTTGAGCTTTCTTTTACAGTGAAGGGTAATGAGCAGCTTGACTATAGGGATGGTCAGCTTGTGACTGTTCGAGATATTGGTGTCGTTCATCCAACCTATGAGTAAGGAGGAGAGTTACTTATGAATCTACTAACTATAAAGGATATTCAAATTCGTGATCCATTTATCGTTCCAAGGGAGGAAGAAGGCAAATACTATATGTATGGAAGTACAGACGCTAATATTTGGGGAAAAGGGACTGGTTTTGATGCTTACGTAAGTACAGATTTAAGTAACTGGGAGGGGCCATTTCCTGTATTTCGTCCTGATGAAAACTTCTTCGCAGACAAAAATTTTTGGGCTCCAGAAGTCTATGCTTACAAGGATAAATACTATATGTTTGCAACATTTCGTAGAAGAGATAATGACTTGCTAGGTACAGCTATATTAGTAAGTGATCAGTTGCTGGGCCCATTTACTCTACATAGTGATGGACCTGTCACACCGAAGGAATGGAGTTCATTAGATGGTTCTTTACATGTAGACGAGCAGGGAATTCCTTGGATGGTTTTCTGTCATGAATGGCAGCAAGTGGGTGATGGAGAAGTATGTATCGTTCGGCTAAGTGATGATTTACATTCTACTATAGGTGAACCCATTCTTTTGTTTACAGCTTCCGATGCAGCGTGGACGACACCCTTTATTTCACCACGTTATCCGGACACTATCAACTATGTTACCGATGGTCCATATGTATTCCGTACGAACAAGGGACAACTCCGTATGCTATGGGCGAGTTTTATCGATAACACGTATGCGCTTGGTCTTGCAGAATCGGTTACGGGTGAAATAAAGGGACCGTGGATACAAGCGAATGAAGCCGTATATCAAAATGATGGTGGTCATGGAATGGTGTTTCGTACTTTTGAGGGAAAGCTTCTATTAGCATTGCATACACCGAATAATACACCTGATGAGCGTCCTTTTTTTTTAGAAATGATGGGACTTGAGGGTTCTCCAATAAGATGAAACATAAGCGAATCTCCAAAGCGCTAATAAATGTTTTCAATTGAAACTGACCATATAAGGTTGGTTGTTTTTTTATATTTAATCAAAATCCTCATTTCATTTAACATTTCGAACACATTTTACTATTAAGATGGTCTTAAATGACAGATTATCAAATCAAGAACGATATGTTTTGATAATCTATCAGAAACATAGTTTGAGAGGGGATTAATGAATGAATAAAATATTCAAACGTTTAGCTTTGGGTGGATTGGCACTATCGATCGTCGCTACAGGTACCATAGTAATGGAGAATCAGAAATCTTCAGTTAGTGCAGCAAAGAAAGCTACATCTAAAAATCTGATCGTATTGATTGGAGATGGTATGGGACCTGCACAAGTGGCTGCAACACGATATTATCAACAACATGAGGCTAGTAAACAGAGTTTGAATATAGATCCATACTATGTAGGTCAAGCAACTACATTTGCGGATAGAGGAGATGATGGCGGAGTTATCGTTTCTGGGATTGTAACAGACTCGGCTTCTGCTGGAACTGCATTCGCAACGGGAAACAAAACATACAATGCGGCCATAAGTGTATCTAACGAAGACGTAGCCAAACCATTCGCATCTGTACTTGAAGCTGCTGAATTAAGTGGAAAGTCTACTGGACTAGTAACAACTGCTCGCATTACCCATGCTACTCCAGCTGTATATGCTACACATGTTCGCAGTCGGGATAATGAATCCGCTATTGCTTCACAATATGTAACAAGTGGAATAGACGTATTGCTAGGTGGAGGCCAATCTTTCTTTGTAACCAAAGATGAAAAGGGCAAACGTACAGATAAGAATATCATTCCTGATTTTGAAGCTAATGGCTACACGGTAGTTCAAAAGGCGACAGATTTGAAAGCATTAACTGCGAAGAACTCGAAAGTACTCGGATTATTCGGAAGTTCACATGTTAATTATGTCCCAGACCGCACGCAAGATACTCCTAGCCTAGCAGCGATGACATCTAAAGCAATTGAAATTTTGTCAACGAATGAGGAGGGGTTCGCCATCATGATTGAGGGTGGACGAATCGATCATGCAGGTCATGCAAATGATTTGCCGTCGATGATTCAGGAAACTCTTGATTTCGATGCAGCTTTCAAAGTGGCTATTGATTTCGCTAAGAAAGATGGTAATACATCGGTAGTTGTAACAGCCGATCATGAAACAGGTGGCTTGTCATTGTCTCGTGATAACATATATGAAGTGAATATCGACTTGTGGGATAAACAGAAGCATTCTTCAGAAAGCATTGCTAGTAAATTAGAAGCTGCCCAATCTATCGCAGAGATTAAAGCTATTGTATCCGGGAATACTTGGATAACTGATCTTTCAGATGAAGAAGCGCAAATCATTATGGATGGAGACGGATCTTCTTACAAGCGTGAGGGCGGGTACAATGCAGTCATCTCCAAACGCTTACTAGTTGGTTGGTCAGGACACGGACACTCCGCAGTAGATGTTGGAGTCTGGGCATACGGTCCGATTGCAGACCAAGTGAAAGGTCAAATTGACAATACACAGATTGCATTAGCAAGTGCCGATGTCATTGGTGTTGATTTGAAAAAGGCAACAGCTGAGCTGCAATCGAAATATTTGTATCCTAAGTTTAAAGTGAGTCGTGAGAAAGAAGTACTCTATCCAGCGAAGGCATTAGTTGAGGCACTTGGAGGCACATACACATCTGATAAGGACATGGTTACAATCGTCTATCAAAAGAACACAATGAATATCAATTTGAAAACCAATGCCATACAATTCAATGGGAAAAATGGAGCCTTTACGGTAGATGTCGATAATAATACTCTTTATCTTCCTCTTACAGCCTTTAATCAACTTTCCGGGAAAACCATGAAGTGGGACACATTATCCGAACGACTTTTATTGAAATAAATAAAGTGAGTTAAAGAGAAGGAACAGGGGAATTCATTCTCCTGTTTCTATTATTTTGTGGCGAGGGGTGGCGAGAAGTTGCTTACAATGAATGGTATTAAGAAACAATTCACAGTGGCTGGCAAGGATATCCCTATACTGAACATCCCTCAATGGCATGTCGCGAAGGGGGATAAAGTCGCATTGATCGGTCCCAGTGGTTCAGGTAAAAGCTCATTGTTGCACTTAATCAGTGGGATTCTGAGCGTGGATGAAGGAGAAATATACGTAGATGGTCAACCTTTACATTTGTTAAAGGAGGCTGCGAGAGATGAGTTTAGAGGTAAAAGAATAGGCTATATTCTACAGGATTTCCACCTGATTCCCTCCTTGACCGCGAGGCAAAATGTGGAGATCATTATGTCCGTTAAGAAATCCAAAAAGGAAATCAATGCATCGATTAGTGATTGGTTTGAAAAGGTAGGATTACAAGATCGGATGAACCATCTTCCATCTCAACTGTCTAGAGGTCAACAGCAACGGGTGGCGGTCGTTAGAGCATTAATCAATGAACCATTGCTTGTATTAGCTGACGAGCCTACGGGTAGCTTAGACTGGGAAACAGCCGATGAGATCACAGATTTAATGATGGAACTGTGTGCCGGTGACAAGCATACTTTAATCGTTGTAACACATGACTTAAATATGGCTAATCGCTTTCATCGAGTTCAGCATATTCATGAATTGAATCTTGTTCAATCCCGTGCGCATAACCATTCGAATTCCTTATTATATGATAGATGGTCAAGCCCAGAAGGAGTGGTTTCGACAATTCATCCTATTAAGGAGGAGATGGGGTAATGAGTCTATTTCGTCTATTGATTCGAAATATATTTCACCGCAAATTTCTTTCCTTGCTCACGATGAGTTCTATTGCAGTTACTGTCGCATTCATTGTGCTCCTCAGTCTTTCACAAGAAAGTGTAGAGCAAGGTGCGAAGAAGGGGTATGGACCATTTGATGTCGTTATCGGTGCAGATGGTAGCCAACAGCAATTGGTATTAAGTACGTTCTACCACGTGGGAATACCTACAGGTAATATTCCTGAATCTGTTCTTCAGATCGTAAAGGATGATTCGCAAGTAGAAAAGGCTTATCCTATGACGACAGGTGATCATTACAATGGGTATCCAATCGTCGGAATCGATGCTGAATATTTCCTTACAAGGTATGGAGATCAGAAACTCCAAAATGGAGGCTTATATAAGCAGACAGGTGAAGTTGTTATTGGATCCTATGTGGCAAGGACTCTTGGACTCCAATTAGGAGATACATTCGCTGGAGCCCATGGTCTGATTGATCAGGAAATTCATCATGTGAATGATGAAGATGAAGGCGAGCACGGTGGAACAGTGCATGAAGAAGAGCTTGATAGTCACGCTAATCTTAGATACACCGTGGTTGGCATTCTTCCTTCATTAAATACGCCAGATGATCGAGCGGTATTCACAACCGTTGATTATGCTTGGGCCGTTCATGAAACGGTGGATGATTCCAAAGAAATAACGGCTATTCTCGTAAAACCTAAATCGCTTCTCGGCGCACAGTCTCTTAAAAAAGAGCTAGATAATATCGACAAAGTTCAAGCCGTATACACGAGTAAAGCTGTAGCAGATGTTGTGAATTTAGTGGATAGTGGGGCACAGATTCTAAATATAGTGACAGGTCTTTGCATTGTGCTAGCTGCTATATCTGTTTTACTATCGCTAGTTGCCGCTGTGAATGAACGGACGAAGGATGTTGGCTTGTTAAGGCTATTAGGGAAATCTAAGAGTTATGTCTGGATGACTCTGATTGGTGAAGGATTACTCTTAACGACAACGGGGCTTATTATAGGACTGATCCTTGGACATGTGGGTGGATTTCTGCTGAAGGATACACTTTTTGCTTATGGAGGAATTCAAATCAATCCGCTATTGTGGACAGCAAGCCATATATACATTGTGTTAGGAACCATGATTATGGGGTTAATGGCTTCTATTGGACCTGCATATAAGACATATCGAATGAATCCACTCACATTATTTAAAGCATAGGGGGCAGAGATGAAGAGATTAGGAATCTTACTATTGTTATTACTTTCGTTACTTCTTCAGGCTTGTGGTCAATCCATTAAAGTGGAAGAAACAGCGCAGTCGTTCTCTACTTTATATCAGGAAGCATCCGAAGGTGAAGAGGTTGAAGCAGGAGAAGAGCCTGAACAAGCTGAACAAGCTGAATCCATCTCGATAGAAAATAATAGTTCAGAAGATTTGGTGAATAATACCGTTTCTGAGTCGGAGTCAGCAACTATAAAGGCTAGCAAGATTGAGAACATAACGGAAGATCAAGTTGAAGTGAAAGAAACAGAAACAGAAAAAGACAAAGACAAAGACAAAGACAAAGACAAAGACAAAGACAAAGACAAAGATATAGCAGCAGACCAAGTAACTAAACTAGTAGCAAGTTCACTACAGAAAGATGTTGTGAAAAAAGACACTGAATCCACACCAGAGGATAGTTCAATCACAGCCAAAAGTGAAGTGAAGCATACAGTGCCAGCTAAGAGTACATCAACTGGGAACACTAGTATAGGCTGGTCAGAATTTTTCGATGGGGAGGACCAGACGACACCTTCTAATCGATTCTGGGACTTGAAAGGATCGACGGTCACGATCAAAGGGTTCATGGGTGAAGTACTTTCTTTTGACAAGCATTGGTTTCTGCTTATTCCAGAGCCCGGTGCTGAATGTCCATTTGATAATGGTGATGAGACGTATTGGAACAAGATCATGATTGTATTTGTACCTGATGACGTGAAGTTAAGATATAAATCTGGACCGTTACAAATCACGGGACGACTGGATACAGGCATAAAGATCGATGAATCTGGCTATAAGACGATGTTTAGAATATATGATGCTTCATTCGAAGAGATGAAAGAGTAGTCAGTAATAGCGAGTACTCCGGTTAACATGGACAAAATCCCCTAGGTACGGAAGTTCCGCACCTAGGGGATTTTTATAAATATAGGGAAGTATAAGTTTTCGTTACATTTATCTTTAATTGTGTAGATTACAATTAGGTATTAACGCTGACCAATTGCTTGGTCAGTCCTACCTTGGATCTCGACAAGTTTCATAATAACGGTAGCAGCTTGTGCTCTGGTTACCGTTTGTTGTGGATTGAATTTACCATTCTCACCTTGCATTAGGCCTAGCTTAGTAACAACTGCAACAGCACCTTTGTTACTGATGGCTTTGGCATCACTGAATTGGCTAACGGTCGTATCATTCTGCAGATGTAAGGCTAATTTATTATAGTTTACAATGGATGTCAATAGAACGGCTAGCTGTTCTTTAGTTAGTTCGTAATCCGGTTGTAAAGTACTGTCGTTCTTAATCCATTGACGCTCCACGGCATATTTCACAATGCCATAAATAGAATGGTCTGGATCTATACCGGCAACTGACTTTTGTTCTGCACTATAATTGTAGCTATCATAATAAGGTGTTATGGATTTAACGATCATGGATAGCCAATCGGCTACGGTAATCACTTCATCAGGTTGTATCTTTCCATCTTGATCAGGTGTCAGGATACCGTAGTCAACGAGAGTGGTAAGTGCCTTTTCTGCCCCATGACCTAACAGATCTGTTGGCGTGATGGTACCGTTCGCTTTCCCGATGTTCTCATATTGAGTTACCCATTTACCAGTGACAGCATCTAGAACTTGATAGGATCTAATGGGATCGGTAGGTTCAGGAGTATAGACTAGTTTTAGCTCCATTTTCGTATTTGCATTGCTATAGATGTACCCACCAAATCGTGAATACTGTAACTTCATTGCATATAGGTTTAGATAAGACTCTAGAGCTTCTTCTTTAGATACCTTAATGACCGGCTGATCTATGACCTTTTCCAATCCAGCATTTCGATATGCTGAATAGGATTGCAGCCTTCCGAAGATATCAAAGATGATGGTTACTGTGCTATCACCTACTGGAGTTCCTTTGTAGAAGCGTTGGAACTCATAACGGTATTGATTGCTTTCCGCTAAGAAGTTCCAGCTATCTTCATGGTCAATGATCTTTAATTCTTGACTAGCATTAGCATATAACTGGTTGATCAAGTCGATAGATCTTTGCTTAGCGGATTCTTTGGATAGCTTTGTGAGTCCATTGGGGATAGTGACGTTCTGTTTCGATCCAGTTTCACCGAAATCATTGATTCGGAATCCTATTATTTCACCAGTATCTGCATCAACCTCGGCGTTATAATAAGTCTGCTGGCCAGAATATACATTTTCTCTCCAGTTTAGATTCCATATCTTCTGCTCAGAGTTGTAATAATAAGGTGAAAGTGATTGGTGCTGTAATTTGAAGTCACCAGGTATCACAAAGACTTTCTGAACTAGTTGAGCTGCCTCTTCACCACTGAGTTGGGTCTTATTGCTTCGAGTAATGAATTTGTCTTTGGTCTGAGGAACGTCTGAATACGTAATAGATGTCGATGGAATCGTAGTACCCTCGATGGATAATCTATTTCCTGTCAAAGCATCCATAGAGTAGGTCGAGTTAGGGGCTGGGCGATAGCCAAGTATCCAGTCTGTTTTCTGATTGTTTTTACGAATTGGAATATAGTATAATCCAACTTCTAATTCATCTTTGAATCGCTTATTAGCTTCAGCCTCACTAATCTTTGCGACAGATGATGGATAACTCATAGATTCAGAAGGTTTAGAGAATTGCACGACATGACCATTGGAATTAATAGTTATATTCAGAGCATCCGCTTGAGAAGGAATTCCGTTCTTCTTTATTGTGAAATAGAATGAATATTGAACAGGTCCGAATAAGGCTTGATTCGCATATCCATAATCTACATCATTCACTTGAAGATCACCTATTGAAATCGATGGGGCTGCTTTAGCAATAAAACTTTTGGCTTCAATTAAAGCTTGTTCTTTAGACAACTTTGGGGGATAGTACGCTTCTTCACTCTCAAGAGGGAATGAAATGTATGTACTGATTAAATCCCCTGTAATAGCATCCACTTGACTATTGAACCCATAACCGGAAGTGCCTACCTGATAACTCCATTGAATGTCCCAGACCATCTGGTTCTCAGGGGCAGGGTAGGTATTGTTATTACCTAAGGTGACATTCGTTGTTTCGGCATTCTTTAGTGCTGGAAATAACTCTCTAACCTTTGCAACTGCCTTTTCTTTTGTGAATTTAACTTTCGCGGGATCTGGTGTTGCAGCTTCAGAAATGACCATTTCTCCAGGAGCGATGGCTAATCTCATACGATCTGTCATGACCGCATCAGAGCTCGATGAAGTTCCAGATACAGATACAGATGAAGTTGTAGTCACAGAGTCGGCAAAAGCAAATCCTTGTGGCATGAGTAAAGTACAGGTTATCGCTCCAAGTAGGGCGACTTTAGAAGTGCGGTGAATGGTACGAGTAGATCTTTTTAACAATACTGCTCATCCTTTCAAAGTTAAAATATAGATATTAATCCAGATTACATCTATATAGACGCGATCACCAATAGAATGGTTATGCCAAGTCTAAGTATATTTTTAAAAATACAAATGTATTCACGAACACGATGACTCACATTAATTGAGAACAGTTCTCAATTAATGTGACCTAAATCACAATGACGTCTTCATAACTCGATTAAGATGACATTAGGTTCTAAACAAGAATTTTATTAGCATGAAGTTAGTTGAAATATGAACGAAGACAATATCATAAATCGGAGGTTATCATCATGGAAAAGAAAGAGTTACAACCGATCAAAGAATATCTAGAAGATAAATTCACTAAAAGAATTCTGTTCAAAAGTGGTGGGAGTGTTGTCTTTGTACTAAACTTTATGCCTGGACAAGAGCTACCATCACATCAACATCCTGGGGCATCCGTATTTATTCTAGTACTTGATGGAAGCGGGACGGTTACGGTGAATGGAGAAGATACCCATCTAGTTAAGGATGATGTCATCTCATGCGAGGGGGACGAGCATTTCTCTTTCAAAAATACAGGCAATGCTCCGACCAGTCTCTATGTCGTTCTAAGTAAAATTCCAGATGAAAGATATGCTCAGAATATATAAGGAAATGGGTATCTGCTAAATAATACTTCCAGAGGAAAGACTGCTTGATGGTCTTTCTTTTTTTGTATAATAAATGTGACACCAAATACGAAAAGCAACCATTCAATACCGACTTTTTGAAATTGAATAATTAGTTGGTATAATTAGGGCAGTATATATTCGAAAAGCCTAAGGAGGTGACAAGATAATGGATGATGATCCAGGTGATAGTTGGTATTATTTGAGAATGTAGTACTCCATATGAAATTTAGGGTGGAACTAAACTAAATCATATGGAGGGAATACAATTGCTTATTAATCTTGTTGTGCTATTTATACTTATATTAATAAATGCATTCTTTGCCGCTTCTGAGATGGCCTTAATCACGATAAATGACAATAAGGTTAAAGCGATGGCTGATACCGGTCATAAAAAATCAATACTATTGCAAAATCTCTTGAGCGAACCAAGTCGGTTTCTGGCAACGATACAAATCGGAATAACGCTAGCCGGCTTTATGGCAAGTGCTTTTGCAGCAGAGAGCTTTGCTGGCGGATTTGCACTGTTATTTCATGAAATGGGAATCCCAATTTCTTTACCGTTATTAGAGACGATCTCACTGGTTGTGATCACACTCATCCTATCCTATTTCACATTAGTACTGGGTGAGCTGGTTCCCAAGAGAATTGCTATGCAAAAGGCAGAGGCTATCTCATTGTTCGTGATAAGCCCCCTGACGATTCTGTCGAAGGTATCATCACCATTTGTTAAATTATTAAGCATTTCAACGAACCTGGTTGTTCGAATGCTAGGTATGGATCCTAATGCAGATAAAGAACAAGTGACAGAAGAAGAAATTCGTATGATGGTTGACGTAGGTAATGAGAATGGAACGATTCAGGGATTAGAAAAAGTGATGATTAACAATATTTTTGAATTAGATAATAAATCAGTTTCTGATATTATGATCCATAGAAATCGTGTGGTGGCTATTCCGCTAGATGCATCACTTAAGCATATTACGAATCTTATTATTATGGAGAAATATAGCCGATTTCCAGTATATGAGCATGATATTGATAATATTGTGGGAATTCTCTATGGTAAAGATTTGATTCGTTATTTGAAGAATGGTACAGATACTGATTTATTTGATATCAAGAGAATCATCCGTAAGCCATATATTACCCTTGAATTCAAAGGTGCCGATAAATTATTTATTGAAATGCAAAAAAACAAAGTTCATATGGCCGTTGTTATAGACGAATATGGTGGTACAGCCGGAATAATCACTGTTGAGGATATACTCGAGGAAATTGTAGGTAATATCTTTGAGGAGAATGATTAGGAATAAAAGAATAGAAGTAACTGATAACGATAATAATATGGGGCTGTCTCAAAAGTCATACCAATGACTTTTGAGGCGGCCCCTCTTCGTTATTTCTTAGTCCATTTGATCAAGATGAGTAAACATAACCTCAAGCATATTCAGGGCCATTTGCTGTTCATGTAACGAGCGTTCTTGCAATAAATTTGTAACTTTATGAATAAAAAGGTTGTCATTCATCTTGAGGGACTCGAGAAGTAGTTCATCAGCAGTGACTTCTAATTGATTGGCTAATTTAATCAGGGTCTCGAGAGTGAGGCTTCGTTCCCCACGTTCAATCTGTCCTATGTAGGCATGAGAAACGTCGATCTTCTCCGCCAATCTTTCTTGGGTTAAATTATGTTTAAGTCGTTCTTGACGTAACCGCGATCCCAATTGCATATAATCCATCAATTATCACCCTCCACCCTAAACATTAGTGAAAGGTTAAGGAAAATTTAATATACTGTTAGTTTCAATGTGTTTACTGATAGTTTCATATGGTATATAATTACTATAATGGGTTGTTATTTAATAGCTCATATGATTGTTTTTTGATTTTTCGCTCAGCTAATCTATGAAAGGAGAATGAACATTGAAATGTCTACAATGTAACTTTGAGAACAGTGATACAGGGAAATTCTGTGATCATTGTGGAATTCTATTGTATGCATCGTATAGAGCGCAGATAAGAAACAATAAAGTGAGAACAGAAGAAGTTGCAGCAACGTTACCAATTCTACCAATGAAGAGAAAAAGAGACCAAACCTTAAAAGCGCTACGTATCGTAATATTGCTCATAGGAATGATCCTGTTAGTTATGATCCTTATGAAGTTCTTCATGCTTACTACTTAGGAACAAGCCTAATACACATCATCATCTTTGAAAGGGAACGAGATAGTTCCACTGAATATCCCAGACCATCTGATTCGTAAGAGCAGGATCGGGTGTTGCAGATACGGATACAGTTCCAGTGCCAATGTCAGCAACAAGAGGGACATTCCGAGCTGATAAAGCAGACAGATGGATGTCCCTTAATTGTTCAATCTCCGTACTATTCAGGAAAAATCATATCACTATTACTTTGTCCGGGTGGAACGATCGGATAGACATTCTCTTCTTCAGTAACGTCAAATTCCATAATGACAGGACCAGGGGTGGAGAAAGCGAGTTGTATAATGTCTTGTGCTTCAGTTAATGTATGTGCTCTTAGACCGGTAGCTCCATAAGATTGTGCGAATCTCACATAATCGGGAGATGAGAGTCGAACAGAAGAATAGCGACGTTCATAGAATAATTCTTGCCATTGTCGTACCATACCTAAGTAACCATTATTCAGAATAGCTACTTTGACAGGAAGTTGGTAATCTACCGCCGTCATCAATTCTTGTAAATTCATTTGAAAACTTCCATCACCACTAATACATACTACTTGCTTATCTGGTGCAGCCAATGACGCTCCAATAGCCGCCGGGAACCCATAACCCATCGTTCCTAGTCCACCTGAGGTTAGAAATGATCGTGGATAATTGAATGCATAATGATGTGCCGTCCATATTTGGTGTTGCCCAACATCCGTAGTGACAATCGCGTTTCCATCTGTCATCTCATCGATTAGCTGAATCACCTTCTGAGGTTGCAACATACTATTCGAATGATCAAAGCGAGGAACCCTCTTTTGCCACGAGGAGGCTACGGATACCCATTGTTTCGTATCTCCTTGTGGGTGATGTTTCATGAGACGAGATACAACTTCTGAAATATTCCCCTCAACAGGTAGCTGTACAGATAAATTTTTATTCAACTCTGCAGCATCAATATCGATATGAATCTTATATGAATGGGGTGAGAATGACTTCATCTTGCCTGTTACACGATCACTAAAGCGAACTCCTAGACTAATGAGTAGATCGGCTTGATGAATCGCTTTGTTAGCAGCAAATGTACCATGCATACCAAGCATGCCTAAATGGAGCGGATGATTGGAAGGGAAAGCGCCTATACCCATAAGGGTACTCACAATAGGTATTTGGGCGGATTCAGCCAGTTCACGTACGATGGTGGATGCGCCGGATGAAATAACGCCACCCCCACACATGATGATAGGCTGTTTGGCTTGATTAACTTTCTCCACAATGTGGCGGATTGTCAGCTCGTCGATTAGTGGATTGGGATCATATCCTCTGATTTGTATCGGTTCCTCTGGCTGGATAAACTGCGCATAGGTGTTCATTATATTTTTTGGTAAGTCAATAACGACAGGACCTGGTCTTCCAGTATTAGCGATGTAAAAAGCTTCTTTTAAAATTCGTGGTAGTTCGGTTACATCCATGACCATATAGTTATGTTTCGTGATATCCATCGTCATACCATATATATTGACCTCTTGGAAGCTGTCGCGTCCAATCAGATCTGTGGAGACTTGGCCTGTTAGTATGACCATAGGTATCGAGTCCATATAAGCTGTTGCGATTCCAGTGATGGCATTTGTTGCTCCTGGGCCAGACGTAACCAAGGCAACACCTGGTTTACCAGTAACTCTAGCATACCCATCCGCAGCATGAACTGCGGCTTGTTCGTGTCTCATAAGGATATGTCTAATCTCGTTGCATTGATAAAGTGCATCGTAAATTGGAAGTACGGCTCCACCTGGGTAACCAAAGATGGTATCAACTTGTTGTAGTAGTAAAGCTTCTAACAAAATGTCTGCACCTAACAATGTGTGTGGGTACTTCTGTATATTTGACCCCATGAAGTATCATCTCCTTCTCCATATTCGCTTCTGTATAGTTTATATTTTAGAGTGACAAGTTAAAGTGATTCTGATCATAATGTTCCGTATATAATAAGGGGCTGTCCCAAAAGTCATAACAATGACTTTTGAGGCAGCCCCTCTTCATTATTTCTTTACTTACTAGAGTCCATTTGATCAAGATGAGTAAACATAACCTCAAGCATATTCAGTGCCATTTGCTGTTCATGAAACGAGCGTTCTTGCAATAATTTTGTGATTTTCTGAATAAAATGGTTGTCTTTCATCTTGAGGGACTCGAGAAGTAGTTCATCAGCCGTGACATCTAATTGATTTGCTAATTTGATCAAAGTCTCGAGAGTGAGGCTTCGTTCACCGCGTTCAATCTGTCCTATATAGGCATGAGAAACGTCGATTTTCTCCGCCAATCTTTCTTGTGTAAGATTATGCTTATGTCGTTCTTGACGTAAGCGCGATCCTAATTTCATATAATCCATCTTTTATCATCCTCCACCCTAAACAGTAGTAAAAGGTTAAGGAAAATTTAATATACTGTTAGTTATGCTCCTCATATAGTTCTTCATTCTTGCTGCTTAGGAACCAGCCTAATGTTGCGATTGAGATAAGTACGGCATAGAAGGTAATTTCCCAAGCAGTGCTATGTGCAAATGATTCAGATACAATGGCCAGGGATGGGTGAGCAAGGGTGATCACAGCGAGCTTAACGCCCACCCAACCGACAATGATGAAGGCAGCAACTTCTAGACCAGGACGAGAATGTAGTAACTTCACGAAGTAGGATGCCGCGAAACGCATAATGATCATTCCAACTAAACCTCCAGCAAGAACAACTAAAAATTGTCCACCATCCAATCCTCCAATTCTCGGAAGTGAAGTTTTCGGCAAGGTTACTGCTAATGCTACAGCTGCTAGAATAGAGTCTACGGCAAAAGCAATGTCAGCTATCTCAACTTTAATAACAGTGAGCCAGAAGCCAGCATTCTTCTTCGGTTGTGTTGAACCGTCGGGCAGCACTTCTTCTGTTTTGTTTTTTTTGAAAACCATTTTTCTTACAATATGATTTGCGGCGATGAATAATAGATAAAGGGCACCGATAGCCTGAACCTGCCAAATGTCTACTAAGTATGAGATAACGAACAATGAAGCGAAGCGAAACACAAATGCGCCTGCCAAGCCGTAGAAGAGTGCTCTTTTACGCTCTTCATCTGGAAGATGCTTCACCATAATTGCTAACACAAGCGCATTATCTGCTGCAAGTAAGCCCTCTAATCCAACCAGTACAAGTAATACCCATCCATACTCTAATAATAAACCGAAATCCAATGTTATTTCCCCCTTGTTTATATTTATGCATGAAGTATAACCATCCCAGCATGCGGTTAACACCAAAAAAGACCTTTACCAAAAAAGTAAACGCCTTTTAAAAAGGGCCTACTTCTTGGTAAAGGTCTCGCTAACAGTTGTGAATTGTCAATAAAGCCGGAGAAGGATCTCTCGTATTGACGACTTTATTGTACAGCTACTCCCCTTTACAGGTAGAAGATATTTAATTATGAACTTTCTCTAAAAGAAAAACAATATAGGGAAATCATATATAATTTTTGACTTGATGTCAATGCGTATAAAAATAGGAAGATAGATCTTATGGATTTGTTTCTTGGAAATGTATGGTTAACAATTGATTGTTGATCGTTTTGTAGAGGATGGTCACGATGACTCTGCAGGTACTATTATTATTCATCACAAGAGAGCGCTTTCGATTAAATGAGCAGTACAGAGGGGCGAGAGGTATATAGCAATTGACGGATATTGTAGAGACATATATTATTAGGAATAACTTCTTATATTTCGGCAGAGACGGATACCTTAAAGCGATACGAAGTATTGCTAGCATCGGAAGCGTAAACTTCTTGAAAAAAAGGTATAACCGTTTCTGCTTGAGTCAAAGCTTTAGCGCGTTGTATCATAACTGCGGTGATGCTTGTCTGTTTTAGTTGATTACTGAGCAGTTTGTAATGAAATATGTACATTAGAAAAGGGGTTTTTTAATGAAGAAGAAACTATGGGTCTCACTTATGTTGTCTGCCATTATGATTCTAGCAGTGGCTTGCGGAAATAACGGGGCCAAAGGCACGAATGACACCACTGGAACGGACGTTGGAAGCAAAGATAATACGGATAAGAAAACTTACAAAATTGCCATTTCTCAAATCGTAGAGCACTCATCTTTGGATGCAACCCGCGAAGGATTCTTGCAAGCCTTGAAAGATGCCGGAATTACTGAGGGTGATAACCTAAAGTTAGATTATAATAATGCACAGGATGATCAAACGAATAATATGACCATCGCTCAGAAGATTAATTCGGGTGATGCTGATCTCGTTCTTGCTATTGCAACACCGTCTGCTCAAACGGTTATACAGCAAGTTAAGGATAAGAACATATTGTTTGCAGCTGTTACAGATCCCCTGGATGCTAAGATTGTAACTGATTTAGAGAATCCTGGAGGTCTTGTAACTGGGGTTTCTGATACGAACCCTGAAGCAATCGTCAAGCTGATGGATTTCATAGCGGGAAATTTCCCTAATGTAAAAAGCGTGGGAATCGTTATCAATGAAGGTGAACCGAACGCTGTGATGATGTCTAAACTGGCAGGGGAAGCGTTAGCTAAGCACGATATAAAGCTAGTTAAAGCTGCGGTTACTAATACATCTGAAGTGAAACAGGCAGCAGAATCGTTGATTGGTCGTGCAGATGTCTTTTATATTACATTAGATAATAGGGTAGTAAGTGGTGCAGAAGCGATCATTCAAGTAGCCAATGAGAAGGATATTCCGTTCTTCTCCAGTGATCGCGATACGGTTGAGAAGGGTGCATTTGCAACAGTTGGATTCAAATATTTCGATCATGGTTATCAAGTGGGTCAAATGGCCGTGGATATTCTGAAGAATGGTAAGAAACCTGGAGATATGCCAGTGGGCATGCAAGAGAAGTTGGATCTGATATTGAATTTAAAAGCTGCGGGTGAACAAGGGATCGAAGTAACGGATGAAATGAAGGCACAAGTAGAAGATGCAGAGGAAAACATTATCCAGTAATAATAGTTTGAATAGGTACTACTCAGAAATTATTGTTATGGAGTGGCCGATGTGAATCGACCACTCCCTTTACGTCTAAGAGGAGGTAATCATAATGATCGACTCATTATGGGGTGCGTTAGAGTCCGGGATGTTATATGCATTTATGGCACTCGGAGTATATATTACATTTCGAATTTTGGATTTTCCAGATTTAACGGTTGACGGTAGCTTCACAACAGGGGCAGCCATTGCGGCAGTGATGATTACTCATGGATATCCACCTATTTTGGCTAGTTTTTCGGGTTTTGCTGGGGGAGTCGCAGCTGGAGCCTGTACAGGCCTATTGCATACAAAAGGTAAAATTAATGGGCTCATGTCCGGTATTCTGATGATGATTGCCCTGTATTCCATTAATATGAGAATTATGGGTAAACCTAATATCTCGGTTTATGGATTGAATACGATATTTACTTCAGTAAAGCCACTCGTGCTTATACCGATTGTTGTCATCATCGTGTTAGCTTTATTGGGTCGCTTTTTATATTCAGATCTGGGACTAGCATTAAGAGCTACTGGTGATAATGATCGGATGATTCGAAGCTTTGGTGCAAATACTGATCTGACCAAAATTATCGGTATTAGTCTAGCGAATGGATTAGTAGCACTTTCGGGGGCATTACTCGCTCAACAATCTTCTTTTGCTGACTTATCTGGAGGCGTAGGAATGATCGTCATTGGGCTAGCTTCTGTTATTATTGGGGAAGCCGTGTTTGGAGCTAAAAATGTCATTCATCATATCATTTCCGTCGTTCTTGGTTCTATCATTTACCGTGTTGTTGTCGCACTCGCACTTCGGGTTGAATGGTTAGAAGCTTCAGATATGAAGCTTATTACCGCTATTATTGTTATCGTGGCACTCGTGCTCCCATCGACTCGACGTGTGATGAAGCAGAAGAAGATGGCTAAGAAGCGTTCGGCTGAAATATTGGATATCGGTCAAGATCAAACGATGGGAGGTGGGGTGTAATGCTTCAGTTAAACCATGTAGCTAAATTGTTTAATCCAGCCACACCTGATGAGAAAATTGCTCTATTTGATATACAATTACATTTGAAACCAGGTGACTTCGTCACAGTTATTGGAAGTAATGGCGCAGGTAAATCTACCTTAATGAATATTATTTCCGGCGTAATGAAGCCAGATACAGGAAATGTCAAGATTGAGAATCAAGACATCACTTACTTACCAGAGTACAGTCGGAGTCGTTGGATCGGTCGAGTATTTCAAGATCCGATGGCAGGGACCGCTCCTTATATGACCATCGAGGAGAATCTTGCTATGGCCTATGCACGGGGCAAGAAACGCGGGCTCGCTTTAGGAGTGAAAGCTAGTAAACGAGCGTTGTTCCGTGAACAGTTGTCACGTCTTGGTATCGGGCTTGAAGAGCGACTTCATGCAAAAGTGGGAATGCTCTCAGGTGGGGAGCGTCAGGCTCTAAGTCTACTTATGGCTACATTCACGAATCCTCAAATCTTACTGCTTGATGAACATACCGCAGCACTAGATCCTTCTCGGGCAGAATTAATTACCCGATTGACGGATAGTATCGTGCGAGAGATGAATCTGACAACGCTGATGGTTACTCATAATATGGAACAGGCTATCCGTCTAGGAAATCGTCTTATTATGATGGATAGTGGACGAATCATATTAGATATTGATGAAGAGAGAAAGAAAGATCTAACTGTCGAGCAGTTGCTTGGTGAATTCGAACAAATAAGTGGACATAAATTGTCTGACGACCGTCTAGTACTCGGTTAAATGAAGATAGGGAGTGTTGTTATGTTCAATAAAGATGCAAGAATTTTATTTCAAGGGGATTCGATCACCGATGGAGGACGCGGTCGGGAACAAGACATTAATCATGATATGGGTCACGGGTATGCTTTTCTTATCGCAAGTCTCTTAGGTTATGAACAGCCAGGACAACAATATCGGTTCTTCAATCGAGGTATAAGCGGAAATCGGATTGTTGATTTATTTGGACGTTGGCAAGAAGATACATTAAACCTTAAGCCGGATGTGTTAAGTATACTTATTGGCGTAAATGATGTAGGTAGGGGGTTCTCTGCGCAAGCTGGAGTATCCGCAGTTAAGTATGAGAAGGTGTATGAGTTACTAATCGAAGAAACCAAATCCCAATTGCCGGATATTGAATTTGTTATTTGTGAGCCATTCATTCTACCAGCGACGGGGAAAGTGAAGGATAACTGGAAAGAATGGAACGATGAAGTTCGCCAAAGACAAGAAGCTGCGAAGAGAATCTCTGAAACCTATGGCACCATTTATGTTCCGCTACAAGAGCCCTTCAATGATGCATGTCATCAAGCAGACGAATCGTATTGGATATGGGATGGTATTCATCCGACTCCAGCGGGTCATCAGCTTATTGCGAATGAATGGATAAAGAGCGTGAAGAATAGGAAGTAGCAGATCGAATTAAGTTGGGTGAAGATCCTTGATGTACTATTGACATCTGGATCATCACATGAGAAAATGTACGCGTGTACATCATTGAATAAGGAGGGCTTGTTATCGCATCCCGTAAGGAGGTTGCAAAGCTAGCTAAGGTGTCTGAAGCAACCGTATCAAGAGTGCTTAACAACGTTGGTCCTATAAAGGATGAGACAAGACAAAGAGTTATCGCTGCAGCAAAGGAATTGAATTATACTCCAAGCTCGCTCGCGCGAAACTTTGCTACTAGTAGAAGTGGGAACATAGGTGTCATCCTTCCTTATGTGCCTAAGGTCAATTTGTTCTCAACCTATTTCTTATCGGAAATACTGAGTGGAATTGGGAGTAAGTCTCACGAATATGGATATGATCTATTATTATTGTTCAGACCTATAGATGATGTGATGAACTATTCACAACTATTCCATACTCGTAAGGTTGACGCACTGATCATACTAGGTGCTAAAGATAATGAAGTGGAAATAGAAGCATTACAACAGTTGAAAAAGGAAAATAGACATTTCTGCTTAATTAACCAGCATTATGATGGAGAGACTTTCAGTGAAGTGGATGCCACTCATATGAAAGGGAGTTATGATGCTGTCAAACATCTGATTCATCAGGGATATAAAAGTATCGCCTTTATAAATGGGCCTACAGTATATTCCAACAGTCGAGATCGTTATGAAGGATATCAGCGAGCATTACAGGAACATGGATTAGAGGTTAAAGAGTCACTATTGTTCACAGGTAACTTTAGCCGCAAGAGCGGTTATATAGCTGCATCATCGGTTCATGAGATGTTGAATGATGTAGATGCTATATTTGCATCAAATGATCGAATGGCTATTGGCTTACAACAAGGATTAAGAGAACTTGGTATACCATGGAATGAGCTTCCGGGAATGGTAGGGTATGATAATTCAGATTCGGCTGAAGTGACAGCGCCTTCATTGAGTAGTGTTAAGGTACCTTTTTATAAAATGGGTCAAGTCGCTACCGAGAATCTATTGAACCGTCTACAACAATCGTCAGTAATGCTGGATGACTTCCGCATTCAACTACCGACAGAGTTAATCGTAAGAGAATCTAGTAGTGCCAAATCAAAGGAGGAATTGGAATGAAGCAACTTCGTATTGGTATGGTAGGATACAAATTTATGGGTAAAGCACATAGCAATGCTTATCGTGCACTTCCGATGTTCTTCCCAAATGCTAAACTGAAACCGAAAATGTCGGTCATCTGTGGGCGTGATGAGGTCGCAGTTCAACAGGCCGCTGAGCAATTTGGATGGGCAGAGATTGAGACGGACTGGCGGAAATTAATTGCACGAGATGATATTGATCTGATCGATATTAATGCACCTAGTAATGTTCATAAGGAAATTGCACTGGCTGCTGTACAAGCGGGGAAACATATTTTCTGTGAAAAGCCATTAGCGTTAACTTTAGCAGATTCTCGAGAAATGTTGGTTGCTGCTGAGAAAGCTGGAATTAAGCATATGATCGGCTTTAATTATCGCTTCACACCAGCTATTCAATTAGCGAAGAAGTTAATTGAGAGCGGTCGATTAGGAGAGATTTATCATTTCCGAGCGTGGTTTCTTCAAGACTGGATTATAGATCCAACTTTTCCATTGGTATGGCGCCTTCAGAAGGAGATTGCCGGTTCAGGATCGCATGGTGATCTAGGAGCACATCTTATTGATTTCGCACACTACCTAGTAGGCGACATGCAAGAGGTTATCGGCATGAGCGAGACGTTCATTCGTGAACGACCACTGGCTAGTGAAATGACCGGGTTAAGCGCCAAAGGAAGTACTGACGGTCCTATGGGAGAGGTCACAGTAGATGATGCAACGTTGTTCATGACTCGTTTTGTAAATGGTGCCATCGGGTCTTTCGAGTCAACGAGATTTGCTGCGGGACATCGAAGCACCAATTCATTCGAGATTAATGGTAGTAAAGGAAGCGTGAAGTTTGACTTCGAGCGGATGAATGAACTGGAAGTATATTTCACGGATGATGACGAGGACGTACAAGGGTTCCGACGTGTACTGGCAACGGATCCTGCACATGCTTATTCGGAAGCTTGGTGGCCAACTGGGCATACGATCGGATTTGAACACACGTTTACACATGAAATGTTGGAGCTTATGAATGCTATAGATGAAGATAGACAACCTTCACCGAATTTTCATGATGGAGTGAAATGTCAAGCTGTGTTGGAAGCGGTTGAACGTTCAGTCGAAGAGCGGCGCTGGGTATCTATTTCAGAAATGTAAACTAAAGAAGTAGAGTTTCAAAAAAACTTTTAGGAGTGTTCAATATGAGAAAAGCGCTAATCGTATGGGGAGGCTGGGATGGTCATGAACCTGAACAAGTTGCTCACGTATTCAAAGGTATTCTAGAGAAAGAACAATTCGATGTAGAGATTTCGGATACATTGGAATCATTTGCTGATCAAGAGAAGCTTCTTGGATTGGATCTCATTGTTCCTGTATGGACGATGGGTGAGATTAAGAGTGAGTATGCAGAGAATGTCCTGAAAGCGGTACAGAATGGTGTTGGGATTGCGGGTTGTCACGGTGGGATGTGCGATTCCTTCCGTACCAATGTCGATTGGCAGTTCATGACGGGTGGGCAATGGGTTGCTCATCCAGGAAATGATGGCGTTGAATACACTGTTAATCTGAAATATAGCTCTAGTATGCTGCTTGAGGGGATAGAGGACTTTCAGGTGAAGAGTGAGCAATATTATCTTCATGTAGATCCGGCGGTAGAAGTTTTAGCGTCCACAATGTTTCCCATTGTTCCAGGACCTCATTCTGCTAATGGAGCCGTTGAAATGCCAGTCGTTTGGACGAAACGATGGGGGAGTGGCAGAGTGTTCTACAATTCTTTAGGACATCATGCCGATATTGTTGAGATGCCACCGGTGACAGAAATGATGCGCCGTGGGTTCATCTGGGCAGCAGAGGGTAAATTAGTATCTGAACAAAAGAATGGTGCTTCGGCACAACATCAATCTTACACTGGAATGGTAGATAATAACTATTAATGCAATCGGGAGGAAACATCATTGTGGGAAAAATAACTGTAGGAATTATCGGGTGCGGGAAAATAAGTAGTATTTATATGGAAAACTGTAAGAAATTCGAGGTTATTGATCTAGTTGCATGTGCTGATATAGATATTCAAAGGGCTCAAGAAAAAGCTTCAGAGTATGATATTCCTAAAGCATATACTCCTGAAGAGCTGTTGGCAGATCCAGATATTCAATTGGTTATTAATCTCACAATCCCTGCTGTTCATGCTTCGGTATGTCTACAAGCATTGGAGGCAGGCAAGCATGTTTACGTGGAGAAACCACTTGCTGTCACGAGAGATGAAGGTCAGAAGGTGTTGCAAGTTGCTAAGGAGAAGGGGCTGCTTGTTGGATGTGCACCAGAAACGTTCTATGGAGCAGGTATTCAGACAGCCCTCCAACTTGTTAATGATGGCTTGATTGGTAAGCCTATTGCAGCTACAGCATTTATGATGAGTCGTGGTCATGAAGGATGGCATCCTGATCCTGAGTTTTATTATCAAGCAGGAGGGGGGCCAATGTTCGATATGGGGCCCTATTATTTAACGGCACTTGTTCAACTGCTTGGTCCAATTAAACGGATTACAGGAATTACAGGAAAGGCTTTAAATGAGAGAGTTATTACTAGTGAGAAGAAGAGTGGTAACGTAATTCCTGTTGAAATTCCAACCCATGTAGCAGGTGTAATGGAATTTGAAGAAGGAGCCATAGGAACTCTTATTATGAGCTTTGACATATTTGGTGGAAGTACTCTGCCTCCAATTGAGATTTATGGTACGAAGGGGACACTTCAAGTGCCGGATCCCAATAACTTCGGTGGAGTTGTGAAATATCGCCTAATGGGTGAGTCGGAATGGATTGAACAACCGCTATTATTTGGTTATATAGAGAATACGCGAGGAATTGCCGCGGCTGATATGGCATACGCCATCCAAAGTGGGCGGCCACATCGGGCAAGTGGGGAATTAGCATATCATGTGCTAGAAGCAATGTGGGCATTCCATGATTCTTCAGATGAACAGAAACATTATGACATGCAAAGTACATGTACTAGACCACGCCCTATGCAGCAAGATCTCGCACCTTTTACGTTAGATAACTGATTCCGGTATATAACAACCTCACTACGGCCTGTAACCCGTAGTGAGGTTGTTTGAGTGCATTGTTAAATGAATCCAGAAGCTAGATTGGAGTTCATTAGATGTATTTGCGAGGCTTATTCGTTATAATGAATCAACAACTCATGACAGAAGTCACGGGTGTTATGTTGGTGTTTACTTTACGTGAACGGTTAAAAATATAAGAAAGCATAAGTTTCACTTGAATCAATTTCATAATCGCCGATGCAGTTATATCGGGTTGCGTAATTATGAAATTGATTCTTGATACTCTATTCCTTATATTTCTGCTGAACCGGGTACCGTCCTTGAAAAAGGATGGCGAAGCCGTTTCTACTAGGGAGGGCAAGATGTCGTACAAACAGATAAAGTGGTTAATTCTATTTCTACCTACGTTAACCGTTGGTTTATGGGAGTATATAAGACACAGCTTCTTATTACCATCCATCTCCATGGAGATGGGTAATATACTGACACCTGTGATTGTGTATCTTATCAGTCTAACGTTATTGGTGCCTCTATTTCGGATGCTAGAACATAGCCAAGAGGAATTGAACCATGAACGTGCGGAGAAGACGGCATTTGAAGCGAGGGATCATTTGGCAAGAGAGCTACATGATGGGATGGCACAGTCATTATTTTTGTTGTCAGTACAATTAGATACTGCTCATTCTAAAAGAACCAACGCAGGGGACATTGAAGAAATACATGAAATTCGAAAAACAGTTCACGAAGTGGATCGATATGTTCGTCAAGCGATTACAAATTTACGATATCCAGCAACAATAGAGGATAATAGATATGAAGACACCATGAAAGCACGGATCATACAGATTGCAGAAGAGACATTAACTTTACAACCTGTTATTGAATGGACCATTCCCGATTCATGTTTAAATACAAAGCATAAAATTGAGATGCTAGCTTGCATTCGAGAAGCACTCATTAATATTACGAAGCACGCAAAAGCTACAACAGTTTCCATTCGTGGTGAAGGATCAGATCAATCATGGCATGTTCGTATACAAGATAACGGTGTAGGGATCAAAGAGGACCCCAATGTACATAAGAATCGTTATGGTATGAGGATTATGAAGGAAAGAGCGCAGGAACTGGGTTGGACAGTGTCCCTACCTAGCGTTGCTAACGGAACAATCATCGAGATTAGAAAGGGGATGACCAGATCGTGAGTTTATATCGTGTCATCGTTGTCGATGATTCACAACATGCGAGGGAAGCGATTACCGAAATATTAGCAGTAGATAGTGATTTTGAAGTCATAGGTGTGGTGTCAAGTGCTGAAGAAGCGATTGTCCTAACGGAGCGACTTATGCCTGATCTGATCTTAATGGATATTCATTTGAAGGAAATGGGTGGGCTTGAGGCAACTCGGATTATCAAATTACAATTTCCTTATGTCAAAATAGTAATGATCACTGTTTCTGATGACATAGCACATTTATTTGAAGCTTTGAAGCAGGGCGCACAAGGATATTTGCTGAAGAATCTGTCCCCATCAACGTGGTTGGAATATTTGCATGCCATCATGAGAGAGGATGCCCCACTTAGTCGGGAACTGGCTTTTCAAATATTGAAGGAATTTCCGACTTCCTTGGCTAGCGAGGAGCATATTCCGTTAACTGCTAGAGAAAGAGAAATATTAAATTGGGTTGCTTCAGGAATGACAAATAAGGAGATTGGAACGCAACTAGGGATATCAGATCTTACGGTTAAGAATCATCTGAAGAATATTTTACACAAGTTACATCTTGAGAATCGTGTGCAATTAACTCGTTATGCACTTGAAAAAGGATTGGTTAGTCGCAAGCAAGGATTGTTCTCTAAACGCAAACGTACTTGAATCTTCTCCTCTTGTGCCAAAAAAACTTCAAGATCCTATAAGGGAACTTGAAGCACTTTGGTGTTCTTTCATTTACCCAATCGTAATTTTACCTTCAGGATATCGGAACGATTCCTTTTTTGCCTTTGGAGTTAGAGCATAGGCTAATGTCAGAGGCCCAAGTCGGCCTAAGAACATAAGGAAGGTAATCGACCCCTTTCCAAAGGATGAAAGATCGGGCGTGATTCCCATAGAAAGACCACTTGTTCCAAAGGCTGAGGTCGTCTCGAATAGAAGAGTTAGAAATTGACGGTCTTCTGTGACAGACAATAACATGGTAAAGGCGATAACAAGCAGGAATGACAATAGTGTAAGTGTAATGGCCTTGTAGACGACATCCTTCGCAATTCGCTTGCGAAAGAATACAACGTCCTCTCTGCCTCGGGCCATGGTGTACACTGCACCAATGAGAATGGCAAAGGTAGTAACCTTAATTCCACCACCCGTTGAGCCTGGTGCTGCACCAATGAACATCCATATAATCATAAAGAACTGTGTGGACTGACGTAACATTGGGATGTCAAGTGTACTGATTCCACCAGAACGTGTTGTAACTGATTGTAATGCAGATGCGAAGATCTTGTCAGTTTGGCTCAGTGCTTGAAGCGTATGTACGTTTGTGTATTCGAAAATATAAATAACGATAGTACCCACCACAATAAGAGCAACGGACACTGTGAGAACGACTTTACTATGTAATAATAGTTTTCTCGATTTGCGAAATCCAAGAAGATCGGATATAACAATAAAGCCAATACCACCTAGAAATATGAGTAGCATAAGGATTAGATTAACAAACGGATCATTAACATAAGGACTAAAGCTACTAAAAGGTCCATGAATCGTTCCAAGGATATCAAAACCTACGTTGGTGAACGAAGAAATGCTATGAAATACGCCATAATACATCGCTTGAATGATAGGCATGTCCAAAGAAAAACGAATAGCTAGAAGTGCAGCTCCGATGAGTTCAATCGTCAGGGAGTAGAAGATGACTTTGCGCATTAATCGCACGATACCTTCCATACTTCCATGATTCATAGCTTGTTGCAAAATTAAGCGTTCTTTGATCGATATGCGCTTGTTAAATACTAGAGCAATTAACGTAGCCATGGTCGTAAACCCTAACCCACCAATTTGAAAAAGGCTTAGCATCACAATTTCTCCGAATAAAGATAGCTGTGTTCCGGGATCAATAACAGCAAGCCCTGTTACACAGGTGGCTGATGTAGCCATAAACAAAGCATCTACAAAGGATAATGCTACCCCTGTGGAAGAAGCGGCAGGTAGTGATAAGAGAATAGCGCCTATGAATATGATCAATGCGAAACCGATGACTAAAATTTTTGGAGGTGTTAATAGGTAGCGAAATAGCTTCCTTTTTTTTAATATATCCATTGCAAAACTCGCTTTCTAGAATGTCATTCTTATTATTATAGTGTACCCACCTTTCATAAAACAGTCCCTAATTCCCATTATTTTTTTTGATGGGTTATAATTTAAGTTCAACACGTAAAAGTATGGAGGAATATAAGATGTTAAGACCCGCAAAAAAAGAAGATGCACCATTCGTATCACGCTTGCTTTATGATGCCTTGCATGATATTGCCCATCAATTGACAGGTCAAGATCACGAAATAGATGCTCTAAATGTTCTAGAGAAATTTTTCGTTCAAGAAGAGGGACGTTTAAGTTATCAGCAGATTATAGTTAAAGAAGTGGATGGTGTAGTAGGTGGGGCTGTCGTATCTTACGCAGGCTCGGATGCTAACATATTGGATCAACCGATCGTTGATTACTTACGTCAATTAAAGAACGATTCAAGTTTCGTGCTAGATAAAGAAGCTGATGAGGATGAGTATTATATAGATACCTTATCTGTATCCCCTATATACGGTAGACGTGGTATTGGCACAGAATTAATGCTTGCTGTAGAGAGTGAAGCGAGAAAGAGACAATTCTCCAAAATAGCACTTGCCGTTATTAAAGATAATATTGGAGCCTACTACTTGTACCAAAGATCAGGATTTAAAGTAGACAAGGAGATCCCGATTAACGGTCACCTATACTATCATATGGTTAAGGCCCTTTATTAAGGTAAGCAAAAGCCCTGTCCACTTAAATGCTGGCAGGGCTTTTCTGTATTCAATGACTAGTGCTTCAGTTAACTACTTTTCTAACCAGCTTTCATCCCAAATGATATAGCCCTTCGATTTTTCTCCAGCTGGCCCCTTGAAAGTCACTTTTAGCTCAGTCGTATTTTTCGGCAATACCAGGACATTATCAACTAACGCATTGTCATTGATCAGTCCAGTTGCTAATGCTTGTCCCTCGTTGTCGGTAATAGTATAAGATCCGGTAACTGCTTTGTCAGTGACAGAGCTTTTAAATCCGATGAGCACGCCTACTTTAGTTGTGCCTGCTTTAACTTTAAAGGCTACACCTTGACCGGCACTATTCACACCACTAACCATAAAAGCTTCACTGTACTGTGTATCTCCAAACAATAAATCGTCCTTATTACGAGTGATTCCGTTAGTAGCAACACTCCATTTCACATGAGAGACATTGTCTACGCTAAACGGAACTCTTTCACCGGTGCTTGTATTACCAGATGTAGACGTTGTAGTAGTTAGTGAAATCCGTTGTTTCGCTGCATCCCAACCAACATCGACACCTGTAGCTTCAGCTACGGATTTAAGAGGGACGTATGTAGTACCTTTGTAGCTGATAGGAGTTAACTTGTTTCCATTAGGATCTTTCGGAGTCCAAGCCTCACCATCTAACAAAAAGGATATTCCATGATTCAAGTTCGCTTGGATTTTCTCTAATGTCGATGCTGCTGAAGCTCCTGCTGAAAATGTTAATAACAAAACAAGTGCCGATCCAATAAGTGCTGTTCTCTTCATTTTGATTTTCAAAATTTAATTTCCCTCCAATGTAATAATATGTATCATAGTCCCTCATAATACAACAGGTTGAAAATTTCGGCAAGGAGTGGTGAAACATTCCATGATCATAATCTTCTCATATAGTAAGAACGTCTATTCTGAACAACCTCTATAATTCTTCCATTATTTGATCATAAAAGCCTTTGCTTAATTTTGATAGGATAGAAGAGTTATCTATTCTATTAAAAAAAGCGAGGTTTTTCTCATGAGAATGAACCGATTATATAAGATGTTGACGCTAATGCTAATTGTAATGATATTTGTAGCGTTTACCACGATACCCGTCGCCATAGCAAAACCAATGAGTAGCGCATTACCTTTCGATGATATTACAAATAGCTATGCTCAGAAGGAGATTATTCGATTAGCTAAGCTAAATATTATTAATGGTAAGGCTGAGCGCACATTTGAGCCACAACAACCTGTGACGCGAGCCGAATTTATAACGATGATCGTTCGTCTATTACAATTAGAACAGGTAGATAATGATATTGCCCCCTTTACGGATGTTCGTAAAGGGAATTGGTATGCTGGTTGGGTACAGGCTGGGTTCAACTTGGGCATTGTGGATGGGACTAGTCTTAGGAGATTCGAACCTCAAAAATCGATTAGCCGGCAAGAGGTCGCGACGATTATTACTCGGGCAGTCAAGTTAAAGAAAACAGCAAATGATAGTTATCCTACTTTCGCTGATGCTGGTGATATCGCTAAATGGGCGGTACCTTATGTAACCATGATCGAGAAGAATAAACTTATGATTGGGCAAGGTAACGAATTTCGTCCAAATGATGACATGACTAGACAAGAAACGGCAGTCGTATTGGATCGGGTTCTGAGCAGTTCATTCGGAGTGGAGATTACGGAAGGACTATCAGAACCTACGATTCAGATGGGCTGGCAGTATGACAGTACAACAGCGGAATTTATAGATCAGATCAACGCTTCCAATATCAATACGTTGACTCCAAGATGGTATTTCTTACAGAATAATGGGATCGTATCAGATAAGACGGACTCCCAACTCCTAACTTATGCTAAACAACATCAGAAGAAAATATGGGCCATGTTCGGAAATCGTTCGGATGCCGAGTTAACACATGATATGTTGACTGATTCTACAATGAGAAGAAGCGTCATACAGCAATTGACTACGTCTGTGAGGAAATATGGTCTGGATGGGATTAATGTTGACTTTGAAAATGTAAATCCCGTGGATCGTCAGTATTTAACATCTTTTATAGTTGAGTTATCTTATGCACTACATAGGGAAGGAGCAGTTCTATCCATGGATGTATCCCCTGACCTTGGGAGTGATTGGACAGAAGCTTTTGATTATGCGAAACTCGGTGCCGCTGCTGATTATGTCGTTCTTATGGGTTATGATGAGCATTGGGGACAATCCCCGATAGCCGGGTCGGTATCTTCATTGCCATGGCTTGAGAAAGCATTGAATACATTGCTGAAATCTGTTCCTTCGAATAAAGTCATAGCGGCACTA
This sequence comes from Paenibacillus sp. Y859, assembly GCF_056786405.1. Lineage (NCBI taxonomy): Bacteria > Bacillati > Bacillota > Bacilli > Caryophanales > Paenibacillaceae > Paenibacillus > Paenibacillus sp. Y859. Next base: position 190,924 of record NZ_JBXCIZ010000001.1, on the reverse strand, counting down.
CCCTTATATACGCGTGATTGGTCTACATCTAAACAAGGTGTCTTGTCCGAGGATTTAACTTTGGAGCGACAGGGTCAACTTATCCGAAATTTACAAGCTAAGCTTGTATGGAATGATATAACAGGTCAGTTTATAGCCACATATACGAAACAGGGAACGAAGCATAGCATATGGGTGGAAGACAGTCGTTCGCTCTCACTTAAAGCTCAAATGATTGCTACTAAAGGTATTGCAGGGTATGCCTATTGGTATATGGGTTCGGAGACGCTTGATATTTGGTCTGCCCTGAGAAATGTTAGCAAGTTTTCATCCTATGAATCATTGGTGGATTTTTGAATACTTTGAGGATAAGATGTATAATTTTATATTAGCGACTTAAATTTTTTCACCATAGTGGAAAGTTTGGTTATAATAAGAAGACCATAATAGAATGAGGGATAAGAACATGATTACAATTAAGACGAAAGAACAGATTCAGAAGATGAAGCTTGCTGGTGATATATTAGCTGCGTGTCATCGAGAAATTAGCAAGATGATCGTTCCTGGAATTACAACATTGGAGATCGATCGATTCGCTGAACAATTTATAATTAAGAACGGGGCTACTCCTGAACAAAAGGGATACAATGGTTATCGTTTTGCGACTTGTGCATCCGTCAATGACGTTATTTGTCATGGATTTCCTTCTCATACGAAGTTAAAAGAAGGGGACATCGTGACCATTGATATGGTCGTCAATTTAAACGGATGGTTAGCAGATTCTGCTTGGTCTTACGCTGTAGGTCAAGTATCTGAGCAGTCACAGAAGCTTATGGATGTAACGAAGGAATCTCTATACAGAGGGATCGAGAAGGCAGTCATCGGTAATCGAATCGGAGATATTTCACACAGTATTCAAGTGTATGCTGAAGCAGAGGGTTTCTCTGTCGTTAGAGAATTCATTGGACATGGAATTGGTATGGATATGCATGAAGATCCCCAAGTTCCCCATTACGGACCGCCTAATCTAGGTCCAAGACTTAAAGAAGGCATGGTTATTACGATTGAGCCTATGATCAACACCGGGACTTATCGTAGTAAATTAGATGATGATGGTTGGACAGCAAGAACACTGGATGGTGGATTATCTGCACAGTATGAACATACGATAGCCATTACGGCAGAAGGTCCTATTATACTGACTGAGCAAGGTGTTTAAGATGACGGATTGTCCTTCCGATTGCTGTTGCCCTCCGATTTCTTGATTGTATACCGCATAGCGGTTGAAATCAGAGGACAAAGCATTTGCTTCCGAAGTAGCTTACCGTAGGCACGCTTGTAGGCGAACGCTACCGCTTCTTCAGGACAATTTCGTCATCACCATTCACTATTATAGCTGTAATAAGTACATCTAAAATCAACCCAATCTCTTGGAAGCTAACTTTAGTTGCATGGAGGACATCTAAATTACTGGAAACTCCACATTTCAGCGTTATTGTCATTTTTAACTGTAGTTTATACAACTAATTCTCTCTATCCCTACTTTTCCTGCTAATTAAATGTACTTTCTGCATCTATTTTAGCAGAAATGAGTGCTTTCTTATATTTTGAATAAAGGCGATTTTTCATTCTATTCTGAATGAAAAATCGCCTTTATTTATGTTCTTCGACGTATTATAAACTAATCAATTTTCGCACCAAAAGCTCGCGTAAAAGTAACGGCTTGGTGAAGGTCCATTTTAACCCCCGTTATATCTAATGCTTTAAAATCAATTCCATCTAGAATGGCCCCTCGAAGATCAGCACTCCGGATATTTGCTTTTCCTAATTGAACTCGTGTTAAATCAGCATCTCTGAAGTCAACTTTTTCTAAGTTAGCTCCATACATATCAGCTTCTGAGAACCTTACTTTACGTAAATTTTGTTTGCCTAAGTTAACATGCCGAAGATTAGTGTAAGACCAATCACCTTCTTCAATGGTTATTCCATCCATTCTAGCCTTGAAGAAATCCGATCCAATCATCTTACAATTTATGAATTTAGACACAAATAAGTTGCTCTCGTGAAATTTACAATTGGTAAATGCCGAACCATGATGTTGAGAGGAATTAAGAGTGGCATTCGTAAAATCACAATTAATAAATAGACAACCTGTGGTCAATACCTCTTCTAATGGTGTACCACGGAAAGTACAGTCTTCGAAGGTACAGTTGCGAAGTTCTCCATAGCGTAGGTCAGAGTTGCTAAAGTCAATGTTGGTGTAATTCTTATCTACATGCTGAAACATGATGATCATCTCCTATAATGTACATTATACTAATAATATAATACTTATTGTTATGAAGATTAAATATGATGTTTCTGTGAAAATTACAGATTGCGGATCCTCTTCGAAGTGATGATTCACTCATGTGAATACAAACTGGCAATGGAGGCATAGTAATGTGTTGTGTTCTGATAAGAAATAAGATATGATATAAAAGTAAGTAGATAACATTTAGGAGGGAGCTTTAATAATGTCATTAGAATTTTTGGAAGCCATTAAGAATAGACGTTCGATTTATGCAATTAGTAAAGAATCTGTTGTGTCCGATGAAAGAATTCACGAAATCGTTAATGAAGCTGTAAAACATACACCATCTTCTTTTAACTCACAAACAGCAAGAGTGGTTGTTCTTCTAGGGGAACAACATGATAAGCTTTGGAATATTACAGAGAATACTCTAAAAAAAATTGTTCCAGAAGATCAATTTACTCCTACGGCTGAGAAAATGACGATGTTCCGCAATGGATATGGTACGATATTATTTTTTGAGGATCAAGATGTTATTGAAGGGCTTCAAACGTCATTCGCAACGTATGCAGATAACTTCCCGATCTGGTCACTACAATCCGCAGGTATGCTCCAATTGGTTGTGTGGACTGCTCTAGAAGTCGAAGGGTTGGGTGCATCTTTGCAACATTACAATCCCCTTATCGATGATGAAGTGAAAGCAACTTGGAACATTCCAGCATCATGGAAGCTTCTTGGTCAAATGCCATTTGGTAAACCACTTGCTCCTGCTGGTGAGAAACAATTCCAACCACTAGAAGACCGCGTTTTAGTATTTAACTAAATTGCAAGTTATCACATAAATAAAGAAGCCATTCTCCTTTTCTTTTACGAAGAGAGGGTCTGGCTTTTTTTGAAATATAAGAAAGTACAATCTTTTTGAAAAAGGACGGTACAGCCGGTTCTACTTGATTATTTTGAAATAGGGTATAATGTGGACTATAATAGTTTTACTATAGACTCATAATGGGGGAGTAGAAGAGATGCAACTCATAGATCAGACACGCGTTCAACGGGTTATTGAGCAATTCAAAGACCAAGATCTGTATATTCATCTAGAGATGACAACAGGAGCTTATGCTTCTCACAATGATAAGTCCAAATTCACTGCATCGACATTTATCCGTAATGGAGTGATTCGATATTCGCTAGGTTCGATTGAAGGTGATGGTCCTTTTCGTGTAGGACTGAAGATGGAGCAAGGATGGGTGTATTCACAAGGACTAACTCACTGGGATGAAAGTGATGAAGAACGTCTCATCCTTGCTGGTCATGATCATGATGGGAAGTTGGTCGTATCACTCCAACTAAGTAAAGAACCATTTTAACTAGAAATGGATGGTCAAGCCAAGCACGACAGAGATTCATAAACCGTCCAGAGAAAGAAGGTACAACCAAATGGAACGTCATATATTAGTAGTACTACCTCATCCTGATGATGAATGTTTTGGTCTCTCAGGAACATTAGCCAAATATATTAGTGAAGGAACTCCTGTAACGTATGCTTGTTTAACTTTAGGAGAGATGGCCCGTAGTATGGGTGATCCACTATTCGCTAACCGTGTCACACTTCCTCAGATTCGCAGATTAGAACTAGAGGAATCTTGTCAGCATATAGGAATAACAGATATTAGAATGATGGGTTACCATGATAAAACGATTGAATTTGAAGATCATGAGCAAATGAGTGAAAGAATAGCTGCCTTAATAACCGAATTGAACCCATCTCTTGTCATAACCTTTCATCCGAAGTATAGCGTGCATCCCGATCATGATGCTACTGGAGCAGCTGTTATTCGAACGATTGCTAAGATGCCAAAGGAACAAAGACCTGTTGTCCACTGCCTAGCATTTACCAAGGGCTGCGAGCAAATATTAGGTGAGCCAGATGTTAAGAATGATGTCATTCCTTTTCTGAAGCAAAAGCTAGGATCGATACAATCGCATCGTTCTCAGTGGCAATTACCTACGGACCCTCACATGGTAGAGAGTGAAGAAATGAAAGAAAGATTCGGAACAGAGCGATTTTGGACTTATTCTTTTTAAAGCACAAGGCGGATTTCCTGTGAATGGGAGGTTCGTCTTCTTTTAAATATAAGAGGTTGGTGATGAGATGAGGTTGAGGTTGAATATTAAATGGAGTATTGGATTAACCGTCATATGTGTCATGCTAGTTCTTGGTGGTTGTAGTTCGGGTAATAGTAAGGATGTGGGTCAACTCGATTCTTCAACGAATACGAATCATATAGCACCAGATGATCAAACAACGGATGCGGGTGAAGGCACTAAAGTGCCACAACAATCTGAGGATGAAGGTATCTTGCCGGAGGAAGTCCCAATCGAACCCACTGATCCTGTAGAAGATCTCTTGAATAGTATGAGTACAGACGAAAAGATAGGCCAACTGGTTGTCGTTGGCATAGATGGAACGATAAATAATGAGGATAGTGAAACATTTATTGAAGATTATCATGTCGGAGGTTTTATTTTCTATAAAGATAATATGGAGTCAACGCAGCAAGCGTTACGGTTATTTAATGATCTAAAACTCAGTAATGAGGTCAATAAAGTTCCACTCTGGATGAGTGTGGATGAAGAGGGTGGCCGAGTGACGCGAATGCCCAAAGAATTTATGAAGTTACCTACGAATAAAGTGATTGGGAAGAAGAATGATGCTAAGCTTTCTAATGAAATCGGACAAATCCTTGGTCGAGAATTACAGGGGTTTGGATTGAATATGGACTTTGCTCCAGTGCTTGATATTCATAGTAATCCTAATAATCCTGTCATTGGGGATCGTTCTTTTGGGAATCAGGCAGAGGTAGTTAGCTCGCTTGGTATCGCTACTATGCATGGCATTCAATCCCAAGGAGTTGTACCCGTAGTGAAGCATTTCCCGGGTCACGGAGATACGTCAGTGGACTCTCATATTGGCTTACCTATTGTCGAGAATAGTCTGGATCGTTTGCGCAGACTTGAACTTCTTCCATTCCAAGATGCCATTAATCAAGGGGCAGAAGTCGTTATGATTGCACATATTCTAATGCCAAAAGTAGACCCGGATTTCCCAGCGTCATTATCTAAGGTCGTTATTACAGAAATCCTTCGTGCGGAGTTGGGGTTCAGTGGTGTTGTCATGACAGATGATATGACCATGGGAGCCATCGTTGACCATTATGATCTTCCTCAATCTGCTGTCCAATCGGTACTTGCAGGCACAAATATTGTGCTCGTCGGTCATGATGTTGAGAAGGGGATAGCGGTTATAGACGCTTTGACAGATGCTGTGAAGAACGGTAAGATTTCAGATGAGCTATTAAACAATCGAGTGTATACAATATTGAAGCTTAAAGAAAAGTACGGATTGAGTAATGAACCTGCCAAAGGTCCAGATGTTCAGGCACTAAATGCGGACATACAAAAAATAGTTAATAAGGTTGGACAAACTAATAAATGATGAAGACAATTAGGAGGAGTTATTAATGGTAGTTCATGATGGGAAGTTGTTCGTATTCGTAGGTTCATACGCTGAATCGGCAGATAACGGTATTTATGTATATACCTTTGATGAAGGAACAGGGCAATTAACACTCGTTGATGAGGTTGCTGGACTGCAGAATCCAACCTTTTTAAATGTGGATCATATTAAACATAAGCTATATGCTATTTCAGAGTCGAAATCCGCGGAAGGTACCAAGATTGGTGAGATCGTAGAATTCGCAGTGGAACCAATAACAGGATCACTGAAGCTCATTCAGCGCAAGGATAGTGTAGGTGCGCCGACATGCCATATCCAACGGGATTCAGAAGGGAAGTATCTTACGGTTACTAGCTACCACGGGGGGATGATCGGTCTATTCTCTCTCAAAGAAGATGGTAGTTTGGGAGAATTATTGGATGTTGCGCAGCATGAAGGAAAAGGTGTACTCGCTGAACGTCAAGATCGGCCACATCCGCATTCCTCTTTCTTTAGTCCTGATGGCAGATTCTTTTTCGTACAGGATCTCGGATTAGACCTTATTCAAGCGTATAGTATTAATGAGGACAAGCAACAGTTAATTAAACAAGGAATTGTGAAGCTGCAACCAGCTGCTGGACCAAGACATCTAACATTTCATCCGAATGGAGCATATGCTTTCGTGATTAATGAGATTGACTCAACGATTACGTCTTTCAATTATGATGCTGAGCATGGTAAATTAAGCGAACGAGAGACTGTACCGACACTACCAGCAGATTTTGAAGGGGACAATGGTTGTGCAGAAATATTGATTTCACAAGATGGTAAATTTGTATATGGTTCCAATCGTGGTCACGATAGTATGGTGGTGTATGCCTTTGATGAAGTGACGGGTAAGCTGACACTTGTAGAACATGTATCCGTAGAAGGAGCACATCCGCGTCATTTCGAATTTACACCTAAAGGTGACTATCTTTTTGTAGCTAATAGAGATACGAACAATATTACGATATTCCGAGTTGACCAAGAGTCGGGAATAATACAATATACAGGCGATAGCGTAACGGTGTCTAAGCCAGTATGTGTTAAGCCTTTTTATATGTAATATCCTCCATGAGTTACTAATTTCACAATAAATAAATACACCACATACCGATATAATGTATACTGAGATAAGGAACCAATAAGAGGTGATAACAACTATTGAAAGCGCATTTTATTATAATGCGGATTCAAAAGGTGACTTTTTGAATATCCTCTTATAATGCGAGTAATAATTGTTTGATGGGTTCCATATAATCCAGCAAAAGGTGGTGAGATCAATGGAACTATGGGCAATCTGGCTCGTCATCGGAGTTATTCTGTTTGTCGTGGAGATGCTGACATTAACCTTTTACCTGTTATGGATTGGCATCGGGGCGATTGCGGCAGCACTTATTGCTCTGGTAGTACCTGACTTATTCTTCGTTCAGGCGTTATTTGGTTGTATTGTAGCACTGGTGTTGACCTTCTTCACGAAACCATTGACCAAATTTATGCGTAAATCGGATGGTTTCACGGATGTTATTGATGAATTAGTCGGCAAGCAAGGAATTGTTATTGAAGAAATTGACGTCAGTAAGAATGGTATCGTGAAGGTTGGCAACGAAACATGGAGTGCTTCCTCAGATCAGCTTTTACGCAAAGATGAAATTGTCATTATTGTACAACGTGGTACCACTGTCTTAGAAGTCCACAAATGGGAAGGGGTTTCTTAATGGAGTATGGTTGGGTAATTGTTCTAATTATTCTCGCTATTGTCGTTGTTTTTATTTCGTTGACTATCAAGATCGTACCACAACAACGTGTTGGCGTTGTAGAGCGACTTGGTAAGTTTCATCGTTTATTAAATCCAGGATTAAATATTCTTATTCCAGTGATTGATCATGTACGGGTATACCATGATTTGCGTATTCAACAGGCGAATGTGCCTCCGCAAACGGTTATTACCAAAGATAACGTACAAGTAGAAATTGATACGATTATATTCTATCAAGTCGTTGGACCGGATCAAGCTACATACGGGATATCTGACTACGTGTATGGTGTACGTAACATATCTACTGCAACGATGAGACAGATCATCGGTAAGATGGAGTTGGATGAAACGTTATCTGGACGTGAGAAAATATCGTTAGAGATCCGTGTTGCTTTGGATGAAGCGACAGAGAAGTGGGGCGTACGGATTGAGCGGGTTGAAGTTATTGATATTCAGCCGCCAAGAGATATTCAAGAAGCGATGGATAAGCAGATGAAGGCTGAACGTAGTAAACGTGCTATCGTTCTTGAAGCAGAAGCTGCTAAGCAAGACATGATTCTTCGTGCTGAAGGTGATAAGCAGAGTAAAATTCTAAAAGCCGAAGGGGATAAGGAAGCACGTATCCGTGAAGCTGAAGGATTAGGTCAGGCTCAAGAGCTAGAAGCTATTGGTGAAGCGAAGGCGATCTTGGCTGTTGCACAAGCAGAGAAGAATCGTATAGAGATGATTCGTGAAGCTGGTCTTGACGAGAATGTTCTTGCGTATCGTTCTTTCGAAGCGCTAACTGAGATTTCTAAAGGACCTGCTAATAAAGTGTTTATTCCTTCGAATGCTGTTGAGATTCTTGGCAGTCTAGGTGCTATCGGGGAAATATTTAAATCTAAGAAATAAGTCATATTCATGTCAATATAAATTGAAAGAAGCCAAATTCCTCTTGAAGGGTTTGGCTTCTTTCAATTTATCTTGATAATATTATATTACTGTATACATATGGAGGGTAAGTGACTTTGACGAGCATATTGGAAATGAATCAATTGAGTAAGCGATACGGAGATCAACCTATATTAAACGCCTTTACATCTCAAATTACTAATCCAGAAGTGATTACACTTCTGGGGAAATCAGGGCAAGGTAAAAGTACGCTTCTGCGGATTCTATGCCGTATGGTGGCACAGGATGATGGTGAGGTTCGATTATATGGACGTTCATGTGTTGAGGTAGACCCTCAAGAATGGAGAAGGAGAATCAGCTATGTCTCTCAACAATCTTATATGCTTCCAGGCAGTGTTGAAGATAATCTAAGAACCGTGAGTCAGCTTCACAAAATAGATTTTGATCATAACTTAGCGAAGCGGCTCATGTCGTCTTTAAATCTAGATTATCTGGATTGGGGCAAGAAATCGTCTGAATTATCTGGAGGAGAGAAACAAAGAGTTGCCCTCGTTCGTTCATTACTGCTAAGATCAGAGATTTTACTACTAGATGAAGTTACAGCTTCACTAGATATGCAGAGCAAGCTAGGGGTAGAGAAGCTGTTACAAGATTGGCGAGAGCAGGAAGGGACAACTTGTATATGGATAACACATGATATTGAACAAGCACAACGCATAAGTCAAAGAGTATGGTTCATTGAGAGAGGAGTCCTGTTAGAAGATAGCCGTTGTGATGAATTCTTCGACAATCCCATGACAGCTAGTGCAAGAAGTTATTTACAATTAACGCCACAGGAGGAAATTCAATGTCCTATATAGCTCTTAGCTTTACGCTTATATTTGTGATGATCACGATGTTAGTCTCTATGTGGCAAAAGCTCGATTTGGAGAAGGATATTGCGATTGGAACGATCCGTTCTGCGATTCAATTACTATTAGTAGGATACGTGCTGATGTTTGTATTTCAATCTCAACATCCTATGTTTATCTTGTTAATTATTTCAGTCATGATCACGGTCGCCGCCTGGAATGCGGGTAAACGTGGTAAGGGATTACCTGGCATACGCTGGCGGATAGCCCTTTCTATTGGTTGTACAGAAGTTCTGATGATGGCCTTACTCTTAGGATTACATATAATAGAAGCAACACCGCAATATATTATACCAATCAGTGGTATGACGATTGGAAATGCAATGGTTGTATCAGGTCTATTCTTGAATCATATGAAGCGTGAGGTTGAGTCTAATCGTGGTGAAGTAGAGACTTTATTGTGTCTAGGTGCTAGTGCGAGACAGGCTATTCAGGATTCCTTGAAGAGATCGGTTAAATCAAGTATGATTCCAACCATCGATGGGATGAAGACGGTTGGAATCGTCCAGTTACCGGGAATGATGACTGGGATGATTATAGCGGGTGCTGATCCTGTAGAAGCAGTACGTTATCAGATTTTAATTGTGTTTGCTTTTACTGCATCAGCAGCGATTACTAGCATTGTTTTAGGTCTGTTGAGTTATCGACTGTGGTTCACGAAAGATTTACGTATGGCTTCCTTATAGAGGAAGTTCAAAAAGTCGTCGGTAGGACACTGAAAAAGTCCACACACATTGGTGTAGGATACCGCTACGATAACGGATTGTCCTTCCGATCGCTGTTGCCCTCTGATTTCTTGATTGTATATCCACAATGGTTGAAATCAGAGGGCAAAGGCGACCGCTCCGCTTCTTCAGGACAATTCCGTCATCTTCGCTACTTCGAACATAGGGTCTGACTTTCTGCAAATATTAGTCTTGTTTAGAGTGTTTTCGCGCAATTTATTGGTGCAGAAAGTGCCCCTTTTTTTATTCGAATTCATTTCACGGAATTAAAAGCATAAGTTTTTCAGTGGCCCTGTGGAATCTTCGTGAGCGGATGTGGCACTTACTTTAGATACATCGGAGAAAGGGAAATCCTTCCGATATCAAAATCGGATGCTGACAACTTTCTCGAAGGTGTGAAGGATACACTTAAAGGCGTGACTTGGAAGGATGATAGCTGGCAACTAGGAAATGAATTACGGAGATCCAATAGGCTCGAATGGCGAGGATCAATACAACGAGAGTGTCTAAAATAGTGAGGTAATAGGTTGAATATCCATTAAAGAGTTAGTTTTAAGGTGATCTTTTGACTACTAGCTGCAGTTGCAGATGCGGATGATTTAGATTGTGGTTATAATAGAAGAAAGTATATAATAATCTTGGCTCAACACTAAAATCAGCGCTTGACTATTTCGATAAGATCCGATTGCAGTTGTGCTCAATTAAACCTTATACCGATCTTAATCTGTTGTGAAGTAACTTAAGAACCACCTTTCCATAGAGCCACACTAACCACCGTATGGTATAAAGCCTGCAACGGCTTTTCGCAGGAATATGACACTCATCTGAACAAGTAGGTAGGAAGAATGTTTTCTTCTGATTCCACAGTCTTAAACTCATAATAAGAGGGATTGGATCGGATGAAGTGGAGAAGTACGAAGCAGCGCAGATGACGGAATTGTCCTGAAGAAGCGGTAGCGCTCGCCTTTGCCCTCTGATTTCAACCGCTGTGCGGTATACAATCAAGAAATCGGAGGGCAACAGCGATCGTAAGGACAATCCGTTATCGTAGCGGCATCCTACACAAATTTTTGTTAAGTACTGGTTTGGTTTTGGGTCAGAAGATAATGATCATAATTTCAATCCATAAATAAAGGAAATGATAAACTATTATGAAACGAATACCGAATGGGATCAAGAATCGATCTATTATGCTGCTCCAACAAAAAAAGTTAATGTTTCTATTCATTACACTAATGGTTGGGTTAATTATTTTAGTATTTAGTAAAATATCCTACATATTTACACCGATTACAACGATACTGAGCACCGTGGCGGTACCTATAATACTAGCTTCCATAGCCTATTATTTACTCAATCCGCTCGTTGATTTCATGGAACGTAGAAAGATTAAGCGTGGTTATTCTATACTTATCCTCTATGCACTCATAATTGGGCTATTGAGTATTCTTATTGTTGAGATTATTCCTGTCATTCGTAATCAGGTGATGGGATTTGTTGAGAATGTCCCTATGTATAGTCAAGAAATTCAGATCATATTCGAGAACTGGATTGGCAGTGATTTATTCACTCAGATTCAGAATAACCTCGGATTCAATGCACCTGATATCATGGGTGAGATTTCATCGAAGGCGGCTTCATTTTTCAATAATACGTTTAAAGGGATTAGTACCGTTGTAGGAGCAGTAACGGAATTCGTATTAGCCTTTATTATTGCACCGTTTATTCTAGTGTACTTATTGAAGGACGGAAAGAAATTGCCACAGTATATGCTTAAGCTTCTGCCAACGAAGGTACGCCCGCATACATCTAAAGTTCTAAGCGAAATGAGCCATCAGATTAGTTCATATATTCGCGGACAGATTATTGTTAGTTTCTGTATTGGAATTCTACTGTATTTCGGTTATCTCATTATTGGAATTGACTATCCCGTGGTGCTTGCTATCATTGCGGCTTTTACAAGTATGGTTCCTTATTTAGGACCGACAATTGCTATCACACCTGCCATCATCATTGCGCTAGTAACGTCACCGATCATGTTGATCAAAATGGTTGCGGTATGGACGATCGTTCAATTAATCGAAGGGAAATTCATATCTCCACAAATTATGGGAAAGACATTAAAAGTTCATCCCATTACGATTATTTTTGTTATTATTGTTGCTGGTAAATTATTTGGTGTTGTCGGCATTATACTTGCGGTACCTGGTTACGCTATTCTGAAAGTTATCGTTATGAATCTATTTGAGTGGTTTAAGAATGCGACAGAATGGTATGATCCTATTCCAGAAATGATTGAGAAAGAAGAGGGAGAAGAGATATGAATACTACGATAGATATTATATATGAACCACCCACGCCTGATGAGTATAATCAATTAAGGACTAAAGCAGGTTTGAGCGCTAGAGATAGAGCAGGAGCAGCTATAGCATTGACCCATTCGATCTTTAACATTACGTTGAGACAGTCGAATGAACTTATTGGGATGGGAAGAATTATCGGCGATGGTGGGTGCTTTTATCAAATTGTAGATATTGCAGTGGATCCTACTCATCAAGGAAAAGGTCTGGGTAAACTAATTATGGTTGAAATTACGCAATATTTAGACCAGAACGCATTTAAGGATTCCTATGTAAGTTTGATTGCAGAAGTCCCGGCCGATCGATTATATAAGAAGTTTGGGTTTGAATACACGCAACCAAAGTCTGTTGGAATGTATAAGAGATACTAGTTTAAGGTTGCTTATCCTAAGCTTCTACGTTAGAATTTCTGGAGTGTGTTACTTACAGAATAGGATGGAGCGCATGTACGTGAAGAAATTCAAGAAGTTTTATATTGAGATTACTAGTGTGTGTAATTTGGCATGTACCTTTTGTCCGCAGACAAAGCGACAAGCTAATTTCATTAAAATCGATGCGTTTACCAAAATATTAGACGAAATCAAACCTCATACGGATTATTTATACTTCCATGTGAAGGGTGAGCCGCTGCTTCACCCCAAAATTGATCAACTCTTGGATTTAAGCCACGAGAGAGGATTCAAAGTTAATATTACGACAAACGGAACACTTCTTCATAAAGCGAAGCATAAAATTATGATGAAACCAGCCTTACGTCAGCTGAATTTCTCGTTACATAGCTTTGATGGTCATGAAGGTTCGACGAATAAGGAAGAGTATGTAGCGTCTGTCCTTAATTTTGCGAAAGAGGCTGTGGAGAAATCAGATGTTCTGGTATCACTTAGACTTTGGAATTTGACGGAAGATAACATCACTAACCTCGAACGAAATAGAAATCGACAGATTCTCGAATGGATTGAGACGGAGTTTAATCTCGATTTTAAAATTGAAGAAAAGATAGCTCCAGGTAGTGGTGTGAAAATTGCCAAACAAATCTATCTCAATCAAGATCATGAGTTTAAATGGCCTGATTTGAAAGAAGAGGAAGACCACGGAAAGGGATTCTGCCATGGTCTGCGTAACCAAGCGGGTATTCTTGTAGATGGTACGGTCATTCCTTGTTGTCTGGATGGTGAAGGTGTGATTAATTTAGGGAACATCAATCAGACGCCATTCTCTGAAATTGTGGAGAGTGAGAGGGCGAATAATCTTTATGATGGGTTCTCCCGTAGAGAAGTTGTAGAAGAGTTATGTAGGAAGTGTGGATACCGCAAGCGGTTCTCTTAATGTGAACTACATGAGCAGGAGCTAATAAACTCCTGCTCCTTTTGTTGCGTTATGGAAGAATTAGAAATTATGAAATCATAGGGGATGTATTTTATGGATAAATGGTTTCACTTTCGCTGGTGGAAACTTGCTCTACTCATAGTGCTCTTCATCGGTGTAGTGATGGCGATCTACCTGAAACCATACGCACCAGATGCGATAGCACTTGAGGCAATGAAAGGTGGCAATGGAATAACCGTGTCTGAACAGAGACGGTGGATTCAATTCGATCCAGAGAAAGCTGATGGCTTAAATGTCATCTTTTATCCTGGTGGCTTAGTAAATCCTAAAAGCTATGCACCTCTTGCTAAAGAGCTTGCTATGCAAGGATACCGGACATATATTGTGAAAATGCCCTTGAATCTTGCAGTACTTGGCGGAAATAGAGCTAATGGCATACTCAGTATGGAACCTAATGATACTTTTGTAATAGGGGGCCATTCACTAGGGGGCGTTATGGCTTCACGGTTTGCGGCTAGCCATCCAGATCAGCTCGCTGGTGTGTTCTTTCTTGCGGCATATCCGGATTCAAAAGGAAGCTTGGTTGAGATGGATGTACCTGTCATCTCTCTTACTGGATCGGAGGATGGTGTCTTGAAGAAGGAAACTTACGAGATTGCTAAACAATATCTCCCACAATACTCAGAATATTATGTAATTGAAGGTGGTAACCATGCCCAATTCGGGAGCTATGGTCCGCAAAAGGGAGACAATCCTACGAAAACAACATTTGAAGTGCAACTTCAAACGTTGATAGAGAAATTATCGGAGTGGATGAATAGATTGGAATGAAGATCATTCGTTGAAGAATGATGTTGGAAGTGTGAAAAGGGTGTCCAAAGTAAACGAGCAGGCTATCATGTTAAAGAGCGCCAGATGTTGTAGCAGAAGAAGATCGAGATGACTGGATTTGTGTATCGAGAAGATGATATGCCTCCCAATCAGTTTGTTATTTCTAGACTTGCTGTGCAGCGTTGTTCAGCAGATACGGCTCCTTATGGTATAATAGTGGAATCAGAGATAGCTAATAGGGTTGCAGAGGTTACATGGGTTGAATTGACCGGAGTCATTGGTCAGACAACTTATAGGGGGAGTAACATAACGTTACCCTATGGGAAAGGAACGAATGTCATGACAGTGGATGAGGACAGTAAATCGTCGAGAGTTAAACAAATGATTGATGTGATGACGACAAGCGGCTGGCGGATTACGGAACAACGGAGAAAATTAGCCGAAATATTTACTGATGCCAATGGATATTTATCTCCAAAAGAAGTATACGATCAGATGACGATTCCATATCCAAGTGTAAGCTTTGATACGGTGTATCGAAATTTACGTTTATTGAGCGAAATGGGCGCGTTGGAGCAATTCTACTCTATGGATGGCGGTTTGAAATTTAAAGAAAGCTGCTCAACACATCATCACCATCATTTAATCTGTGTCAATTGTGAGAAGACATTGACGTTCGATTATTGCCCAATGGAGCAATCGCTGAAGTTACCGGGCTCATTCAAAATTGTGAATCATCGATTCGAAGTTTATGGGTTATGCGAGGAATGTCAAAAAGAAACCGTTAACGTTTGATTAATACTATAATTACGAAGAAGAAGCTCTATTTAATGGAGCTTCTTCTTCGTGTAGATATTAGATGGGATTCCTTCACAAGGTCAGTTTTGTTCACAATGATATGATCGGCAACCTCTAATTGAAGTCTAAGCGTCTGCACTAGTTGTTTATCGGATGAGAAGAGGCTGTTATAATCTAGCGCGTTCTCAGCATCCAGTACAGTGACGATTTGTTTCAGCACCTCAGCTTACATTTATAAAGGATGCTTCAATGAATAAGGAATTTTATATTGACTAATAAAAGGGTTCCTGCTAAGCTCTTTAAGTGTAATAATTACGATTATCTAGTTTGCTTTCGTTTGATTTTTTTATTTATTCCATTATCGTAAAAATTACTGTTTATTTCAAGTGATATTCAGAATCTATTGTTTATATTAGAGATAGATTCATCCATATCGCAGAAAGGAAGAGATCGTTTTGCTTATAGCTTCTTTAGAACAAGTTGTATTTGGTTATAGTGATGTTCCTTGCCTAGAAGATGCAAATATTGAGTTTTATGCTGGAGAATTTATCGCTGTAACGGGTCCTAATGGAGCGGCGAAGACAACATTGCTTAAACTTGTACTTGGATTATTAGAGCCATGGAAAGGGAAAGTTCACTTATCTACTATAAATAAGGAAGGGAAGAAGCTTGTTGTTGGTTATGTGCCACAGCAAATTGCTGCATTTAACGCCGGCTTTCCTAGTACCATATTGGAGTTCGTCCGATCTGGTAGATTTGTCCGAGGATCTTGGTTACGAAGGTTGAAGGCAGAAGACTATAAATGGACTGAAAGAGCATTACGCCAAGTAGGTATGTGGGAACTTCGACATCGTAAAATCGGTGAGCTATCTGGCGGCCAGAAACAGCGCATTTGTATTGCAAGGGCGCTCGCTCAAGAATCAGACATACTCATTCTGGATGAGCCAACGACTGGAATGGATCAGGAGAGCCGACTTGGATTCTATGCACTGATGCAACAGCAGGTGAAAGAACAGGGCAAGACGGTTGTAATGGTTACCCATGGACTGTCAGAGGTGGAGAATTATTTGGACCGAATTATTGCGCTTGAGCGAAAGGAGGAAGGAAGATGGAAATGCTGCACTATGACTTCATGCAGCGGGCATTTTGTGCCGGTGGGCTCATTGCATTGATTGCTTCCGTGCTGGGTGTATACCTTATGTTAAGACGTCAGGCATTGATGGCGGATATGCTCTCGCATGTTTCATTAGCAGGTGTTGCGGCAGGTGCTTATCTGAACATCAATCCTACTCTGACCGGTTTCGTCGTTGCGGTTGTTGGAGCTGTCGCTGTGGAATATGTCAGGAAATCATACAAAACGTATAGTGAAATTTCGATAGCCATTATTATGATTGGTGGATTATCTACGGCTGTAGTACTTATGAGTTTTAATACAGGCGTTAGTAAGAGTTTCACATCCTATTTATTTGGTTCTGTCGTTGCTGTAACTCAAACTGAACTATGGCTGATGGTATTCGTGGCATTGATTGGAGGAGCATTCTTTTATTTGTTCCGACGACCACTTTACCAGATGACATTTGATGAAGAAACAGCCAAGACAGCAGGGTTACCAGTTCATTGGTTATCGCTAGGATTCAGTATTCTAACAGGAATGATTGTTGCAGCAGCTATGCCTATTGTCGGAGTCCTCTTGGTGTCATCTTTAATTGTGCTTCCTGCTTCCTTAGCGATTCGCATTGCCCCTAGCTTCCAAACAGCAATTCTAATCTCGATGGCGATAGGATTGATAGGCGTAATCTCAGGTTTAACGGCATCTTATGAACTGGGCACACCACCAGGAGGAACGATTGCGCTATTGCTATTACTAATACTTATTGCAGGAATTACGATTAAGAAAATAGTTATGAAGATTGGTAGCAAACAAATGCCGAATATCAATACAGAAAGAATGCAGAACCAATAAAATTATAATAAAGGGGAAATGAAAATGAATTCATGGTTTAAAAAAACTCTAGCCTTCGTAGCGTTATCATCAATAATTGTAACAGGGTGTGGAAAAAATGATGTGGTGTCAACCAATGCAACGAATCAGGCATCAACGCCTGAGGCAAGCGCTCAAATGGAGCAGAAATTGAAGGTTGTGACTTCATTTTATCCGATGTATGAATTCAGTAAGCAAATCGCAGGAGATCATGCAGAGGTTGTTGTTCTTGTTCCTGCTGGAACCGAGCCCCATGATTGGGAGCCAAGTGCGAAAGATATGGCATTAGTATCAGATGCGGATATATTCATATATAACGGTATCGTTGAGGAATGGGCAGAAAAGGCAATTAAAAGTGCTTCTAATGAAAAGCGTATTGTGATTGAGGCGAGTCATGGCATTGCTCTCATGGAAGGCGAGGCACATTCACATGATCACGGAGAAGGTGAAGAGGAAGCTCATGAGCTTGAGCATGAGCATGTAATGGACCCGCATGTTTGGCTAAGTCCTGTTCTAGCTCAGAAACAAGTAACTGCAATTCTTGAAGCTTTTGTAATGGCTGATCCTGTAAATGAAGAAGATTATAACAACAATGCAGCGGTATATATAGCGCAACTGCAACAATTGGATGAAGAATTTAAAGCAGGATTAAAAGATATTAAAACAAAAGAATTTGTTACTCAACATGCTGCATTTGGTTATTTGGCAAGGGAGTATAACTTAACTCAAGTTGCGATTGCAGGACTTTCTCCAGAACAAGAACCATCTCCCGATAAGATGGTAGATATAGTGAAATTTGCCAAAGAACATCAGGTGACAACGATATTCTTCGAAACGCTAGCAGATCCCAAAGTAGCTGAAACTCTTGCTAAAGAAATTGGTGCCACAACAGACGTGTTGAACCCGTTAGAAGGGTTAACGAAAGAAGAGACTCAGAATAATATGAATTATATTTCAGTTATGAAGAAGAATCTTGAAGCCTTGGTAAAGGCATTGAGTGAATGAATCAGAAAATAGGTTCTGCTACTGAATAGAGTAAGTATATAGAATAGAGGCCGAGGGGAATCCCCCTCGGCCTTATATGCGATCCAAAATCCAGAAAGAATCACCGATATAATCACAGTTATCCCCGCCAAAGAAGCGAATCGAAATCGGTCTTGGGTATAATACCTTCTTCATAAGCCCGATTGAGTAAAGCCTTGATGGCATTGTAACCATCATCACCTAGATTTGCACTGAATTCATTCACATATAAATCAATATGGGCTTGTGCGACTTCAGGAGATAGCTCTTGAGAGTGCTGAAGGACGTATTGTTGCGATACATTGGGGTGAGCCCAAGCATATTCAACCGAATCACGAATCCACTGTGAAATTTGAGTTAAATCCAATGATTTACGAGCAATAATGGCTCCTAAGGGGATGGGGAGATGCGTATCTTCTTCCCACCAACTACCTAAATCGGTCATTAGTGACAATCCATAATCAGGATAGGTGAAGCGTGCTTCATGAATGACGAGTCCGGCATCAATCAAGCCATCGCGCACAGCAGGCATAATCTGGTCAAATGGCATGACTACAATCTCACCGATTCCACCGGGGATGTTCTGTGCTGCCCATAAACGGAACAATAAATAAGCGGTTGAAGTCTCACTTGGCACAGCGACACGGCGACCTGCTAGTGATGCAGGATCATTCGTAATCTCATTACGGCCTGATGTGAGTACTAATGGACCACAACCGCGTCCAAGCGCCCCGCCACATGGAAGTAACGCATATTCATCGGATACCCACGGCAAAGCTCCGTATGATATTTTGATAATATCAGGTCCATCGGTTCCTTGCGCAAGTGTGTTCGTAATATTAATATCCGCGTATGTAACTTCCAACTCGGGTGCACCAGGGAGTAAACCATGAACCCAAGCGTGGTATATAAAAGTGTCATTAGGACACGGTGAAAAGGCAATCTTCATGTTAACACCTCCAGCAATATTGAACTTGCGGCTTCAAGAGCCTCAAAAGCTTCTTTCATCTTCCATGCTGCTCGATCACGTGGACCGACTACATTGGATATTGTTCTTAGTTCGAGAACAGGTACGTTATGAATTTGTGCTGCTACAGCAACACCATAACCTTCCATAGCTTCTGCGGTCGCCCCGGGCACACGCTTGTCTAGTGCAAGGGCACTCCCAGAGGAACCTGTCACTGTTGAAACGGTAAGAATGGTTCCCGTATGAACGGAAAGACCTGCTTGATGAAGAGCATCGGTTACTATGCTGACTAGAGTAGAATCTACTTCTACACGAGAAGACCCAAAGCCTAGCTCATCAACGCTACAGAAGCCTTCAGCTGTCTCTGCCCCTAAATCTGCGGCTACAATTTCATTTGCTACAACAATTGAGCCAAGCTCTGCTTGTCCAACGAACCCACCACCAATGCCAGCGCTAATGACTAGACTATAATCGGCTAAGGCAAGCGCAGTAGCTGTATTGGCAGCAGCAACGGCTGAACCTACTCCTGCGATTCGTACATCGAATTGACTAGATCCCCTAAGACCACGTAAGACAGCATCTCTCTCCGCTACAACAGCGGTCATAATCAGTATTCGTTTACCTGACTCAAGAGTTTCTATTGCGATCTCGAGTGGTTCTGTATTGATATTATGCTTCAAAGTTATCCCCTCGTTCGCTTATTATTTCTTTAAGAGGTTGTTCAAAAAGTCGTCTTTTGATCCCGAAGTATAGCAGGGGGCGTATTCGACATCGAAAATTGAATTCAGCCGGTCCTTCCGGTGCTCACGTAGGGACTGCCTACGCTCCGCTCCTCACTCCCTATCTTCATCCAATCTTCTCGGTGCTGAAAAGTCGACTTTTTGAACATGCACTTTAACCAATATAACATGGATACCGTGGGGATTCATGCATATACGAGCTATTTGAAGAATAGACTTGTTCCATTACGTCATATCGGTACAAATTTTGGACAAGGGGTTGATGGGACTAATGATGGATACGATGTCTCCTAACATTTCTATACTTGGAATAGGTACGGCTCTCCCAGCTAACAGATTTGAACAAGGTGAAGTGCTAGATAAACTAGAGGAAGCTCTACACGATTCTCCTAATTCAGTACGGTGGGCAAGAAGAATCTTTAAACAATGTGGTGTCGCCACTCGGTATACCTGTGAACCTAATCTTATCGGACATGGATCAAGAAGCCGCTATTTGCCATCAAAAGGACTTCATGATGTCCCTTCTACCGCAGAACGGATGGAAATATATAAAAGAGAATCTATCCCCTTAGGCCTACAAGCGGCGAAGGATGCCTTGCTTGATGCAGAGGTCGATCGTTCACAGATCACCCATCTCATAACAGTAAGTTGTACGGGACAATTCCTTCCAGGGCTGGATGCTGTTCTTGTCAAGGATATGGGGCTGTCTCCTCGTGTGCAGCGGATTCCATTAACGTTTCAAGGATGTGCAGCGGGATTGAAGGCGATTCAATTGGCTAGAACGTTGGTGGAAGGACAATCAAACGCTCAAATATTAATAGTCTGTGTGGAATTATGTACACTTCATTTCCAGCCTTCAAGCGATCGCGAGGCTTTATTTGGTGCGTCGTTCTTCGGGGATGGGGCTTCTGCATGCATTATTGGGACCGCTGATAAGAACAGTAAGGGGTTGTTTCAATTAGGAGACGGCCATTCGGTTCTTTTACCTGAGTGTAGTGAAGAAATGATATGGGAGATTGGCAATTATGGATTCGATCTCTATCTATCAACGAATATCCCTAAGTTGTTAGGTCGCTATCTAACTGCGGAAATGGAATCACTCTTAGATGGAGACAAGACTCCTAGCTTATGGGCAATACATCCTGGGGGCAGAGGAATTGTTGATATCGTACAACAGATGTTCGAATTAAGCGATGCTCAGGTTCAGTTTAGCCGAAGCATCCTCCATGACTATGGTAATTTGTCTTCTGCTACAATTCTATTCGTATTAAAAGCGATGCGTGAGGATCTGCTAACTCGTCAAGTTGCATCCTCAAGTGGCGTAGCGTTAGCCTTCGGTCCGGGGTTAACGGCAGAACTACTAAAGTTTACGTATATTCCTACGAGCATTCTACAAGAACGGAAGATAGATCATGTTCATTCTTAAGAAGTTACAGAAAAGAGCGGAAGAACCAGAATTAATGGACGACTTCAGTATGGGTGGAGCAGATCTGCATGAAGCGCTACGTGATTTAAGGATGTTGAATCTAATATTTGGAGCCTCGAGTCCTACAATCTATGGTATTGAGAAGTTATGGATTCTCGCGGATCGGCCGAGTGCCTTAACTATTCTTGACGTCGGTGCGGGTTCAGGAGATGTGAACAGACGTATTCTTAGATGGGCAGATAAGAAGGGCATTGATATTACGATTCAACTAGTTGATGTTACGGAAGAAGCCTGTGAAGAGGCACGTCAATTTTTTCATGATGAACCGCGAGTATCGGTGCGATTAGTTGATGTGAAGTACTTATCCGAAGCCTGTGTTGATATTGTGACTGGATCACAATTTATTCATCATTTTACGGGAGATGAGCTACATAAAGTCGTATCCTATATGCATAAAGCGTCCAAGCTTGGCGTTGTTATTAACGATATTCACCGACACTGGCTGGCGTGGCTAGCTGTATGGATTGTCAGTCGTGTGGTTTCCACGAATCGTTATATAAGACATGATGCCCCTTTATCTGTAGCTAAAGGATTTCGGGCTACGGATTGGATTATGTTAAGAGAAGCTATAGGTATCCCACAACTCATCTATTCATGGCGACCTTTATTTCGATATGCTGTTGTCATTCCTCAGGGTTCTGTACAGAATAAAGATCGGAGTGAGAGTGGATGACACAAATAATGGATGCGGTCGTAATAGGTGGAGGAATTGCTGGCTGCAGTCTGGCCAAACAATTAGCAGATCTAGGATGGAGAACGGTCTTGTTAGATCGCCAATCGTTCCCCCGCCACAAAACTTGTGGTGAATTTCTATCTCCGGAATTTCAAGAGATGCTTAGTAAGCTTGGACTGGATGCCGTTATGGAATCATTACAGCCGCAGCTGATATCGAAAGCGAGACTTATATTTCAACATGGAGATTCAGTAGAAGTTCCTTTACCAGGTACGGCAAGGGGAATAAGTCGCTATTCACTTGACTCTGCACTCCATGAAGCGATTATTCATGCAGGTGCAAACGTACGGACAGGAGTTACAGTGACATCTATCAAGCAAAAAGAAGAGGGATACGAGGTCAAGATGAAGCAGAATGGTAAAGTTGAGGTCATTCATGCTCGCTCAGTTTATGCTGCTTGGGGTTCACATCGTCATTCTAATATGTTCAATGAACCTTATCCATTGGATTCGAGTAAGCCTTCCTACGTCGGAATCAAATCTCATTATTCGGGAATTCAACCTGAATCCGTTACGGAGTTATATTTCGTGAAAGGTGGGTATATTGGGATTTCTCCTGTTGAGAATGGTTATTCGAATGTGGCTGCGTTGTTGGAAAAGGGAGTCGTCAAGGGCGCGGGAACGACAATACCTGAAATACTTGAATCAGCTTCAAAAGGGAATATTCAATTAGTTGAGAGAATGAAACAAGCTGTCTCAGTTGAGGGTACACAAGTGTCCATCGCTCCAGTCCATCTGTCACATCATCCGCTAGCATGGCATGTCATTCCACATCTAGGGGATGCAGCAGTGGTGATTCCACCGCTCTGCGGGGATGGCATGTCGATTGCACTACGTTCGTCCTTTCTATGTTGTGCTTCCGCTAATCGTTATCTTCGTGGAGAGATATCACATTCTCAGTGGCAAGAAGAATATACACAAGCGATTGAGCGTGAATTTAGTGGTCTTATCAGACGAGGAAGGGTTGCGCATGTATTGAGTTCGATGCCTATGATTACGCGCTGTGTCCCTACCCTAGTAAGGATCTGCCCGCCCATTGGAAAGTATCTAGTTAAGGCCACTCGATTGAAATTATATAAAGGTTAACTATTTTTCATATAGGAGAGGCTTGCTTATGGGATACCGCATGCTTGCTATTCTTTCACATCGCTTCTCTCCATGGATCATTGTGTTGTGGACTGCATTCTTTGTCGTCTTTAGTACCTATGCTACTGAATTACCAACGCTACTCAAAGACCACGGGTTAGAATCTGATGGGAGTTCTACATATGTTCAACAAATACTATATTCAGAATTCGGAATTCCTGATGAGCCGATTATGCTTGTTTTTGAAAAAGAAACATTAGTAACAACTCAGCAGTTTCAGCAGTTTATTGAGAGCGTCCTATTGAGTATGAGTAACATCGAAGGTCTTTCTTCACAAGTATCTCCGTTTGAAAGGGAAGGGATGCTACAAGGGAATGTAGCTTATGCACTTCTTGGATTTCGTCAGCACGCCTACCAGATCGGACCTGTAATAGAGCAGATTAGACAGCAACTTCCCACTTCCTCGCATATTTCGATGGGTGTGACAGGGAAATCCGTTATTCAATACGATGTGAATCAAGCGAGTCGTCAAGGATTGCAGACAGCGGAGTTGATCGGCTTGCCGATAGCATTCGTAATACTGTTATTTGCGTTCAGAGGAGTCTTATTTGCATTGCTCCCACTTGTGATAGGGATTATTGGTGTTATAGGCACACTAGGGATCATGGCTTTCGTCGGCACAGTGTTGGATCTCTCCAATTTTGTATTAAGTGTGATACCTATGGTTGGATTGGCGTTAAGTATTGATTTTTCACTTATGATCATCAGTCGATTTCAGGAGGAACTTCATGGAAGGAATGTTGAGCAGGCATTAATAACTTCGATGAGTACAGCCGGACGAGCTGTAGTATTCTCGGCAGCATGTGTGTTTCTAGGGCTAGTAGCCATCCAGTTCATTGATTTACCCATCTTTACGACCGTCGCATCGGGTGCAATAGTTGTTCTAATCATATCGCTTTTACTGAATTTAACACTACTCCCGGCTCTACTTAGTATCCTCGCTCCAATTATAGTTGCTCAAAGAATAGTTCCTAACAAGAAGCAATCCCCGAAGTCCCAAAAACCCCAGAAATCCAAAACACTAGGCATTTGGGATCGATGGTCACTCGCCATTATGAAAAGACCTGTCGCATCAGTACTGCTTGCTTCTATCGTGTTGCTTAGTTGTCTCTTACCATTGCGGCATATGGTCGTAAGCATACCGGATGAAAGTTCACTCCCTAGAGGATATGAATCACGAACAGCGATGGAAGTGTATCATGCTCAATTTACGTCGACTTCTAGTTCAGAGGTTACTGTGATCGCGGAAGGAAAGAATCCCACATTTACAACCGAAGATTGGCTCCACGCCTATCAATGGGTGAAGCGGATGAAACAAGATCCGGGAGTAATTAAAATTGAATCTGTGTTTGACCATCTTTCATTGTTATCGGAGCAACAATCACTTCGGTTGCTTCAGAATCCTTCTTTTATGAACAAGATGGGATCGGAATTACAATCCGTGCTTAGGGATAATAGACTGCTCTTTCGGATGACTATACGTGGTGCCGTCGGTTCGAAAGAAGCTTCGGATTGGTTACGGAATTTAGAGGAGGAAGATGCCCCCTCTGAGTTATCGTTAAAAGTTGGGGGAGAGGCGAAGTATCAGCAGGAGATATTCGATGAAATTTCGAGTCATATTATTTCTATTCTATTATTTATTGGAGTGACGAACTTTATTGTTCTATGCATTGCGTTCCGGTCCATTCTTATTCCACTTAAAGCCATTGTGATGAATCTATTAAGTTTAGGTGCATCGTTCGGTATTCTTGTGTTTATATTTGAAAAAGGAAGATTTGGACTTGAAGCTAGTCCTATTGCGGTTATGATTCCTGTCTTTGTATTTGGTCTCGTATTTGGAATCAGTATGGACTATGGTGTGTTCCTGTTATCCCGAGTGTCAGAAGTATACGAACGTACGGGTGATCACCTTATTGCCGTTACGTCAGGATTATCTTCAACCGGTCGGATCATCACTTCGGCAGCAGCTATTATGATTGCAGTCACCTTGCCATTCGCCTTCGCAGATGTCGTAGGGGTGAAGCAACTCGGAATCGGAATTGCAGCAGCCATATTCATCGATGCCACGATCATTCGATTGATCCTTGTTCCTTCATTAATGACACTTCTCGGGCGAATGAATTGGTGGATGCCTTTTCAATAATGTCTTTATTGAATGGATCACTACATCGGGTCTATGTATCTGAATTGAATGCCAGCTGTCATCTACGATGATTTGTTTGGTCATTTGAGTAAGATGTAATAAATCTACCTGTCCTTTTTTCCAATCATCCGTTTGTTTACCGGCACTTAATACGATGACGGGTAAATCCTTTCTCAAAGGTTGTGATTGCTGTAGTTGGATGCTACTTTCTCCCGTATGCAAAATTTCCAAATATGCGGACTTATAAGCAGTTGTTCGGTAACCTAAGGCACGAGCTATTTTCAGCATCTCAGGAGGAAGTCGCTTGGAGCCGATGTGCATTCTCAACAATCGGGGAATGGCTATCGGAGACAGTAAATAGCCTAGTCGGAACATTTTCAAATGATTCTTGCGTTGCTTCCTTCTAGGTGGATGGGACTGATCTAATAAGTATCTATTCTCATGTGTGGAATCCACTAACACTAGACCCATTACTTCCTCTGGATACGTGGCGGCAAATAATCTCATGATCATTCCACCATATGAATGTCCAACGAGTAAGAAAGGCGGCTTTCTGCCTAGCTCAGTCAATAACAAACGAAGATCCTTCACATATTGTTGGCAGGTTGGTTCTAAAGGAGAGGAAGTACTCCAGCCTAATCCGGCGCGGTCATAAGAGATCACTGTCGCAATGTCAGCAAGTTCGGGTTGAACGTGACACCAATCTAATGAGCACCCGCCCATGCCGGACTCCAATATAATAGTAGGTGAACCTTTCCCAGATACATTGACATGCACCTTATGCTGGTTTAGCTCAATCATTTGTCCACTAGGCTTATATTGATATGACTGGTATCTAGATGATACCATCTGAAACAAGGTCAATGGAAAACCGATTACTGATAGAGTCCCGCGAATCAATTGATCAGAGAAAGAAATCATGGTCAAAACCACCTCCTCCACTAATTTAAAGGCGAAAATTGGAAAAGTTAAAGAGAAGCTTTTTCTAAAAACTTTCCTATTTTAAAATATTGTTAAAATTTTGAGTCTTTATTTGTTGTTTGAGTTATAATTGATAAATAAATGTTCATGGTATATAAGTTCGAGTTCAAAAAGTCGGATTTTCAGCACTAAAGTGTATGCTTACGAGGCTGCGTTTCTTCGAAACGCCTCAGAAGATTGGATGAAGCAAGGGAGTGAGGAGCGGAGCTACACGTTTTCGTAGAAAACGACTTCGAAAGCCTACGCTGGCAGTACCTACGTGAGCACCTGAAATGTTTCCGAAGGAAACATACTTCGTAAGCATACGCTAGGACCGGCTGAATTCAATATTCGATGTCGAGTAAGCTTCTTGGTAATCTTCGTGATCAAAAGATGACTTTTTGAACTACCTCTATACGTTGAAAGGTGGCTTTAAATATGGATAACAGCACGAATGTATCACGCTTTAAAGAAGTAATGGGGAATTACCCTACAGGAGTGACCGTCGTAACAACAGTGAATGAAGAAGGAGTTCCACTGGGACTTACCGTTAATTCATTTGCATCTGTATCATTAGATCCATTACTTGTCCTATGGTCCATCGACAAAAGAGTTTCAACTTATGAAACTTTTATAAAAACGGATAAATTCGCTGTACACGTACTATCTGGTGATCAAGGCGATATTTGTTCCCTATTTGCGAGTAGAGATATTGATCGATTTGGAAGTTGTGATTGGAAGTTATCACAACATAATCTTCCGATTATTGCAGGAGCTTCAGGAGTGATGCAATGTAAGACGTTCAAAACGATTGAAGCGGGAGATCACACTATTTTGATAGGTGAAATCATCGATATTGAAAGTAATAACAAAGAACCGCTCCTATATCATAAAAGGAAATTCGGGAGAATTCCGGACGAATTCTATATTTAAACTTTACATGATGACATTCCTCCTACTTTTGTGGGGGGATTCTTTATTTAACTTAAAGGAGGTACTATGCCTTTTCTAAAGAAGATAAATCTAGATTGGGATAACTTATCCCATGAAGATGAACATCAATTTCCATTTCAGATCCCTGCGATACGTAGCTTGAGAAGCTTAAACTTAGAGAGTAACGTGACCTTTCTAACAGGAGAGAATGGATCAGGTAAATCCACATTATTGGAATCCATTGGACTTTGTTGTGGTTTCAGTATTATTGGGGGAAAAGATCTTGTCATTCAGAAGGAAAAGGATAATGTATCGCTGTCATCTATCATGAAATTAAGCTGGATGCCTAAGGTGAATAGCGGCTTTTACTTCCGTGCTGAGACATTTGATACGTTTGCGAACTATATCGATGAGCTAGCAGATGATCCTTTTATTGGTAATTCCGCTTATGGTCCATACGGTGGGAAGTCCTTAAATGAACGCTCTCACGGTCAAGCGTTTCTAACGTTTTTTAACAATCGGCTCGATAAGAAGGGGCTTTACTTGTTAGATGAGCCAGAGTCAGCCTTGTCGCCGCAGAGTCAGTTAGCCTTTATGAGGTTGATTCGGGAGATGGAACAGAGTGGACAGGCTCAATTCATTATTGCGACGCATTCGCCGATGCTTATGGCGTACCCGAATGCTCAAATTCTACATTTTTCGGAAAGCTCTATAGATCCTATTGAATACGAAGAGACGGAACACTATAGCTTGACTCGAGATTTCCTAAATCATCGCGAGAGGTATTTCGACATATTGTTCTCGGATGATGAGTGAGAAGATTGAAATAGTGTTCTGAATGAATATACCAGGCAGTCCATTAGGATGCCTGGTTGTTTATTGTTTGGATGAGGTAGAGCTTACCCTTAATCAAGCTGTTTCCATTTATTATCCATCACTTGTGGAACATAGTTCTCCATGCGTTGGATAAGGTCTATTGGATCACTAGACACGATAATTAGGCTCAGATTTGATTCGTTGGCAAATCCCTCTTGAACACCATAATTAATCATCTTCAACAGTGGATCGAAGTAACCGCAAATATTTAATATGCCAATAGGCTTATGGTGTATACCAATCTGTGACCAGCATAGAACCTCGAAAAGCTCCTCATATGTTCCGAATCCACCAGGTAAGGCGATAAATCCATCTGCTAATTTCCCCATCATAGCTTTGCGTTCGTGCATACCTTCAACTTCAATAAATTCAGTTAGTTGTTGATGCACGATTTCGCCCTTAAATAATCCTTTGGGCATTACTCCAATCGCTTCGCCACCTTGTTCCATGACGGTATTGGCGATCACTCCCATAAGTCCCATATTGGACCCACCATACACTAAGCGATATTGCTCTTGAGCCATATAATGACCAAGCTCAGTAGCCTTGATTTGATAGTCCGGACGCTCCCCAAGATTAGATCCTGCAAAAATACAAATAGAATTCATAAATGGTATTCACTCCAATTTTTATGTATATTGTATTAGTTATTATATATTATACAGGAATAAAGCCATTAATATATCAAATTAATTAGAAAAGACCACAGAAGTGGTCCTTTTCTTTTTAACGATAAGCGTCACTTAGGAATCTTGGACTCGGTTAGTAGTATGATCTGTGAAATTTGCTTCTCCCAGCCGTAAATATGTTGTTGAGATGTTTGAATGTTTTGCATTTCGTTATACATAAGCGTTATTTCTTCAGCGGCTGTAACGGCATTGCCCTGCTTGACACTTGCTTTATAACGTTTCTCTGCTGCCGAATAAGATTGTTTCGTCGTAGCTATTGTTTTGTTCTCCGCAGTAATCATTTTTTTGTAATTTTGGACAGGAGCAAGCACCTCCTTAACTGCCTTCAACTTGATTGAACGCTGCTTTTTGGCGGAAGCGAGTGCATCTTTGGTAGCTTTCACCTCAGAACGAGCAGTTAACACAGAAGTTAGTATCTTATTACGCTTAAGATTCAGTAGATCAGCGAGTTTCTTATCTTTATTCTTCTTAGCTGCAGTAGTTTGTTTGGTTAGTGCTGAGTATTGTTCTAAAAGCGGAGAATGCTTACGTAAGGTCTGATCGTATTGAATTTGCAATCTGTTTATTAACTCTAGGTCTATGTTATTGATCTTTATGTTCACTTGCTTCAATGCATCATTATTCACTGTACGTTGCTCTTGAATAAGTTGTTTTTCAGACGAAATAGCCATCTTAAGAACTGTCAAATCATCGTAAATATGGTTGACATGTTCCAATGCAGTATCCCAATGATCCGCTGCACTCACTTGTGAGACATTACTTTGTAACATAATCAATAGACAAAGAATGATTAATATTGAACCTCGAAATCCTCTAACCATTGCCTTATTCATAAATTAAATCAACTCCATTCCATGAAATTTATAGCGCAGAAAAAGCACCTCCAAGAAAGGCTAGTACGCCTAATCTTGCGAGGTGCTTCGCTCGCTAACATGTTAAATTTAAACTTAGTCTATCCTTTAATATGGAAAATGTCAATAGTTTGCCGAACATACGTTTCTGTGTGGGGCCTACTGTTCAATCCACTGAAACATTCGTTCAATGGCGACTAAATGTGTATCGAGTGGAAGATGGTGGTCGTAGCCGTCATATGGATGAAACTCAGTGGGTACCCCTGCCTCGACAAGCTTGTTGTACATATTGAGTCCGTGACTGAAATCGACTTGGGTATCTTGGGTGCCATGCATAATAAGCACGGGGCACTGAATTTTATCCGCCATGAAGATAGGAGAGCGCAGTTGATAGGATTCAGGTATTTTATTGGGGGAGCCTCCAACGACTCGTTTCAACATTTTACGGAGATCCACTCGTTCTTCATAGGTCTGGGCAAGGTCGGATACACCACCCCAATGGATTAATTTATGTACTTTAGGTATGTGTGTTGCGGTATGTGTAGCATTAATAGACCCACGAGAGAAGCCCATTACAGAAATTCGTTTCTCATCTACAAAAGGAAGACTCTCCACAAGACGATATGCGGATAAAACATCTTCTTGATCGCTGCCCCCGAATTCGTCACGCCCATCCCCACCCTCATTTCCTCGATAGGTAGGAGCGAATATGATATGTCCGTAATTTGAGAATTGCTCAAGCCAGTCTGTCTTGACTCGTCCGAATTTACCGATGCCTCCACGACAATAAATCAAGACAGGCCATTGTTGTGATCGAAGATCATTGCGTGCTGGTGGATAAGAACTGGATAATCCAGTTACGGGAAGCTTCATTGAACCATAGGACTGAGCAATGAAGGACTCTAACTCTGAGGTAGGCAGGTCATACCCATGCGGTAAGCTAAGATACCCTTTTACCTTCAATCCATGTGATAAGTAAGTGATGTGAAAGATCATAGTTGCTATCGGCTCCTATTGTTTAAGGATTTTAAAGTATTTAATTGTGGAAAAGAACTTGCATTCTTTAGTATAAACTAATTGTTTGAATGTCCATAATCCAAGCAAAAATCTTAAGGAGTTATCCAACCAATTCCCTAGAATAGACAGGGAAATGGTCATCTTTGATAAAGCTTCATGAATCATTGGGGTTAGTGTATACTCGTACATTTTCGTTGTCGTCGATTGTCGCTAATATAACATCTTCGATTTCTGAATAAGCAGGTGATATTTTCTTTGTGAGCCAGTTATGGTCTTTCCCGATTTCTTTAAGAAGGGATGCATTGGCTTTTCCTTCAATGATAATCGGTCTTGCGAGGGTAAACGGTTGGCTCGCAAGCTTCATATCTGCTGGGGTAAGCGGTTGATATTGGGTATCCATGAACACGGAAATTGTTCCTCCAGGTTCCCATACTGCGAGGGATACTTTTTCTATATTCTCTACTTTTTCTTTCCGAAGCTCAGAGAACAGAAAATCAATAGAAATTCTTGCTTTTGAAAGGTTATGGAATTGGATTTGTCCATTTCTAATGAGTGTAATCGGCGGCGGATCGAGATAACGTCTGAATAACGGCCATTTTAAGCTCAACCACGTCGCAGCAACATATAGAATGATTAGAGTGACGGTAGTTAGCATAGAGCCTTTTACACCTAATCTCTCGTCTGAAAGCGGATGAGCGATAATATTGCCGAGTGTCAGGGCAATGATGAAGTCGAGAAACCTTAATTGAGAAATGGAACGTTGTCCCATTACTTTCGTTGCAAGTAGCAAAAAGACAAAGCTAACGATGGCTCTCAAGACCCATTCAACTGTTGTCAACGATTCTTGACTCTTGAAAAAATCCAATTCATTCCCCCCCCCCCCTTAATTCGATGAATTCCCGATTCCAGCCCACTCAGACCTGAATAATAAGGGGAAGGATGATGGGTCTTCTTTTAGTGTGACTATACAAGTGATTTCCAACCGATTCTTTAATCGTTTGTTTATGAATACCCCATTGCGTAATGTTCTTTTCTTGTAATTGATGGATGGTTGCCACTGTAATGCGACGTACTTCGTCTAGCAATTGCTCTGATTCACGGACATACACGAAACCACGTGAAATAACATCGGGACCGGATATGATTTTACCATCCATTTTACTAAGAGTGACTACTACGATGAGAATGCCATCTTCGGAGAGTAACTTACGATCACGTAAAACAATCGTTCCTACATCACCGATTCCCAACCCGTCAACAAGAGTATTCCCATTCGTTATTGTTCGAGATTGATAAGCTTCTTGATTTCGAATGTCGACAACATCTCCATTATTAACAATAAAGATGTTATCCTTGGCTACACCCATCGTTTCAGCTAATAAACGGTGCTGATGAAGCATGCGGAATTCACCATGAATAGGAATAAAGTATTTCGGCTTCATAAAAGCAAGCATTAACTTCATTTCTTCCTGACTAGCATGACCGGATACATGCATTCCCGTTGCCGACCCTGATCCATAAATGACGTTGGCTTTCAGTTGAAATAGATTATCTACGATTCTTGATACATTGCGTTCATTACCAGGGATGGATGTAGCAGCTAGAATAACCGTATCACCGGGTAGAATTTCTACTTGTCTATGATTAGAACTGGCTATACGCGATAAAGCGGCCATGGGTTCGCCTTGGCTTCCGGTACAGAGTATAACAATTTCATGGGAAGGCATTTTGCTAACTTCATTCGCATCAACTAATGTCCCTTCAGGAATTTGTAAATAATCTAGCTCGGTAGCAATGGATACGACATTCACCATACTTCTACCGAGTAAAGCTACTTTCCTATTTGTTTTTACCGCCGCATCAATGACTTGCTGTAGACGATGAACATTGGAAGCGAAGGTGGAAATGAATATTTTCTGCTCGGCTTTTATAAATGCCTCTTCGATGTGTGCTCCTACGAGACGCTCAGAGGGGGTAAATCCGGGACGTTCCGCATTGGTGCTCTCAGACAAAAGAGCCAAGACACCGTTGTTACCAATGCTTGCCAACCTATATAGATCTGGATGCTGTTCATTTACAGGTGTTAAATCGAATTTGAAATCTCCTGTATGTACAACAGTGCCTTCAGGGGTATTGAATACGATACCGAGACAATCAGGGATGCTGTGATTTACTCTAAAGAAACTTAAATTTATCGTGCCTAATTTGAAGCTCGATTCAGAATCGATTGTGATTAGTTTTGTACTCTTGAGAAGACCATGCTGTTTGAGTTTAATTTGGATTAACCCTAGAGTTAAGCGTGTCCCATAGATAGGGATATTCAACTGTTTGAGAATATAAGGAATGCCTCCGATGTGATCTTCGTGTCCATGAGTGACGATGAGGGCTCTAACTTTGTCGCTATTCTCCAGTAAATAAGATATATCAGGAATGATTAGATCAATCCCCAATAAGCTCTCATCAGGAAACTTGGAGCCACAGTCAATAACGATGATATCGTCACCATATTGAAGCATGTACATATTTTTTCCAATTTCATTCACACCGCCGAGAGCGGCAATAGAAAGCTTATTTTCCTTTGTCGTCAATCTTGACACCTCCATTTGAAAATATGGAAGTAGTATCTCCATTTATAATAGATGTTATGACGATAAAGCAGGAAAGAGCTTATTTTAAAAAAAGTTGTTCGCCATATATATGTCGTAGGACATTCATCCCATTAATATATTTATTATAAAGGAGGTTTTGCAAACTGCTTCATTCTATTCAGCGCTATATTGTACTTGTGGTTGTGTTTCTACTTATTGGGATGCCCTTATATGTTGAGGAGGCGAATGCCGATCAAGTAAATACAGATTTGATCGTGGTGAACAAGAAGAGTAACAAATTGGCTTATTTTAAAGATGGGAAATTGGTAAAGGAATTTGCTGTTGGTACGGGTAAGAGCCCAAGTCTAACACCTGAAGGTAAATTCAGAATTGTGAACAAAATCAAGAATAGACCTTATTATAAGGAAAAAATTGCTGGTGGAGATCCTCGAAATCCACTAGGGGATCGATGGATTGGGCTTGAAGTGAACGGAACACAAGGAACGACGTATGCGATCCATGGCAATAGTAATGAGAACTCAATCGGTAAGTATGTAAGTGCTGGTTGTATTCGAATGCACAATGATGAGGTTCATTGGCTCTTTACTCAAGTGAAAGTAAACTCTTATGCTATTATAACTACATCTGATTTAACGTTTGAGGAAATAGCTGTGAAGAATGGATACTCAGTAGGCTCTAAGATATTTGAAGGAACAGTAATCATTAACGGTGTAGAACAGAAATTAAAGAACTCGCTTGAGAATGTTGATTCTCGTATTTACATTCCGCTGCGGGAGATTCTAGAATTACTAGGAGCTACTGTACAGTGGAATAATGAGAACCAGATGGCGACGATCTCTATTGGGGATCGAACGATTACCCATAAGCCACTTACGAACAAAGCGACGGTTAACGGAAATGTTATCACGATTACGCCATCAAGATATCAAGGTGCGACAGTGATGCTTCCGCTACGGAATATGCTAGAGTTGTCCGGAATTGAAGTCGTATGGGATGGCCAGAATAACGCCATATATTTATCGAATTAATTAGAAGAGAAGCCGCGAAAGTGGCTTTTCTTTTTTATAGGGAATATAGTTGAATATTGAAAGAATGATTCTAAAGGAATACAATACAGAAGCAGCTATATCTACAAAATATTTCTTACGGACACTGGATAGAGAGATGAATTTTAGATGTCTGTGGGCTTTATAATACGGAAGGGGTGTTCTTAATGAAAGGTTTGAATTATCTATTCGTTGCTATTTTAAATTTCTTAGCGGCAATTGCTTTTATTGTTGCAGTTGCGTTCTCAGATCTTAGTGATTGGAAGGTAACTTATGGTTTTGGATTCGTTGCATTATTATTTGCTTTTACTGGAATAGCCAATATGGTAAAACACATCAAGGGGAACTGAACGATAATTATTATTTCGTTACAACGCAAACAGCACCTTTATCCTAATGGATCAGGGTGCTGTTTGCGTTATATCTGGTTAACGAACGATTCGGAGAAGGAGTTAGAATAGATGTCGATATTATCATAATTCACCATATGAAAAATTCATAATAGTAAAACAAGAATTCTAGATACATTAATCTATACGCATCATGTGTATGTATCTATTTTTCGAAAAAGAGAGCATTCTAAACCATTTAGCATCACCAGATGAAAAAATAAAGAGCAACATTAAAGTTGCTCCTTATTGTCCATTCTATTAAGTCAAATATGTGGCACCTTGTGTAGTAATGCTTCACCTGCAATGCCCGGGTTCGTCATTTGAAATGGATCAAGGATAATGTTTAATTGCTCTTCGGACAATACCTGGTATTGAAGGCATAGACTACGCACCGATTGACCTGTTGTAATAGCTTCACGTGCGATCTTCGTTACCAGTTCATATCCCAAGTGGGGGCTAAGTGCAGTAATAATACCTACGCTATTCTCAACATAATCAAGACATCGTTCGATGTTCGCCTGAATTCCCTCAATACAATGCTCTCTAAAGACACGAAAGCCCTGGTTCATAATTTCTAATGACTGTAGTACATTGTATACCATGACTGGTTCCATAACGTTCAGTTCCAATTGACCGGCTTCTGACGCAAGACAGATCGTATGGTCATTTCCGATGACCTGGAACGCAATCTGATTGATCACTTCGCACATCACAGGATTTACTTTACCTGGCATAATCGATGAACCCGGTTGGCGAGAGGGAAGTGTGATTTCACCTAGACCTGCTCTTGGACCAGAGGCCATTAGGCGAATGTCATTAGCTACTTTTGACATATTCATCATACAAATTTTTAGAGCGGCTGATACTTCTGTATAAGCGTCCGTGTTCTGTGTCGCATCTACAAGGTGTTCGGCAGGTTCTAATGGAAAGCCACTCAATTCTGCAAGGATTTCTGCTACTCTCTTAATATAATGTGTATTGGCATTAAGTCCAGTACCGACGGCTGTTGCTCCAATATTAATATGAAGTAAGTTATTTTTCGTGGCTTGAAGACGTTTGATATCTCTATCAAGCACGCGTGCGTATGCTTGGAACTCTTGACCAAGGCGGATAGGTACAGCGTCTTGCAGGTGAGTTCGTCCCATTTTGATAACACCGTCGAACTCCGTAGATTTATCGTTGAATGCTTTATGTAAGTCCTTCATGGTCCCAAGTAGCTTCTCAATCATCGTCAGTACTGCTAAATGTACTGCCGTTGGGAAAGCGTCATTCGTGGACTGGGACATATTGACATGATTATTCGGATTGATGTCTTCATAGCTTCCTTTATCCTTACCTATTAGTTCAAGTGCGCGATTAGCAATGACCTCGTTGGCATTCATATTAATGGAAGTACCTGCACCACCTTGAATAGGATCGACAATGAATTGTTCGAACCATTTACCTCTAATAATCTCATCTGCAGCTTTAACGATGGCATCACCTTGAGCAGCTTGTAACTGGTCAATCTCCATGTTAGCTATAGCGGCCCCTTTTTTGACCATAGCTATTGAACGGATTAATTCTGGGTGGATTCGTTCTCCTGTAATCGGAAAGTTCTCCGCTGCCCTAATAGTATTGATGCCATAATAAGCATTGGATGGAACTTCTTTCGTACCAAGAAAGTCTTTTTCCAAACGCATAACACTCATTCCTCCTAGTATGAAATCGGACATATAGACCTAGCGAAAATCTTGTGAAATATTGGACACGATACCATTATACGTTGTTCCCGTTAGGCAAACAAATATAATCCAATCCCGCAAAATAACAGGCTTGCTAAAGTTTCAAATAAGACGGCTTGTAGCTCCTGTTTTGTGAGTAATCATATATACAGAAATAAGGTTCGTCAATGACGAACCTTACACTTAGGAATATGGATTACAGGAGATGAGGGACCTGAACATCGGGATTAACGTCAGCTTCATAATCAACACCATCAAATTCAAAACCAAATAGTTGGAAAAACTCGCGCCGATAGCCTTCTAGATCCGTAAGTGCGTGAATGTTCTCGGTCGATATCTGATTCCATATCTGCGTAACTTCAGCTTGTACATCATCGCGTAGTTCCCAGTCATCGATGCGAATACGACCTTGTTCATCTACGGGTGTTCCTGTGCCATCATTTGTATATAAGCGTTCTGTAAATAGACGATAGGTTTGCTCAATACAGCCTTCGTGGAGACCTTTCTCTTTCATGACTTTATATAGAGCGGACACATATAATGGTACGACTGGAATAGCTGAACTGGACTGTGTCACAAGGGCTTTGCTTACACAGACATATGCTGAACCACCCGATATAGCGAGTTGGTCGTTCATGCGGATGGCAGTTGCTTCAAGGTGATCCTTCGCACGACCAATAGTACCTTCTCTGTAGACAGCTTGTGTGATTTCTGAACCGATATAGGAGTAAGCAATCGTCTTAGCGGTATCGGCTAGTACGCCCGCTTGGCGAAGCGCATTGATCCACAGTTCCCAATCGTCACCGCCCATGACAGTAACCGTATCATGAATTTCATCTTCCGTGGCAGGATCAATCGTGATTTCACTTACTTCGCCGGTATGGAAGTTAACGGTTTTGTTCGTAAAGGGTTCACCAATCGGTTTGAGCACGGAATTAACCATTTCACCTGTCTGAGGATCTGTTCTTCGTGCAGATGCGACACTATAAATAACCAAATCAACTTGACCTAGTTCAGTGCGAATCACTTCGATTGTCTTTGCTTTTGTCTCTGAAGAAAAAGCATCACCTGTGACACTGAATGATTTGAGACCAGCATCATCCGCCGCTTGCTCAAATGCTGCTGAATTATACCAGCCAGCGGAAGCTGTACGTTTCTCGCTTCCACTGCTAGGGCGATAGACGCCAACTGTATTCGCCTGTGCGCCAAAGGCTGCGACAATACGAGATGCTAGTCCATATCCAGTGGAGGCTCCAATCACTAATACATTAAGGGGTCCTTTTATTGCTGGATGTGCTTGTACATATTCTATCTGCTGTTGTACTTGACTGGCACAGCCTACTGGATGTGATGTCGTACAAATAAAGCCACGTGTTCTTGGTTTAATAATCATAGGTTTAGTAATTCCTCTCTTTCATTAAGTATATTCAAGTTATGGAGTAATTTTTTGCTAATATATCGTTACTACACGATTCTCTGAAAGGCAACTTTTCTATTATACCATGAATTGGAGGGTTATTAAATTTCGAACTGTTATGAAATATATTAAATCTAATTAGAGATGAGCGTGTAGAGTACTGTTTTCACCTGACCTTCTGGTAGAGGTATATAAGTAAACATCAAGACATTCCCTGTACGTTTCTTTAAAACAAGCATTTCGGATAAAACATATGGGTCCCTAGGATCGACCCGATTCCATTCCTTTTGGTCATCTATACTAATCAGCTTTAAATTAAGATTGGTACTTACTCCTGTTGTGGCGTTAATCGCAAATAGTTGAGTTGTATCCATTGCACGAACTAGAGCTATATCATGTGCGACATATTCCACCATAAAATCTCCCGTTTGACCGGTGATTTCCTCCAACTCAAATAGTTCCCCGAGACTACCATTCTGAGTAATATATTGAAGGTTTCGTCCATCAATCATGAAGAGTTGCGTTGTTATCAGTTGGGGAGCAAGAATATAGGAAGAGGTGACGGAGTGATACTCCATTATCTTCTGAATTTCTTTGTGTTGGATTAATGCCTGATAGCTATTTGTGAAATCATTGAACATGGCATAATGATTGTCGCTCAAAAGCAATAGATCTTGGCATATCCATAATATTCAAATTACCATCGCTATCGTTGTACCATGTCTTTCCGCCCATTGCACTTACTGCCGAGACTAAAGGTACGTATACAGCACCATTAAGAATGCGAGGTGCCTTCGTTAAGGATAACGCTGAGCCATTCACCTTCGCCACGTCAGAACCCACCGTGAAGATAACTTCACGTTCTGGACGAATCAGTCTAGCTACTTTAGTTGGCTGGTTCCAGGTTAGTGTATAACCCATAGAGGGCGCGAGCGACCTCAGTGGAACCGAAGTTGTGCCTTCTAGAATGATCTGATTGGCACTCAGTCCGTTATCTTTATAATTTACCAAAATTGACTTTTCTTTTGTAGCTGACACTGGTACCGAGCTTGTGCTAATAGTAAAAGCGGTGGCGACAATTCCGAACGTAAGTATCCACTTTTTCATTTATGTATTACTCCTCCTCTGGGGATTTTCATTATATGCATTAGACGTAATGTACTACAAAAGGTTACTTCCTAACAACATCAGGTAATCTGAAAATAGTCTAGTGTAAGCGTCAATGCTCCATTATTGGAATAATGTTATACTCAAGTTACCATACGATCCTGTCGCGTTGGGATAGGGGATTTGTTGAAGTTAATGAGAAATGTTAGGAGATAGATCGATATGAAGCTGGTATCTTGGAATGTAAATGGGCTTAGAGCATGTGTGAAAAAGGGATTTAATGATTATTTCCGGGAAGTGAATGCGGATATATTTTGTGTTCAGGAAATCAAATTGCAGGAAGATCAAATTGTGCTGGAGTTGGGCGAAGAATATTCACAGTATTGGAATTACGCTGTGAAGAAGGGGTATTCTGGCACAGCTATTTTCACAAAGGTCAAGCCAATTTCTGTACGCTATGGTCTAGAAGAGGATGAAGAGCCTGAGGGACGAATCATTACGCTGGAGTTCGAG
Organism: Paenibacillus sp. Y859; assembly: GCF_056786405.1. NCBI lineage: Bacteria > Bacillati > Bacillota > Bacilli > Caryophanales > Paenibacillaceae > Paenibacillus > Paenibacillus sp. Y859. The sequence goes on along the minus strand of NZ_JBXCIZ010000001.1, from coordinate 151,161 downwards.
AGCTTCTATCTTGTGAATGTATATACTCCCAATTCAAGACGTGATCTGTCGCGCCTCGATTTGAGACTAGCCTGGGAAGAACGATTCCGTAGCTACATTCAACAATTGGACTCACTCAAGCCCGTTATTATATGTGGGGATTTAAATGTTGCCCATCATGAGATCGATCTTAAGAATGCACAATCCAATCGTGGTAACTCAGGATTTACTATAGAAGAACGTAGTAAAATGACTGAAATGTTGGAATCGGGATTTATAGACACATTCAGACACTTTTATCCGAATCGGACAGACGCGTATACTTGGTGGTCTTATATGGCAAAGGTAAGAGAGCGGAATATTGGCTGGAGAATTGATTATTTCCTGGTTTCCTCTAGAATGGGATCTTCCTTAAAGGATGCTCAAATTGACTTCGAAGTTATGGGGAGTGATCACTGTCCAATTATTCTTATGATAGATTAAATATCCAAAGGAGGATGACATTATGGCACTCGGAGTTTTATTCGTCATGTTAATTGTTATTGCAGTTCTCAGTATTACCAGTATTGTTTTGTTATTTCTAGTAAAAGACCCTAAGTGGAGTAGTATGATCTTTAGAATTACGCTAGTAATAGCGGGTTTTATCAGCTATATGAATGTTACTGCTCCTCCGAGTAACTTCGTTATTCCACGAATCGTGGCACTAAGTTTCGGAGCATTGGCAGTGATTGGAATTATTCTGAAGTATATGAAAAAAGAGATGATCGCAAAAGTATTCCTAGCCGCTTCGGTGCTGTTGGGTATTCTGCAACTCTTTTTCTTCTGATTGGGTTAGATGTTGAAAATTTTGAAATTTCACAATCAATACCTTATTTTGGGTAATCGGATGGTATGATATACTAGGAAATAATGAAATACATAAGATCAAGCATCTAGATAGAAAGACGAGGTTACATTTTGAATGGTCGTTAATTATCTAGTGCGAACCTGAAGCACACATGAATTCCCTGGGAGGTTCGCACCAAAGATCACTTAATAATATCCATTTATAGTTAAATTGGAAACTGAGAGGTAATTTAAAAGTGCTGATTTGTTTATTTACATTAAAAAATCGTTGAAAACACACTTTTGCATTGCTTTTTGGCGTCGCACTCTCACGAGAGTGCCAATGTTGTGGGTGTGCTATGTGTAGGAACCTTGATATAGTGGGGTCTTTAAGAGGTTAGTTGCCGTCTCGAAATCATCTAGCGGACGAAATGGGGACGGTTTCTATATATGTTTTTTAGTGCGTTCTCCGAATCTGTCAAATTCAGAGGCTGCTCGGTCAGATATGCTCTTGGTCACGTGGCTATACGTGGTCTGGAGCATTTTCTCATTTTTGTGTCCTAATCGTTCGGCTACAGCTTTAGCTGGTATGCCGCTCTCTAATAGGAAAGTAGCGGACGTATGTCGCAATCCGTGAAGCTTTACGTACCGAAAACCGTTTTCGGTTAGAAAATCTCGCCACTACGAATATGGTGTGTTTGGGTGGTAAGGGATGCCGTCCCGCAATCTTTGCAGGTATACTTTCACCAATTAAAATCCTATTGTCCCCAAAGTCACAATCTGAAATCTCAAGCGGGACAACCTCTCCGCGTCTAAAAGCCCCAAAAAAGGCAGCCTGTATGAGTAGTTTACATTTGAGTGGTTGCTCTTCTAATGCAATTAAGACTTCTTCTATTTCGCTCTCTTCATAGAACTCTACCTCTACTTGCGTAGCCTTCGGTCACTTTACTCCATCACATGGGTTGGTTGCTATCACTTGCCATTCTTTTACTCGTTCGAGTACATTCTTCAGGACTCTTAAAGCATATCGCTGTGTATCCGCATCAAGCGTTCCAGGTTTACCATCTTTTCGCGCTTCGGGTGATTTTAAGTACTCCTTGAAATTTACGACATGTATCGTTGTAATGTCCTAAAGTTCCAGATGTCTAAAATGGGGGTAGATATGATTACGCAAATGTTGATCACAAACGACCAGACTATACTCGGATAAGTTATCTGGATCACTGGCATATTTAAGTTTCCAATGATTTTCGGTAAATTCCCTGAACGTCATGTTACTCGCTTTGATAAATTCCCCTGAGATCACTCTACACTTAAAGTCTGCGAGTTGATCGTCCAAATAATCTTTAAGCTTTCGACTTACATCTCTGTATCCTTTGCATTTCTCAGACATTTTCATTAGTGACGGCTCTTCAATCTCTACGGTTTCACTTGGACGATTTCTTTTGCCATCAGAATGATAGCCAAGATCGATGCGTATCCGCCATGTAAATGAGTTTGATCGATTTTATAGATGTTACTGAAGGTGAACCCGAGGACATAGAGTCTCAACACATAGAGTCTGTACTCTTGGCTGGTGGACGATCTCACATAGGTCAAGAAATACGAAACGAAATGCATGATCACACTGGGATTAAGTTTAAGTGGCGCTCGGCTGATGGTGAACAGGTTGAAACAAAAGTCATATGGATAAAGGCAGCTCAAATCATTTCGAAGCTAATAAAAGAAGGTAGGTACAAAAGAGCTGAGGTTATATATAACCCATATCCCTAAACGGAACTAATAAGGTGCGCTGCATAAATAGCACAAGCGCCAATTACCAACAAAACAATAACCATTATAGTAACAAATACTTTACCATTCATAATTTTCACCTCGGTTTGATTATATCAAATAAATAACCATAAAGGAGCGATAACAATGAAAGAGCAATACAAGCTCAAGCAAGGCGATATGGTCGTGATGCATACGTGTATGGAACATGACTCTCCTGATAACTTCGGCAAAGTATGGACCTGTAAATCAGATGCATTCCGCCACATAGGACATGATTTCTTGAAGGGTTTAGCGGTTCCTTCTCAACGGAATTTCTTCAAAAGGTGAATACAACAGAGAATCTAGTACCAATAGGAGAATATCTAGTCCTATCAGATGGATTTGAGGTAGAACAGTTTAAGCCTGCAATTGAATTTATCGGAGGATTGCGTAAAGAGTTGGTAGAGACAGAGGAAGATAATGTGATTTTAAAAGCGCACGTAGACGGATTAAGTAAGCTCGTTTCACAGTTTGATCAGATAATACAAGATTCCTCTCGTGAGTTGGCAGAGGCACAGCAGACCATGGCCAGCCGAGAGGATAGTATCAAAAAAAAAAAAAAATCCTGCTCAATGAGCAGGACTATAAATTATATTTAAGCTTGAGGTTCAGGTCTCTTCACTTGAAGAGGAGGAGGGATGAGCCAACCTTTTTCTTTGTTCATCTTGAGTACTTGAACACCCAAGGCCGCCATAGTGAGATGGTATTTAGCAAATAAAGCACCAATATCCACTCTAACTGATTGACCCATAACTTGGCTACAAGCAACCAGTCCGATAGCGATATCAGCAGAAATTTTAGCGGCTATTTCAGGATCAGTAAATCTTGCTCCAGCACGAATGTCTTCGAGTTTTGCAGTTGGTCTCTCAGGCATGATTGGTGCGGGGGCAATTCCGTTATCAGATAGCAATTTATCGCATTCTGTAATCTCAAGCTTTGCTTGATCAATAAGCTTGTCTAATATTTTTTAAAGATCTCTGTCACCAGCGTGGTTTAAAAATGCTTGGTAACATGATACAGCGCCTCTTGCAACCATAGAGCTACTCCATACACTAAAAATTTCACCATAATGCATTGGTTCGTCTTTGGGATTTCCGTTTAAAATACCCATTATTTTAGCTCCTTTAGAAATTTGTTTAATGACGTTCTGGATTGCGACTTTTTAGACCTACGAGGCCTGCAAGACCAAGTAATCCAAGCCATCCCCAATTTGTACCGTTGTCATCGTTTGTAGCATTAGCCTTATAACTGTTTGTGTTCATTTCGTTTGTGTTCATATCGTTTGAATTCATGTTGTTGTTTTCTGCAAATGCAGGAAAAACAAGAACCAAAGCAATACTCAATGTAGCTAAAAAAGACGCAAGAATTTTCATCATTGAGTTTCCCTCCTTCCAGAAATTTATGACTTATGTGGTTTAGGTGCAGATACCAAGATTATCTTTCCCAGAACAAATGTAAATATTCTATAAAAAGCATTAGGAAAGGAAATTCAGTTGTATCCGAGATGGGAAATAACCAATCACATAGACATTCCGAACGTTCGGAATGATAGACATATCGAATTTATCAAACGGCGATTTAAAGAAGAAATTAAGCGAGTTAGAGAGGAAGAAGAGATATGAGAGAGAGATCAAGTTCCGTGGAAAAAGACTTGATAACGGTGAGTGGGCTTATGGATATTACTTATACGGAGCAATTAAGGATGAGCATGTGATATGGACTGATAATGAAAATTGGCTAGTCGATCCCGAAACAGTAGGGCAATACACAGGGCTAAAAGACTGTGAAGTTAAGACAATCATTTAAATAACTTCTTGTTGACTTAAAGATTGATTTTGTTCAATGATTTCCATGCAAAGTTGTTTTAAATCTTTTTTCTTGCTTTTACTCATCTTTAATTATCCTTTCAATTAATGATTATATTTAAGTGCATTGTAGCTACGGAGCTTTAAGGTGACTGTCTGATTGCGTCGGCAGCTATATTAAGTTCTTTCTTTATATCCATTCGATCCCTCCGTTCATACATTCAATATTCTACCTAGTAGGGAGTTAACCCTTCTTAAAGGGCCGTGATATTTTATAGGGTAAGGAAACCTTTCCTGAGCAGATAAATAATATTCATTTGCAGATTTCCCCATATATTATATTGCTAAAAATAGCGAAGGGATCAATCTTCGTACTGTGCAATATAAATGGAGCCAACCTATAAGAATATAAGAACTGCAACACGTCGTTCCGAACGAGTTTTTAACATGTTGTGATTACGAACATATATTAATACATATGAAAATAGGGGGTACAGTAATTGGCCATTAATAAGGAGCTACGAAATATTGAAATTGCCAAGCTGGCTTTTATAGGGGCCTCCATTGCTACATTAGGTGATGGAATCGCCGCGCTAGCTGCCGGATTGGCGTTAGACGCTTTAGAACAGGATTATAAAACCAAAATCAGTAGTCGTAACGCTTCTAGTAAATCAACTAAGAATCAACTTGATTATTTTATTAACGAGTTAGTAAAGATCAGAAATATTGTTGGTTGACAAGATTCAGTGTATTAGGCTTAATCATACATTGATAAAAAGGAGTGATGGAAAGGTGTAAAATCACGCTAGACAGCCTTCAACAAACATGGAGATCGTTACCGATATATCCAAGGCCATCAGCGGTGAGTATCGTGCTATTCACTGCTATGAGCAATTAGCAAATCAGGCTCCAAATGTTGAAATTAGACACTATCACTTGTTCTCCCATATCTATACATTTCTTGCGGGAAATCAACCTTCTCCACAACTATCTGTACAATGTGCTGATAACTTTCCAAGTAGAGTACTTGCATCATTTAAGGATGAGCAAGAAACAGTTGACTTTTATCATAGAATATCAAGAAAAACCAATGATATTTTTATTAAGGATTCGTTTCAACAAGCTGCAGCAGATGAACAAAATCATGCAGTTTGGTTTTTATATTTTATGAACCATCATTAATTGATCATTAGCCGGCCCTTATGTCGGATTTTCCTATTGTACATAATGTGTCATATGCGTCGTCGCACTCTCACGAGAGTGCGTGGATTGAAATTTATGTTGCAGTATCGTCCAAATGAGCAAAAGAAAAGAACGCCCCATGGACGTTCCCTAAGTTTCTTTATTCGACTACAACGTTCCAGCTAGTTACGCATTCACACTTTCTGTTTTACGATCCTGTCTTGCGTGTAATGCTTTCATTGCAAATCTTGCTATCGGTTGCGCAACCAACAGTTCAATCCAAAATGCTATACCAAAGTTTCTTGGCCAGATGTGAAGGAAGTTTTTAAATGGTTCTAGGCTTATTTGTTTCGTCCCAACCCATGTGCCGATAATCGATAGTAAAATAGATAACACTGTGACATTTAATAAAGTATTCAATAGAACCCTAGCATTAAATCCATCAGTTTGTCCCATGAATTTCGGCATTACTTTCCCAACAATCGGTCCTGCAACTAATCTTACCGATAAAACTACGATTATCCACATGAACGGAATAATCTTTAGTGTATCTATATACACTTCCTTACTGAAACCACGTTCCAATCCCACAATAATAGGGGCAATCGTATTTACTGAAATAATTGAAATAATCAATAAAAATAATATACCTTCTTTTCCGTTTCTAGGAAGTCTCGTTTCTCCGTGCATGTTTGTCATCTCCGCAAATAATATTTCAGATCGCAGACGTATCATGCGACATATATTTTCAGTCAAAAAAAGACCAATATCTCTACACACTGATTTAATCATTATAGCATTTTTTTTAATGAATGTTAGACCTTATATCTCACTTCCAACAGGTTTAACAATCTCAATCCCCTAGTTTTATTTCAGTTTTGGTTAGGAATTTTCCTAACGCTTCACTACTATCAATATTCATACGTTCAGCCAAAATAATCAACCACCACATGCATTCACCAATTTTATGTTCAAGTTCAGATGCAGTTTCTCCATTTGTTGGCCAACGACCCTGTTGGGACATAGTTAGACGACCGACCAAACCAGCATCTGTCAGGAAAGCTAACGCATCTTCTTCTACTGTCCATTCTTTTTCATGATATTGGCGCTCTAAACGATGATAGACTTCTCTTAACTGTATAGAACGTTCAACGGCTTCACTTAGATTCATATTTTTCATTTTGTATCCTTTCTTTTATAGGCATTTATTGTTCAACTATATAGTAAGGACGATCAGATCACCAATCATGAGAGCTGGTATAAGTCACTATGCGATAATCATCAGGAAGGGATTATTCTTATCATCTTTGCAGCAAGGGCAATTACAGACGATGGAAACCGAAATCATTCATCGTGAGGGTCATCATGTTCATTTGAGTTCGTTAAGCATTCCGGTCATTGTCGGTGGAGATGTGAAAGGAACATATCTTATATTTAGAGATATCAGCGAAGAGAAACGGTCGAAGGATAAGATTCAGTAGATGACCTATCATGATGAATTGACCGGCTTACCCAATCGTAGGCTTTTGAAAGTGAAACTGGGGGGAGCGATCGAACAATGCCGTCAGGAAAAGCCTCAGAGACTTAGACTTTGTATTTATGATAGACTGAAAGAATACATAGCCCCACCAGACATCGTATTGAGATGGATATAGATCGAAGACTGGTTTAGGTTTGGATAGAGACAGGAGGATGAGGAATGAGCTTTGTTACCGTAAAAGGTGAGTACAAGCGTTACAAGATGGGCGAGAATATGATTGTCGCCAATGATGGAATTGATTTCGAGATTAATAAGGGTGAATTTGCCGTGATTGTCGGTCCCAGCGGTGCTGGCAAATCGACCGTGCTTAATATTCTTGGCGGGATGGATTCCGCCGACGAGGGCCAGGTCATTGTTGATGGTACGGATATTGCTAAGTTCAGTGCCAAAGAGTTGACAGGTTACCGTCGCAATGATGTAGGTTTTGTATTTCAGTTCTACAACCTGGTGCCTAATCTGACAACGCTGGAGAATGTCGAGCTTGCTTCCCAGATTTCCCCGCGTGCATTGGATGCGCGTAAGGTACTGGAGGATGTGGGATTAGGTGCGCGGCTGGATAATTTTCCGGCTCAATTGTCCGGGGGTGAGCAACAGCGCGTCGCCATTGCCAGAGCGCTGGCGAAGCAGCCAAAGCTATTGCTCTGCGACGAGCCGACGGGTGCGCTTGACTATAATACTGGCAAGCAGGTGCTGAAGCTACTGCAGGATGCCTGTCGCAATACGGGGACCACAGTCATCGTAATCACGCATAATCTGGCGATTGCGCCAATGGCAGACAGAGTCATAGAGATCAACAACGCTAAGGTACGGAAGATGGTAACTAATCCATCGCCGGTATCCGTTGATGATATCGAATGGTAAGGAGAAGACATCCATGAAAAAACGATCGTTGTGGAAAGATATATTTCGTGAAATTAGGCACACCAAGGCCCGTTTTATTTCGATTTTTGCAATCATTATGCTGGGTGTCAGCTTTTTTGCCGGGATCAAGGCGGCCGGGCCAGATATGCTGGATACAGCCGAAACTTTTTACCAGGAAATGCGGCTGATGGACCTGAAGGTGCAGACCACCTATGGTCTGACGAAAAATAACATAGAACTGTTGAGTGATGTGCCAGGCGTCGATGAGATCCAGCCGGGTTACAGCGCGGATGTATTCATCGGCGACAACGCTTTAATATTCAAGGTCTTTTCTTACAATACAGATAATCCGCTTAACCAGTACAGCATTATTGAAGGGCATCTTCCAGAGCATTCCGGTGAAATCATACTGGATGACAGGATGACCGGAGAGTATACGCTGGGCGACAAGGTGACGTTTAGCCAGAATGGTGAGAATGCAGAGCTGTCAAACGACTTCGGAACAGTGGATTATACTGTCGTGGGCTTTGTTAGGAGTCCCCAGTTTATCGAGAAGAACGCCAGGGGCACCAGCGGGATCGGCAAAGGTACGGTGGATGCGTTCGCCGCAATTCCCGAGGCAGACTTCAAGCTACCGGTTTATACAGAAGCCTATCTGTCCTTCACAGATACAGCCGGATTGAAGGCTTATACGCCTGAGTACGAGGCGCTGATCGAAGAGCACAGCCATGCGGTAGAGCAGGCGCTATCCGGCTTGCCGGAAGCAGGGCTGGAGCTCCCCAAGATCTATGTCACAGATCGGAACGCCAATCCGGGGTATGCTGAATATAAAGACAACGCTGACAGATTGTCGGCGATTGCGAGTGCGTTTCCGGTGTTCTTTTTCCTCATTGCAGCGCTGGTTAGCCTTACGACCATGACGCGGATGGTCGAGGAGCATCGGCTGCAGATAGGCACACTTAAAGCGCTTGGTTATGGCAACCGTGATATCATGGCCAAATTCCTGGTCTATGGCACGCTTGCCAGTCTAGCCGCTTCGGTTGCGGGGCTTGCCGTCGGCTTTACTCTGTTCCCAACCATTATTTATAATGCGTACAGTTCACTATATAACCTACCGGATATTATCAAAAGCTTTTATCCTTCGTATTCCATCATCTCCATCATTGTGGCGCTGTTATGCACTACATTGACGGCCTGGATTGCTTCCCGGGTAGAGCTGCGCAGCAACGCTTCCGTATTGATGCGTCCGAAAGCGCCAAAGAGTGGGCAGCGGATTTTATTGGAGCGGATTCCCTTTGTATGGAAACGGATGAGCTTTATGCAGAAGGTTACTGCACGGAATTTATTCCGGTACAAACAGCGGATGTTCATGACAGTGTTCGGAGTTGCAGGATGTACTGCACTGATCCTGACCGGGTTTGGTCTCAAGGACTCGATCGGAAGTATCGCAGGACAGCAATTCGGCACGATTATGAAATATGATGCACTTATAGCGTTGCATGAAGATGTGTCTACCGATGTATTGGATGCCTATGAGCAAATGATCGCTGACGAGTCCGCCATAACTGGAACATTGAATGTAGCGCAGGAAACGGTGGCCGCACGCGAGGACGGTGTAAATGACCAGAATGTGAATCTGTTCATTCCTGCATCCGTTGATTCTCTCTCCGAATATGTGGAGTTGCGGGACCGTGTGAGTGGAGAAGGGCAGGCGCTTACTGACGAGGGAGCTATAGTCTCGGAGAAGCTAGCAAAACTGTACGGGCTTGAACCTGGCGACCAGTTAACGTTGGTGGACAATGAGAACGAAATATTCAAAATTCAGGTCGCGGGGATCACAGAGAACTATGTGATGCATTATGTTTATATGACACCAGCGTATTATTCTTTCATATTCGGGGATGAACCGATGTTCAACACAGAACTACTGAACTATGACGTGGAAGATAAAACCTGGGAAGATAAGTTCGGCGAGCAATTGACGGCGAATGGAGGTGTTGCAGCGGTCAGCTTCTCTAGTAGCGTAGGTTCCGCCTTCGACGAGACGATGAAGAGTATGGACATTGTAACCTTAGTGCTCATTGTGTCGGCAGCAGCATTGGCTTTTGTCGTGCTCTATAATTTGACCAATATCAATGTGTCCGAGCGGATTCGGGAGCTGTCTACAATCAAGGTGCTGGGCTTTTATGATAAAGAAGTAACGATGTATATTTACCGTGAGAATATATTGTTGAGTATACTCGGTATAGTGGCCGGATCGGGCCTCGGCATTGTGTTGCACAGCTTCGTTCTGAATACGGCTGAGCTGGATTCGACAATGTTCGCCCAGATCATCAAGTGGCAAAGCTATCTTTATGCTGCACTATTGACACTGTTATTCTCAGGAATTGTTATGGCTTTCATGCATATTAAGCTCAAGCGGATTCATATGATTGAAGCTTTGAAGTCAGTGGAATAATCGCTCAACGATGCAAAGGACTCTTTCAGATAGTTGGAAGGGTCTTTTTTTTGACCATCTGAAAAAGTGAGGAAATGGCATAATTTGATGCTGATGCAGCTGATAAAGCTGATAAAGCCGCAGCCACGGTAACGATCTGGGTGTAGCGAAGGAAAGATTAATAAGATTATCAATCAATGAATGAATAGAGTTTTCTCAAGATTACGCTTAATTCACCCTGGTTAGCTAAACAAATCTTATCAAACCGGTAGACTGAATATTCATCGCCTTTATAGATGCGTTGCTGTGAATACTTCCAAGTGATCATGGATGAATTCGCATAAAGGTCATATTTGGGATGGATTGTTCGCCAAAGAGTAGAGTTAGATTCAACTGAGCTAAGGGATTGTTTCGGTATCATAGGCGCCTAGTATTCTTATTTCGCACAGTAGCTTCCTGTAAATGGAATAATCATTTCCTGGCATCCTCCGTAATGGAAATCAATAATTCGCTGTTTCGTGCTTCTCCATTCCATCAAGTCTAATCCCTCTTATTAGTGGCTAAAGACCGCGGAATCAGAAAGAGACGCTCTTCCTACCTAATTGTTTAGATGAGTGTCATATTCCCTCGAAAGTACAGGCTTTTCTTTCAAAACCAATGATATAAAGAATATACCTGCAATCATGCAGGTATTTAATCATAAGTAGGAGAGATTGTCCCTTTAGTAAGAAAAAGGATGTATCATCGCAGGCATCTGGAGTGAATCGATAGATCAAGTGGAAAAAAATGTACCGTTGCAGGCTTTATACCATACGGCGGTTCGTGTTGGCTCTATAGAACGGTAGCAAGGTGGTTCTTAAGTTACTTCACAACGGAACAAGACCGGTATAAGGTTTAGTTGAGTACAACTGTAATTTTATCTTATCGAAATCGTCAAGCGCTGATTGTAGTGTTGAGCCACTATTAAATCAACATAATTTATTAACTTATATGGTATACTTTGGGAGTAATGATCATTATATGAATGATAATAATAGGGTCGAACATTCAAAGTTAAGTCAACTACAGATGTAGATTGGTTATTGAAGTTCAGGTGCGAACCATAAGCACACATGAAATCTCTAGGGGGTTCGCACCTGAATATATCGGATATTGGCCCATAATTGGGTAATGCTGGATATAAAGATGGTGTTATAATTTGAATTATCACTTATTTTTGAAAAAGTATCATTGAAAATGTACCTTTTCGTGATCTTTTCGCAGTCGCACTCCGTATGGAGTGCGTGGATTGAAGTCTGACGGGTCATGATCCCCTAGATGAATAATAACGTCGCACTCCGTATGGAGTGCGTGGATTGAAGTTGTCAATGATATGAAAGTTGCTGATGGACAAAATCTTCGTACTGTTAATCAATCTTGATAGTTGCAACTTCTTCTACTCAATGTCGTATTAGTTACAAAGGAGTGTGGTTATGGGTAATCAATTTTGGATAGCTATATTTTGTTTTGTATTGGCATTACTAGGATTTTTACATAATCGTAGGCGGCGCAAATAATGCGGCGTCTTTTTTTATGCGTTCTTGTCTTGTTGCGCCTTATGTGTCTTATTTGCAGTCGAACTACTCATTAATTAGTTCTGGACTTTCGTACATCGTACCGATAACTTCCCCGTCCTCTAAGTAAAGAAGGTGTAAGCCCATCAATGGTTCTTTACCTCTAAATAGTTGAAACATTCCACCATAGTATTGAACATTTAAATTTTCAGGTAATGGAGCAGAACTATCAAATCTTAGCTTGTTTACTTTGATGATATCTCCGTTATAAATTTCTTTGCTTCTCACAATTTCACCAGTAAATTGACCCATTGAGCTTAGTTCGCATTCAACAGGATAACCATCTGTATAAAGCATTGCTCTATCATTAATACCTTTTTCCAATTTGTATTCTTCCGTGTAGTCAACTTCGAACCATCCGTGACCATAATGCCAACTGTTAGTTTCCAGGCTAAAACCCTGAATTTTGGTTGTGTCATTTTCATTTCTCCTTTGCTTCGTAGATTGTGTCTACTGTGCACTATGCTTCGTCGCACTCTGTATGGAGTGCGTGGATTGAAATGAATCCTGTTAAGATAGTTTACTTCATAGCAATCGTAGCCCACGTATGAACTCTGAACTGAAATGGTTAGATTTGGAGGGTTATGAAAGCTAACATAGATTATCGTCATTTATCATGTTATGGTAAAATAAGATATAACATAGGTAAAGGATTATATAACATGGAAGAGGAGTACAGAAATGGAGATAAGCCAGATTTACAAGGAGTTGAAGTCACTAATCCCGCTTGCGGAAATTCAGTGTCATGAAACTTTAAAGGATCATGTATATACCCAAATGGGTGGGAATGCGGATATTCGTGTTCAACCATCTACATATGACGAAGTTCAAAGTATCATTAAATATGCGGCAGAGCGTAATCTAACGATTACAACACTTGGGAATGGATCGAATGTCATTATTCGAGATGGCGGTATTCGCGGAATCGTTCTTCAGATGACCCAATTAAAACGAATGACGGTTTCCGAACATACACTATGTGCTCAAAGTGGGGCATCCATTATACAGGCATCACGAATGGCCTTAGATGAGCACTTAACCGGGCTTGAATTTGCTTGTGGCATACCGGGTACCGTAGGTGGTGCACTTTATATGAATGCTGGGGCTTATGGTGGAGAAGTTGCTGATGTGCTCATTGATGCTCTTGTGGTGGATTCCAGCGGGAACTTATTGACCATAAAGCGAGAGGACATGGCGCTGAGTTATAGAAAGAGTATTTTTGCAGGTGGATTGTATACTATATTAGAGGCAAGATTTAGCCTACAACCTGGTGAACATACCTCCATAAAAGAAAAAATGGATGAATTAACATACTTGAGAGAGTCGAAGCAACCTTTGGAGTACCCTTCGTGCGGAAGTGTGTTTAAGCGTCCACCGAATCGGTTCGCAGGTCAATTGATCCAAGAGAGCGGCTTACAAGGTGTACGAATCGGTGGAGCTGAAGTATCAACGAAACATGCTGGATTTATTGTTAATGTAGATAACGCTACTGCAAGCGATTATATTGGTCTAGTTCATCATGTGAGAGACACCGTTAAAGCTAAATTTGATATCGATTTGGAAACGGAAGTTAAGTTTATTGGTGAAGAATTATAGAAAACTCACTTAAATAACGAGTCAACCTGATCAAGGCGGAATAGATGCACATCGAAGAAGCTACTGAATTTTCGGTAGCTTCTTCGGTGTGCAATTTCTATGATGATCCGGACATACTCAGTTGATTATTGTAGGTTTTATTTCAATTGCTCAGTATCTCTGGAGAATAAATTTAATATTGAGTTAATCATTACTAGTATTAGATTTGATAATTCAAGTTTAATATAGAGCTGTAAGCATAAAAAGGAAAGGGTGATTCACCATGACAGCCATTGTTCTTTATAAAAGTCCACAGTTAGTGATTAAGGATGATCAAAGCCTCTCCCTTTCTCAACTCTCCAAGTTCATTCAAGATAGTCCCCATGTTTACACGAATCAGAAATGTAAAGATACATTACGCGTTTTATTCGCTCATCCAGAAGCGGAATGCATCGTGGTCTGTAACGAAGCAGATCAACCTGTAGGACTTGTGAACTGCAGTAAATTTTATTTGCGATTAGTCGGTCCTATGGGAATGGATAGTTTGTATATGGAACCTGTAACCAAGCTGATGGATCGGAACCCACTCATAGTAGAGGAGGGAACTCATGTTCAATCCATACGTGAGGAGTTAGGTAGACGTCAGGAACATAGGCTTGGGGAATATATCATGATGACAAAGCAAGGAAAACTTAGTGGTGTCCTTAAAGTATCAGATTTACTGAGCCTCTAATCTAGTAAAACTATATTTTACACCTATAGGGCAAGGGTCAGGGCTGTCTCATCACGGACAGTTTTTTTGTTGTGTTTCTAGTTAAGATAATAGATGCCCCTTTCCCTGATGGAGTTACATACTATTTTTAAAGTTTGCATAATCAATAACAACAATTCGACCATTATTATCGATGTTGAAGTTTTTCCACCTCGGTTCATCATTTCTTCTGTTAGTTAAATCATTTGGTGCTATTCCCTCTCTTAAAAATTCATCTCGCAATTGGTAAACTAAACCCCTGTTTTTTTTAGTATCAGAAACTACTGACCAATTAATCTTCTCCATTACGCACCAGCCATGACCATGGTCTACCACTTTAGAAAGATAACTTTTTATCGTCGGTATTGAGGATTCATATAATAAAGCTTCCGATGCATTATCTTTTATACCCTTTATCGAATAGCCAATTTTCAATACAAAGCCGTTTTTTAGGTCAAATACAATCCTGCTTCTTCCTGTCCCAATTACTTTATAGGATAGCTTTAATTTACGCGAGGCTTGAGTAATACTGAATTGCTTCTGATAAGCATCCATTTTCTCTACTTTTTTAATCCACTTCACAATTGTATCCAGATCCCTTGTTTTTATATAATTCTCACTCATTACTACCATCCTTTCTGAAAAATAAACTATTAATATTATCATATTCAGGCGAGGACACGTTGTGAATCCTATGGACAATGGTTTTATCCAACTTCATGACTCCAACCATTTTGTAAGCGAATTAGATATTAAATAGTTATGTAAAAACAAACTGTTGCACAGCACCTCTTATATTATTTTGAATATATTAAATTGTACATTGATATAGAGGAGTGATATACGTGAAAGTAGATTGGGTGATTGTCGGTGCTGGATTTACAGGAGCTACTTTGGCGGAGAGGATCGCTTCTGAACTGAATCAAAAAGTATTATTGATAGAACAGAGAGATCATATCGGGGGTAACTCTTACGACTGCTATAATCAGGACGGCATCTTGATCCACAAATACGGTTCACACACATTTCACACCAACTCCTCTATGGTATGGAACTATCTTTCGAAATTTACAGAGTGGAGACCTTATTTTCATCATGTGTTAGCCGTAGTGGATGGCAAGAAAGTCCCTGTTCCATTTAATCTAAATTCTATCTATGCTCTTTTCCCTCAAAAGTACGCGGAAAAGCTTGAGGATTTGCTTATCCAACATTACGGTTACGGCGTGAAGGTACCCATACTAAAACTTCGGGAAAGCGCAAGCGGAGACCTCATCTTCTTGGCTGAATATATTTATAAAAAAGTATTTTATCACTATACCCTTAAACATTGGCAGTTGAAGCCGGATGAGTTGGATTCTTCAGTCACTGCGCGAGTCCCGGTTTATATTAGCAGGGACAATCGCTATTTCCAAGACACCTATCAAGGCATTCCGAAGCACAGCTACGCAGATCTCTTTAGTCGAATGCTAAAGAATCCTAATATTAGCGTTCTCTTGAACACGGACTATCGTGCAGTCATAGAAGATATTAAGTTTAAGCGCATGATCTATACGGGACCTATAGATGCTTTCTTTAATTACAAGCATGGGCGCCTCCCTTATCGTAGTCTTCGCTTCGAGTTCGAGACATTAAATCAAGAATATTATCAGGAGGCTGGAACAATCAATTACACGAATGAGTATGAATTTACACGCATTCTTGAAACAAAGCACCTCACTGGTCAAATCGCGCCGCATACAACAATCACCACTGTTTATCCGATGGAAGACAACCAGAATAACGAACCCTACTACCCCATTCCGCGCGCGGAGAACCGTCAGCTCTATGGCGAATATGTAAAGGAAGCGGAACAAATCAAAGATAAAGTTCTTTTTGCAGGACGGCTGGCAGATTATAAATACTACAATATGGATCAGGCTGTAGCACGGGCGTTAACACTGTATAAACAAATAGCAGACAAGAGCATTTAATCTCATGACTTCATGATAATGTTTGTTAACAAAAAGGTTAATTAGGAGGATGAAACTCATGATCTGTTTTTCATTGGTAGCACATGAAAATGAGAAGGCTGTGATGGATCAAATAGAAAATATTCGTCGTTTTATTAGAGGAGACTACTTTATTGTATTATATAATGGGGGCCCGAATAAAGAATTCGGCAAAGAGGTCTGTCTAAAGTACAACGAAGTAAAGTTATGTCCTTATAGCAGTCCATTAAAAAACAGAAAAACCGGAAGAGTATTATATGATGTCACCAGATGGCTGAAGATTATGAATATTTCTTATGACTATCTAGTCTACTTGGAATCAGATACGATGTTTGTAAAAGATGGGTTTAGTAAATATATTTATAAAAAAATGAAAGGGTACGATTTTATGGGGCAGCATTGGAGAAAATATAATCCTAAAAAAGATTACCCAAGATCTCCGGGAACGAAGTCGATGTTTAAGGATTGGAAGCGGTGGAAGGAATATTTTAAAGAAAGTTATTTTTGCAAAACATCGAACCCATTTCAAACTTATAGTTATACAATAATCCAGAAGATCCTGAAGATAGTTGATGGAGAGAAATTAGAAAAATTATTAGCCAAAAGTCCGGTAGAGTCATTGGGCGAGATGATCTTTCCAACATTGGCAAAGAAATGTGGTGCTAAAGCACGCACATATCCCATATCTTTCAAACAATATAATCGATGGAAACCTATGCTTAGTAAGAAAGATGTAAAAAAGGCGCTGAAAAAAGGGGGGGTTATGTTTGTTCATCCGGTTAAAAGCGATCGTGTCCGCGATTGGGTTATGAAAAACGCAAAATAATTGGAAACTCCGCATTTGCGAGACGTTACTTCGCATATGCGGAGTTCTTTTGATATTTATCTTGATGTTATATAAGACAATTCCCATCATCACAGCTATCTCCAGCACCGCCTACAACGGTAATCGGGTGAGCATCAATCCAAGCTTGACGAAGGGCATCAAGGAATACTTCAGTTGATTGTGCTCCAGATATTGCGAATTTTTCATTAGCAAGTACAAATGGAACACCACTCACTTGTAGAGATTGTGCACGACTCTCATCGGAGCGAACTTCTTCAGAATACTTGTCGCTCTCTAAGATTTGTCGAGTTTCAGTCTCCTTGAGACCAGCCTTCACAGCCACTTGAAGAAGAGCATCGATGTCACTAACTAGCAAACCTTCAGTGAAATAGGCATGATACAGTTGCTCACTAACTTCTTCCACAAGCCCTTGAGCGGCAGCATAGTGGATTAGTCGATGGGCATCAAACGTATTACTAGATTTCATAAGATCAAATCGATATTCAAGTCCATCTTTCGCAGCTACCGTTGTAATTTGAGCCATCATTTGTTTCACTTCATCTACTGATCTACCCATCTTCTTAGATAAGGAGTCAATAAGATCCTTACCTTGACGTGGTGTGGATGGATCAAGCTCGAAACTACGCCAGATGACCTCGATCTCATCACGATGTTCGAATTGAGATAATGCTTTCTCAAACCTTCTTTTTCCTATATAACACCATGGACATGCAATATCAGACCAGAATTCTACTTTCATTGTCATAATGTAACCTCCTCTATACTTTCTAACTATCATCATAATGATTACAGATCAAGAAATCAAGCTTTAGTCAGATCTGGTTAAATAACATTGACAAGCTATTGCATATGATCTACTATTTCGGAAATAGAGGTTATTTGCGCTTGAGAAAGTGGGTTTATTAAAGTGGATGGGATGCGGAAGATGGTGTTAAATAGCTCGAACAGATTTATCCAGATGTCATGGTTACGATTTTTATTGAAATGGATCTTCTTTGGTAGCGTTGTTGGCTTATTAACAGGGTCTGCTTCAGCGATATTTCTGATGAGTCTTGATTATGTAACGGATGTCAGATTAACGAATCCATGGTTGCTATTCTTATTACCATTGGGTGGAGCTTTCGTAAGTTACCTGTATTATACATACGGTAAGAATAGTGCTAAAGGCAACAATCTGATCATTGAACAAATCCAAGGGAGGGGATATGAGCCTGTTCCTTTAAGATTGGCACCGTTAGTCTTATTGGGGACATTAGTAACCCATCTACTGGGTGGTTCGGCAGGACGAGAAGGTACAGCGGTTCAGATGGGGGGGAGTCTGGCAGAGCAATTCGGCAGATGGCTAAAGGTTGGACCCGTAGACCGCCAAATTCTGTTGATGTGTGGGATTAGTGGGGGCTTTGGATCGATATTCGGAACACCGGTAGCGGGAGCCATCTTCGCACTAGAGGTAATCGTTCTAGGTAGGATGAGATATGATGCGTTAATACCTTGTTTCATAGCAAGTTTTACTGGAAATTGGGTTGCGATGAATTTATGGGGCGTTACACATGTTCACTTCCAAATGGGGACTGTTCCTTCAATTACATTTATAGTATTACTGAAAGTTATTGTTGCATCGATTTGTTTTGGCTTAACGAGCATGTTCTTCAGCGAGTTAACGCATTTCTTCAAAAAAACCTTTGCATCCATCTTTCATAATCCGATGATTAAAACTGCTGTTGGAGGGATCATCATTATCCTCATGGTATATGTAGTTGGATCCCGAGATTACTTAGGGTTAGGAGTCCCATTAATTTCTCAATCTTTCGAGGGGGACGTTCATCCGTTCGCATTCCTGGGGAAACTGATCTTCACATCGGTTACTCTGGGAGCAGGATTCCAAGGTGGTGAAGTGACACCGTTATTCGCCATGGGTGCCACACTTGGGAATTCGTTAGCTGGGGTGCTTCAACTATATGCGCCTTTTCTAGCTGCATTAGGATTCATTGCTGTATTTGGTGGTGCAACGAATACCCCTCTTGCTTGTTTTCTAATGGGGATTGAGTTATTTGGTGCTGAGGGTGCCCTATTTATGTTTATCGCGTGCTTGGTAAGTTACATATTCTCCGGAAATTCAGGGATATATACTTCCCAAATGAAAGGAAAGTGACTATCGAGGCCTTTGCTTATATAGCCCGGCATAGAGTAAATGGACTTTAACATCGATCGTTTGGAGAGTATCTTCTGTTAACAAGAAGGTATTATCCAAATGTGGATATATTTCATGAAACTTTCGAGGATTAGAACGAAAAAGCGACTCTTCCAATCTTAAAACATCACATTTTTGCTCTACACCCTTTTTATAGGTGTTCTTTATTTCTGATACAATCGCCTTTTCCACTTCTTTCTCAACAGTATTTTCGGTAAATGGTTCTTGCATTTCTTCGATAAGAGCTTGCGCTGTAATTTTAATATTGTATTTAACTTCATTACCAACAATCTCTGGGGTAATAGTGAAATGAGGTTTGCGTAATAGGATCGTTGCAGTTGGAATGCCTTCGTCAGGAATGGTAATGGGTGTTCTTACGAGTTTCCTTTGTATCCAACGTGATCCTTGAAGATCATCCTCAGACAGCCAACCGGTAAATTTATAATTTTTCAGGAAATAAGCTCCGTTAATTTTCAGTAACGATTTTTTAGCATTATCTTCATGCCATGTACCTGTATCAATAGAAAGGGATGGTAGCTTTGTAGATAGAGCCGGTTCGTGCAGATTAGCAAGCAATTCATTAATATAGATGGGCTTAATATATGACCGTTGGGTGTAGACATCATTGGGAGTACTCATAATCGTCTCGATCGGAGAGAGGTTAAGAATTGATTTCTGGGTTAGGATATTGTGTAAAGGCTCTTTTGTACCGTATACCAGAACGGTATACCTGAATTCTCGATAGCGGAGCAAAGAATCCTCGACACCTTGAATACCGTGTTTCAATAAATTCTCCGAGAAGATAATGGCCTTGACATGACCCCAGTACAATCTTTTCTGTGATGTTTGATAGAGTGAGATTAAGGATTCTATGACGGTCTCTCCTTCACCCTTTCCAATCCAAGTAGGTATATTCTTACCTAGTTCTGCTCCTTCCGTCTTGGCAACATTACTGAAATTAAGAGCTTGCACATAGGAGATGTACTTCCCATCAACATAGTCATAACCAATCGCGGTAACATAGATCATATTTTGGATTTCCTTGGTATTCCAGCATCCTGATAACAATGCCATCAGCATAAGCGACGATATAATCCTTCTACAATACATCATGTGGGATCATCCCCTTGATGATCAGAGTCAATTGTGTGTAAATCACTGGGTCTATTTTTTGTTTTAATCCAAGGCAAACGAAAGAGGGTACTTATCATATCTTTATAAATGGGTGGTGAAAGAGGAGACAAGTATGGCACTCCGAAGCTCTGTAACCTAGACATGTAAATTACAAGAAGGATAGAGCCTAACATTAGTCCATATAAACCTAATAAAGCTGATAAAAAGAATAATGCTAATCGCACAATGCTAACCATGGAACTTAAAGTTTGATTAACTAATGTTACACCTGACACCGCTGTAATCGCCCCAACAACAACGACAGATGGTGACACTAGACCAGCTCGAATAGAAGCATCACCAATAATTAGCCCTCCAATGACAGTCAGGGTCTGTCCAATTGAACTAGGTAAACGGACGCCTGCTTCGCGAAAGATCTCGAGCAGAATAATAAGTAGGAACATTTCTAAGGGGGCAGGGAATGGAATTCCTAACCTTGCGGTGGCTACGGTAGCCATAAGATAGAAAGGAATCTGATCCTGATGTAATCCAGTTAAAGCTATCCAAAACCCTGGAAGTAGAATTGACAAGAAGAAACTAACCGCACGGATGATCCGAACAAAAGAAACATAATAAAAATTGAAATGGATATCTTCTGGTGATTTCAATAACAATGTGAATGTTCCCGGTCCAATTAACACCATAGGACTGCCATCAATAACAATGACAAATCTTCCGTTCAGTAAGCAATTTACTGTGAAATCTGGACGACCGGTAAAGTCAAGTAATGGAAAGAGAGAATACTTGGAATCAGATAGCATTTCTTCAAGCTGACCAATACTATATATTCCATCGACATCAATATTGTCTAATCGTTGTTTGACTTCCTTCAGAATCTTGGGAGAGATAATATCATCGAAATACAGTAAACCAACTTTGGTCTTAGTTCTTGTTCCCAGAATATAACTCTCGTAACAAAGTGACTTACTCCGTATTCGTTTGCGAATAAGGGCAACGTTGACAACGATGCTTTCTACAAAACCATCTTTAGGACCTTTAATGGATATTTCTGTGCTTGATTCCTCAGGAGATCTTTGTGGAAGTTGACTCATATTGAAAGTGAAGAAAGAATGAATATGCGGAATTAGAATCATCAGATTTCCTTCAAATAATAACTCACAGAGGATTTCCTCAGAGACATTGTTCTCTAGTGGTTCAAGTTGTAGCTCTCCAAACATTTTACCTTTATGAATAACAAACTCATTATTCACTCGATACAACGATTGTAGTTCTGGCAGGACAGTACGGCTAATAAGACTAGATTCTACCGTGCCTTCACTATATATCAATACTACAGTAGATGATTCGGACTCATCAAATTGATGTGAAAAGATGATGATATCTTTTGATTTCTCAAATAAATCTCTTATTTTCTGTTCAGTCCAATTCAATTCTGCATCTTCCTTAGAGAAATTCAATTCACTTCCCCCTTAGGTGGTTTAGTAAATAACGCAATATAGAGCCATATGATTGAAAGAATCACATTTATCCATAAGGAAACAGGAACATATACTTTAAAGCTCCATTGATAAAATGTTGCCTGATTGATGGGTAAGAGGCTTAGTAGTATATAGCTTGTCGCAATGAGAAGAAGGAAACGAGTCCGCATGACCTGATTTGTAAAGGGAAGTAGATCAGACAGTAGAAATTGTACAAGACTAATTCGAATAGTGGCACCCGCTAACCATTGGAATATGGAAAGGAAGTCTACATGTTCGATATACTCACCTAGCTTGACGAGACGCCATTGCTCGTAAGGTGATACGAATTGTTTGGCTGCCTCAATAGGTCCGAATTCAGTGATGGCTCCAACGATTGGTCCAAGGGTTATGCCTAGCAGGAAAACTCCGAGTATGATGAGCTGCCAGAAACGTATCTTTGTTTTTAAATGATGTTGTAACACGATGAGGACAATTAATTCTGTGAATGCCCCTCCCATATACACGAACCCTTCGAATACAGGTCCCCAACCATGTTCTACGAAAGGTCTTAATAATGCGTAGTTTTTCTGAGATGTATTTGCTACGGATACGAATATCCCGAGAGCCATGACAAATGGCAGTAAAATTCCGGCTCCTATGGCAATCGTCTGGATTCCTAATTTAGCACAGTAAAAGCAAGTAAGTACTAATGGAACAATGAGTACAAGTCTTGGTGTAGCAGGTAAATAACCAAGAAAAATCCATGTGACGGTATGGAATATCGTAGCTCCACCAATCAAGTATAGTTGTATACAGACTGGAATGATGATGATCCAAGCTATAATCGGATTTGTACGTTCAATAAGCCATGGAAGTAATTTCTGTTGTCCTGATTTCTTCATAATAATGACAATAATTGCACACCAAGGTAGACAAACAAGCGAGGACAGTAACACAGTGATCCATGCATCTCTTCCTGATGCATCTAAGAGCATAGGATTGATAATGACGTGGGTCATCAGTCCATTCATTAACAACAGGATCATAGCTACTTGTAAAAAACTTATTTTACCGATTGAAGAATTCACTTCTGTATCCCCTTCATACATAGCATCTTATTCCTGCTGTGTAGCATACCCGTAATTTTAATTAATATGTGAAGGATTGGACAATTTGGATTTAATATAGATAGTTACGATAATGATTATCAATATCATGCATCTAGAAAGGAGATATTCAGTGTTACGTTGATTTTTTTATATTATCAGCCATACAAGTGGCTGTTTCCTATTGGGGTAGTCGCAACGATTTAGTAGTCGCTGGGGGTACGTATAGTAGATTACATGATGCTCAATTCAATTTTGATGTATGACGATTTGAACAACCTCATATAATGAATAAATTAAAATTTTGGAGGGATTCATTTGCTTATTCAGACTAGAACGATTGTGGTAGAGATGGGTAATGCAGAGAAGGTTGTTTAAAAATTTAGCCAAGAAAGTCCAGTAGAAGGTATGGATGGGCTAATAGATATTAGTATTCTCGTGAAAAAATAAGTAAAGAAAATGAAGAGGTTATGATCATGATTCGCTGGGAATCGGAGGAAGCATGGAAGAATTGGGAGAAAAGTGATGTTCATATCCAAGGTCATCGCCAAAAGAGAGGGAATGTTACGCCTGAGTATATCATAAGCACAACAGTGGGTATGTATGAGACCAAGAAGATCAAGCGTGGGGGAAGCATTTAATAATCAGTAAGAGATCTTATATGTCTAGTAAAGTGATGAATAGAAAGACCCGTGTTGGCATAAGTGAAATGCGAACACGGGACTTTGGTTTATCGTCCATGGAAATATTGGATAATAGGTTCATTGTGTACTTACCCGTTTGTAGATCATCAACAGTCATTTCTATCAATTTTCGCCGAGAGAACTCCCACAAGATGTTCTTCCTTTCCTAAATCTTAAAAGGTATAATAAGAATAGAACATATATTCGTATTATACAAGTTGGAAGGGGGTGAAGTTTTGTCAGATTCAAAGTCAATGTACAGAACTCATCAAGTGTGGATTAAGCCGGGACATCGCTTGTTTGCACACCTCGATCAAGCGTGTCAGGATGCTAAGAACTTGTATAACACGACCAACTTTTACATCCGACAGATTATTACCGCCTTTGGGAAGAATGAGTCACTACAGCCGTTGCAACAGGAAGTTCTCGACACGCTGGCATCGCATATTGACGTCATGAACGAACGACGAAGTGAAAAAAACCGTTCCCATCCGTTCAAGCTACCCTCGCAAGAGAGTCCCTTTATTCATTACAATTTCTTGGACGCTTTGTTCAAAGTGATGAATCAAATCGATTATCGAGCGCTCCCGACGCAGTGTAGTCAGGGAATCATGAAAGTAGTGTTCCACAATTGGAAAGCCTTCTTTGCCAGCATCAAGGACTACCGCCAACATCCTGAGAAGTACAATGGCAAGCCTAATATTCCGGGATACGCTCGGAATAAAGTAAAGGAAGTCAAGTTCTCCAATCAGGACTGTGTGATCAAAGAACGAAAATTTCTCAAGTTTCCAAAGACCAAGCTGCAACTGAACATCGGTAAGCTGGGTTATACCGACGGACAACTGATGCAAGTGCGTGTCGTTCCAAGGCATGGACAATACGTGATTGAATTGATCTTCACTTATCCGATCCAACAGAAAGAAGCGGTACAAGAACATGTGCTGGCGATTGATCTTGGCGTCGTCAATCTTGCAACCATCGTCACGACCACCGGAGCGAAACCGATCATCGTGAAGGGCAAGATTGTTAAATCGATCAATCAGTATTACAACAAGATGAAAGCGCACTATACTGGCATTCTTCGCCAAGGCAAGGAACCGCGAGAAGGAGCGCATACGTCTAGACGCTTAGAACGGCTCCATTTGAAGCGCCACCGTAGGATCAAAGACTTGTTCCACAAGGCAAGTCATCAGATTATTACGTTGGCAGTGGAGCACAACATCGGCATGATCGTCATTGGTCATAACGATGGATGGAAGAAATCTCCTGGAATCGGACGGCGAAACAATCAGTCCTTCACTCATATTCCCCATCAGATGCTCATCCGGATGATGAAGTATAAGGCAGCAGAAAAGGGAATTGTCGTTATCCTGACCGAAGAGGCGTATACCTCGAAAGCCAGCTTCCTGGACCAAGACCCGTTGCCGAGGTATGGTGAAGAGGGTACATGGATCTTCTCAGGTAAACGGATGTATCGCGGTCTGTATAAGAATACGAAGGGCTTGATTCATGCCGATGTGAACGGCGCAGCCAATATTATGCGAAAAGTATTCCCAAACGTATCCGCCAAAGGAGCGAATGGGATAGAGGGGTTGGATGGTAACCAGACCATCAACGTGTCAACTCCACGGGTCTTAAGAATCCTGAAATAAATGGGATGATACATCAGAAACCCCCACTTCAGCCGAAGCGACAGCGTTGGTAAGTGGTGGGAGTATTCATGTACTTCTTAGCAAATTAAGTAAGGGTCTGCGGTATCGCTTTAAAATAAAACGTAGTATAAAATATGCCACTACCGAGAATAGGATACTGTTTATTATCGATCCTTCTATGAAATAAAGACTCATGTTGCCAAGTTCACTAAAATGATAGGCAGATTCAGAATAATCGAGTTCCGTAATCGGGGTATCCATAATTTCATCAATCTGCACCGAAGGAGAAGTGAACAAACTCATAACTATAGTACCGACTATATAATTTAGATAGAACAATAAAGGCCATATCACCGTTCCGAAAGTCCCCGCAATAATAGCTGCAACTAGATTTCCTCGTAGTAATTTAGCAAGACCAAGAGAAAGGAACAGTCCTAGACCGAATGTAGGAAACCAGCAGTGAAAGAATCCAGCTAAAAAACCAATGACAACTTGATGATCTGAATTTTTGATTCGAAGCAACTTTAAACAGTTATATTTCAATTTCCGAAGAAGATTTAATTTCATCATTACATTCCTTTACAGGCGAGATCAATATTTGTCCATTCTATCATTAAATAGGTAATAGTTATACCGTGAAGCCTAATAATGGGAGAAGTATCGTTGTTTAATTGACACTGATAATCATTATCAATTATAATGAAAGAAACAAATGACTCATGAGGTGATGATTAATGATAAATAAGTTTGCAGTTATCTATGCAAGTTTAACAGGAAATACGGAAGAAATGGCCGAACTGATCGCTGATGGAATTCGTGAATCAGGAGCAGAAGTTGAGTTGAAAACGGTTGAGAATAGTCATGCGGAACAACTGCTTGAATATAGAGGGTATTTATTAGGTGCTTATACGTGGGGTGATGGTGAAATGCCAGATGAATTTTTAGATTTCTGTGATGAAATGGATGAGGTTGACTTACAGGGAAGTCGAGCAGCCGTATTCGGAAGCGGAGATACTGGTTACGATATCTATTGTGGAGCTGTGGATCAATTGGAGGATAAGCTTAGAACCTGTGGTGCAATGTTGCTTCAGGAAAGCCTTAAGGTTGAGTATGGTCCGAGCACGGATGAAAAAGTCCTTTGTCGCGAATTTGGAAAAAGTTTTGCGGAAGCATGTATGGCCGTTATTAATGATCGTGAGAATACCGCATAGGGAAAACCTATTAGAATGATCTGTTTTATATATTTCCGTTTGTCATAAAATAACTGTAATATACAGGATAACTACAAGCGGGATTTGACTGATTGTTCGAAAAAGGGAGGTTCTAAGATGAGTGATTCAATTAAAAGGAAATTTGATGAAGTGGCAAAGGACTATGACTTACAACGCAGGAAGTTAATTCCCTGTTTCGATGATTTCTATGGCGTGGCTATGGGATGTGTTCATGTTGAGAAGAAGACTCCTAGAATCTTGGATTTAGGTGCAGGAACGGGACTATTCGCATCTTATGTTCGACAACAATACCCAGAAGCAGAATTGACATTGATAGATTTAAGTGAGGAGATGCTTAAGGAGGCACGGGTCAGATTCCGAGATGATCCTAAGGTGAAATATATTTCAGCAGATTATACGACATATTCTTTCGATGAGGAAGGGTATGACGCTGTTATTTCATCGCTATCCATTCACCACTTATCTCATCAAGATAAAAGAACTCTTTTTCACAACGTATTTCGCCTCTTAACAGATGGTGGAATCTTCGTTAACGCCGATCAAGCAGCGGGTGCGTCTTTCGATCTCGACAATCGTTATAAAGCAGAATGGGAAGCAACGATCCGCAAGAGTGGACTATCCATTCAAGTGGTTGAATCCGCAATAGAACGAAGAAAACTAGATATAAATGCATCTGTAGAAGATCAGCTAAAGTGGTTACTCGACGCTGGGTTCGCAGAAGCAGATTGTGTTTACGAATATAATGAATTCGCTGTGTTCTTCTCACGCAAATAATCAATCATTGCTTGTTCTAAGTTATATCCCCGAACTATCTAATCATAGTTCGGGGATATTTTTGTTCCTAGAAGGACAAAACAAGAGGTGTAATGAAGTGACCTTTTGAACAACCCCTATTTACTCACCGGCAATTCATATCTAGGACATATGGAGAGGATGATAATGATGAACAAACGATACATAAATTTTCTGCTAGTACTGATCGTGGTGTTGGTTGTGGCTTGCGGGAATAATGTCAATAACAATAAGACTTCTGATTCAACGGAACATAACAGCTTCGATAGGATACAAGAAAGCGGTAAGCTTCGTATTGGGACGGAAGGGACGTACGCACCTTTCTCCTATCATGATGCTAATGGTAAGTTGACGGGTTTCGACGTAGAAATTGCAGAGGCGATAGCTAAGCGTATGAACGTACAACCTGAGTTTATTGAGGCACAATGGGACGGACTTTTTGCAGGAATGGATGCTAACAGATTTGATGTTATTTTTAATGAGGTATCCATCAATGACGAACGGAAAGTCAAATATGACTTCTCCGACCCTTATATTGTCTCTAAGGCTGTGCTCGTCGTACGATCAGACAACGAAGATATTAAGTCATTTGCTGACTTGAAGGGTAAAAAATCTGGCCAATCGCTTACAAGTAATCTATCTGGTATAGCTCGTGAGAATGGTGCGGAGATTGTAGCTACGGATGGGTTCAATCAGTCGATTGACCTACTCACCTCAGGACGTATTGATGCAACGATTAATGACGGCTTATCTTATCTGGACTTGAAGAAACAAAAGCCGGACGTGAAGATTAAAAAAGTTGACGAAATAGAGAATGGCTCACACAGCGCAGCGGTATTCCTAAAAGGAAATGATGAGCTGATTAAAGCAGTCAACAAAGCACTTGCCGAAATAAAGGATGACGGAACATATCTACAAATTTCTAATAAATACTTCGGTGCGGACGTTTCTAAATAACAGGGGACTATGGATGAATGCTTGCCAAAGGTCCAAGAAGGATGTCTGATGAATGGATGAGCGTAAAATACAGATAGTTATCGATTCGTTGCTGCCTCTGCTCAAAGCGGGGGTAGCTTTTACCATTCCGCTAACTTTGATTTCATTTGCTATTGGATTATTGCTGGCAGTATTAACTGCACTTGTCCGAATTTCCTCATGGACCACTCCAAAGCTGATCGCCCGTTTTTATGTATGGGTCATCCGGGGAACTCCGCTATTGGTACAGTTATTTATCATTTTTTATGGATTACCTGCCATTGGAATTATTTTAGAGCCGTTAACGGCTGCCATCATTGGATTCTCGCTTAATGTCGGAGCCTATTCCTCAGAAATACTACGTGCTGCAATCCTTTCGATACCAAAAGGTCAATGGGAAGCTTCCTTCTCAGTCGGTATGACTCGTGGTCAAGCATTGCGCCGTGTTATACTGCCGCAGGCCACACGAGTGTCGGTTCCACCGCTTGCGAACACCTTCATCAGCCTAGTTAAAGACACATCACTTGCCGCAAGTATTACTTATATGGAAATGTTCAGAACTGCACAACAAGTCGTCGCTACAACTTACGAACCTCTGCTGCTGTATTGCGAAGTCGCTGTTATCTATCTGCTATTCTGCTCCGTATTGTCTGCTTTTCAAAATTACTTAGAGAGAAGGCTTGCTAGATATTCTGCAAGTTAAAGGAGGGAACCCGCTTGATTGAGATACTTGATTTGCATAAGTCTTATGGTCCGCTTGAGGTATTAAAGGGCATTGATCTGAAGCTTGAGTCCGGCAAGGTACTTGTCATTATTGGTCCTTCAGGGTCAGGGAAAACAACGCTATTACGTTGTTTCAACCTACTAGAACTTCCTGATCGGGGTAGTATTGTATTCGGTGATACGAAGTTGAACTTTACAGATATGAAGAAAGTGTCGGAACATCATGTTCTGGCACTGCGAAAAAGAACAGGCATGGTCTTTCAGTCGTATAATTTATTCCCACACATGACGGCACTCGGTAACGTGATGGAAGGACCGGTCACAGTACAGAAGCAATCTAAAGGGGATGCTCGGAAGCGAGCTTTGGCGCTATTAGATAAGGTAGGGCTTGCTGAAAAGTCGGATTTCTATCCACACCAACTATCTGGTGGACAGCAGCAACGGGTAGCGATTGCTAGGGCGATGGCTGTTGATCCGGAGGTACTTCTGTTCGATGAGCCAACGTCCGCACTTGACCCTGAACTGGTCGGAGAAGTACTGAAGGTCATCAAGCAGTTGGCAGCAGAAGGGATGACAATGGTTATTGTTACCCATGAGATGAAATTTGCAGCTGACGTGGCGGATAAAGTTATTTTGATGGATGATGGCCTTATATTAGAAAAAGGCACTCCGCAGGATGTACTCATACATCCTAAAAGTACCCGCGCACTACAATTTCTTAACCGTCTAAACGGTGAAACGGAATAATGGCTGTCATAAACCCGAATAGATGTCTTTGATATAATTCAAGGTTTCAATATGTTTAATGACGTTGTTACCCAGTGTTGTAAGAACAAATAAGAAAATAATTGCTATCAATCCTCTTCTTATAAAGGGGTGATTGATCTGCATGATGAACCTTGCAGCGAGCAGGAAAAAGACGAATAAATAATGTCCGGCATATAAGTACAAATCAAACTTAAACACAGCAAGACCGAAGCCTACAATAATATGTAGAAGAATCGCGAAGAAAATGTAAGGGACCAGCATCCATGTTTCTCTAGATTTAATTCCTTTGATAAATCCAAGCACTGATAGAATAATAAGAGTGAAACCAATAATGGTGACATACAACGGATAAGGACGCGTTAGATCGGTTACGAATGCCATAATTCCCGTATCAACTAGCATCATGTCGGGTGACAGTATAGGACTGATCACTAACATATAGGTAGCTTTCCAATGTTGACTGAATACAAAGGGGGCAGCATAGCTAAATCCACCGTTATTGAGACCTGTTATCCAGTTATTAATCCATGTCTGGCCTTCGAATAATACAGACTGCAATAAAGTAAATAGGACAACGAACAGCAGGAAGGTTAAAAGGATAGAGATGAATTTTTTGAACGTCTTGCTATCGCGCCTGTCGATCATGTTAAAGAACAAAGCTCCTATAAATGGGACGATGTTGGTCGAAGTTGCGGCAAAGTTAAGTAGTGCGAATGAAGCGCTAGGTAGAACATACGTCTTGGCAAGAACTCTGCTGTATTGCAAATACAGTACGGACAAGATGATAATAAATTGGACATAAGAATAAGAGTCTGGAATCATGGCCGTGAAAATATTGTATGAACTTACGCCGAAAAAAGTTGCAAAGAGCACAGCCAATACATTGTCCGAGCCGCTTTTACGTAAGTAATAATAAATCATGACAACGCTGAGCGCATTGATAACAGATTGGATCACTAGAAAGAATAGATTTCCGAATAAAAATTTAGAAAAATACAATAATGGACCGGATAAAAAGTTCATCAATGGATGGATAATGGAAGAATTGCCCGAACCGTAATACATAGAAGGATCGAAATTGAAAATGTTAAATACGAAGGGTGCACCATAAAAAGGGCTATAGCCTGCTAAATCAGCCATGTTCTGTTTCATATACATCAAAAACGGAACATTGTTACCGAAATAAAAAAGAAGAAAACCGATAAACAGCCAACAAGCTTTGTAATTATCCTTCTTATTCTTCATTAAATAGCTCGAGAATACCATGAGTTTCCACCAATCATGTTTATTTTTGGCAAACCGTTCACAAAACCAATAAGATTAAACCGGAAATGATAAAAGCAACACCGGCAATTTTATAGATCCCAATGCCTTCTTTGAAAATCCATTTGGCAAATATCAAAGTCCAGATAAATGTGAAGGCATTGGCCGGAAGTACAAAGGTAAGGGGAAGCTCTTTTAACAGGTAAATATTGAGAAGCGCACCGATACCATAGAACATAAACCCGGTTAAAAGATAGAAAACTTTTCTTCGGAGTGTGAAATATTTAAAAAAAACGCTACCTAGTGACCCCATCAATGTCATCATAAGTAGTAAGCCGACAAGCCAATTATTTATCATAGGATGTTAATGTCACTCCGATCCCTAATAATGCAATAGCTAATGTGTTCTTCAAGGTAATATCTTCACCAAGAAACAGTTGGCCGTAAATCAAAGCAAAGATGTAACTAATGCACATTAAAGGGTAGGCTACAGACAGTTTTTCCATGGAAAAAGCTTTGAGCATAAATACAGCACCTAATCCGTAACAAAGAAATCCGATTGCCATGTATAGGAGATTGAAATGACCCCATTTCCAAAAGAGCTGCCCTGTGGCTGTGAGAAATGCGGAGATGATCATCAAGAGTTTACCAGCGTGGCGATAACCTATCTGTTCCATTTAAGCACCTCCAAGTCTGGACTATGTAGGTTAATCAAGTATCTATTCTTTACTAACCGAAACATCGGTAAATCCGACAATGAATCAGAATACGCGCAGGAATTGTCATAATCAATTTGGAGTCCGGCGTCTTTTAAATACTGGCTAATACGTATCGTTTTCTCTTCGCCCTTGCAGTTGTTGCCTTCGATTACATGTGTGTAACGCCCATTATTCTGGATGAGTTCGGTTCCGATAACTTCGTCTACATAAGGTAACTTCTTGAAGTACTTCAAATAAGCATGTGGGGAGGCGGACACGAGTAGCACGTGATAACCATTTTCTTTTCTATTCTTCAATTCTTTCATGGCATCTTGATAAATATAGGGTACTAGGACAGAATCATAAAAGTGTTCCAGATCGGATTCCTCCAAAAAAGAGATCGCATGAAAATAGGATGATTTAACTTTTTCTACTTGTATAAGCCTCAGCTTGTACAACAATGTTTTTAATCCGATTTCAAACAACTTCACAAATGCCAAAGGTCTTTTCTTGATCCCATACCATACGAACAGAAACATCGAATCTTTACTAATAATCGTTTTGTCGATATCAAACATTGCAATTTTAGTGTACATGATTAATCCCTCTATGCTTTAAAAAGTTTATTCGAACAATGCTAAAATAAATACGACGCTGATGACATACAAAATAACGGTAACCAAAATGGGCTTATCCTCGAATAATACTTTGTCTGGTGAACCGCCCTTATTTTCAATATGAATTAAGTATAAATATCTAAAAATACCGTAAATCACTAATGGTATGGTCCACATCAAATGGATCGTACGTCCTGAGGTGAAGGTAAACAAGGAATAACTGATAATGGT
This sequence comes from Paenibacillus sp. Y859, assembly GCF_056786405.1. NCBI lineage: Bacteria > Bacillati > Bacillota > Bacilli > Caryophanales > Paenibacillaceae > Paenibacillus > Paenibacillus sp. Y859. Next base: position 118,418 of record NZ_JBXCIZ010000001.1, on the reverse strand, counting down.
GGCCGTCGTAACGATGCTGTTGAGCTGATCGAGTAACGGGAATGAATACTTTTCTAGCACTTTCCGGTGTGTAATTTTATCATTTTCAAGTAGAAACAATTCATGTCTTCTCTTACCAATGGCCAGGAACAAGGAAAGTAGCATCGTGCAAATTAAAAACCAAGGGGTAAAAGGTACATGAATAACGAGTCCGCCTGCAATGGCACGTAGCACGAATCCAGCAGCGATGACCATAATATCAATAATGACCACATGCTTAAGAATGAAGGAATAAGCAACATTCAGTGCGAAGTAGACTATTAATAGTAAAGTGAACAGTGGATTCTGAAAATACGATACAATTAATGAAGCAACTAAAAGAAACCCACCAAATGTTAAAGCCACATAAGGGTTAAGCGCACCAGATGCCATCGGTCGATTCTTCTTAGTTGGATGATTTTGATCTGCCTCTCTATCTACATAATCATTTAATATATAGACACATCCAGATATGAAGCTAAACAGAAAAAATCCTAATAACGTATTCAAGAAAGCTGAGAAGTTGATCTTTTCGAAAGAAAATAGAAGGGCAGCAAAAATGAGTAGATTTTTCGTCCACTGCTTTGGTCTTAATTGAAAGATTAGAAGTTTTGTTGTTAAATACACTTGTTTACCTCTTTCTGTATGAAAGCCAACGGCTAAGAAGAATGGGTTCACCTAAGATACATTGTGATTTATTTCCATATGTCGTCTAGAATTGGATATGGTCAAAATAACATGCAAGGAATTTTATGTCAAGGAGATGGGTTGTAAATGAGATTTTATACTGATCCCAAGGGAGAGGCATACGAACGCCTCATTGATTATGTCATTGAGCGTACTGTTAAATTTGTGCTTGTTGAAGCTCCTTTTGAAGACGGGAATAGTTACGCAGAGGTCATGCTTCAATTAAAGCCATTTTTGTTAGAACAATGTAGTATGGAGGAAATGCAAGCAAAGAGCGGAGCTAACTATTCTGAAGGGACATATTACATATATCGATGTTGCAAGGAAGCAGGAAAAGTGTTAAAAGAGGCGGTTAATGGCTTATTTGACTGGTGCCATCCGGAAATGCCTGAAGACTTGTGTTTTGTGGATGAGAATGGAGCGGACTTTCTGTACTGTACTTCACATGAAGAAGTGTGTGGAATCCGATTGAACGAAGAGGAAGCGGAACAACTGGCAGATCTTATTCCAGGATTGTTCATTGAGCTAGAATCTCATCGGGATTTCGAATGTTTTTTGGATGACGCCATTAAACATCAAAGTGACCGTTTGTCGATCTCTTCCTATCGACTTGTGGAAATACCGGATCGCATACGTGAATTGAAGCAATTGAAATTTTTAGAAATATTCGAACAGGATGTCACTAGACTTCCTCCCGCATTATTTGAGTTACGCACGTTAGAGGGATTACAGATTATGACAGCCGATCTGGAATGTATTCCGAAGGAAATTGCCAATCTTCAGCAGTTGAAAGATTTAAAGATATATTGCGGCAGCTCAGATCGCACAATGCCAGGATGGGCTCCAAAAGCCAAGTCCGACTTGTTATTAAATCGTATACCTCCTGAGTTAGGTCAATTGAAGCAATTAGAATCTTTAAACATCAGTTACACAGGTATTGAAGAATTGCCTCCTGAACTAGAAAACTTAACTCAGCTTCGCTTTTTGAATGTGAGTAATAACCTGATTAAGACTAAGCCTACATTTTTATCTCGTATGCCTCATTTGAAGTATGTGAATTTATCTGATCATCTAACAGGATGGGCATAAGGATAGTCGTTGTTAGTGCAAAGGTTTAAAAATAAGGCTCTGTTAAAGTTTAATGTTGATATGTATTAAAAGATTAGAACTTCCGATTATCTGGAAGTTCTAATTCTTAGTATAGTCTTCTTCTACTAGCGAACCCGTTAGTGGAAGATACTTTAATCTTCATGATTTCATAGACATGGCAAGTTGCATCACCAGCCGTACAGGGGTCGCGGGGTTTTCCATTTGGTTGACATCTCCTATAAAAAACATGTCCTTTTCGGGATAATAAAATGCAAAGGAACCTGTTGAACCAGAATGACCAATTAACTCACCTTTCCCCATAAAAAGTGTTGCAAAACCATTTAGTGGAACTCTCATATATCCAGAACCGTAATGAATTGGAAGCATAGAAGCCTGCAGCCTGTTGTTTACTTTTAGTTCATGAAAAACAGTATTATCAAATAATTTCCCTTTAAAGAATGCCTTGATAAATACCATTAATTCACGAGCCGTAGAGACACAACCGCCACTTGCGCGAATGCTCAAAAGTGATTTTGGAAGGTAAAAGGCAGTGTCCTTATAATAAATATACGGGATAAAATCATCCTCATCTTCCGGAAGATAAGTATTTTTGAGTCCTAAAGGATCAAAAATTAATTGTCTAAACACTTCTTCCAATGTTGAATTAGTAACTATTTCAATTATTTCCCCGAGGATTTCAAAGTTTATATTTGCGTAATGAGCTCTTTTTCCCATATCCGGTGCAAAGTGTGGTTTGATTCCCTTCGTCTTTATTATGGTTTCATTAAAATCAGTTTGCACATCCTTATTAAGAGCACGTATTTTCGACTTATTGCTACCCTCATCAATCACATCCCGCAATCCACTTGTATGAAACAATAAGTTCGAGAGTGTAAGTTTATTAGAATACTCTCGACCTTTGTAGACATGAAGGTTCTTTAACGTGTCTTTTTTTAAATATCTTGTTATTTCATCATCTAATGACAGTTTTCCCTGCTCTCTCAAAATAAAAATACAAGTGGTTGTGAACAGCTTTGTGATACTTGCAATTAAGAACGGTGTATCTGTATTCTTACCCCCGTGCCCAAAACTATATGAAACATCTCCATTGGAGTTTTCAACTAGAAGAACAGATTCATGTATCTGCTTTTTCTTTGTAACGTTTCCAAAAATTTTTTGGACCTTTCGTTTTTGAATTTCCATCTGGATACCCCCATAGACATAATGTTAAATCACAAATTTAGTTAATCTAATTGTATCATAAATTTCCGAATTTCTTATCAAATTCCCTCTAATAATCAAGTCGTTCATAGTAACTTCATTTCTTTGATGTTGAATGCTATCTAATACCTGATACCAAGCAAGGTAATTGTTAAGATACTTAGTAGCAACACTGTTAAATCGTTGTATCCACGCCTTAATCTTAAAGGCACGCCAAGAATCGGTACATAATATATTCTCACTTGAAAGTTTATGACCGATAGCTTTATCCAATTGTTCTTTTGTTAATCTTCCCATCCCCAATACCTGCGAAACAGTCATCTTGTCACGGTCCCTCGCGACCAATACACATACTTGTTCATTGCTTATACCACGCTTTTGTGCTGAACCACCACGTTTGCGAGGATTTCTATCTTTGATTTTTCTTTATCCTTTTTCTGAGTACAAGAAATAGGTCTCGTCCATTTCAACGATACCTTCAAAATTTGGTATTTTGATTTGTTTTAACGAGGACAAAAGCTTGTGTCTCCAATAAAATAGTGTGCCGTGAGTTATGTTTCCAATTAAATCGGCGGACTTACGAAGGGAGTACCCTTCTATCATGCACTCAACAAATTTAATCCAGTGATTAAGGTGACGAGTTCGATAAAGAACTGTATTTGTGAGGTCAGTAAATGTCTTTTTACAAGCTTTACAGCGATAGCGTTGTTTTTTAACTTCTTCGCCATCAACAATTGTTGGATATTTACCCAATCGGACTTAAGTATAAGCGAAAAGTATAGCGCTTCTGAAAAAGAAGTTATTCCTTACTTACTTATAGATTTGGAGTGTCCATATTAGTAACCTTAAGTTTTGTTGTTTCTGCAACATTTTAAGAGTTACACCGTCTAGAACTATGACAAACTATTGGAGGAATTAGAGATGACAAATAAAAACATGTTCAAAGTATTGACGACAGCAACTATTCTAGCGATGGCAGTTATGCCGTTGGCCGTAAGTGCACAAGACACTACATCGGTATCTACTAAAGATGGACAAGAACTCATTCAGAAGCAAGAGAGAGTGCTCTTAGGGACAATGGGGCAAATCACGGATTTTGTGAATGATAAAACAGGTAAATTCATTACAGTAACAGGCCGCGGTCTTGCTACGACGGATCAAAGCGAAATCGTATTATCTATCACTAAAGATACTAAAATTGTAGATTCCAAAGGAAAGAGAGTTCCATTGAAAACGATCATAGATGAGCAAAAGGTTGTTAAAGCATTCTACGGTCCTATGTTGACGAAAAGTATTCCAGCTCGTGGAGCAGCACTAACACTTGTAGTTCAAGATGAAAGTTTTACTGGGATTAACGGTACGGTAACTGAAATCACAGAAAGTGGCATTGTTGTAACTGGTGAAAATATCTATTCTTCATTGAAGGATACGATTGTATTACACTTTGCTGATAAAACTCAGATCATAGACCAGAATGGAAAAGTGATCAAAGCAAGTGAAATCCAAAAAGGGATGAGTGTCAAAGCATTCTACGGTCCAGCCGTTACAATGAGCCTTCCACCTCAATCAACAACGAGCTATGTCGTAGTAAACACGACTATTGAAGAATTAGTACAAGAAACGAATCCAGGCACAGACGGTATCATTACTAATGTAGCAGATAACAAGTTCACTGTTATTGGGAGCCCGATGGAGCAAGGCGGTATTAATTATGTCATTCTAACAGCAGACGAGAAGACTGAAATCGTCGATGAAGACGGCAAATCTTTAACGCTAGATGCCTTGAAAGCTGATGTTCGTGTTGATGCATATTACGGTGAAGTAATGACAATGATCTTCCCAGCTCAGACACATGCGGAGAAAATTGTTGTGAAAGCAACAGCAACAAATAAAGTTGAGGGTACAATCGTTGCATCGGATGATATTGTAGAAGATCAAGTATATGTAAAATCAGCTACTGGTCAATCACCTTATAACGATGTCATTCTGAATATTACTGAAGATACGAAGGTGATCTCCCTGTTCGGGGGAACAGCAGAATTGAAAGCAGGTATGAAAGTTTTAGCTTACCATTCCTCAATGATGACCAAATCACTTCCAGGCATCACGAATGCAGAAATCGTAGTTATTACCCATGATGAAAGTGTTGTAGCACCTAAATTATAATAGTGTGATTGTAACTGTATCAAGTCAAAGCAGCCGATCTCAATTGAGATCGGCTGTATTTTTCATTCATGGATTCATTTATCGTTATTCTTGAAAGTGACTCCTATTCATGTTACTATACTGAATGAATGTTCAGTATAAGTCGATGTCAATTTGATAAATAATACATTGAATCGGAGTGGAAGTATATGAACAAGAAGCAGTTGCAAAGCGAAAATACCAAAAAGAGAGTGGCGGACGCTGCTAGAGGACTGTTTGTTCAAAAGGGCTACAAGGCAACTTCCATTGAAGATATCGTAGGTGCAACAGGTAGTAGTAAGGGAAATATTTATTATCATTTTAAAAGTAAAGAAGGATTGTTTCTTTATTTACTTAATGAATGGGATCAGGAATGGGAGCAACAATGGAGAGAAAAGGAGTCACTTTACAAAACAACGACAGATAAGATGTACGGGGTTGCTGAGCAAATGGTTCTTGAAGATTTAAACCATCCACTGACCAAAGCTGCGAATGAATTTTTCAATAATGAGGAAAAGGCAAGCGATGTTGAAGAACGAATAGCTGAGATGGTGACGGGGCATCTTAAATTCTATCAAAAGTTAATACAACAAGGTATTGATGATGGTGAATTCAAGCCAAATGATGTGGAGAGCCTTTCCATTATTTTTGAAAGTTTAACAGTAGGGCTCAGTCAGATGTCTCGAAAATCAAACCCGAAGGAAGTACTCGCTTTATATCATTTAGCCATTAAAGTGTTCCTGTACGGGATTGCAAAAGACCCCATCTGATTCTGATTAAATAGATTTACACTACATTACATCCAGAAGAATGGGTATTTCGGGGGATTTTTTATGTCATTATTATTAAGAAATAGAGGAGCATTATTGCTCCTAATGTTTAATATATTTCTGGTCTTTACAGGAATAGGTCTTGTTGTTCCAATCATGCCTACTTACATGACGGAACTTCATATAAGCGGAAGTACTGTAGGAATGCTAGTTGCGGCTTTTTCACTAACGCAATTGTTGTTCTCACCGTTAGCTGGAAGATTGTCGGATTCTATGGGGCGGAAAAAGATTATTGTTGCAGGGATGGTTGTTTTTGCACTCGGTGAGGGACTCTTTGGAGCTGTTAGTACGACGTATCTACTTTTTGCAGCTAGATTTCTAGGGGGGATTGGTGCTGCACTCATCATGCCTTCAGTCATGGCCTATACGGCAGATGTTACCTCTTCCGAAGAGAGAGCTAAAGGTATGGGGTTCATTACAGCGGCGATCACTACGGGATTCATCATCGGTCCAGGGATCGGGGGAATTCTAGCCGAATATGGTATTCGTGTGCCCTTTTACGCAGCGGCGATAGCAGGGGGGATAGCGGCAATAATTACCGCATTGATTCTACCTGAGTCATTACCATCAGAGAAACGTAAAGCTCGTAAGCCCGTTGTGAAGCAAAGTCTAACGGTTCAGCTACTGCGTTCATACCGTGAGCCTTACTTTTTAAGTCTGATCATCGTGTTTGTATCTTCTTTTGGTCTAGCGAATTATGAGACGGTATTTGGTTTGTTTGTCGATCATAAATTCGGTTTTACACCGAAAGATATTGCTTATATTATTACGTTCGGGTCTATAGCCGGTGCTGTTGTGCAAGCAACGATATTCGGATGGATATTGAACAAGTTTGGAGAGAGGAATGTCATCTCTTTTAGTCTGATCATGGCGGGTGTATTCATATTTCTAACTCTTTTTGTACACAAATACTGGTTGATTCTTGCAGTCACTTTTATTGTATTCTTAGCGATGGATGTATTACGTCCCGCCATCAGTACTCAGATGTCTAAGGTGGCCCCACATCAGCAAGGGTATGTTGCAGGTCTGAACTCAGCCTACACAAGTCTGGGGAACATTGCTGGACCTATCGTTGCAGGATTTTTATTTGACATTGATATTAATTATCCTTATATATCTGCAGCTATCATTTTAGTGTTATGTTTCTTCTTATCCTTGAGAGCAAAAAGAGGTCAGATCGTTGAACCTGCAAGTTAAATTATGAAGACTGAATTAAACAAGTGATAACTGATCTTGGAGACGCTCATTGATGAGCGTCTTTTTGAAATATAAGAAAGCATAAGCTTCACTTGAATTAATTTCATAATCGCCGATACAGTTATATCGGGTTGCGTAATTATGAGATTGATTCTTGATACTCGATTCCTTATATTTTCGCTGAAACTGATGCCTTAATATGACACGACACGCACTAAATACCATCAGAATTCGATGAAAGATCTAAAATTTCGGATGTCATTCAGTGGAATAGATATAGAGCGAGTGGTTTTTGACGACGGTAGAATACAAATAAGACTTCGTGCATGAAGGTAGTGAAGGTGAGGCTAGAATAGATGCATATGGTACATTTAATTATCGGGAAAAGTCGGGAATGAGTGAATTAGTTGTAAATCTACACTTAAAAGCGGCGAAAGCGGTGGAAAGCGAGGATTCCAGTAATCTAGATGTACTCTATGCAACTATAGTTAGTCTGAAAGTTGATTGAGCAATTCTAAGTGTACTTTTGCAACTATCGGAAACGTACACTTCTCCACCATATGAATTCTTTCGCATTTGGGGACAATTCCAACGAAATGGTAAAGTGTTTACAGTTCCATTCGTTGTAAAGGTTCCGTAACGAAAAGAGCTCAGTTTCTCGGAAACTGGGCTCTTCTATATGCATTGGAAGACGGAGAGTCGCTGCTTCCGTCATTATTCATCTATTGTTCCTCGGTAGTTGTACGGATAACCTCAAAACTTATATGATTTGTTTCAATCTCATAGTCTTTCGTGTTCTCACCTTCACCTGTCGTAATTTTGGCAATCGCAGAGGCTACATATAACCCAGGCTTGTTAAGTTTATATTTATAATGCTCAGTAATTATGTCTTTCCCTTGTATATCACGAACAATCCCCACCTCATGCATACCAAAAGTATTAACTTGCTTACCTGTACTGTCTTTAATAGAGAAGTAAAAAATACGCGCTGCACTCATAATGGAAATTCCATGATCAGTGAAATTATGACAAACCTATCCATAATGAACACCTCCTACTTAGGAGACGGAGAAGAGATTGGTTTTGTTGCAGTACCTGGAAAATATATTCGATCATTGCTATGTGAATAGCGTTCTAGTGTTATAATTGCGCTAAGGAGTGATAGATTTGAGCGTTATTCGTATGGAGAATGTAACTAAGAAATATGAGGATACACTGATTTTTCGCGATATTTATTTTCGTGTAAGCAAAGGGGAACGGATTGGTCTAATCGGACGAAATGGTGCGGGTAAATCGACTATTTTCAAGCTGATTATGGGTAAAGAAGAACCAACGTCTGGAAAAGTAGAGGTAGACCCGCAGGTTAAGATCAGTTACTTCTCTCAATTCTCGGAACTTAGTGGGGGGTTGTCTGTTCAGCAAGAGTTAGAATTATGCTTCGAGCAGGTTGGACTTATAGAGCAGGAACTCCAAGAATTAGGGGAGAAGCTAGGCCAAGTAACCGATGATGCCCAGATGGATGGACTATTAGAGCGGCAAGCAGAGCTTTTTGAACAAATGGAGCATTTGGATGGTTGGAATATATCCATCGAGATCGATACGGTTCTAACCAAGTTAGGTTTCGATGATAGATCGCGGAATCAGCCCGTTGATGAGTTATCTGGAGGTTGGAGAAATCGTGCCGCGCTCGCCAAAATCTTAATTGAGTTTCCTGATGTTGTATTGCTCGATGAGCCAACGAATTTTTTGGATCTGGAAGGTCTCGTGTGGCTAGAGCAGTGGTTAAACCGCTTCAATGGAGCGATGATTCTGGTGTCTCATGATCGGCAATTTATCGATAGAGTCGTTACGCGAACGATTGAAATTGAGAATTATCATTTTCAAGAATACGAAGGTAATTATACTGATTACATACGGAAGAAGAAGATGCGTAAGAAAGTATTGGATCGCCAGTTCGAATGGGAGGAAGAACTTCTCATCATGGAGTCCGAAGTCATTGATAGCCGTGCGAACAAGAAAACCTCAAAAGACCGACTTTCACGAAAGTTGGCTGATATGAAGAAGCGGGTTGAGCCTCATCCCGTGAACGTGCTTATCACCGATATTTATGAAAACCTACGTTTCCCAGACAATCTATGCCAAGTGAAGGGAATCGGACAGTCGTATGACGATCGATCCATATTCCAGAATATCAGTTTCGATATTCAGAAGGAAGATCGGATAGCCATCGTCGGTCCCAATGGGAGCGGGAAGTCTACCCTTATTAAAGTGCTTACGGGCCAAGAACAACCAGAAGCAGGCGAGGTCATTTGGGAGAGGGGCGTTAGCTACGCTTATTTCAACAGGATGTGGGATGAGCTTGATCTGAAGGATACCGTTAGCCATGCGGTCAATATTTCTGGACTTGGTTTAAATGCTACAAGGAAAAAAGTGAATAAATTTCTATCGATGTTGCAATTCTCGGAAATGGATCTGAGTAAAGTCATTGGCAATCTGTCCGGTGGACAACAGGCCAGGGTAGCACTCGCTAAATGCTTACTCTCGGGAGCTGCTGTCATTATATTGGACGAGCCGACCAATCATCTTGATCTGACAAGCATACAGGTCATGGAACAAGCACTGATTCATTTCCCTGGTGCTGTAGTTACGGTTAGCCATGATCGATTCTTCATCGATAAAATTGCGACAAAGATGCTAGTCTTCGACCCTAATTTGGGTGTAAGTGAGCAGAGTGTATAAGCGAGTGAGATAATGTATGGACATGAAATGAGATATAGAGTGATGTTGATTCTATACTATAATTAATAATGGTAACTAAGGTCAGAATCATAATAGAAAAATGATTCTGACCTTAGTTGTATCACGAAGTGATTATCTATATTTATAATTTTCTAAACTATCATTGCTTAGCAAAAAACCTCAGCTCTTCTGATATCTCATTAAAAATATCATCCGGTTTTCTGTTCATTCGATCGGCGATAGTAGAACAATCTTCTTTTTGCTTTTCAGTCAGTTTACCGGAAAAATGTAATGCCTCAATGTAGTAATCAATTTCTTCAATCTTTCTATACATTCCTGAGCCAAGGCATTTCCGAAATGTTCCATTTGTAGAAAGACCTCAATTTCTGATTTATCAAAAGTAAAAGGTGTTTCTAATCTATAATCACTATGGACAGCATCGGACCAATAATCTAAGTATTCATTGACTGACAAACGCTGGTTTTTTTTCATTTCCTCACTAGATTGGGTATCCTTCTCTCGAATATCCGGAAAAATCTCATAGAATAATGCGGGATCGATTGACTTACGCATAACGATACTATAATCGATATAATCATCCCCAGTGGCTGCAAACGCAATAAAGTTTTCTGTTTTATTCAAAGATTCAAACGCATTTTCTGAAATCAAACGAAGTACTGCTTTTAAAGCAAGTAAATTATATCCTGATTTAATTATGCCCGTTTCAAATGCAATAATCGGCACGCCATCTTCACTGAAAGTCTCATCATCAATATAGGATATGGAATCAGCAAGTTTTTCGAAATATTCGACAATTCGACCGTGAATGCCCGTTGGTCTTTAACTTTTCATTCATCATAAATGAGTATAATTCGTGATGTACGTGGAAAATCCTTTAATTACGGTATCACAGAAAATAACAATCACTTCAATAAGTATTGACAATATTGAATATTATTCATATAATACCCATTAAGTTAGTTGGTTTAAATGTTGCGCACTGGCAACGAACTACATAATTAAAGGGGATTATACAATGGCTATTCAAACTTTCAAGGCAACTGCACAGTTACAAGATGGAGTTCAAGTTAAAGCTACTTCTAGAGATTTCGAGTTAACTATTGACGAGCCAAAGAGCTTGGGCGGAACAGATACTGGAATGAATCCAGTCGAAGTGCTACTTGCCTCCCTAGGAGCTTGTCAGTCTATAGTTGCAAGAATCTATGCGCCAAAGTTTGATGTTAAGCTAGATGGATTCAGCGTGGATGTTGAAGGTGACCTTGATCTCGATGGATTTTTCAATAAATCTGATGTCCGTCCTGGTTACTCTGATATCCGATATACATTCCGAATCAAAACCGATTCACCTAAAGAAAAGGTTGAGGAATTCGTGCGATTTTTAGAGAGTAAGTGCCCCGTTGGAGACTCACTCGCACATCCGGTTAATCTGAAGTTAGACAGAATCATTATCGAGAATTAAAGTGTGTGTTCAAAAAGTCGACTATTTGAACAACCTCTAAAATACAGATCACAAGACCGGGATTTCTCCAGAAAAGGAGGGACCCGGTCATTGTTGCGAGTGGAAGATATCTGGAACTATATCGCATGAAGGGGTTTGAAATGATGTAAAGAACCTGTAGAATATAGTGATTAGAGGAACCTAGTAAGAAAAGTGTGAAAGCGCATTACAAACATACATATATAAAGGAGGAATTTGATTGCTACATCCCTATCAGTCATACCCGTTGATGGATCAACTATCCGCCGAAGAACTACAGCAGTTGAACCTGGAAATAGAGGAACAACACTATTTGTCCGATCAACTTATCATGGAGCAGGGTGAGATTAGCGAGCACGTCCATATTATCGTATCAGGTCAAGTGAGAGTATTTATTCAGCATGAAAAGAAAGTTGAATTAGCTATACTGCAACGAGGACACTTTTTTGGAGAGATGTCTTGTTTGACCGGGGATCCCGTCAGTGCCTATGTAGAAGCGGTTAATGATGTTCATACGATAAGCGTTTCTCGTACAGGCATGTTGCTATTAATGGATAAAAACGTTGATTTCCGGAAGCAGATTATTGAAGCTATGATCAAGAGAATTCAGAACTCCAACGAGCGTGTGTTGGAGGAGCATACGAAGAGTCTGTTTATTTTGAAGCAGCATGAAACAGAGGAACAAGAACGATATGGTGAGCTCATCGGGACGAGTCCAGCTATGCAAGAGTTACTAGAGAATATAGAACGTCTGTCTACGAGGCAAGAGCATGTTGTTATTATAGGTGAAGCGGGAACAGGCAAGAGAAGTGTAGCTAGAAAACTCCATTTCTTAACGACACAAGGTCATTATCCTATTCTTACGATAAACGGGCAAGATTTCGACTTACTTACTTGGGATGCGAGAGTCCGTGCGGCTAAAGGCGGTACGATTGTTGTTGAACAAGTCGAACCATTACCTACTCCTATTCTGACACAAATGCTAGAAACGGATGTTCAGACTCGAATCGTTATCATTGCTACACAGCCGATAAGTTTACCCAACATAACAACGCTATCAGTACCACCACTTCGCGAAAGGTTGGAGGATATCCCCTTATTAGCACAATACTTTGTAAAAAAGGAAGGGGCTGAGGATGTTGAAACGACGATTTCGCAAGATGCACTACGTCTACTTAGTCTTTTTCCATACTTAACTAATAATGTGGAGGAGTTACAAGGGATTGTGAAAGAAGCCTATATCTTAAGTCAGGGTCGCATGATCTATAGCAATCATTTGCGCTTTGGTCGAGCACGTAAAGCCGGAGATCGACCGACGATTGGATTAGCGCTAGGTAGTGGATCTATTAGAGGAATGGCACATCTTGGAGTATTACGAGTGTTGGAGGAAGAGGGCATACCTATTGATATGATTGCAGGCACGAGTGTTGGATCATTAGTTGGTGGCGCGTATGCAGCCGGAATGCCTGTGGAAGACTGTGTTCGTGTTCTTTCGACAATTCGCTGGGGTCAATTAGTCCGCCCAACCTTACCGAAACGCTCGTTCGTACATAATACACCGATGATTGGATTTATCGAACAGTATCTAGGTAAGAAGCTTATTGAGGATTTGCCTATCCCCTTTGCTGCTGTAGCTTCAGATACCTCGACAGGAGAGGCACATATTATGCGGGAAGGATCACTTGCCCATGCGATCAGTGCAAGTACAGCAATCCCTGCTATTATGCGCCCTGTGCACTATCAGGGCAAGACACTTATGGATGGAGCGGTTGTCCATCCAGTACCAGCGGCACTAGTGAAAAGCATGGGTGCAGATATCGTCATTGCTGTGAATGTGTGTGCGGAGTCATTCGTTAAAGGAACTGCAAGACATTTTGTGGATTCACTCATGAACACCATCGACATGATGAGTGCAAAGATGGTGAAGGAGGAATTGCAGCTTGCAGATATCGTGTTGCGTCCTGACCTCGGATACAATCAGATTGGCTTCAAAGATTCGGAAATTTGTATAGCTGCTGGGGAATTAGTATCAAGAGATGCTATCATACGTATTAAAAATAAGCTTAATCTAATGTAATCGACATTAGATTAAGCTTTTCTTTTTTTTACCTTGGATTATGAATTTTCTTGAGTACTCTTTTTACGAAATTGATTAGGTGAAATGTTTTTATATTGCTTAAATTGTTGAATGAAATAGCTTGAATTGGAGAATCCAACTTCCAAAGCAATTTCCGTCATACTTAAATCGCTCGTCAGGAGTAACTTTTCAGCTTCTGTAATTCGAATGTAGTTCAAGTAGTTCGTGAATGTCTTGCCCATAATCGCTTTGAACTTTCGTGAGAAGTAACTGTAACTCAGGTTACACATACTGGCAGCGGTATTTGCATTGATATCTTCCATGTAATGGTCATCAATATATTCGAACACATGTTGCAACATTTGGAAATCAATTTGTTTCAGTGAATGCGCAATATCCCAATTCGGTTGAGTGTCCTGCGACTTGCGCAAAAACCATAGAAATACTCTACATATTAATGTCCGTACAGCAAGTTCGAATCCATAGTTTCGCGTAGTGTACTCTTCATAGATTTCTGTAACGAGAGAAGGGATGGGACTGCCTGTAATCTCTTGTTCAGTGAACACTCGTTGATTGGTCGATTTCGCCATGGTGAAAGGTAGCACATATTTGGATTCAAAAATGGTTCTTGAGGTGGAGTATAGAATCTCAGGATCAAACTTGATCACGATATATGAGACCTCTTCCACGTCCATGGAATGAATAGAATGTGTCTCATGCGAATGAATAAGGATGAGATCTCCTTTAGTTAGGACATGGGATTCTCCACCAAGGAATACTTTCGCCTGTCCAGATAAGAAATATAAAATTTCAATATACACATGCCAGTGAGGATTTACGATACAGCGGCTCCCGACACTGTAATGAATCATGCATTCATAAGGATATTGGATTGTTCCTACGGGAGAGCGGTTGGATTCAAAGTAGGCTTCAGACATAACAATGCACTCCAATGACAAATATTTAATACTTCTCGATAGCTTCATTGTATTACTTTTATACTAAGTTTGGTAACTTTATTGGTAACAAGAAAGGAGTGTAAAGATATGAATAAGATCGCATTGCAACTGTATTCAATTAAAGAATTAACGAATGTAGATTTTCTTGGCACACTAGACAAGGTAGCTAGAATGGGTTACGACGGGGTGGAATTCGCTGGATACTTCGGTACTTCTGCTAAAGATTTGAGAAAAGCGTTGGATGATTTAGGATTACAGGCCGCAGGTAGCCACATTGGCATTTCTGATCTTGAAGAGAATCTGGAACAAACGATAGAGTATTCGCTAGAGATTGAGAGCCCGTATATCATTTGTCCGGGTCTTCCAGAAGAGATGCGTGATAGTGCGGATGCATATAAGAGAACGGCTGAACGGTTCAATCGTATTGGTGAACGCTGTAAAGAGAATGGAATACGATTTGGTTACCATAATCACGATTTTGAATTTAATAAATATGAGGGAGAATACGGGCTGGATCTACTGGTGAATCATACACAATCAGATCTTTTATTTGTGGAATTGGATACATACTGGGTAGAACATACGGGTCTACAATCAATAGACTTTATTCATAAATACAAGGAACGTTGTAGAATTCTGCATATTAAAGATATGAAGAGTGAAGAAGATAAGCGGAATATTGAGATTGGTTCAGGAATCATGGATTTCAATAAGATTACTGCTGCAGCGAAGCAATATCATGTGGATTGGTATACGGTAGAGCAAGAAGAGTTCGATCTTCCGCAACTGCAAAGTATTGAGATGAGCTTACAATATTTAAGAGGAATTCTATAACTTATTAAAGGAGATTTATGACATGACACAAAATATAACTAAAAAACTAAAAATAGCGATTATTGGTTGTGGTGGAATTGCAAATGGTAAGCACATCCCTAATCTAGTTGAACAGTCCAATGCGGAAATAGTAGCTTTGTGCGACATCATCGAAGAACGTGCAATAGAGACGGCAAAGAAATTTGATCTTGAGAGTGCACAAATATATTCGGATTACAAAGAGTTGTTGAAGGATACTAGTATCGATGTGATTCACGTTTGTACGCCGAACAAATCACATTCCTTCATTACGGTTGACGCATTAGAAGCAGGAAAGCATGTGTTGTGTGAGAAGCCTATGGCTAAGACAGCTGCCGAAGCGAGATTAATGCTTGAAGCTGCTAAACGTACGGGCAAAAAGCTGTCAATAGGTTACGACAACCGCTATCGCCCAGACTCCTTATTACTTAAAAAGGTCTGTGAAAGAGGAGAATTAGGTGAAATTTATTACGCTAAAGCCCATGCGATTCGTAGACGTGCTGTGCCAACATGGGGCGTATTCTTAAATGAAGATGAGCAGGGCGGAGGACCGTTGATCGATATCGGAACTCATGCGCTGGATCTGACGTTATGGTTAATGGATAATTACAAAGTGAAGAGTGTTAAGGGGAATGTATATCACAAGTTGGGTAGCAAGAAAGATGCAGCCAATGCATTTGGACCTTGGGACCCAGCATTATTTACAGTAGAGGATTCTGCTTTCGGATTTATTACGATGGAGAATGGAGCAACCGTTACGCTTGAAGCGAGCTGGGCGTTGAATACGTTAGATGTGGGCGAAGCACAGGCTACACTATGCGGTACTGAAGGTGGAGCAGATATGAAAGATGGTCTGCGGATAAATGGAGAAGATTTGGGTCATTTGTATACGAAAAAACCTGAGCTAAATGCAGGTGGAGTTGCTTATTTCGATGGGAAAACCGAGAGCCAAGCAGGTAGAGAATGCAGATTGTGGCTCGAAAGTATCATCAATGACACTGAGCCAATGGTTAAGCCAGAGCAGGCGTTAGTTGTTACCGAAGTACTTGAGGCGATTTATGAATCGGCACGGACTGGAAAAACAGTATATTTTGATTAATGGACTAGTCGCTAGCATCGCTCCGTTCGTTTGGATGAATTGAAAATAGTATAACGCACAAGCAATAAATTAATACGACATTTTATGTCGTACCAGTTGTTCTATAATTCAGTAGTAACATTCAAATTGCTGAAATGAGGAACATAATTATGGCGAAGACCAAACGAGGACATGCGCTCTGGAGCTTACCATCACGAGGCCGAGGTACATGCCCGATCTGCCAGAGCACGAGAATTAAGCTGCTCTATCCTAGAACAAAAACTGATGGGACAGGTGTTAAGGTGTGTAAGCGTTGTGATAAGGCGCCACAGACCAAAGTAGATGCTATCGCATCGACGAAGTGAAATAATACTCAAGGGTGCCAGTTATCCTCATGCATTATGCATTTAGGTACAACTAGGCATCCTTGTTTCAATTAAGTGATTTACCCTATACTGGAAGATAGCATGAGATATTACTAAAGCCAAAGTGTGAACTCTAATTGAGCTAATAACAAAAAGGGGAGAATGTTCTCTTGAGCCATATGCATCGTATTCAGTGGTTTGATCAGCGAATCAGGGCGGGAAGTTATCCAAACAGTAATCATTTGGCAGAACATTTCGAAATATCAAAGCGACAAGCGCAACGGGATATCGAGTATTTAGGCGCATCACTTCGTGCTCCGTTGCAATATATAGCTAAACAACGTGGATACTGCTATGAAGATGATAGCTTTATATTACCCCATTTATATATAACTGAAGAAGAAAAAAGAGTCCTGAAATATTTAGCTTATCGTTATAGCCATTACAATTATGAGAATGGTCATAAGATTCGGCGGATTGGCAGTCTGCTTGAGCGTTTTACGGATAACCAAGAGTTGAATAATGAGCATATTTACCCGTATTTGAAGTGGATACTCGTCGAATGCAGTATATTGAACTGTTGGACCAAGCCATCAGAGCCCGCTTGATCGTACGTATTATCTATCAAGACCAGGCAAGTGGACAGCAGGAATTGTATATTTGTCCTTCAAAGATGTCTCGTCATTATGATGACGATCATGTCATTGCCTGTGTTGAAGGACAGGGACGCCTCCAAACCTTTCGATTGTCAGATATTATTCATTTGAATCTGACAGAGCGGCAGTTTGAAAGTGGTAATGAGGATCCACAGGGGCAACAGCAGGAGGGACGAACGCATCAGATGAAGCCTTTTAAGGCCCGCATTTCATTAGCCGTCCCACCACAAGGCTCCACATGGTATGGCTATAAAGTATGTGCTTCAACTGAAGACGTATTTGAGGTAGAGTTCTTTGACTCAGATGCGTTTCTTGGGCATCTACTCACCTTAGAGTGGCGCCAGATTATATCCCCCAAGTGGCTTCGAGAGCAAATACGCAACAGATGCAAAGGGATATTGGAATTGCTAGATGAACAGGGAGGCTCTAATGATACTTAAGGATATACATATGAGGCGGGAATCTAAATCATTTACAGATGCTATATATGCGATTCTGACAGCGGCTAATCGGTTCGATGGACCTAAATTTTTGCTGTCTGGACTTAGCGGTATGGCGTTCAAATTTTCGGTTCATGAGAAGCTTCTTCCCATGTCAGTCACAGCATACGGGCAGTGGGGGACTGAGCATGCTCCAGCAATCGATAATTTAGGAATATATACAGTCTATGATGGTGGGAGAACAAGACATAGCTCATTTGAAACCTATCAAAAGGAGGCGGTCCAATGGATGAAGCAAAGTATAGATCTTGGTGTGGGTGGAGTTTACTGGATTCCGGAATTTGGTGTCATCAACGGTTATGACGATGACGATCGTGTCTTTTATGTGCAGGACGGATGGTCTGAGGAAAATCGAATTGTACTATACGATAATTTCGGAATAAATATGACGCCATTCTGGTATGGTCAGATATTTGGAGACAAGGTGGACATCGCTATACAGGACGCTGTTCTGGAATCACTAAGACTTGCGTTGTATGAGTGGGAGACGCCTTATAAAACATTACCTGATCAGAGTATCGCTTCAGGGCGGCACGCCTATCGCTTTCTTATACGAGCCTTTGAGCAAGGGGGTTATGACAGCTCCGGCGCAGTATATATTTTGGATTCGTACCTAATAGCACGGACTGAAATTAAAGATTATTTGCAAGAGGTTAAGAGCTACGTACCTGGATTGGATGAAATTCGCAGCATTTATGCTGAACTTGTGAGCATGGTGACAGAGGAGTTTGCGACCTCACTGCCATTAATTCACGGTAAAAAACAACTGGCTGAACATCGGCTTCCGTCTTTATGCGCTACGTTTGAAAAAGCGCTGGCGTTGGAAGAAAGGGCGATGGGACTCATTAGAATCATATCAGGGCGCTACCCTGATCGCAAACGATCTATCCTACCAAGGTGGGGGGCACATTCTGCTAGGTGAGGAAGGAGAGAAATCAGGGAATGAAACAAGTTATTGTACATACACTCCGATTAAGTCCGGAATCCTATTCATTTACGGATGCCATGTATGGTATTTTGTCGGGGAAGGGCTGGTTTTCCTTACCGAAGTATATGTTATCTGGGATGACGGCTGCATGCTTTCGTTTTTCTGTGAATCGAAAGCTACATATGGACTCAGCCACAGCTTACAATTGGATGGCTGAGCATTTCGTTGCAGCTGATCTTGTCGGGATTACAGCTTCACAGAGTGCCGGATTTAATTTTGCACCAACGTTTCCCCTCTATCAGCAACATGCCATCACGGATATAAAAAATGCTATTGATCGTGGAACGGGCGCTGTTCTATGGAAAGACCAATTCGTTATTGTTAACGGATACAATGACAACGAGGAGGTTTTTTACTATACGGATGGTCAGACAATCGAATATAAGGAAATACCCTTCGGTGAATTGGGCCAGAACCATTCTCCTTATTGGTACTACCAAGTTTACGAAGATCAATTGGAAATAGATATGCTTCAGGTGATTAAGGAATCTTTTATCCAAGCGGTCTTCAAAGGGGAGACTCATGATCTAATGCTTCCTGAGTCCGAATATGCCTGCGGGTTGAAAGCTTACGACGCCATTGTGGAGGCATTGCGCTCTGGCGACTACGATGCCGAGGGGGCATATACAACATTTAATATATATGCCGCAGACAAAAGGGATGCCGCAAGGTATACAGAGGAGGCCTGCAATTATTGGCCAGCCTTGAAAATAGTAGCAGTACATTATATTACACTAGCTGCGATCTACGATGAGATTATAAAGAAAATCGATGTATTTGAGTTGAATACGACTCGTCCCCTTACTCATTTGCAAATAAACAAACTAATTGAATTATTCCTTGATGCTAAAATGGCTGAGACCTCTGCGATTCAGTCAATCCAGATGTTACTGCGTGAACCGATCACTAACCGCTTTCACGATATTGGACTGCGTTAATAGAAGGCAGCGGAGGATATAGTTATTAAGCTAATGAAACGATATCTGCTAAATTAGTTGTTTTGATTAGATAGAAACATAAAGAGGCAAGGGGATCGATCTCCTCTTGCCTTTTCCCATCGGCTTTATTGAATACGATCGTAAGGCTAATTATGTGTAGCACCATAAGTAGTTTGCTGTTATAGGTAATAAGTCACTTCCATGGATTGTAGGATTGAGCCTATTTCTTGATAAATTACTTTATCTGTCGTAGTAAATATGTTATAGTATTTTTACTACGACAGGTATAGTACGACAGATGCAGTAAAGGAGGTTGATTATTTGATCAGCAGTGATGTTATTCGAGGATATAACGATACCATTATCCTGTATATGTTATTAGATGTGGAGTCTTACGGTTATGAAATATCTAAGAATATAAAAAAGATGTCAGAAGAGAAATATGTGATGAAAGAAACTACACTCTATTCTGCATTCGCACGGCTTGAGAAGAATGGTTATATTCATTCTTTTTATAAAGACGAGACCTTTGGAAAGAGACGTA
Organism: Paenibacillus sp. Y859; assembly: GCF_056786405.1. Taxonomy (NCBI): domain Bacteria; kingdom Bacillati; phylum Bacillota; class Bacilli; order Caryophanales; family Paenibacillaceae; genus Paenibacillus; species Paenibacillus sp. Y859. Next base: position 97,998 of record NZ_JBXCIZ010000001.1, on the reverse strand, counting down.
CCTATTATCAGATAACTCCAGACGGTCTGAATTACTACCATGAGAAATGTGAGGAGTGGGAAGTAACGAAAGAGGTCATCAATAAATTTATTAGGGAGAAGTGACAAACCATGGAAACGATTATTAGTTACTTGGACAATATGTTTGCTGCCTTACCAAGAATTCCCCAAATGCTCAAATTGAAACAGGATATGCTCTCTAGTATGGAGGATAAGTATTATGAGTTTAAAAATGAAGGGAAATCAGAAAATGAGGCTGTAGGTATCGTTATTTCAGAGTTTGGCAACATAGATGAATTAATCAGCGAGCTCGGAATCATACAGACTGATGAGGTAGAGACTCTTCCCCTCCTAACAGAGCAACAAGCAGAAGGATTCTTGGTAGCTAAAAAGAAATCCGGTCTGCTGAATGGTATTGGCGTTGCTTTATGTATCATTGGACCAGCTTTATTGATTCTAATTACTACATTATTCGAAGATGGTCTGCTAGGGTGGAAACTGTCGGAAGATAACGCGGGATTGTATGGTGTGATTGCGATGTTTTTACTCATTACTCCAGCCATTGGAATCTTTATTTATAGCAGTAGTCTTATGGAGAAGTATAAGCATTTGCAGGATGAATTTGATCTGTCTTACCAGCTAAGAGCACTTATTGTTCAAAAGAAAGAAGCTTTTTCCTCATCCTATACATTATCTCTCATTGTTGGAGTATGTTTGTGTGTGTTATCCCCGGTTTTTATTTTTTTGACCTCGGCTTTTGAAGGTAATGCATCTTCGTATGGTGTCGTTATCATGCTTAGTGTCGTTGCCATCGCCGTCTTCTTGTTCATCTATTACAGCGCCATTTGGGAGAGCTTTGATATGCTTTTGAAAACCGGTGAATACTCGAAGTAAAAGAAAGAGGAGATTAGAGTGATTTGGGCGGTTTCCTCTATCATTTGGCCCATTGCCGTTTGTATCTTCCTAATCATGGGATTCGTGTTCTATCAATGGCGCATGAACTGGATTGTGTTCCCGATTACGGGCATTTTATTAGGGGTATTTTCTTCAGCTTACAATATTATTAAAAGAAAAAAGCTTTTTGTAGACTAGCAACTTGGTGGAATTCCAGTTGACGATACAGGGTTCAAAGGAAGCAAGATTTGCTTGCATCTGTAATAGACCGAATAATAGGAAATGGCAGGCCTAGGATAAACCCTTGACCTGCCATTTCCTATTAAAATACGTTTTACTTTTTCTTAATTGGAACCCACACTTCACAGCGATAATCCTCAGCACTCGGATTACCCGGCAGGTATAGTTCAAACTCGGGGCTACCTGCATGCTCGTAACCTGTTCCAGGGAACCATTCTTGGAATATCCGTTCCCACACCGTCTGAATGGCGTGTGGCATAGGTCCTACTGATGTGAATACAGCCCAGTTCGCAGCAGGGATAACAGTGGATGCATAACCTTGCAGGTCAGTTTCAAGGTTTCCTTCTACGGCGATCCAATAAGCAAATGTTTCTTTGGTATAATCCATCCCTGTGCAGATACCAAGTAAATCCTTGTTTACACCAATTTCAGCAAGCTTATCTGAGGTTCCATCTTCGTTTGCTTCCTTCCAGAGGAGGGGGATTACCTTAGTATTCTCACCCATTCTCGTTGAAACCTCAGTGGACTTGCCGATAACGATAAATTCTTCTTTTTCCACGATTCTGTATTCCATTTCCTTATCTCCCTTCAATGATAGATGGAAGGAGAGGCGGGGGAAGGCTTTAAGCTGTATCCCTGGCTCTCGCGCTGAAGAAGGTGCAATACCATGTGCCTTGCGGAACGCCTTGGCAAAAGATTCAGGAGACTCATATCCGTATTTCAGAGCTACATCTAGCACTTTAACTTTAGACACTGCCAGTTCCTGTGCCGCCAACGTCAATCTACGTCTGCGAATATAGTCTGCAACCGATACTCCGGTCAGCATGTGGAACATGCGCTGGAAGTGGAAAGGGGAGGAGTAAGCAACTTTTGCGATATCATCAATATTAAAGGGTTCCTCCATCCTGCTCTCCATATAATCTAGAGCTTCCTTCATTCGGATAAGCCATTCCATGTTTGCCATCTCCTCTTGATTTCATCCTATCATGCTGACGTTCAATGTTCCTGTTATTCCATGCTATTAAAAGACAGGGAACATCGGTATTATAATAATCAATGCTTGAGTCTTAGCTAAGGAATTGGCTGTCCCGTACACCTTATGGGCTAGTGATCTATTGAACTAATTTCTCTGCGGCTTCAACAGTATGTTTTAGTAATGTAGCTATTGTTACTGGTCCGACACCTGCTGGAACCGGAGTAATCGCGGAGGCATTTTTTAGACAATTATCATAATCAATATCCCCAATATTACCCTCATTGTAACCAGCATCCAATACAACAGCACCTGGTTTTATCCAATCCCCTTGAGCAAATTGGGGCTTACCAACCGCTGCCACAACAATATCACCTAAACGAACCAAATCTGCTAAATTAGTTGTTTTGGAATGGCATACGGTTACTGTTGCATTGTTGTTTAACAGCATGAGAGATACAGGCTTTCCAAGGATAGGACTTCTCCCAATCACAACAGCGTGTTTACCTTCAATAGGTATATTGTAATATTCACAAATGGCAATGATTGCTGCTGGTGTACAAGAAGGGAAGTTAGCGAAACCAAAGGCATTCTGGGCAAATCCTAAAGTGGTTACCCCATCTACATCCTTATCAATACTTATGGCTTCAAATGTTGCTCTTTCATCGATTTGATTCGGAACGGGATGTTGTAACAATATTCCATGTACATTAGTATCTGCATTCAGTTTATTAATAACTTCAATTAATTCATCCGTCGAGGTATTTTTGGGGAGATCAACACGAATGGATTGAATCCCAAGACGCTTACAAGCGTTACTCTTCATTTTTACATAGGTTGCTGATGACGGGTCATCACCGACTAATATGGTCGCCAAGCATGGGACAATACCTTTTTCAGACAGACGATTGATTCTTCCTACTAAAGATTCCTTAATTCTAGTTGCGACTTGATTTCCATCCAAGATTAATGTTGTTGCTGTCATCTCATCATCACCTTTTAGTTTGATAGAAACATAAAGAGGCAAGGGGAACAATCTCCCCTTACCTTCGCCCAGGCGTACGGCCAGTTATCCATGTGCTCCCTCATGGTTACCCATGTTCCGCCAGTTACACATAGTCAATTTATGACGTAATCATAACAGAGGAAGACAAAATCTTCAATGGATTTTCAACGGCTGAGTGTTGCCTACTAGTTTTAGTTGATCATTTTATTCATTAAAGGAAAATTCAATCCAATCCAATCAAAATCTACTTGACTCTGAAGGACACGAATGATCATTCGAACTTTGCCGCTTGGTATATTGATATTCTCCATAAGCAAGCTCTCACGCCATTCCTGAGCATGTACCTCATGAGTCACTGTCTTATGACCTTCCAATTTTATGGAAAGTATTGCGTGCTCCGTAGCAACATGCAACCGGGAACGGAGATCGAATCGGTTAGTTTCAACGCATAAGGCATCGTATAGTAGTTATAGGACAGGAGCCGTTTGAGGAGCATACCCGCGTGAACATACTGCACGTTATTTAACAGGCGGGTCTTGAAACTTTAACGAAATAAAAAAGACCAGAGTATGCTCGTGAAGATGAGTTAATCACCTCTTGGTCTTTGAGGAATGTCTGTCTTTGCTTCTGTTTGCGTTCCTGTTCCTGTTCCCGTTCCCGTCACTGTTTGCACTGTCGTTAACTCCTGCAATAACTTGTAACGCATTTCCTAGGGATTGAAGCCAGTTGCCTGCAACCGTTAAATCATTAGACTCTTTATTAGACGCGGTCCTCCGAAGCTCTGCGGTCAATTCTGCCTGTGCCGCATTAGATATGGATTGCATTGCATTTCCAATAATGGACAGTTTTTGAGCTTCTGCCTGATGCTGCTTGTTTTTGGACAGACTTTTGGTCTGACCGAGAGCTGCAAGATTGGTTCCTAGAGCTTGCAGCCAAGCAAAGGCGGCTAGCTGCTCTTCAATGCTTATTTGCTTGGCCAGTAAGATCGTCCCCTCTCTTTATACTACTAAAAATAAGGATTGTTTCAATATACGACTATTGTTTCATTTTGGTGTGGATATTCTCTTAATCACTTGAATAAAGAATGACTGCTCTTATTGAAATGAAACTGAACTGTCTCCTATTACGTTTGGAAGACAATGGGCATGTTCGGGAGTTGAGTGAGCAGGAAATCGGGTATGTCTATTCTTTGCCGATTCTGCCTGAGTTCCTGACTGACTATGAACTCGTAAAGTTTTTTATGGATATTAACCGAACCAGTAAACTTTACAAAGAATATAAGGATAGATATAATTAAGTATACTTATCGGTTTTAGGAATACGTAAGGGGCCTAACACCAAAGGGCTCCTTTTGTATTTCTTGGCCATGTTACAGGAGGATGAAGGTCATTCACAATGAAAAAATTATGGTTTGTGTTCATTATGGTCCACATGGGGAGCGTTTAATCCAGCGTGGTGTCCGGTTGTCTGGATTGATAGGAGCGCCATTGTTTATATTAAACGTGGATAGTTCGGACAGCGATGAATATAATGAGAGCAAAGAAATGTATATGAGGGTCTGGAAACGTCTTGCTGAGGAAGTTGGCGCGGAGTTTATGGTCCAGAAACGCGAAGGCCGAAAAACAACAGATGTTATTGTAAAAGCTGCTGAAGACAAGGAAGTTACACAGATTATAATTGGACAATCTGCCCAGACGCGATGGCAGGAGCTTACAAAACGTAATTTCGTCAATGAACTTATTGGCAAAATGAATTTGATCGACCTGCATGTAGTGGCTGTTCAACGGATGAGCGCCGGGCTTGAAGAAACACATGAGGAAGGCGTTATCTCCTATCTGGTCAAAGAAGGGGATGAATATCAGCTCAGTGAGGAACCTAAAGGAGAGTATTCGCTTAAAGGGAAGTTTTTTCACGAGCTGCATACAGAATTTGAGAGTGGTTTATTCAGAATTGAGCAAGAAGATGGAAAGGTAAGATATTTGAATATTTATGATGGTACATTGACTGAGTCTTTATAATCGGGTGTATATATATCTAGAAGAGGACCTATTACTTAAGGCCTCTCTAGATCCATATGTTTTTTGGATTTTGGTGAAAAAGTAAGTACTAATGTTCACAAATTGAGTTGTTTACATGGAAAGGGAGGCTTGCCTTTGCTGCATATAATCATACTTGTCCCTTTTCTACTGGCCTTAGTAGTAGCGCTTTTAAGAAAGAGGGCACCCAACCTACACAGAGGTTGGCTTGTTTTTCTCGGTCCACTCGTTCTGTTCGTTTATTTCTTGACCCGGATTCCGCTTATTAAGGGAGGGGATTTGGGGTATGAAACCATCTCATGGATTCCTTCACTCGGAATTAATCTGGTTTTCCATCTAGATGGATTAAGTTTACTGTTCGCGTTGTTAATTACTGGAATGGGTAGTCTTGTAATCATCTATTCTATTTATTATCTAGACAAGCGCAAAGAAGAATTAACCCCTTTTTATATTTATCTGATGTTATTTATGGGAGCGATGCTTGGTGTTGTGCTCTCGGATAACATGATGGTATTCTACGGTTTCTGGGAATTGACAAGCGTTTCGTCGTTTCTGCTGATCGGTTTCTGGCATCGGAGGCAGAAGTCTCGTTATGGTGCACAGAAATCTATGCTGATTACCGTATTCGGCGGTCTAGCGATGTTCGCTGGCTTCCTGATGCTCTACGTGATGACAGGCACTTTCAGCATTCGCGAAATTTGGAGTATGGGTGCGGATATTAGTGGACAGACGCTGTTTATTCCGGCAATGTTGCTGATTCTGCTGGGTGCCTTCACCAAATCAGCCCAGTTCCCATTCCATATTTGGTTGCCAGATGCTATGGAAGCACCTACACCAGTCAGCGCTTATCTTCATTCGGCAACGATGGTTAAGGCTGGTCTATATCTGGTAGCCCGTTTCAGCCCAGTGTTTGCAGGGCAACATGAGTGGTTCTGGATTGTCTCAATCGTCGGTTTGATCACCTTGATCTATGGTTCAATCCAGGCGATGAAGCAGACGGATCTAAAGGCTCTGTTAGCCTATTCAACGATCAGTCAGCTTGGACTGATTATGGGATTGCTTGGACTAGGTTCTGCCGCCGCTTTTTATACAGGTGAAGAGTCAGTTTTCTATACCGCTGCAACAACGGCAGCTATCTTTCATCTTATTAACCATGCGATATTTAAAGGTTCCTTGTTTATGATGGTTGGTATAGTCGATCATGGAACGGGTACCCGTGACCTGCGCAAGTTGGGGGGGCTAATTTCCTTTATGCCGGTTACCTTCACGATAGCAATGATCGGCAGTTTCTCCATGGCGGGTTTACCTCCATTTTCCGGTTTTTTGAGTAAGGAGATGTTTTTCACGGCTGTGCTGAATATTAGACAGCTGGATATACTTTCTATACCTTCGTTATTTACGCTCTTTCCGATTGTAGCCTGGATTGCCAGCGTGTGTACCTTTTCGTACTGTATAATATTGATATTTCAGACCTTCTTTGGTAAATATCAGCCTGAGAAACTGGATATAAAAGCACATGAGGCGCCGATTGGCCTTTTGTTGGCACCATGCCTGCTAGCGCTTCTATCCATTTTAATTGGATTTTTTCCGAACGTGTTGTCCAATACGATCATTATCCCTGCAATGAATGCAATTCACCCTGTCATACAGGCAGTAGAACCCTTTAATGTGAACATTCATTTCTGGCACGGCTGGACACCTGAGATATTTATGACTATGGGTGTCGTGGTCTTCGGAATAATCGTTTACCGAATCTATGGTCGCTGGAATCTTGTATATAAAGAATGGGGCGGAGGATACACTTTAAATCAAGTCTATGATGGAGGAATCCGGCTGATTGAAAAGTTGTCCAGAGGGTTGACTGGGACTTATATGACGGGTTCCATGCGTCATTATTTAATGTACATTTTCACTTTCCTGATTGTTGCGCTTGGCGGAACAATGCTGTACACAGATGGAATCAGTTTTGGAATGAGTCAATATGCCTCAATTTCGTTCTTTGAAGTTGTTGTTGTTATAGTTATGCTGGTGGGTGCCTTGGTGATCCCGTTTGTACACTCCAGAATAACAGCGATTCTGTTAACGGGAATGGTAGGTTATATGGTTACCTTGCTTTTTGTTCTGTTCCGAGCGCCTGATCTTGCGCTTACGCAGATGATTGTCGAAGTGGTTTCCGTCGCATTGTACCTGCTTTGTTTCCGACATTTGCCGAAGCTGAAGAAAGAATCGTTAAAAATTCGGGCACGCTTGCCGAAACTACTCATTTCCATCGGATTCGGTGTAACGATGACACTGGTTGCACTTGCTGCTCTAGGCAGCAGCCCGTTTGAATCCATCTCGAATTATTACGTGGAGAATAGCTATGTGCTAGGCGGCGGTAACAACATTGTAAATGTTTTACTCGTTGATTTCCGCGGTTTTGATACTATGTTTGAAATTACTGTGCTTGGTCTTGCTTCGCTTGCTATTTATTCCATAATCAAGTTGAAGTTGGAGACGGAGACGGGTGAAGCACCCGCCCCGCTGAAGAGAGCAATTAATAATAATAAGCCACGTTATTCTCGTGGTAACGATGTGCTGCTGGAATCGGTAGCCAAAGTGGCATTCGTTGTCATTCTTATATTTTCGCTTTACCTGTTTTTTGCCGGTCATAACAATCCAGGAGGCGGATTTATCGGGGCATTAATGGCTTCCGCTGCGCTAGTAATACTGGGAATTACTTTTGGGATGGACATGATTGAGAGGGTATTGCCTATCAATTATCGTAAGCTAATAGCGATTGGTGTTTCGATTGCTTTTCTTACAGGGCTTGGTTCGTTTTTGTTCGGTGCTCCATTTCTCACTCAGGCATTTGGTTATTTCTACCTACCTCTCTTTGGGAAAACGGAACTTACGACAGCGATGTTATTCGATCTTGGCGTATATCTCGCCGTCATTGGTGTCACCATGAATATTATACTTACGATCGGGAGGGATGATTAATGGAACTCCTTATAGCTCTGGCGATCGGTGTATTGTTTAGCGTCGGTGTTTATCAAGTTCTTTCCAAAAGCTTGCTGCGCATCCTTTTAGGAACTACTTTGCTAACGCATGGTGTTCATTTGCTGCTGCTGACAATGGCGGGTCTCAAGACTGGATCCGCACCGTTGCTTGGAGAGGAAGCAGAGGCCTATGTCGATCCTTTGCCTCAGGCGCTCATCTTGACCTCCATTGTTATAAGCTTTGGGGTTACCGCTTTCTTCATTGTTCTGGCTTACCGGGCTTACCGCTCGACGGGTACGGATGATGTGGAAGGAATCAAGGAGGAGAGACAATGAACAACATGTTAGTGCTGCCTCTGCTGATTCCGGCCATTACGGCAGTTATACTGATTTTTCTGAAAGAACGAATTAGATTGCAACGTATCATCAGCGCAATCAGTGTATTTTTGAATATTGCTGTTTCCGGGCTCATTGTGTACCAAGTGAGTAAGGATGGCATTCAGACCTTATATATGGGCGGTTGGCTTCCGCCTTATGGCATCGTTTTTGTTGCCGACATGTTTTCGGCGTTGCTCGTGCTGACCACATCCGTTGTTGGTGGGGCTTGCCTGTTTTTTTCCTTCGCGAGTATCGGCGAAGAACGGGAACGCTTCTACTATTATACGTTTTTCCATTTTCTGTTGACCGGCGTATTTGGCTCCTTTCTTACCGGTGACCTTTTTAACTTGTTTGTATGCTTCGAGGTGCTACTGGTAGCCTCTTACGCGATGATTGTGCTCGGCGGTACCAAGGTTCAACTGCGGGAAACCTTAAAGTACATTTTAATCAACGTGATTTCCTCAAGCTTGTTTGTGGCAACAATCGCTTATTTATATGGAGCAACTGGAACATTGAACATGGCTCATCTAGCCATACGTGTGGCAGAGACAGGGCAGGGGGGCGTACTGAACGTCATTGCGGTGCTGCTACTGCTTGTATTCTCGATCAAAGCGGGGCTACTCCTCTTTTTCTGGCTACCAGACTCCTACAGTGCGCCGCCTTTGGCCGTCAGAGCATTGTTTGGCGCATTGCTGACCAAGGTTGGGTTGTATGCAATTACGCGTACTTTTACACTCATTTTCATTCACAATCTTGAACTGACTCATACACTGATTGGTTGGATGGCCGGAGCAACGATGGTTCTTGGCGCAATCGGTGCGATGGCCTACAACGATCTTAGTCGAGTTTTTAATTATAATATCATCATCAGCGTCGGTTTTATTGCCTTTGGTATTTCCATCGCTACTCAGGATGCATTGAATGGTGTAGTGTTTTATTTAATGCATGACATGGTAGCCAAAGCATTGCTGTTCTTTCTGGGTGGTTTAATTATCTCTGCGGCAGGTACCGAACGCTTAAGGGATATGGGTGGTTTGATTCGCCGTTACCCTTGGACTGGCTGGATGTTTTTTATATTGACTCTGGCGCTCGTTGGTGTACCACCGCTCAGCGGTTTTGCCGGAAAAGTGATGATGGTACGAAGTGGCCTCGGGGAGGATCACGTTGTTCTTTCTCTGATCGCGCTGGCATCCAGCTTGATTGTGCTCTACTCCCTGATCAAGGTATTCCAGCAGGTATTCTGGGGGGGCGAAAAGGGGGAGGAGCAAGTCCGGCCTCTTCGTTATAAAGCTATGATGGCACCGGCAGCTGTCTTATTCGTTATAGTGATTCTGCTGGGTGTAGGTGCTGAGAAGGTAAACGGATATGTCGGTCAAGCCGGAGCCGTATTGGCTGATCCAGCACTATACATTAACGCTGTCATGAAGGAGTAGATGAATATGGCTTTTCAATTATTATTGAATTTCATGATAGCTTTTCTATGGATGTCCCTGCACAATGACTGGACCGGGTCTCGCTTCGTCATTGGTTTCCTGCTAGGTATTCTCGTACTTCTCGGGATGCGGCGTTTCTGGTCCAGATTGTATCTTGAAAAAGTGTGGGCGCTTATTAAACTTACTCTTATGCTACTACGGGATCTGGTCGTTTCTAGTTATGTAGTAGTGAAAGTCATACTAAGACCGAGGCTTAATATTCACCCAACTATACTGGAATATACTACAGAGTTAACTTCCGATTGGGAAGTGGCAGCGTTGAGCACGTTTATCTGTCTTATTCCTGGATCGGTAGTGCTTGAGTTGTCGGATAATAAGCGGACATTGTTCATTCATGCGATGGATGTTGATGACCCTGCACAGTATAAAGCGAATATCCGTGATACCCTTGAACGTGCGATATTGGAGGTGACTCGCTAATGATCCATTTCATTCTTATAGTATCACTTACGATCATATCACTAGCCATTGGTGTATGTGCCTGGCGTTTGGTGAAGGGACCTTCTTTATCCGACCGGGTCGCTGCTCTGGATGCGATTGGAATTAATATGATAGCAATGGTAGCTGTTCTCTCTGTCTTACTACAAACGCAGGCCTTTACCGAAATTATTTTGCTGATAGGTATTCTTTCCTTTATTGGAACGACAGCCCTTGCTAGATATATCGAAAGGGGGGTCGTACTTGAACATGGAAATGATCAAGATAGCTGGTGAACTGCTGTTGGTGTTGTTGATTCTGTTCGGCGCACTCCTTAGTGCAATTAGCGCTTATGGACTGATTCGGCTACCCGATATATATCTGAGGTTACATGCCTCTGCCAAAAGTGCTAGTCTCGGTGTGCTATGTGTTCTCAGTGGCGTGTTTCTCTACTTTTTATTTTTTCTCGATCATGTTAGCACTAAGCTACTGATAGGTATTCTTTTCGTATTTGTTACTGCGCCTTTATCTTCCCACCTGACTGGCAGAGCGGCGTATCGCTCCGGTGTTCCGTTATGGAAACACAGTGGCCAAGATGATCTGAAAGAGGAGTTAGAGAAACAACGGATTCGGACAGTAACACCTGAAGTGATTGAACCTCAAGAACAGTGATACATCATAAATTTAGAACAGAAAGCCCGCGGATGCGGGCTTTTTTCATATCCGTTGGAAAGACGGAAGACGCAAAGCTACCGGTCTAAATCGCATGACATGCGGCATGACAGCGGGGATGTTCATGTGGTTTGGTTTTTGTTTATTAGCTAGACTCCAAGAGCAGCATCGATTAATCTGGATAAGTGGAAACCAGATTTTACTTGAATCGTAGACTTGAAACCCATGTGTAGAGAAAAAAGGAGGCTGGCTATGACTTATTCACAGATCTGGAACAACTCAGGAAATGAATCCGATATTCTCTATCTGGAACAACAGATTAAGGCCGTCAAAAAAGAAATAAAACGAGCAGAAGCCGCAGAGCTTAAGGAAATATTGAACCAAGCAAAGCGACATCTGGCTGAACTGGAAGCAAAGTTGGATGAACTAGAGGATTAGGGGCTATCCGCCCAGAGTGCCCCCAAAAAAATATATATATATCCCTATGGTGTACAGAAAGGATGTACAGATCAAAGGGCGTGGGCAAGTTGGGATTGGGCCAATTTCTGGTTTATGGTCTGACAATATGGAAGTATAGCCGCGTCTGATTCTATTAAAACGAGTAGGTGACAGTCCGTGGTGGGTTGGGAACTGCACTCCAGTACTTGTATGAATTCTACGCCCAAGCAGCAGAGAAATCACCAGGTCTTATATATACTGATATGACTTAGAGAAGACATGCCGTTATATTTTTCAATATAAACTGACAAAAAATTACCCCAACATTATAAGTGTTATATATATCCTATAGCGGCACTGATCAGGAGGACGGTATGCAATTTCAACCAATGTATTATGATGGGGAATTATTTCTACCGAAGATCGAATTAAATATGACATCGAACCAATCGATTGGCATTATAACGGACTTGAAGCGAAAGCAGCTTTTAATGAATCAATTAGTTGATTATTCCCAATATTATTTATTTCGGGCTCAGCAAGGCGAGTATATGCGTTTAACGGTAGAAGAGCTCATAACCTTTCTAAGCAAAGTAACGGAGAGGAATGAGCGTGTCGCTTTGTTAATGGATTATTTTGCTTTAAAAGAAGAGAGGAAGGTAAAAGTCAAGGATCTAAGCTCATCGAAAAGGATGTATGTGACATTGCTGCGTGTCTTTTTTGCGCATCAGCCTACACTTGTACTGGAGGAACCCTATTTTTACTTAGAAGAGCAAGATCGTCGTCAATTTAGACGGATTCTGGATGACCTTTTGAAAGAAAAGCAAGTATTAATTTTAACTTCGAATTTAGAGGATGCCCTGATTTCCTGTGATGCAATTTACCGTTTGAACGAGTCCGGATTTCATCCATTGGATATTCTGGACTCCGAAGAGGACAAGCAGGAAGTGCAGAAACAAGATGAGGCCAATATCACCTTGCAGAAGATCTCTACCAAACGAAATGACAAAGTGATTTTATTTAATCCGCCTGAAATTGATTTTATAGAAAGTGTAGAGGGTTCGATCCTTGTTCATGTGGGCGGGGAAAATTATGACTGTGCTTTGACGCTAACCGAGCTTGAGCAGAGATTATTAAATTTTGGTTTTTTTAGGTGTCATCGATCCTACATCGTTAATCTGCAAAAAGTAAGAGAGATTATTACATGGACGAAGAATAGCTACAGCTTGCGGTTAAATACAGCTCAAGATGCCGTGGTTCCGTTATCTCGTTCCAAATTGCATGAATTAAAAGCACTTCTTAACATTTAAAATATTTGCGAAGCAAAAATAACTTCGTAAGCATATGCCATTTCCGGAGTAATGTCGAACTAATCAAGCATTCGTGGTACCATTCAGGTGATAATAGCTACATTTCGGCGGGTTTTGATGGCTGGAACCATGCAATCTTTATATACTTAAGCAATCAACTCTAAGGAAGTGGTGTTAATGGATGTTATTCAAGTAGAACGTATTCGAAAGAGATTCGGACATAAGGATGCGTTAGCAGATGTGTCTTTTTCAATTCTGAAAGGAGAAATCTTTGGTTTTCTAGGTCCGAGTGGTTCAGGAAAAACAACATTAATCAAGATTTTAACGGCGCAATTAAATCCGACAAGTGGACAGGCAAGTGTATTTAACCAGCCAGCGGAGATGATGCAGCAGTCTGCACAGAAGATGCGCTTTGGAATTTTGACGGATAACAGTGGTCTATATGAGAGATTATCGATTGAGGAAAATCTAGAGCTGTATCGCCAATTATATGACCTTCCTAGATCTTCGATTGATAAGGTGTTGCAGTTTGTAAACTTAAGCGGAGAGCGCAAAAAGAAAGTCAATCTCTTATCGAAAGGGATGCGACAGCGTGTCCTATTGGCATGCGCGATTATCCATGAGCCAGAATTATTATTTTTAGATGAACCTACTTCGGCTTTAGATCCAGTAAACTCAGCTCATATACATAAAGGCTTACGCTACTTAAATGAGAACGGGACAACGATTTTTTTAACTACGCATGATATGGCTGAGGCAGAATCGATATGTAACCGCGTAGCGATTTTGTATCAAGGACAAATTCAAACCATCGGCTCACCAAGGGAACTAAAAAAACAGCATCGGGAAAACGTAGTTTGTGTTGAGTTAATCAATGGGGAAGCCTACGAGCTTCCGATCGATGAGGAAACGGCTGATCAAATAGCTGATTGGATGAAGCAAGGATTAATTGATAGATTAGCAACGAAAGAGCCAAGTCTAGGTGATATCTTTATTAAAATGACAGGAAGTGAGTTACTATGAGTATCTCATTAAAACGTGCTCGAGCGATATTTGTGAAGGATTATAAAGAGTTTTCACGCAATTATGCGGTCTCCATTATGTTGATTTTTCCAATTATCTTTGCACTTCTTTTTCGAGGTGTAGGCCCGTCTTTGCCTGGAGCTTTCGGTTTAGTTCTTAATATTTCGTTTGTGTTACTAACATGTTTCGCACAAGCATGCTTGATTGCGGAAGAAAAGGAGCGTAACACTTTACGATCATTAATGATGACTCCGGCCACGAGCATGGATGTTTTAATCGGTAAAAGTACTTTTGTCTTTGTAATGTCTGCTGTTGTTCTGGCTATTGCAACGTTTACATTTGGCTATGAGCCAGCTAGTATATGGGCGTTTGTGGCAGCAATCATTCTTTCGATTATTCTATACACAGCAGCCGGGACGATATGTGGTTTATTCTCCAAGACGTTACTTGATGCATCATTATCTATACTTCCTGTGACGTTCGTATTCACTGGGGCACCATGGGGAGCGTTACTAGTGAAGGATTATCCGATCTTCAAAGTGCTGGATTACATGCCAAGCAGTCAGCTTGTGCATTTGCTGGGTCTAAGCAATACAGGCTTTACGACGGGAGATGTATTAAAACCCCTCCTCATTATTTTGGCATGGACCGTTGTATTAACGATTGTGTCTGTTATTTTGTATCAACGACGGTTAAAGGACGAGTAAGATAGAATCGAGTATATCTACCGAGGGGAGATCAAATTACTATGAATATAGCTATCAAGTTGATGCAAAAATTCAAAGACCGCGATACCCAGAATAAGCTGAAAGTCTACCAGGACAAAGCGGAGCTCATCAGGAAACGAAATTTGGAGACATGGGACGATCAACAGCTTCAAGCGGATTCCCTCCGGCTTCAAAAAGAAGCAAAATCGGGTACGCCTTTGGATGAGTTGCTTGTCGATGCTTATGCGTTAGTCTGCGAGGCAGCGAAGAGAAAGCTCGGATTACAGCCCTACGATGTCCAAATCATGGCTGCCATCGCTCTACACGAGAGATTTTTAATCGAGCAGCATACCGGTGAAGGAAAAACCCTCTCAGCTGTTATGCCTGCTTATCTAAATGCGCTGACCGGCGAAGGCGTTCATGTGCTGACTTTTAACGATTATTTGGCAAATCGAGATGCGGAGTGGATGGGCCCGATCTATCGTTTCCTCGGGTTAACGGTAAACTCGGTACAATCGGGCATGAGCCTGTTCGAGAAACGGGAAGCGTACGCCAAGGATATAACCTATGTTACGGCAAAAGAAGCGGGATTCGATTATTTACGCGACACGATCGCACTAAGCGAAGCCGATACCGTACATCGTCCTTTCCACTACGTCATCGTCGACGAGGCGGATTCTTTGCTTCTCGACGAAGCGCGGGTGCCGCTGGTCATCAGCGGAGAGTCGGGCTCTTCCAGCAATGACGGCAGTCGATTCGCAGAAGTGGCTCGGCAGCTACAGCAAGTAGAGCATTACGATTTCGACGAGTTTCAGCGGAACGTTTATTTGAATGAAGCGGGCTCTGTGAAAGCGGAATCGCTACTGGGATGCGGCAATTTGTACGAAAGTCATAATAGTCATTTGTTAATGTCGTTAAATTGCGCGCTACATACGGAATTGTTATTGAAAAAAAATGTCGATTACATCGTACGTGACGGTAATATCGAGCTGATCGACGAATATACCGGTCGTGTGGCGGAGAACAGGCATTTGCCGGACGGGCTGCAAGCCGCGCTTGCGGCCAAAGAAGGGCTGGAGTCGAAAGCCGGCGGTAAAATTCTCGGGACGATTACCCTTCAACACTTCATTAGCCTGTATCCGAAGATTTGCGGAATGACGGCTACCGCGCAGACTTCCGCAATGGATTTCGAAGATATTTATGTGCTGCAGGTCGTGCAAATCCCGCCGAACCGGCCAAACATACGGATTGATCATCCGCATCAGATATATACCCATAAAGAAGCCAAACTTAAGGCACTTGTACACGAAATCTCGTCCGTCCATGCGATGGGACGGCCGATTCTTATTGGTACGTCGAGCGTCGAGGAGTCTGACATGCTGGCGGAGGCGCTAACAGTTGCCGGCGTACCCTGCCATGTTCTGAATGCGAAAAACGACGCAGAAGAAGCCAAGGTCATCGCAAGAGCAGGAGAAATCGGCGCCGTGACGGTGTCTACGAATATGGCGGGACGCGGCGTCGACATTCGGCTCGGCGGTGGCAACCCCACGCAAGCAGAAGTTGTCGCCAAGCTGGGAGGCTTGTACGTGATTGGTACGCATGTAAACGAAAGCGTGCGGATCGACGACCAACTGCGCGGGCGTTCTGGCCGCCAAGGCGACCCTGGAGCTTCCGTATTTTTCGTAAGCTTGGAGGACGAGTTGATGCTTCGGTTCGGCATCAATAAAGCGATCCGCAATCTTAGGCAGGTTGAGGCTCTCGAAGATTCAGTGCTCCGCAGCAAAATCGCGCAAATTCAGCGCATTATTATGGGCCAAAACTTCGATATCCGCCAGGAGCTGAACGCTTATTCGGATATGATGGAGGATCAGAGGCGAATTCTCTACGAGGAGCGGCTCGAAATTTTGAAAGGTGAGAAGCCGATGAGCCCTTCGGAGCAGCGGGTACGGCTTTTTTATATCGACCAGTTCTGGGCTGACCATCTGGCATACGTTTCTTACCTTCGCGAAGGCATCCACTTGGAGAGCCTTGCTAGCCGCAATCCGATCGACGAATTTCATGCGCAAATCACCCAAGCATACGAGCAAATTCCGGCTAAAATCAATAGTGAGTCGACGAAGATGCTTGTAAGGCTTGGAGGTTCGAATGATCCGGCGGAGTGGGAAAAGTTCGGTTTGAAGGGCACTGCTTCCACTCGAACTTATATTATCAATGATCAATACATCCAGAATAAGCGCAGCTCATGGACCACAACCACTGTATTTGCTTATTGGCTTCGCACGATTGCGAGACCGATATTCAAGCTGTCAAAATATTGATGCAGCGTAGCTTCTTCCCGCTCATCTTCGTCACCCATGTCGCTGGGATTGCCAGAGTAGCTAATCCAATCACTCCAGCTACCCGCATACAACTTCACATTCTTAAATCTAGCTTTATTCAGCGCAAGCACGTTTGGACAGGTAGTTACGCTGGAGCAGTAGTAGATTCTTGTTCATTCCCGCAAACTGTTTGTCAATTTGAAGGATAGTAGAGTATCACTTAAGTACTTCTTCGAATAACTTTCTCCATTTTCCACTCTATTTATCGATGAGGACAAATAAAATTAATCTTTACTAACGAACACTCGTTAGTTATAATACAAAGTAATTGAACAAACATTAATTTTATGAAAGGGGATATTACGATATGGAAACCATTCATGAAATAGGGTCATTTCTAGATACCAGCGGAGTTGTGATCCATAATCACAATAAAAATTCTGTTCTCCATGTTGCCATAGATCTCTTCTCTCAAAGTGGCTATAACGCTGTCTCGATTAGAGATATTACTAGGGAGGTGGGCATAAAGGAAAGTTCTTTGTACAATCATTTTAAAAGTAAGGCA
Source organism: Paenibacillus sp. Y859 (assembly GCF_056786405.1). Classification (NCBI taxonomy): domain Bacteria; kingdom Bacillati; phylum Bacillota; class Bacilli; order Caryophanales; family Paenibacillaceae; genus Paenibacillus; species Paenibacillus sp. Y859. Next base: position 80,548 of record NZ_JBXCIZ010000001.1, on the reverse strand, counting down.
GTGATATTAGAAACGATTTATTACAATTTTCGAATGGACATAGCTAAAATCATACCACCACTGGATAGTCTGGATGCCATTGTATCTTCTATGAATATAGATGTGTTTTTGACACAAGGTTTTCAGAACTTCTTAGAGCATATTCAAAATCCAAAGATGGAAAAGATATGGCGAATTATCTATTTGGAACAAGTTAGGGACAAGGAAGCCAGAGCGATATACTTGAACGATATTGTTAATGGCATTTGTAATTGTATGGCGATAGTATTTGAAAAATATATTGCATTGAAGCAAATTCAACCGCACGATCCTAGGATGCTTTCAGTTAGTTATCAACATCCTCTGCTCCAAATGGCCAACATATATGTTTTAAGAAGGTTGGATGGACAGGGGACGACAGATGTCGAGCAAATGATGCTGGCTCATATTCATTTTTTTCTAAGTATGGTTCGAGTCAAGTAATGAGAAACAATGATAAAAGGAGAGGATCACTGGATGAATGGGGAAGAACGTGTGATTTCGGTTTATAGGAAGGGTGGAAACCCTGATCTTGTCATGAAAGCTTATGATGATACACTCCGATTATGGAAGGTACCCATTGAGTCTGTATATATACCCACCTCTTTTGGTCTCATACATGTACTTGTTGCGGGCCCTGAAGATGCCGAACCATTAGTACTACTACATGGCTTTGGATTCAGTTCAACGGTATGGTTGGACAATATTAATGCGCTAAGCGGACAATACCGGGTATACGCGATTGATTTTCCGGGTGATATTAACAAGAGCAGTTCGTTCCGCCCTATCAAAAACAAAGCGGATTGTGCAACTTGGTTCACTGAGATGCTGGATGGACTTAATGTAGATAAGGCACATGTCTGTGGGCATTCTTATGGTGGATTCATTGCTTTGGTTCTTGCTACCCGCTTATCCTCACGCATTCGAAAGATAATTGCCATTGGCCCTGGTGCAAGCCTGCAGCCGCAAAGTAAAGGTTTCTTTATCCGAAGTTTGCTTGCGGGAATGATGCCGACAACAACAAGGATTAACAAACTTATGGACTATATGACTGGTAAGGGAAACGTCATTAATCAGACTATCAAGGATCAGTTCATAGTCGCCATGCAAAATGCGCTTCCGCGAACAAAGTTATTCGTTTCTTACATAAAGGATGATGAATTGGAGCAAATCACCGTCCCTGTATTACTGCTTATTGGAGATCAGGACATCCAGTATGATGTTGAGCAAGCTGTTAATCGAGCTAGAAAGGTTATACACGGTATTGAAGCCACCGTTATTCCCCATACGGGGCATGGGCTTCCATTAGAAAAACCGGAAATAGTGAACACATTAATGCTTGATTTTCTGGGGCGTAAGCCATGATCTATATAAGTTGAACTCTTGTTGATAGACCCGCGCCGAATACATCGCCCGGTACTTTTACTTCAAGTGGCGATGTACTCACAACGCTCGTCTCAGGGGGTTTCTTTGCTCCTACTTGTACCCCACAACAATCGGATTGTCCGCGTACGAAATCCAATCACTCCAGCTGCCCGCATATAGCTTCACTCTTGTATATCCAGCTTCTGAAAGTGCGAGGATATTGGGGCAAGCTGTAACACCCGATCCACAGTATACAATGATATCTTGATCTTTAGGAATATCTTTGAAATGTTCGTGTAGCTCGATAGTTGATTTCCATTGACCGTTATCATTAAGAAGTTCCTTCCAGAATAGATTGATCGCACTTGGGATGTGACCTGCAACGGAATCAATAGGTTCCTCGATACCCAGATAGCGGTTAGGTTCTCTGGAATCGATGAGGAGAGAGGTATGGTCAACCGATGCCTTCCTGACATATTCCATAGTTACAACCATATCATGTTGAATATGTGGGGTGAAGGATTGAGGTATTCGAATAGGTTGCTTATCACTAAGAGGATAACTAGACTGTTTCCAATTCGTGAATCCTTCATTCATAATATAAGTAGAGGAATGTCCGATGTATTGAAGGAGCCACCAGAGACGAGATGCCATGGCACCCCCTTGATCGTCGTAGACTACAATACGTGTATCGTTATTAATTCCTACACGTTCAAGAGTTCTTCTGAATCCCTCCATATCCGGTAGGGGATGTCTACCCCCATGATCTGATACTTGACTTGCGAGATCTATATCTAGATCGAAGTATACTGCTCCAGGAATATGTTCTTCCTCATATGCCATACGTCCTGCTTTAGGATAACCCATGACAAATCGGCAATCAACAATGACAAGATCTGGTTCATACAAGCGTGCAAGTAACCACTGTTTCGAAATGATAGAAGTCAATATTGTACACCACCTTATAATGTTATTGTTAGAGATGGTTCAAAAAGCCACTTTTTGAACACGTTAATATGGTCAATCTTAGCAGACATTGAGCATGTTCACTCATTTAAGTGTAATATAAATAGGAGTCTAAATACTAGTTGATGCTTTCGAAGTAGTTTTGACGAAGCCTTAACTGGAGTATAGCTATAATAATTTTAGGAGGTTAAATCTTATGATTACTAACTTACAAGCGACAACGACACTTTCCAATGGAGTAAAGATGCCATGGTTCGGTCTAGGTGTGTTTAAAGCACAAGAAGGTGATGAAGTCATTCAAGCAGTTAAAATAGCGATTAAGCATGGCTATCGTAGTATTGATACAGCGGCTGCATACAATAACGAAGAGGGTGTAGGTCAAGCGATACGTGAAGCCTTGGAGGAAACGGGACTATCACGAGATGATCTATTTATTACGTCTAAAGTATGGAATTCTGAACAAGGATATGAATCCACATTAGCTGCTTTTGAAGTGACGATGTCAAAATTAGGATTAGAAAAATTAGATCTATATCTTGTGCATTGGCCAGTGAAAGGGAAATACAAAGACACCTGGAGAGCATTAGAAAAATTATATAATGATGGACGTGTACGTGCCATTGGAGTAAGCAACTTCCAAGTGCATCATCTGAATGATCTCATGCAAGATGCTCAAATGAAGCCGATGATCAATCAAGTTGAGTATCATCCTCGTCTAGCTCAACTCGAATTACGTGCATTCTGTAAGGAACACGGTATTCAATTGGAAGCATGGTCTCCACTGATGCAAGGTAAACTATTGAATAACTCCACATTACAAGGGATAGCGGATCAACATGGAAAATCGGTTGCTCAAGTTATCTTGCGTTGGGATCTACAGAATGGTTTTGTTACGATACCTAAATCTACTACGGAGCATCGTATTATTGAGAACGCAGATATATTTGATTTTGAACTTTCTTCAGAAGATATGCAGCAGATCGATGGACTGAATGAGAATCTAAGAGTAGGTTCGGATCCAGACAACTTTAATTTCTAATCAAGCTAACATAATAAAGGATGACTGTTATCAAGTGAGAACGGTCATCCTTTATTGTACACTTACGTATGTTCAGGAATGCTCTATTCATAGATTAGAAATGATGAATTATATTGGAGATATTGATCCTGAATTACGCGATAACCTTATATATTCAACGTTTGCTCATTGGATAAATCATAGCTTTTTTACCGAAGAACAATTAAGTGAACTTTTACATATTAGTCTGGATGAACAACACCTATTTTATAGGATTGGGGAGAAAGATACAGATTCCGTGTTTACACGATCATTCTCAGTTCTCATCATTCCACTAATTATGGGGGTAGACAGAAGACAATCCTTTTTATTGAGAAACGATGTCATGTTGATAAAGAATAGTCTGATAAAATACACTTATCTTGAGCAAGATGTTAGAGGCTATATAGAAGGCAAAGGTTGGGCACATGCTGTAGCCCATGTATCGGATGCAATTGAAGATATGGCGCATTCTCCTTTTATGGAAAAGGTAGACCTGATTGAACTTTTAAATGCAATGAAATCAAAAACTCTTGTAAGTAACAATTTATATTTTAATGAAGAAGATGAACGGATGGTTACTGCTATCATAAGCATTTTCAATCGAGAACTACTTGAAGTTCATGATATTAACGCTTGGATTCATAGTTTCAGTGAAGCGCAACAGATAGGAAAGCAATCAGAAGATAATATTCGAAATATGAATATTAAGTGTTTGTTAAGAAGTTTGTATTTCAGGTTATTAGATCAACAAAGGTCACCTTTTATAGGTAGCGTTATAGCAACACTTCAGAATCTAGAGGCGGAAAAAGGATGAAAAGTAACATATGAAACTAAGAATGGAGATGGCATCGTGAAGCAAATTGCAATCATTTCTGATATACACGGCAATATGCCAGCTTTAGAAGCTGTATTGAAAGACATTGCGCAACGTAATATCACAAGCATATATTGTCTAGGCGATTTGATTGGTAAAGGGCCCAGTTCGAACCTTGTTGTCGATACAGTCAGAACCCATTGCGAACAAGTCGTCAGTGGTAATTGGGATGATTTTATTTCAAAGGAAAGTGAATTAGACGTTGTACATTGGCATCAAGCTATACTGGGAGAAGAACGCCTTCAATATTTAAATCAACTTCCATTCTCTATTGAGTTTGTGATGAGCGGGAAATTCATAAGATTATTCCATGCCTCCCCTAGAAGCCTATATGAACGAGTCCAACCTTGGGACGATCAAGAACTAAGGGAATCATTATTCGAGAGTTCTGATCGTTGCATGCAAGAGAAGATAGCAGATGTCGTAGCCTACGGAGATATTCACAATGCCTATATGCAGCATCTTAATGGGAAAACATTAATAAATGTCGGAAGTGTAGGGAACCCGCTCGATATGACGCAAGCATCTTATGTCATCATGGAAGGCGAAATGCATAGTACAGCAATAGCTCCATTTAATATTCAGTTTATTAGAGTGCCTTATGATATTGAACTAGCCATTCGACAAGCGATGGAGACGGATATGCCCCATCTTGATGAATATAAGAGAGAGCTCAGAACAGGAGTGTACAGAGGGATGTCCGATGTATTGAAGTAACCACCTGCAGACGTATTTAACTTCGAACTATCAGCAGAAGATATGCAGCAGATCGATGGACTGAATGAGAATCTAAGAGTGGGTTCACATTCCGTTTCGATACTCTTTGGGCGATGATCCTTTCACTTTTTTGAACATTTTGGAGAAGAGTAATGGATCGTCGTACCCAACAGAGCGAGATACATCGCCTATAGATAGTTGCTTATTCCTCATGAGCTCACAAGCTTTATTCATACGATAATGTATTAAATACTCCTGAATGCTTGAATGAATATACTCTTTAAAAATAGAGCAGAGATAGCTTCGATCGAGCCCCACAAAAGAAGCAATTTGTGCAATCGTAAATTTTCTAGAGTAATTCATTTCGATGAAATCAATGACTTTCCTGACATAGACTTCTTTTCCATTTTCTTTACTCATCATGTGAGATTCGTCTGGTGCACATTCGACTAAGAGAGCAAGAATCATATACAGTATCCCCGTTAATTTCATCACTTTGGCAGTATTCATCTCTGTGGTAACGGTCATAGACTCTATGTATTCAATCAATTTATGATCTCGATCATAGCGAAATGTAGGATGTTCCGCAGTTAGTCCCGCTTGCGCCAAATAGGATTCAGCTTGCAATCCATGAAATCCAACCCAGCCGTACATCCAAGGATTATCCCGATCTGCCTCATAATAAGTAACGATTCCAGGGCAGATGAGAAACCCTTCCCCTTTATGTAGTGTATACGTGTGATCTCCCACGATGAAGGTTCCTGAACCCTCAAGTAAATAGTGAATTAGGTAATGATCCCGAACTGCTGGCCCATGATAATGCCCCGATGTGCATTGTTCTATGCCATATTGATTGAGATGCAAATCGGTATGTTGCAAATTTCGAGCGAGAAATTCTATCACGGTATAACCCCTCCCTTGTCCGATTGAAAGATTACATTCTATAGTAACATAAGAATCTAGCTTTATGCCATATTAATGTAGTGTTGTTCCATTTACGATGAAGGTTGCTAAGGTTATGATAAAGCCAATGTTACTGAATTTCTATATCTAATATGAACGAGAAGAAAGGGAGTACCTATATGACTATTACATATCAAGCAGACGAGCAAATATTTCATCTTCAATCGAAAGATATGAGTTACATTATTCAAGTGAAGAACGGATTTCCACTCCATGTATATTGGGGGAAGAAGTTACGGAATGAAGGCAATCTAGATCAATTACATCATTATCCAAGCTCCGCTTCAATAGATCGGTTACCGCAGGAATATCCGCAGTATGGAACAGGGGATTTCAGAAACCCCGCCTATCAAGTACGTCTTGAAGATGGCAGTCGGATTACAGAACTCGTATATCAATCTCATACCATTACAGAAGGAAAACCGAAGCTGGAAGGACTCCCTGCAACGTATGTCGAGTCAGATAAGGAATCACAGACGCTACGGATTGAGATGCTAGATTCATATTCTGGACTGACGGTGTATTTAAATTATACTGTGTTCGAAGAGCATAATGCTATGAGCCGCTCGGTTACATTTATTAATGGTAGTTCTAAATCTGTCGCACTGGAGCGAGCGCTAAGTGCTAGTGTCGATTTCAATGATTATGACTATGAAATGATCTATTTATCTGGCGGTTGGGCGCGAGAGGCACATGTGAAGAGAAGAGTTCTTGATATAGGAGTGACAACCATTGAGAGTAGGAGAGGAGCGAGTAGCGCCCAATTTAACCCATTCATGGCTCTAGCTCGTCCTAATGCGGATGAAGATCAAGGTGAAGTATTCGGATTCAGCTTAGTATACAGTGGTAATTTCGTGGCAGAGGCAGAAGTGGATCAATTATTCACGACTCGGGTATCCATGGGTATGAATCCTTTCGATTTCGAATGGTTGCTTGAAGCTGGACAGTCTTTCCAGACTCCTGAGGTTATCATGGTCTACTCCTCAGAAGGATTAGGTGGGATGTCGCGTACATATCATCGATTATATCGGACGCGTCTATGTAGGGGGATTCATCGTGATCAAGAAAGACCTATTCTTGTAAACAACTGGGAGGCTACTTATTTCGATTTCAACGCAGAGAAGATTGAATCCATTGCTGCATCTGGGGCAGAACTTGGTATAGAATTGTTCGTTCTAGATGATGGTTGGTTTGGAAGAAGAAACGATGATACAACGTCTTTGGGCGATTGGGTGGAAAATCGGAATAAGCTTCCTCAAGGTCTATCTGATTTGGCCAAAAGAGTGAACGATAAAGGGCTTCAATTCGGATTGTGGTTCGAACCAGAGATGGTATCTCCAGACAGTGATCTGTATCGTAAGCATCCTGATTGGTGCATTCATGTAGAAGGAAGACGACGGACAGAAGTACGCACACAGTTAATTTTGGATTTATCTAGAGCTGAAGTCTGCGAGTATTTATACGAATCATTGAGCGGGATATTCTCAACGGTACCGATCTCCTACGTGAAATGGGATATGAATCGCAACATGACGGAAGTGGGTTCAGCTACGAATGCTGCGAATAGACAGAAAGAAACGGCACATCGTTATATGCTAGGACTGTATGGATTACTTGAGAAGTTAACGCAACAATTCCCTCATATTTTGTTTGAGAGTTGCTCAAGTGGTGGTGGTCGCTTCGATCCAGGAATGCTTCATTACATGCCACAGACTTGGACTAGCGATAACACGGATGCGATTGAACGATTGAAAATACAATACGGCACAAGTATGGTTTACCCCGCAAGTACGATGGGGGCTCATATTTCTGATGTTCCTAACCACCAAATGCATCGGGTCGTATCACTAGTTACACGTGGAGATGTAGCGATGTCCGGTAATTTCGGTTATGAGATGGACTTAACGACGTTCTCAGAAGATGAGAAGGTGATTGCTAAAGATCAAGTAGCTCGATACAAGGAAATCCGTTCATTAGTGCAACAAGGGGATTTATTTCGCTTGAAGAGTCCTTTTGAAGGCAATGTAACCTCTTGGATGTTCGTGTCGGAGGATAAGCAAGAGGCGTTGGTCTTTTACTTCCAGGTTCTTGCTGAACCGAATGCTCCACTGCGCAAATTGAATTTAAAGGGATTACAACCTAATCTGGATTACACTATTGGAGAAGATGAAATAGCCTATGGCGGTGACAGACTGATGCATAGCGGTTTGCCAATCCCCTCTTTACAAGGTGATTTCGAAAGTGTATGTTTTCATTTGAAAGCGAAGAAATAGTCGCAATCTAAGTAAGTAAGTAAAGAAAGAAACAACCCACCTTGAGGCTAAGGTGGGTTGTTTGATGTAGTGTCATGGACATGTTAAATAAATGTATTGTTACTGGTTCTAGGAGTCAGGTTGACTTCTAGGTGCAAAATTTGATTTATTATATAAAATTTGAATTAATAAAGGATTGACTCTAGTTCTACTTCTATGCTTATATTATCTAGACCATTTGTTATAAATGAGAAAGGGGGGAGGAGATGTCAGGGAAGTCGAATTCACGCGAAACGATTGTGGAAACCGCTTGTAACATCATCGAAGTACGTATCAGATTTTATTAAGACGGTTAAAGTTGGGGTAATATAAGTTTTTCGAACCAAAACAATAGATATAGAGCAAGATTATTAGGAGGATGGGAAGTTTGGAAGCAACTATGCAAGGAACAACAAAGACAGACAAAAAACCAATTAGAGCACTACCTATATTAATCGCATTATTAGTTAGTGGATTCATTGGGATGTTCAGTGAGACCGCATTAAACGTCGCTTTGAGTGACTTAATGCAAATACTTAGTATTACGCCATCAACGGCACAATGGTTAACGACAGGTTACCTGCTAACGCTAGGTATACTTGTTCCAGTATCAGGTCTATTACTTCAATGGTTTACAACAAGACAACTGTTCATTACATCACTTTGTTTCTCTATTATTGGTACATTAATAGCAGCGTTAGCTCCATCATTTGAGATCTTGCTTATGGCAAGAGTTGTACAAGCGATTGGGACTGGATTGTTATTGCCACTAATGTTCAATACCATACTGATCATTATTCCGGTTGAGAAGCGTGGCGCGGCCATGGGGATGATTGGTCTCGTTATTATGGTTGCGCCAGCGATCGGCCCGACCATTGCAGGACTTTTAATTGAGAATTTAAGCTGGCACTGGATCTTTTGGTTGGCTTTGCCAGTTCTTATATTTGCGCTTATCTTTGGAATTGTATTTATGCAAAATGTAACGAAGATTACGAAACCTAAAATTGATGTATTATCGATTCTTTTGTCATCTATTGGTTTCGGTGGCATTGTCTTCGGCTTCAGTAGTGCAGGCGAAAGTGCGGGGTGGGCTAGTCCGAAGGTGATTATTACGATCGCTGTGGGAGTACTTGCGCTTCTGTTATTTGGTATTCGTCAAATGAAGATGAAGCAGCCGATGATTAACCTACGTGCATTTAGATTCCCTATGTTCTCTATAGGGGTATTAATGATTTTTCTTTGTATGATGATTATTTTGTCTTCCATGTTGATTCTTCCGATGTATTTGATATCGGGTCTAGGGTACTCTGCGTTCAAAGCAGGTCTAATCCTTCTACCTGGGGGAATTATCAACGGGATTATGTCACCCATCATGGGACGGTTATTCGATAAATATGGTCCAAAGTGGCTGGTGATTCCTGGTCTAGCCATCGTAAGTGTTACATTGTGGTTCTTCTCAAGCATCTCAGCAACCTCAACGATCGCTTTTGTCGTTGTGTTGCATAGCGCACTAATGATAGGAGTTTCTATGATTATGATGCCATCTCAGACGAACGGAATCAATCAACTTCCTCGAGAACTCTATCCTGATGGCACGGCAATTATGAATACATTGCAACAGGTAGCTGGTGCAATCGGTACAGCTCTTGCTGTTAGTATTATGGCCGCAGGTCAGAAAAGTTATATGAGTAGCGTAAGTAATCCTGATGATCCATTAAATATGCTACCAGCATTCACCCAAGGGGTGCAAGGTGCGTTCATCTTCGCTATGATTGTCGCTATTATAGGTCTAATTGTTTCTTTCTTTATCAAACGTGTTATGATTCAGAAGTAATTAAACAATACTAGGAGGTCAATGTTCATGAAGTTCTTTATCGATACAGCAAATGTAGAGGATATAAAAAAAGCACATAAAATCGGTGTTTTATCTGGAGTTACAACTAATCCATCTCTAGTAGCCAAAGAAGGCGTAAAGTTTGAAGATCGTATTGAAGAAATCTTGAAATTAGTACCTGACGTTGAATCTGTATCAGCAGAAGTAACACCTAACGCTCTAACTGCTGAAGAGATGATTGCTGAAGCCAATGAATTGATTAAGATCAATGGTGGAGACAAGAACATTACGATCAAAGTTCCAATGAATATTGCCGGTCTTGAAACTTGTCGTTACCTAACAAAAAAAGGTGTTAAAACGAACGTGACCCTAGTATTTACTGTGAATCAAGCTCTTCTAGCAGCTCGTGCGGGTGCTACTTATGTATCTCCTTTCTTGGGGCGCTTGGATGATATATCTGAAGACGGCGTTTTATTGGTAGCTAAGATTGCTGAATTGTTCCGTATTCACAATTTGGAAGCACAAATCATTGCTGCATCTGTACGTCACCCGGATCACGTAACTCGTGTAGCTATGGCGGGTGCTCATATCGCGACTGTTCCATATAGTGTTATTGAACAACTAACGAAACATCCTCTTACAGATCAAGGGATGGAGAAATTTGCAGCAGACTGGGTGAATACTCCAAAGAACTAAGAAGATACTTGAGTTAGCACAACAAAGAACCTAACGATCATTGATTCGTCAGGTTCTTTGTTGTGTGATTTGTCATGTACATCTGTTTACATGGCGTTGTTAATCCTTCAGATATAAGTACAACAGAAAAGCTACAATGGAAGCGATCGTTACAATAACGTAAAAGAGGGAAAGGCTTGTTATATTTCTTTTTGTTTTTTGAGAATATTCAGAGCTTGCTTGTTGGTTTGCCTTAGAATAACCTACCATGAAAGTACCAACACCACCAATTAAAGCAACAACGGCTATAAGAATATACAGAAATGAGTAAGGCAACTGAACACCACCCCGAATTAGATTATAATTATTCTATCACAAATGTAATAGACATATTCCAGTATTTCTGTATTATGTCTCTCCAAGTAGGTGCTGCTGAACGAATTAGAAATTCCTCTTCATAAAAAACGGAAGAGATTACCTGTATTTAACAAATGTCATCATCATTAGTAATAAACGAATGCTAGACTGAAGTCGTTGTACTAGTCTATTACATTTGGAGGGATATGATGAGAAAGTTTGCCGGATTCAAGGCTAGATTTATGAAGTCGACCATTGCATTATCGTTGGTATTATCGCTTCATGTTGGAATGGGCCAGGAGATTTCAACCGTATTGGCAGAAGGACCAACAGATCCAGCACCTTACATCCAAGCCAAAGTAGTTAATGAAAATGCGGGTAAGAAGATTCTATTCGATAACACACATGGTCAAACAGCTGGAGCAGCAGACTGGGTTATTGATGGAGCCTTCTCGGATTTCGGGAATGCACTAGCAAACGAGGGTTATGATGTAAAAGAACTTCGTAAGACCACTCCGATTACCTACAACGACTTAAAAGACTATGATGTATTTGTTATTGCTGAAGCGAATATTCCATTCAAGCAAAGCGAACAAGCAGCAATGGAGCAATATGTAAACAACGGGAAAAGTATATTCTTCATTGGAGATCACTATAACGCAGACCGTAACAAGAACCGTTGGGACGGATCAGAGTCGATGAACGGTTATCGTCGTGGCGCTTGGACAGATCCTGCACAGGGAATGAGCACAGAAGAGCGGAATTCCGAAGCTATGCAAGATGTGGTTAATACTGACTGGCTAGGATCGAATTTCGGTGTTCGTTTTCGATATAATGCCTTGGGTAATATTACTGCGAATCACATCGTTACACCTGACCAAGCATTTGGAATTACAGAAGGTGTATCGACAGTTGCTATGCACGCAGGATCGACACTTGCAATCATAGATCCAACGAAGGCTAAGGGAATCGTGTATCTCCCAAACACAAATGAAGCTTGGAATAATGCTGTAGATCAAGGCGTGTATAATGGCGGTGGTATTGCTGAAGGCCCTTATGTGGCTATATCCAAAGTTGGTGCTGGAAAAGCAGCATTTATTGGGGATTCTTCTCCTGTTGAGGATGCTACCCCTAAATATTTACGTGAAGAAACAGGCACGAAGAAAACGACCTATGATGGTTTTAAAGAACAAGATGACGGGATATTACTAGTTAATATGATAAATTGGTTGTCTGAGAAAGAAAGCTACACCAGCCTTGAACAAGTGAGTAATCTTCAACTTGATCAGGCGACGGTCCTACTTCCAATAGAAACCCCAGAAACATCAACAGAACCTCAAGCGGAACCTTGGTCTGCACCAGCAGCGGGTTATAAATGGTGGGATCGTTCTACTTTCAAGGCAGGTTCGTATGGTGGACAAACAGCTAGCGCAAATGCGACGTACAGCTTTGTACATCAAGCGGCACTTCCTAATGCACAGAATTTCCAAATTCGAGTCGTAGCTGATCATTTGCCTGCGAATTCGACAGTTACTGGATTCGGTGCAGGTATATATTTGACGGGTGGAACGCAAGTAGCTAAGGTTCAGAATGAGGATGGCACTTGGCCTACTTCGTATGGTTATAGTACGACATTTAGCTTGACCTCCAATAGCATGGGCAAAGCTTATAAAGATTTAACGGTCCAATTAAAACCTGGAACATCGGGATCTGCTAATCTTAGACTTAGACAAAATGGAAACAATCTAATCACATCAGCAGTTCAAATTGCGAATGTTCCGGCAGAGCCATTACCAGAAGAAGGGAATCCGGTTCCCGATCAAATTACGGTAGCGGAAGCCCGTAGCAAAGAAATAGGCACAGTGGTGTCAATTGAAGGTGTTATCACAACTGAACCAGGAGCATTTGGAGGCCAGGCATTCTATATTCAGGATGAAACAGCAGGCATCTATGTGTATCAAAGTATAAGCGGATTTCATCAAGGCGATATGGTGAGAATAACAGCACCTCTCACCGTATTTAACACGGAACTCGAACTTATTGATCCCATTTCAATTGAAAGGAAAGGGACAGCTACTCTTCCAATTCCCGCACTAGTGTCGAACGTGAATGACGCGAACCAAGGGCAACTTGTCGAACTTCAAGACGTGACCATTCGTAATATTACCACGGCAGCTCCAACAGGATCTTTTGAATTCGATGCAGTCAAAGGGTCTGTAAGTACCCATGTAAGAGTGGACACACGCACAGGTATGAACTTAGCGGATTTCCCCTATCAAGAGGGACAAGTTATTGATGTACAAGGTGTATCGGCAATATTCAAAGGTGTATACCAATTAAAGCCAAGAGGTATTGGTGATTTTGCAAGTTCTGCTGAACCGGTTATCCCTGTCACAACAGCTTCCACATCCCCATCACCGAATGTGAATGATTGGTATAATAATGATGTAACACTTACATTTGTAGCATCAGGGAATGTGGATGAAATCATTTCAACGAAATATAGCATGAATGATGAGGAAGAAGTCATTTACACAGCACCACGTATCATTCAAACCGAAGGTATTCATACCATTCAATATTATTCCTCATCATCTACTGGCATGACTGAGCCTGGACGATCCATCCAAGTGAATATAGACAAAACAGTTCCTTCAGTAAATGTGACTCAATCAGGTCAAGCTGTTTCAAATGTGAAGTTAGGTGAAGTGTTGAAATTTGATCTCCATAGTACGGATTCATTATCTGGCATATCAACGCAAAAGCTTCTATTAGATGGCAATGAGATCAATAGCGGTGAATTAGTGAAATCGGAAGATCTCGGTGCTGGCGTGCATACAATACAATACATCGTTCTTGATTTAGCTGGCAATCAAGCGGAGGACAGCATTCATTTTACAGTAAATCAGTCATTAGCAACTGGTGTCCCTGGTAAGCCTTTTATATCCGATAATAGCGGACATCTTACAGGACTTAAGGGGGGAAGTTACACTGTAACTATGAATTTATGGTGGGGAAACAATGGAACTGAATTCAAATTATATGAGAATGGGGTTCTGATCAACACACAAATTCTAAGCGATGCTTCGCCAGGCGCACAAACTGTAAAGACGGATATCACAGGTAAAACCAACGGGATATACACATATACTGCTGAATTGATTAATGAGAACGGAACTTCCACAAGTAACCAACTGAACGTGACTGTATCCAATGCTTCTCCCGATAAAGCTGTATTGTCGCATGATAATTGGGATGGAGATGGAAATTACAAACTGACTATGAATTTGTGGTGGGGAACGAACGGTTCGGAGTATAGACTGTACGAGAATGATCAATTAGTGGATACGAAGAATCTTCTGGAGAATACACCTACTGCCCAGTATGCTATGACGGAATTATCCAGTAGAGCACCAGGTAAATATGAATACCGTAGCGAACTCATTAATGCTTCGGGAATAACTTCGAGTGAAGTTATCACTATTCATGTTATGAAATAAGATTAAACTAATAAGCCTCGGTGGTCATGATTCATGACTACTGGGGCTTTATTGGTGTCTAAACGTGCAGACTGGTTTAACTCTGTAACCATTTCTAGTTATAATAGAAAGGTATCGTAATGACGGAGATAAATGATCTATACATTAATCATCGATCCCGAATTGGGGAGAAACGGGCATAATCTATAGGAGGTCCGCATGTTATGAGACTATTTCGTCGGGGGTTGAAGATCTTAGCAGGGGCTGTGGTAGTAACCTTATTCATAACTTCCTCAAGTTTGGAACAGCTAATAAGCGCTCAGTCGCACACAGTTGAACAGAACAAGATCGTGAAGAAGAACGCTTTATCGAAAGGCTTCGTCTATTTAGATGAAATGATTCCTACTGCACGATATGACCTAAGGTATTATAGTAATAATAATTTTATAGGTGAGCGAATAGATGGCTACAAAGCACCCCATGCTATTATGTCGCTTAAAGGGGCAACAGCTTTAAAGAAAGTGAGCGATGAGCTTGGTAAGAAGGGTTATGAACTTCTCATTCTTGATACTTATCGACCACAGAAAGCGGTCAATCATTTCGTGAGATGGTCACAGGATTCCAAGGATATAAAGATGAAGAAACAATATTATCCGCTACTGGATAAGCGTAATTTATTTAAGCTTGGCTTCATCTCTACGAAATCAGGGCATACGAGAGGTAGCACTGTAGATTTAACGTTAGTGCACAAGTCAACGGGCAAAGTAGTGGATATGGGAAGTACCTATGATTTCTTCGGAGATATATCGATGCATGGTACGAAGCTTATAAACAAGCAGCAGACAGCTAACCGAAATTTACTTAAGAACACGATGATCAAATATGGCTTTAAGGCTTATAGTAAGGAATGGTGGCATTATACATTGATTAATGAGCCTTTTCCCAAACAATATTTCGATTTCGATGTGGAATGATACAGGAGAGTGAAATGATGAGAAAGCTATTAGTCGCAGATGATGATCCGAATATTCGCACGTTATTGAGACATGTTCTGACACGAGAAGGATATCAAGTGATAGAAGTAAGCGATGGTAGAGAAGCGATAGAGAAGATGAAGGAAACAACGGTAGATCTGGCGATCGTAGATGTCATGATGCCGAATGTGGATGGTCTAGAACTGTGTGAGTACATACGTGAAACCTATGATATCCCGATTATATTACTGACAGCGCTCCAACAGTTGAGTGACAAGGAACAAGGTTATTTAAAAGGTACAGATGATTATGTGACGAAACCGTTTGAACCAGAAGAGTTACTTTTTCGGATTACAGCGTTATTTCGTCGGTATTCAGTAGCTTCACAAGACATGATTCGTTTGAATCGACTGATGATTGACCGAAAAAATTATGAAATTACATTTGGAGAAGACACATTACTGTTACCAGTGAAAGAATTCGAGTTACTAGCACAATTAGCTCAATATCCGGGACGCTTATTCTCTCGTAGTGAATTGATTGAGCTCGTGTGGGGGACGGATTATGAAGGAGACGAACGGACCGTAGATGTTCATATTAAGCGACTACGCGAGAGATTTCTGGATTATCAGAATGACTTTATGATTCGAACAGTTCGAGGAATAGGTTATAAGTTGGAGGTTATCACCTCATGAAGTCATTGTATGTACGAATGTGTCTCATTTTTTGTTCGGTTATTATCGTGAGTAGTGTTCTCGGATTTCTGGCAACGAATATGTATTATCAAATTAAACTTAAGTCTTTAAATGATGCGAAGTTAACAGAAATGGCTCTTCAAATACAACAATTTAATGAATCTCATCCAGAGACGCTTGATGATTATCTAGAGAGCGTAGCTTCATTAGGATACAAAGTATATTTGAGAGATGATGAGGGGGAAGAGAAGCTGTATGGCAGATCCTTCAAAAAAATGGATTTAAAAGATGAAGATTTGCAATGGGTTCTGAACGGCGAAGTCTACCATGGCGTTGCTGAGTTTCCGGGTGAGCTGTTTATTACCGGTTTTTTTGATAATGAATTACGAAATAGTATAGGTGTGCCACTCCAAATAAATGATCAACGTTATGCGTTATTTCTACGTCCAGATGCACAGATTCAATTTGGTGAATTTCGTATCTTCATTGGTGTTTTCATTGGGGTTACGCTGTTGTTATGCTTGGGGTTTGTCTTCATTACGTCACTTCATATTGTTAGACCTATATCGCGACTTACGATAGCCACCAAAAGTATTGTAAAAGGTCAGTTTGATATTAAACTGAATACGTGGCGTCGGGACGAGATCGGTCAATTAGCGACACACTTCATGACGATGAGTCAAGAATTAGAGCGGACGAATCGCTCGAGACAGGAATTTGTCGCCAATGTATCTCATGAAATTGAATCCCCGCTGACCTCAATACAGGGGTTTGCACATACGCTTAAGGAAACTTCGCTCTCTGATGAGCAACGTCATCATTATCTTTCCATCATAGAAGAGGAAAGCCAGCGTCTGTCCATGCTCAGTAAACAATTACTTACTTTATCTACGTTGGATTATGACGATCATGCGCTACAAATGAAATCGATCAATCTTCGCTCTCAACTTCGGCAAGTCATTCAAATGATGGAGTGGAAGCTGACGGATAAACAATTGGCACTTCGTTTATCCTTACCGGATATGACCATTCATGGTGATGCAAACATGCTATATCAAGTGTGGATGAATCTAATATCAAATGCTATTAAATATACAGCTGAAGGTGGGACGGTGACTATTTCTGCAAAAGTGGAAGGTGACTATTGCATCATCAGTGTATCTGATACTGGTGAAGGAATAGCTGCTGAGGAACTCCCAATGATATTTGATAGGTTCTACAAAGTAGATCGTGCACGCACTCGAGAAACGCATAGTACGGGTCTAGGGCTTTCGATTGTTCAGAAGATTATTCATTCACATAAAGGAACGATTGAGGTCTCAAGTAGAATAGGGCAAGGAACGACATTCACGGTCAGCCTTCCTTACTTGTAATTTGTTATTCATTCTCCGTTCATATTCATCTTCTAAACTGAGTCTATACAGATTAGAAGGAGTGATACTATGTTTTTAGCACTAAGAGAGTTACGACATTCGAAAGCTAGATACGCACTGATTGTCGTTATTATGTTATTGGTCTCTTTTTTGGTCCTGTTCGTAACAGGCCTAGCAAAGGGGTTGGCATACGCGAACATATCAGCGATTGAAAATATGCCGACGAATTACTATGTCGTTCAGGATGACGCTGAACATAAATTTAGACGTTCCCAGCTAGATGAATCACATTTGCAAGATGTTCGTTCCGTTGTAGGAAATGATAATGCAACGCCATTGAGTATTCAGATGAGTACGATTACGGCGATAGAACTTGATATGAAGGCTGATATAACATTCTTTGCAGTCGATATGGACGGTCCAATAGCACCGTCGGTCGTGCAAGGAGAAGCGATCACCAATGATACGTTAGGTCAGGTCATTGTAGATCGGAAGCTAGGGGAATCTGGAATAAAGATTGGAAGTGAAATTCGAGATACTCAGACAGGGCTGACATGGAACGTAGCGGGTTTTGTTGAAGATAACTCGTACAGTCACACTCCCGTCATCTATGTGAATCAGCAGGAATGGAATGAGATGACCTTAGGTGCTGGATCAGCAGGTGACGCTGTGGATGTGGAAGCTCAACTATTCAACGTGATTGCCATTCATGCAACAACAGATCAAGCGAGTAGTTTACAAGATAAACTTGTAGGCGCAGATGTCATTACGCAAAAAGAAGCGATTGCGAGCATTCCTGGTTATGCAGAGGAACAGGGATCACTAATGATGATGATTGTCTTCTTATTCGCGATTGCTGCAGTCGTACTAGCTGTCTTCTTTTATGTGATTACGATTCAAAAGACGAGTCAGTTCGGAATCCTCAAGGCAATGGGAACGAAGACGACTTACCTAGCACGGAGTGTTCTTGGACAAGTGTTAATGTTATCTGTTGTAAGTCTTGGTGTCAGTCTTATTCTGATAAGCGGAATGAAGATGGTTCTACCCGAATCTATGCCCTTCCGATTAAGTATGCCTACGATGGTTCTGACCAGTTGTTTATTTGTAGGAATGTCGTTGATAGGATCACTTATTTCAGTAATGAAGGTAGCTAAAGTTGATGCGTTAGAAGCGATTGGGAGGGTTGGAGCATGACGGAAAAATTACTAATGACACAAGTAACGAAAACCTATGGTGATGGAGATTCCACGCTGTCCGTATTGAACAATTTAAATCTTCAAGTGAATGAAGGGGAATTTGTTGCTATTCTTGGACCATCTGGTTCTGGTAAAAGTACATTTCTGTCAACAGCGGGAGCTCTTCTAAGTCCGACTAGTGGAGAAATACTCATCGATGGTGAGTCTCTTGTATCGAAAGATAAAGCGCAACTCACACAGTTCAGATTGGATAAAATAGGGTTTATGTTTCAAAATGCGCAGCTCATTCCTTACATGAGGGTGGAGGAACAGTTACTATACGTGGGTAAAATTGCGAAACTAGGCTCAAGTGAGGCAAAGAAGCGTTCATCCTATTTACTGAAACGGCTAGGCATATGGGAACGTAGAAGTCATTATCCTGAGAAGCTATCTGGTGGTGAGAAGCAACGTGTAGCGATTGCACGAGCATGGATGAACAATCCGGCCATTATCTTCGCAGATGAGCCTACGGCAAGCCTTGATTTCAATCGAGGTAAGGAAGTCGTCCAAATGTTGGCGGAAGAAGTAAAGAGAGATGGCAAAGCGGCTGTTATGGTTACGCATGATGAGCGAATGCTAGAATGGTGCGATCGTGTACTCTTTTTGCAAGATGGTATTCTTGTGGAGAAATAAAGTATGGTTTATAGTTAGGAGAAGAAAGCCTCGAATGTTGAGGCTTTCTTTGAAATATAAGAAAGTAAAAGTTTCACATGAATCAATTTCATAATCGCCGATGCAGCTAAAGTTATTGTTAAAGGGGATTGACCAAATCTAAGTGTACTTTTTGCACTTAATAGTGCATGGTGAAGGCGGAATGTGATTAATGATGATGGTGATGCAGCTCATATCTGCTAGCGAAACAATGTATCACTAGCATCAGCAACGTATAATTCTTCACTATATGAACCCTTCCACAAAAGAGCGATGTAAGGCGTTTATCTGAAGTAGAACATAGGTAATAGTAAAGGGGTGTAAGGAAGGAGTGGTTAAGATGAAACTTCCCATAATTAACGAAGGATTAGCCTCAAGATTACAACAATCTGAGATCGATTTCTTTACATCTAGAATTAAATCTATTGGTGAACGAGAGGGTAATCCGGAAGGCGTTGAAATCAAGAGATTTGGTCAGGCCACAGTATCCTATATTAGGACAATGCCGTGGGGGTTATTTAATGCAGTTAAAGGAATAACAGCAGTGGATATCGACTACTTGGAAGAAATAATTGAATTCTATCGTGTCAGAGGGAGGAACTTTCAACTAGAAGTGGATCCACATCACTGCAGTCCGCAGTTATTACATAAATGTGCGGAGCTTGGTTTATATCAAAGGGGATTTCATTCCGTTCTTTATGGGTTGCCTAGTAGTGATTTGCCCACTCTTCCTTCGGATATTAGGATCATAGAAGTTGTTAATGAACAGGAATTCGATCAGTATGCTGAGATACATTGTATTGGCTCAGGCATGTCTATTGCTGACAAACCTTATTTTGTGAATAATAATATAGGTTTACTGAGTAGACCGGGCTGGAAGATTTATTTGGCCTATTTGAATGATATACCTGCCGCAGTGGCAGTCATGCACCTGAATAATCAGACGGCTTCCTTGACTTTGGCAACAACGGTTCCTCAATATAGACAACAAGGATTACACACAGCGCTATTACATAAACGGATGTACGTAGCTAATCAAGCGAACTGTGACCTCGTTGTGGCACAAGCAAGCTTCGGGAGTACCAGTCAACATAATATGGAACGCATCGGGTTGCAAATGGCATGGACAAGAGCGATTTGGGTACCTCACAACAACATTATTTTACAAGGAGATGACTAATAAATATGATAACTATTCAACAGCGTATAGCGCAGATGGAGAAAGAAGAACAGGAACTCCAATTCACGACATTTACGAATGATACGGCATTACAATTAGGACTTATGATCGTGGAAGAAGCGAGGCAAACAGGGAAGCGTATAACCGTTGATATTACGCGGGCGGGACAACGCTTGTTCTTGCACGCAATGGAAGGAACGGTTGCTGAGAATGAGGATTGGATAAGGAGGAAGAATAACGTGGTGAACCATTTCGGCTCCAGTTCATGGCATGTTGCTCTTCAACTACAGTACGAGGGTACCACGTTAGAGAAACGTGATGAGTTACCTTTTGCTGATTATGTCGGGGCTGGGGGAGGTTTTCCGCTATTTGTCATAGGAGAAGGTCAGGTGGGTACGATTACCGTCTCTGGATTACCAGACCAAGAAGATCATGATCTCCTGATCTCTGCATTACGTCGTCACTTGTCTCAAATTGGAGAGTAAAGAATTGAATGTAACCACGTTAGCATGTTACGATAGGTAAGCAAGGGGGAGCTATTCCTTACGATATGTTCAATGATCACAAACTAATAAGAAGCAGAGGTGACTTGTTCAATGAAAGACGGATTAGTGGAAGCTCTAAATAAACAGATGAATTTTGAATTTTATTCGGCTCATGTCTATCTCGCTATGGCTGCATATTGCTCAGGTAAAAGTCTGGATGGATTTGCAAATTTCTATACGGTTCAAGCCGAAGAAGAACGATTTCATGGTATGAAAATATATAAATTCCTCAATGACCGCGGACAACGTGCGACATTGGAAGCATTACCAGAACCGAAGAATGAGTATGACTCCATGCTTGATGTTTTTGAACATGGCTATGCACATGAGAAACAGAACACCAGTAGGTTCTATGACTTGGCTGATTTAGCTACAGATGAACGCGAACATGCAACGATTTACTTTCTGAAGTGGTTCATTGACGAACAAGTTGAAGAAGAGGCGCTTTTTGATAACATTATTCAGAAGCTTAAACGTATCGAAAGAGACAGTAACGCATTCTACATGCTAGACGCTGAGTTCGCAACGCGTTCATTCACGCCTCCTGCGGAATAACAGATGAGTTGAGACTATCGAAACAGTCCGTGTGAAAAAAGAAAGTCTCCTATCCCTAATGTAATTGAGGATAGGAGGCTATTTTTGTCGGAATCTTTAAATATATTGACTGGTTTATCCATTTTTTTAACATTATAGTAATTTAGAACAAGACTATACCAATATATTTATGCTAGAATATTCTAGTAGCTACAAGAAAAGGAGAGTCGAATATGTCGAAACCGCTATACGGTAAAAATACGGTACCGTCGAAAAATGCTGAAAAGATATCCGGCCCGGTATGGGCGTTGGTTTTTGTAATTATTTTATTTTTAGGCTGGACTCCATTTCAGGCGGGATTGTTTAATGGCCAATCGCTAGATTTCGAGAAGCCATTGTATATTGCAACTCTGCTTAGTGGTCTGATGTTGTTAGTTTGGATCGGACTAGATTTCAACAAGTTTAAATTGACTGAACAACGGGATCTGGTGACTGTGACGGGAGTGTTGCTTCCAATCACTTATATCCTGTCGGTGTTTGTCGCCGCATCGCATTATATGGCGATGAATATGATGTTCATCCAGAGCATGTATGCGACAATATTCATTGTAGCGTTATATCTGCTGAAGCAAAAACAACTAAATATGGTCATGCAGAATGCTATTCTTGCTATTGCCTATTTCATTGTATCCTTCGGATTGCTGAATTGGCTTGGAAGTTGGAAATTTGCAGGTTCGCTCGTAGGGTGGTTCTCTGAGACTGTGCGTGAAGGTAAATATATAGAAGCGGTGATGATCGACTCCAACGGACTGCGGCTAACTTCGATCTTCCAATATGCGAATACATATGCAGCCTTCCTGATGGCTTTTCTATTCGTAGCCCTGTTCGCGCTAGTTCGTTCTCAGAAATGGATTGGCCAGTTGATGCACGGGTTCATGTTAGTCCCGATCATTGTATCAATCTTGCTGACACTATCGCGCGGCGGTCTAGTCATGCTACCAGTTGTATTCATTTTATTGCTCTTATTCCTGAAGCCTGTGCAACAGATACTATGGATCGTACAGCTCGGAATTGCTGGAGTCGTTTCGTTACTCATTTCAGCACCTGTGACCAATTTGGGCATTGAACTGAACACCACTTACACATCATCCGCCGCATTGAAGGGCTGGGGGTATTTACTTGGAGGCTCTTTGATTGTAGCCGGACTAAGCTGGGTCATCCAGCGTTTTGCGACACCATGGCTACACAAGAAGCTGGGTCAGCTTGCATCAGGCAAGCTAACTGGACTATGGATTCCACTTGGCTCGGTAGCTCTGGTCGGCGTGATAGCTTTCCTGTTTATCGGAACAAGCATGAGAAACATATTGCCTGCGAACATGGGAACACGTCTGGAGAACATTAACTTCCAACAGCATAGCGTGTTGGAGCGGATTACTTTTTATAAGGATGCATTAAAAGTAGTTAAGGATTATCCGATCCTTGGTGTTGGAGGAGGAGGGTGGGCCTCACTGTATGAGCAATATCAGAATAACCCATATACTAGCCGGCAGGTACATAATTTCTTCTTACAATACTTGATTGAGGTAGGGATTCTAGGATTTATCATATTTATGAGTTTTATCATTTATATTTTTTATAAATATATTCGTGGATATGTAAAAAGAGATAAGGATGATTTCGGTAATGGTTTCTTTTATCTGATTATAGCCTTGTCTATTCTGATTCATAGCCTACTGGACTTCAATATGAGCTATGCTTTCATGGGAATACTGGTCTTTATCGGATTGGCAGGGATGGCAGTGGTTATGGACAGTAAGCCACTGCGTTGGAACTGGAATAAGACGGGGCTACGCTTTGGATATTTCGCAGTGTTAGGAATCGGCACTGTATCTCTGTTGTTCATCTTGATCGGTTATATCACGTCGAATAATGCCGCTGTGCAAGCAAATAACCTAATTAATGTTAGTCAATCCTACGAAGAGTTGAAGGCACCGATGGTTAAAGCTTTGGATAAGCGCCCGAGCCATCCGGAGTCCGCGATATATCTGTCCTCGCTTGATCAGGAGGTGTTTAGGCAGACTCAAAACGAGCAGTTCCTTGAAGAGTCCTTTCATGTGCTGATGCGTGCCCTTGAGGACGAGCCTTACAACAAGCAGTTGCTGACGCAGTTAGCAGCTTACTATGATCTTAAAGGGCAAAGTGACCTTGCTCAGGCGGTCTATCGTGACAATGCCAACAAGTTCGTCTGGGATATTGATTGGTACGATGCACTGATTAGACACTCATTTGCGATGGGAGACCAGGCACATACCCTCAAGGATGATGTTCTGAAACAGGAGTATTTCAAGACAGGGCTCGAGACATACGAACAGGTTGTGGTCGGTGTGGAGTATTTGAAGACACTCCCTCCGGAGCAGATGCAGGGACGTCCGTTCTCCATCACTCCGACCATCGCTCTGAATACGGGTAAAATACAGCTGATGTTAGGAGAACCTGTAGTGGCCGCTACTACATTGAAGCGTGGCTTCAATGAGAATTACGCAGATATCATAAACAGCGAGAATCTCTGGGAGATGGACTGGTACAGCGCTCTCATCAGTCGCTCTTATGATCTGGGGCAGGTGGCTCACACACAGAAAGACAGTGTTAACAAGCAAGCTAATTTCAACATTGGGCTTGAGGCCTACAGCCACGTACTGGCGGATTTGGAATATTTGAAGACTCTGTCTTCTGAAGAACTGCAAGGAAGGTCGCTTACGGTTGCTCCGGCTGTAGCACTGAATACAGGAAAAATACAATTTATGTCTGAACAATTGGAAGCGGCTATAGCTACGCTACAGATTGGTTTGAGCGAAGATTATACCAATGCAACAAACCGTGAAATTGCTCGTTGGTATTTGGCTGCACTAAAGAAGAATAACAGTGTCCCAGATCAGGTCGTTTATGACCGTCTGATTGCGGCTGATCCTGCGGAAGCCGCACAGATTGATGAAATCGCGGATTTACAGCTTAAACTTTAAAAGGTTGTTGAATGTATCTAGATGGTCATTTGGGAATTTAGTATTGCTTTATCTTGTTACTTCGTTATACATTAACTAACAATTACATCGTAACGGGAGCTTGGTGTGCCAGGCTGAGAGGATAGTGATCAACTATCGACCGTCAAACCTGATCTGGGTAATGCCAGCGGAGGAAATGGAGTTCTATTTGTCTATTTAAGACTGCCTCTTTCTCTGAGGCGGTCTTTTTTCTGCTTGTTGAATAGAATTTGCTCCGCTTGATCAAATCACCTTACTTATAGGAGGAAATGAAATGACAAGCGAAATGAAGAAAGAATCTGTTAATCTATCAGCTTTTCCAGGAAGTAAAAAAGTGTATGTAATGGGGTCTCGTCCAGATATTCGTGTTGGATTGCATCCCAATCGATTATCGTGGATTAAAGAAGCTGCTGATTTAGCTAAAGGGCATAAGGGAGCACAGGACCGTGATAATGCACTATCTAAAGCTCGGTTCGAATTCCGCTGGCGTGATCAGTTCCATCTGTCGCTCGATCCAGAGAGAGCTCTGGAGTATCATGATGAGACACTGCCTGCGGAAGGAGCAAAAACGGCACATTTCTGTTCCATGTGTGGACCCAAGTTCTGTAGCATGCGAATTTCTCATGATATTCGAGATTCAACTAGACAGAAGGAACAAGAGGAACAGGATACCATAAGAAATGGCCTATTGAATAAAGCGAACGAATTTAAAGAGGGTGGAAGCGTCATTTATAAATGAAACTATTCAAATATTTGATCTGACGAATGTTGTACGTATACGAAACGGGCTGAATGTTCTAGAATGGAATAACACTGCGGCGAACGCAGCCAGAGATCATAGCCAAGACATGGCGTTGCGTAACTATTTCAGCAGGCTATAATAAAGTGATATATGCGTACTCTGGTTGGCTAAATTCTTCGGGACATCGAAGCAATATACTTAAGTCCTCTTTTGAAACGTTGGGTGTAGGTGTTGCATTTGGTATTAGTTCGAGTGATTATCATATATATTACACACAGAATTTCTTTACACCGCTATGATATTAAATCATGATCTATTATAAATAGGCACAGAAGGGGAATATCATCTTGACAGAAGAACGAGCTCAAAATGCAGTGGTTGTCGTAACAGGAATCCCTACCGATTTACTTGCGGTAGATGCTCAAAGCCATGAAGATTGTTATATTGTTGTATCAAACTTATCAGGAAAGACATATCACGTTGAAACAACTGAAAAAGTGCAAAGCTATACGGCAGAAGAAGCAAGTGATATGAAGGTTATTGGAGAACACGATGGGTTATGTGTATATGAAATGATACCTTGGTGGAATAAGCTTGTTTAATTAGAGGGATAGAGATGAATTGTTACGGTTGCATTTCATCCATTACTTCATGAACCAATGATAGCCTACAGGCTATCATTGGTTTATTTCTTGACCGTATAGAAAATATCATTGGTGAATGAAGAAGTGAGGGTGGATAGGAATCGGAGAATGATAATATGGGTAATATGGAATCCCAAATCCCCCAACCGAAAACATATGGTCCGCTAGGTAATCTTCCGCTTTTAAACATTGAAGAGCCAATTCAGTCATTACTCAAACTTTCATATGAGTTCGGCCCCATTCCGTGGTTTCCCGCAGACACGTAGAATACTAATGCAAGAAGGAAAGATACTGGGAGAAGCGCATCTCTATTTCGGATGTAGAGAGTTCATTAGAAAAAGCTTATCTTGTTCTTAGATTACAGTGATGATAACCATGACCCAGCCAATCAAGAAGGCTACACCACCAAGTGGTGTAATCGCCCCTAACTTTTTTATTCCGCTGAGACTTAAGGCGTACAGACTACCCGAGAATAGGATAACTCCAGCGAAGAGGAACCATCCTGCCAGGACAATAAGAGAAGAGTTAGCAGAACTATCCGCAAGTAGACCAAGTACCAATAACCCCAGTGCGTGAGCTATATGGTATTGTATCCCTGTCTCGTAGACCTTCATTTGATCTGGAGATAACTTCTTCTTTAATGCATGTGCCCCAAAGGCCCCTAAGGCTACAGCCAAAAACATTAGTATACTGCCGAGTAATAGTAATACATTCATACAAACGACCTCTTTTCCAATGGATTCTGCTAATTGTTAGCATATCACTCTTTAATGATAAATGATAAATTGATTCTCTCTAATGCGAAAGATATAATAAGGTATGACAGTGTATTGCAGTTAAATGTTAGGAAATCATAATTGAGGTTATAAGGAGCGTAATTATTGTTATGCCGATCAAGATTATTACAGATAGCGGTTCTGACTTACCGGTAGAGTATATTAAGCGGTTTAATATTTCCATCGTCAATTTATCAGTACATTTCCAGAATGAGTGTATGCCTGGGGATATGGATGCAGAAACATTTTACACTAAAATGAAAGAATCTCGGGAATTGCCGACTACGGCTAGTCCCAGTCCACAAGATTTTCTTGAAAAGTTCAAAGAAGTGAAAGAGGGAACGGATATTTTGGTCATTTGCATGTCCTCTAATATCAGTAGTACTTACCAGGCTGCGATGATTGCTAAAGAAATGTATGTTGAAGAAGGGCATAGTAATAGCATTGAGGTGTTAGACTCTAAAACCTTCTCGGGTGGGTTATCGCTAGTTGTTGGCTTGGCAGCAAAATGGTCTGAATCTGCTACAAGTTTACACGATCTAAAAGAGAAAGTGGTTCATCAAATACAGGAGGTCAAGGCTTATTTTACTTTGGAGACCTTGGAGAACGTCATCAAAGGGGGACGACTAAATCGATTGTCCGGTGCGGTCGCATCCATGCTTAATATCAAGCTTTTACTCAAAATCAGCGAAGAGGGTACAGTGGAAGTAGTGGAAAAGACACGTGGTATTCAAAAAGCAATTACGAGTCTGTTATCGCGATTAGATGAGAAGCAACATGATTATGAGAATGCCGTTATAGCCATCGTGCACAGTAATTGTGAGAGTCGAGCACTTGAAATTAAAGAACGGATTCTTGAGAAATATCCTTTTAAAGAAGTATTATTCTCGAATATGGGTCCAATAATGGGTACATATGCAGGAGAAGGCGGGATAGGGTTAGCATTTTAGTAGATTAATTTGGAGGAGACCATTTGACGAAATTGAATAAATTCATTAAATTATGTATCGGAATAATCTTAGTGCTGCTTATTATTTATTTGGTTTCACTTGTTGATTTTGTCTTCCAACCGATACTATCATTATTTAGTATGATGATTATTGTACCTTTTTTAATGGCAGGCTTTTTTTATTATTTGCTTCGTCCATTGGTAGATCTAATGGAACGCAAGAAAATTGTTCGTCCGCTAGCCATCCTGATCATATATGTTGTTATTGCCATTTGCATTGTAGGATTTATAATCGGTGTATGGCCATCATTGGTTACTCAATTGACGAACTTAGTTGTTAACGCACCAAGCCTATTTAATTCTCTAGGTCATCAACTAGGAAAGCTTGAACAGAATGGTTTTCTAGCTGCCATTATTCCAGAGAATGCCGACCTTATGTCACAAGTAACAGACTATCTTAATAAAGGATTCACATTCTTAACCAATTACATTACAGGTTTGTTCTCGTTCTTCTCTAATTTCGCTATTATCCTCTTCACGTTTCCGATCTTTCTGTTCTATATGCTGAAAGAAGGTGAGAAATTCGGAAAGAAAATGGTTAGTTTCTTACCTATACGGTTTCGGGAAGATGGTCACGAAGTCATGGGTGAGATTGACCATGCGCTAAGTGGATTTATCGTAGGAAGAGTCACTGTCAATGTAGCTCTAGGTGTTCTAATGTACATCGGATTTCTCATTATTGGTCTACCTTATGCGCTTTTACTGACTGTCATCGCGGTGATCTTGAACTTCATTCCTTTTGTAGGAGCGATACTCTCTTCTGTACCTATCGTCATTATCGGACTAGTGCAATCGCCTGCTATAGCCATATGGTCGCTTATTATCATTTTGGTAGCGCAACAAGTTCAGGACAATATTATTGCACCTTATATTTTTGGCAAACAGCTTGATATTCATCCATTGACGACAATCATACTCATATTAGCAGGTGCTGATTTATTCGGAATGGTAGGTGTCATCGTTATTATTCCAATGTATGTCGTTATCAAAATTGTAGTTTCTAAAGTGTACTTGAGGTTTTTCAAGAAAGCTTGGGAAGAGGTGTAGTGATCATGGACGTTCTTACAGCCATTAACAAACGGAGAGAGATTACACGCTTTAAAGATACTCCTTTACCAGAGGAATTACTGGGAAAGCTTACAAAAGCTCTTTATTTGTCTCCAACTGGTAATAACCTACCTTCTAGAGAATTTGTTCTATTGACCAACAAAGATACACTTACACAATTGAGTACAGCGACACCTTATGTAAAATGGCTTGAACAGGCTACTGCAGCTGTGGTCATCATTGGGAATCCAGACGTAAGCAAATACTGGTTGCAAGATGCTTCGATTGCAGGAGGTTATCTTTGGTTAGCTTCGGTATCATCGGACTTGGGAGCTGCTTGGGGTGCTATTTATCATTCGGAGGATCATGAAGAATCTACTAAGCGGGAAGATTATGTTCGTCAAATCTTAGGAATCCCGGAACAACATCGTGTTGTAGCTATTATTGGCTTAGGCTATCCAGATATAGAACCTGCTCCGAAAGAAATGTATCCACTTGATTTAGTATTACATTTGGAAAAGTATTAGGATGAATATAGCATCAACAATGGACCTTCAGGAAACTCTGAAGGTCCATTGTTGTAATATGCATCAGAGATTTAAGTATTGACATGGAAGTATTTTCACATTAACATAGATACCAACGGTCGGTATCTAAATGGAGGGGGATTTTATGGCTAGAAATAAATATCCAGAGCGGACATTGGAGCACATATTATCAGTATCAGCAATATTGTTCAAAGAAAGGGGATTTGAGAAGACGAGTATCCAAGACATCATTAATGAACTTGGGATGTCCAAGGGTGCGATTTATCATCACTTCAAATCTAAGGAAGATATTCTGGATGCGGTGATGGAGAAGCAGTTTACATATGCAGCAGAAATACTTCATGATCTGATTCAAAATACGCAAGCGCCAAACGCTAAAGAGAAGCTGATCATTATTCTGGAAAGTATTGTGGCAGATATCGATGTGCATTCGATCGACAGCGTCTTAAGTACACAAATTAAAAATCCTCAATTTGTCGTAACAGGCATTAAAAACGGAGTGATGAATGATGCTTCAATTATTGCTCGAATTTTGATGGATGGAAAACAAGATGGGTCCATTTCGACAGACTATCCAATAGAATGTGCGGAAGTGTTTATGCTTCTTGTGAATATATGGATCAACCCAATTCTGTTCGAGCGAAATTTTGACGAAACGATCACTCGTTTAAAGTTTCTTCAAAAAATGATGGGATTATTAGGTGCTGATATTGTAAGTGATCAACTGATTCAGAAAATTACAGACCGTCATTCTGATATTGGAGGATTTAAAATTAATAAGATGGAAATCGAATAGGGGTGAATATTAGTGTTTACGAATAGTGAAATGATATTTCGTAGTAGACAGAATATTGAAGAAGTTGTTTCTTCCATATCTCTAGATTGGTTAAATGGGGAAGTACGGATTCTACAAGGTGAGACGGACGATGTCCATATCATTCAATACACGAATACTAACTTTCCTGACAAGAAGCTTGCTCACATTGAGTTCAATTCCGGATTTCTAAGCATAATCGATGGTAGAAAGAAGAATACTCTGATCGGTTTTAATTTTAATAATACCTCCCTCGAAATTTACCTTCCGAAGAAAAAAATACACTCGCTCAGCATTAATAGTGTGGGCTGTCGTTTATTTATCCAGGATGTGGACACAACTTCATCGAAGTTAATGCTCACTTCCAGTCATGCGACAATATCATCCGGAAATTACGATGAATGTGAACTGAATGTAATAGGTTCACAAATTACGAGCGAAGATATAAAAATAAGGAGATTAAATCTGCACTCCACCGCATCGAAGGTAGAACTATCTGGTGAATTTTCAGAAGTATACGCTAAAACAACTGGAAAACGAACAGCTATACGCTCGGTAGTGGTTCCACGCGTAATACAGTCCATATCAACTGGTACTAATGTTTCGGTAACCATTCCTGATAATGAAGGATTTACTTTGAAGTTTAAAAAGGTGTCAGGTAGTTTTAAAAGTGATTTTCCGCTTACTTCCAAGGGTCATATCTACACCTATAAGAATGGAAGGAGTGCTTATAGCGTTGAAGTAAGAGGTGGACAATTTTATCTACGTAAAAATGAAGAGAGATGAGGAGTGCAAATGAATATCGCAGGTTGGATCGTAGGAACAAGCGTGTCTATTCTAGTATTACTGACAGGAATTTATGGTTTGCTAGTTAGTAAGAAAAAACATACCAGAAACAAATGGGCTTGGTGGTTCATCCTATTTGGAATTTGCGCTATCGTGAGCGCGTTTATTAACGCCAGCTTCAAATAGTAGCTTAAGATCAAATATAAAAGAGTTATACCCTTAGATATACTTCAGGGTATAACTCTACGTGGGTCCGATCTTTCACCATGTATTATTATTCTTCATTCTGCGATTTGTTATGAGAGGAGCATTGTTCCTCAAACACATCTGCAGCTTCTTCAGCAGAAAATTCCGGTTCAAATTTACCTAGAAGAGGTAATTTGTTTAATTTCGTTGTTTGAACTTCTGATTTACTTGGTTTATTACTATTTGAATCGCTCATATGGACACCTCCTTTGGAAAGAAAACAACATTGTTCAGTTTGCCGAAAAGATGTTGTTATTATTCAATAGAAATTCATTCGTTTGAAAGTGTATTGTTATTCTTTATACGACTCTGCGATGGCATTTGCCGCAACAATGGCATTATACACAGCCTCTATATTACTGTTGTTGATTGTCGACTTAAGTTGCTACATATCTCTTGTAGTGATTCATGTTTTCTTTTGGTGGAAATAGGTTACCCTAAATAGTGGAGCCTTACCAACTACAGGAGGTCGATAAACGAATGAAAAGAAATATGGTATTTGTCCATCTTAGTGTGCTTAGTATTCTATTAGTGGTCGCCACCATCGTGATCCCGGCAGCATTCGCCAACGAGAAAGAGACACAGGTAAAAGCGAACATCATGAATACGAAGGGAGAGGGGATAGGAACTGTTGTAATAACACAAAAGGCTGACGGCGTACAGCTACATATCGAAGCGAAGAATCTTACACCAGGCGAACATGGCGTTCATTTTCATGAAATAGGAAAATGCGAAGCGCCTGACTTTAAATCAGCAGGGGCACATTTGAACCCTGAACTTAAGCAACATGGATTTAACAATCCAAAGGGTTATCATGCGGGTGATTTAAAAAATATTCAAGTGAAAGAAGACGGAACCGTATCAGCTGATTTGGAGAGCACATCCGTCACGCTAACAAAGGGAGTATCTAACTCATTGTTGAGGCCTGGTGGAACATCGCTTATTATTCATGAGAAGGCGGACGATTATGTAACGGATCCATCAGGTAATTCTGGGGATCGGATAGCTTGTGCTGTCATTCAAGAATAATGCTGTCCAATTGATTAGAAGTTCCCCAATAAGATAGTAAAAAGTAGACCTGCAGATGGGAGAATGTCTGTAGGTCTACTTTCAAAATGGGCTATTAATCTAAACTTTATCCCAAATAATATGTCCTTCTTCAAGATGGATCTCATGGAAACCTGCCATATTCCGTGCTTGAAATTGAATAGGTTCGTGGCTGCCAACGATAATAATATTCTGTATGTCTGTCACATCATCTGCTGGTAAGTTGAAAGCTCGTGAATAATTAAACTCCTCTCTAAGCGTCGAATGGATAGCGTTCATATGGTTGTCATTGTCCGCCCTGCCCATTAGATTTAGGATGATAGACCCATGGGAGTGAAGTTTGTCTCCTGTTATTTGAAAAAACTCCTTAGAAACGAATTGACTAGGAGTACCTTTATCCGTAAAAGCATCCAAGATGATATAATCATAGACGTCCCTTTCTTCACACTCCAGAATATAGCGTCCATCCCCTACGATCACATTATCCTTACTGTATCCAAAGTATGTCTTACTTAGCTCTACTACTTTCTCATCTAGTTCTGCTACCTTAAAGTTCTTCCCAGAGAAATAGCTCGCAATCGTCCCAATGCCGTGACCAATGAGAAATACATCTTTGAATGATGGATCATTGAACTCCATAAGATGTATGATGGCCCTAGGGTATTCGAACATGATACGTTCTGGATGATTTAAATCCATCGCACCTTGAATGGCTTCATTTGAGAATTGTAGGACTCGAAAACTTCCTTTTTCACCATATAATTCGGTAGTATCATAAACTATTAATTCATGGTTGTCAGTATAACTTTGGTATAGCGTCTGCAATTGGTCGATCTCCTTTCTGTTCCAGTTTCCTCTGTTTTTCATTTCGTTATCTTGCTATTATAATATAAAATACGTACATACGTTCATGAATGTGGTTATAATGAAGACAGAGGAGGTGAAGGATCATGAAGGACAAATCTAATCCAATCATGTATTGGACTCTATTAACTCATAAGAATTGGAATATATATATTGCAGCAACAACGATGGGGTTATGTTATGTCGGATCGCAAGATAAACCTTTTGAAGAACTAGCTTCTTGGGCGAATAAGAAATTTCCAGGTAGCGACTTGATTCGCAATGATGAGGAGTTACGAGTATATGCAGCTGAACTCATCGAGTATTTCGAGGGCAAACTTCAACGCTTTACAGTCCCCTTTGATTTCCGTGGCACGCCATTTCAATTAGCTGTATGGAATGCACTTTGTGAAATTCCTTATGGACAGACCCAATCCTACGTAGATATTGCGAATATGATTCAAAAGCCATCCGCTGTACGTGCAGTAGGTACCGCAATCGGAGCGAATCCAGTACTTGTTACTATTCCTTGTCATCGAGTCGTTGGAAAAGATGGCTCACTAACCGGATATCGTGGCGGATTGGATATGAAAACCAAACTACTACAGCTAGAACGTAGTTGCGTTACGCTCGAAGGGAGAGCGAACTAGCATATACTTAACTTAATGGGGACAAGGAGTTATCCAATGGAAACAACGATTAGGGAACAATTATTAGAACTAGCTGAAGAGAAATATCGGAAATTCTCATCAGCACTTATTCCACATATCAGTAATGTGATGGGTGTGCGTATTCCGGAGCTTCGAAAGCTAGCTCAAAACATAGCTAAAGGAGATTGGCGTGCTTATCTGGAACATGCCGAAAATGAATATTTCGAGGAAATCATGCTTCAAGGTATGGTGATCGGCTATGTAGAAATAGATATAGAAGAAAAACTGTCTTATGTCGCAGCTTTTGTCCCTAAAATTGATAATTGGTCAGTATGTGATAGTTTCTGTGCAGGACTTAAGTTCACGAAAACGAACAAGGACAAAGTGTGGGAGTTTCTACAATCTTATCTATCATCTACTGAAGAGTACGAGATACGCTTTGGTGTAGTGATGCTTCTTGATTATTATATCGAAGAAGATTATATTATCCGTGTGTTGAAACGGTTGGATAATCCAAAGCATGAAGGTTATTATGTGAAAATGGCTGTGGCATGGGCGATTTCCATGTGTTATGTGAAGCTGCCTGAACCTACGATGGCCTACTTGAGAAATAATACACTAGATAACTTCACATACAATAAAGCTCTGCAAAAGATTACAGAGTCACTTCGAGTAGATCAAGAAACTAAACAGATGATTCGTAGTATGAAACGTAAATAATGATATGGTATAACTCCTCCCATAGCTAGACAGGCGGAGTAGTTTCTATTAGTATGGAGATATCATTAGCAAGCTAAGTAATTGTTTGTGGAAGGAGTAAAAAGATGGTAGATGAAGAAATTCGCATATTATTAAGTAAGTTAGGTGCTAAGTCGAGAAAAAGTTATTCCGATTCACTCGGAAATCTACATATCCACGTTGGACAGGAACATGCCTTATATCAATTATGGCAGGAAGATGGTCTTGCTCAGTCCCAGTTGAGTGAGAGGATGGGGTGTGAGCCGCCGACATTAAGTAATATGTTGAAAAAGTTAGAAGAATACGGTCTAGTTACTAGAATGCAAGATACAAATGATGCTCGTATTAGCCGTGTATACTTAACCCAGCAAGGTAGGGAGCTTGAACAACCTCTACAGGAAATATGGCACAGACATCAAGAAAAATTGTTGAATGGCGTATACCCAGAGGAGAAATTATTGTTAAGACGTCTACTACAACAAATGATTGATAACTTGAATGAATGATTTCTGAACGACCTATAGATTAGCATGCTAATCTAATTTATCATTTATTTAGCAAAAAATAACGCAAAGCAGAATAAGGAGACCATTATGTCAATTCAGCAAGTGAATAAGTTTAGAACAGGCCCTATCTTAACCGTACTTTTAATAGGTGCCATTGCAGCAGTTTTAAATCAAACGGTACTTAATGTGGCGTTGCCAACGTTATCGAAGGAATTTGGTGTAGAGACTTCGACATCACAGTGGTTAATTACGTTATATATGCTCGTAAGTGGTGTTTTCATTCCCGTTACAGCGTTTCTAATGGATCGTTTTTCGACGCGTCAGTTATTTTTTACTTCGATGATTACTTTTTCATTGGGAACGGTACTTTGTGGAGCAGCACCAACCTTCGTTATCCTTTTAATAGGACGTGTAGTACAAGCGATCGGGGCAGGTATCGTGATGCCTTTGTTGATTAATGTCGTTTTCCGACTATTTCCAAAGGATAAGCGCGGGGCTGCAATGGGAATTGTCGGTGTAGCCATTATGTTCGCGCCGGCAGTAGGTCCTACTTTGTCTGGATTATTGATTACTCAATTGTCGTGGCGATATGTATTTTTTGCCGTGTTACCATTTTCACTCATTGCTTTAATATCTTCTTTCTTTATTCTGAAAAATGTCTCTGAACCGAGACCGGCGAAACTTGATATTGTAAGTGTCATTACATCGACATTTGGGTTCGGTGGAATATTATATGGTTTTGGTGTAGCAGGTAAACTGGGATGGGGAAGCATACCTGTCATGAGTGCTTTATTGGTAGGCATGATCTCACTTACATTATTTGTATTTCGTCAACTCACGGCGGAAACACCTATGATTGATTTGAAAATATTCAAGTCTTTAGAGTACACATTGTCAATTATAATAAGTTTCTTCGTAAATGGTGTTATTTACTCGACCATGATTCTATTACCAATCTATCTGCAAAGTAGTCGTGGGATGACGGCATTAGAATCTGGGTTATTTCTCCTGCCAGGTAGTATTGTTATGGCCATCATGTCACCCATTGCAGGGAAGTTATATGATCGTCATGGAATGAAGTGGATTGGAATTATGGGTGTGAGTTTACTTGTTATATCAACCGCATTATATACTAATCTAACGTATACGACTGGGATTGTATTGATGTGCGTCATCTATATGGTGCGTTCCTTTGGGGTAACTTTTCTAACGATGCCACTGATGACCGCTGGATTAAATTCATTACGACCTGAATTACAAGGTCATGGTACGGCTATGCAGAATACACTCCAATCGATTGCTGGTGCAATAGGAACTGCCGTTATGACAACAATTATGACAACTCAAACAAATCTGTTTATAACGAAAGAAATAGCGATAACCGATCAAGTTAATCCTACATCGGAACAGTTGAATGTAATTTCAGCCAATGGATTACTTCATGGTATTAATACTTCGTTCGTGACAGCAACTATCTTTGCAGTTATTGGACTTCTTAGTATGATCGTATTGGCGGTTGCGCTTGATAAGAGAAGGAAAAATGAGAAATTAGTAGAATCTCTGTAAGGAATAGTTTTGATATCCAATGCGTTTTGTATCCCCACTAGCTTGAGTAGCTTTGCTATTACTAGATATGTGGGGGGCAGGACAATATTATGTTTGTGCAAGTCGTAGAGACGGGTATACAATAGGAAGCGGATGAACGTACTTACAACCTTAGAAATGGAGTGTTCAAATGAGTAAAGGCAGTGTGTGGAACAAAGGGAAACATAATGGTGGGGCATCGAGAGTAGACAGAAGTAAAGTGTTAGCGAAACCGGTACAACCGGTGTCACTTGAAGATAGTGATGGATTTTCTAAAGAACCATTAAATAGTGTACGACGAATGGACCGCAAAAATTGGGTGGAAAGACCCGTTCGAGTAGACCCGAAAAAGTCGAATTAAACTTACTTGCTTGCAAAGGGATGATATGGTCATGCAGATCAAAATTGGAATTATCGGAACTCGAACGGTTGTCGAAAAAATAGCTAGTGTCATTCAATCCTTTCCGACATTCGTTCCGGTTATGTCAATCGTAAATGACGAGGAAGAAACTGTACTTATTGCTGAGCAACTTAGCGAGGACGTAGAACTCCTCCTCCTATCGGGTCCTCTATCACATCGGAAGGTGAAAGAGATTGTGCCCTTATCGGTTCCTGTACATTATGTTCCACTAACAGGAGCGGGTTTATTTAAGGCGCTATTTCATTCTGTTCAATCGGGTAAACTAGATGGAGGTATATCCGTGGATACCCTTACTGAGACAATCGTTATGCGAACATTACAAGATCTCGAGCTAGATGGGACAAAAGTGGTTGTTTATGATGGTCCGGCATATTCTTCACCTGATAATCTTGTCGCTTTTCATCAAAAACAAGCTGAATCAGGAAATTGCTCTATAGCCTTAACTGGGGTAGAACAAGTAGCACAACAATTGACGAATCTACAAGTCTCGAATGAATGGTTAGTACCTTCCGAACAAGATATTATTGTATCTCTGGAACGGGCGCTTCTATCTTCGGAATCACGACGTGGGAAGGAATCACAGATTGTTGTCGGCATGATTAATGTGGATGACTTCGGTAAACTGGTCATGAAACGAAATAGTGAGCATGAGGTACAGAAGTTGAAGCTTGACATCCATCGGACGGTGCTAGGATATGTAGAATCGTTAGATGGTTATTTGACGTCATTGGGTGGAGATGAGTATCTCTTTTTTACAACCCGTGGGATCTTCGAGCGGGAAACAGGGGGATATAAGACGATTCCTCTTGCCAAGGATGTGAATAAATCATTTGGAATATCGTTAAGTATGGGAATGGGATTCGGAATATCGGCGAATGTCGCAGGTATGAATGCCAGAGTAGCGCTGCGTAAGTCTAAGGAAGCTGGCGGTAATACTTGTTTTATCGTTAGGGAAGACCAAACACTAATTGGACCGTTAGAGATGGCTGACCCTGTTCAGACCGTTCTATCGCCTATGGATGCAGAGCTCGTTAAGAGAGCAGAGGATGCAGGAATGACGAGTGCCTACCTTAGCAAGCTTCTAAGCCAAATGGCTCGTTTCGGTAAAAATGAATATAAAGTTCATGATTTAGCCGCTCTTCTAGAAGTGACAGTGAGAAGTGCGCATCGGTTACTATTACTTTGGATAGACAATGGTTTAGTAGAGATCGCTGGTTTGGAGAAGATGCCTAAAGGCAGACCTAGACAAATCTTTCGGTTTTCTTTTTTGAATGATAAATCACTCTAAGTAAGGCGGAAAACTCCTCTTATATCTGATTATTTACAGACAACTTAAAGTCGTGTCTTTATATAGGAATATTCAGTATGCTATAGATATAAACATACAAGGAGGAGAACACAAGCATGAAAACAGTTGCGGATTTAGAGGCGAAATTAGCTGAACCATCAGAAGCGTTGATTAAAGATCTATCGAAGGTTGATGGTGATATTGTCTTACTAGGAGTAGGGGGCAAGATGGGACCTAGCTTAGCGAGATTGGCAGTGAATGCGATCCGTGAGGGTGGTCTATCCAAGCGTGTTATCGGTGTCTCACGTTTCTCGAATGAGGACGCAAGACGCGAGTTGGAGGAAGTAGGTGTCGAGACGATATCTTGTGATCTTCTGAATGATGATGAATTGAAGGTGTTACCGAACGCGGAGAATGTGATTTATATGGCGGGTAATAAGTTTGGTACGACTGGCAAAGAGCACTTCACTTGGGCGATGAATACTTATTTACCAGGAAGAGTTGCCGAGAAGTACAAGGATTCCCGTATCGTTGTATTCTCTTCAGGAAACATCTATCCGTTCTCTCCTGTTAGTAGTGGAGGTTCAGATGAGACTGTGGCGCCAGAACCGATTGGTGAGTATGCGCAATCCTGTCTTGGTCGGGAACGAATCTTCGAATACCATTCGCATAAGAATGGAACTCCTATGGCGATGTATCGCTTGAATTATGCGAATGATATGCGTTATGGTGTGCTTTTGGAACTGGCTAAAGCCATTAATGAAGGTCGTTCGATTGATCTATCAACAGGCTATGCTAACGTGATTTGGCAAGGGGATGCTAACTCAATGGCTCTACGGTGCTTAACGGAATGTACCAGCCCTCCAACGATTGTAAACATTACGGGACCTGAAACGATGTCTATTCGCTGGGCTGCAACAGAATTTGCGAAACGTCTTGGCAAAGAAGCGGTATTCGAAGGGACAGAGTCAGCAACGGCACTATTAAATAATGCATCACGTTCGCATCAGTTATTCGGCTATCCAACAGTGCCTTTACTTCAAATTATGGATTGGATGTCTGAGTGGGTACAGCTTGGTGGAGCGACTTGGAATAAGCCGACTCATTTCCAAGAAAGGAAGGGGAAATTCTAATGACAATGAAATCAACCTTATCATCTGAATTAATGCAAGCGCTTCATAACGGTCTTGTTATTCCTGCACATCCATTAGCATTGGACGAGAACCGTAAGTTAGACGAACGTCATCAGCGAGCTTTAACTCGTTATTACATGGCTTCAGGCGCTGGAGGAATTGCTGTTGGTGTCCATTCAACACAATTCGAAATTCGCGAAGAGCAATATAACCTCTTCGAACCCGTTCTTAGAATGGCGGCCGAAGAAATCGATAAGGCGAATCTTGATTATCCGTTTATTAAAGTAGCGGGGATATGCGGCAAGACGGAGCAAGCGTTAGCAGAGACACGTATCGCGCTTGATCTCGGATATGATGCAGCCCTACTAAGTATGGGAGGACTCGTCGGATGGAGTGAACAAGAAATTCTCAAACGTACGGAAGAAGTTGCAGCATTGATGCCCGTCATCGGCTTTTATTTGCAACCATCTGTAGGAGGAAGAATCTTTACCTATGATTTCTGGCTGAAGTTCTCGGAAATCCCGAATGTTGTAGCTATTAAGATGGCTCCGTTCAATCGATATCAGTCGATTGACGTCGCACGTGCGGTTTGTTACTCCAGTAGACGTGATGAAATTGCCCTATATACCGGCAATGACGATAACATCGTGAATGATCTGCTCACGACATTCCGCTTTAAAATAGAGGGAGTACCTGTGGAAAAGAGTATCGTTGGAGGTTTACTTGGTCACTGGGCGGTATGGACAAACAAGGCAGTAGAGTTACTCGAAGAAATTAAAGGAATTCGCAATAATGATGACATTTCACGTGAATGGTTGACACGAAACATCCAAGTGACAGATTCGAATGCGGCATTCTTTGACCCTGCACACCATTTCGAAGGCTGTATTCCCGGAATTCATGAAGTGCTTCGTAGACAAGGTCTATTGAAAGGCATTTGGTGCCTGAATCCTAACGAAACGTTATCTCCTGGGCAATCAGAAGAGATCGATCGTGTCTACGACCAATACCCACACCTTCATGATGATGAATTTGTTGCTGCACATCTTAAGGAATGGCTTTCTTAACTAGGTTAAATAGGAGGGTACAGTCGTGAGATTTAAAGATGTGTTCTCTATTATCGGTCCGAGCATGATCGGACCTTCCAGTTCCCATACAGCAGGTGCTGTTCGACTAGGAAGAACCGCACGGCAAATTGCAGGGAGCTTGCCTGAGAAAGCGGACATTCATTTCTACGGATCATTCGCCGATACGTATCGTGGTCATGGTACAGATCTGGCCATTGTAGCGGGGCTGTTAGATTACGATACGGATGATTATAGAATCAAAGATGCCATTACGCTAGCCGAGGAATCTCGAGTAGTCGTGAACTTCCACACGGGGGAAAAGCCCAAACCAGGGGTTCACCCTAATACAGCAATGTTAGTTCTACAGTGTGGGAACCAAGTGACACGAGTAACAGGCTGCTCCATTGGCGGGGGCAGTGTCGAAATCGTAAACGTCAACCATTTCGATGTGAAATTTACGGCGATATACCCTACATTATTAATATTTCACGACGATAAGCCCGGTATGATTGCAAAGATGACAGATATTCTCAAGCTTTCAAATACAAACATAGGATTTATGGAAGTGGATCGCAAATCGAGGAGCGGAGATGTGTTGACCGTGATTGAGAGTGATGAGACGATACAGCCTGAAGTAATTGCTGAAATAAGGAGCTTACTAAATGTTAACCAAGTTTGTGTTATCGATCTCACAAGTAAAGGAGCTGAAATATGAGATTCTCCAATCTAGCGCAACTGATTGAATGTTGTCGGGTAGAGTCATTGTCGATTGGACAACTAATGATTATCGAACAAGCTCAGGAATCGGGGAAAAGCGAATCGTTCGTAATAGCTCAAATGGCTGACTACTATCAGATCATGAAAGAAGCTGTACGCAAAGGATTAGAAGAGAATACGAAATCACGCAGCGGTCTTACTGGTGGGGATGCACAGCGTGTACAAACTTATATGCACAATAATGTTTCTGCCCTAGGTACAGAAGCGTGTACAGCTCTAGCCTATGCGTTAGCCGTATCCGAAGTTAACGCCTCAATGGGTCGAATTATCGCTACACCAACTGCAGGATCCTGTGGAATTATTCCAGGTGTATTCGTTAGTTCACAGGAAAGATTCGGTTGGGAAGACGATGTCTTAGTGAAAGGGTTATTCACTGCTGGAGCGATAGGTTATGTCATTGCCAACAATTCGTTCGTGTCTGGTGCAGAAGGTGGATGTCAGGCAGAGGTAGGATCAGCGATAGGAATGGCCGCTGGAGCCTTAACTGAACTTCGTGGCGGAACACCAGAGCAAGCCGTACATGCAGTTGGGCTTGCGCTTAAAAATTCGCTAGGCCTCATTTGCGATCCGGTAGCAGGGTTGGTGGAAATACCTTGTATCGTAAGGAATGGCTTCGGAGCTGTGACGGCATTAACGGCTTCGGATATGGCACTTGCAGGTATTC
Organism: Paenibacillus sp. Y859; assembly: GCF_056786405.1. Lineage (NCBI taxonomy): Bacteria > Bacillati > Bacillota > Bacilli > Caryophanales > Paenibacillaceae > Paenibacillus > Paenibacillus sp. Y859. The sequence continues at coordinate 38,394 of NZ_JBXCIZ010000001.1, read as the reverse complement.
GAAGCGTTATTCCATCCGACGAGGTCATTGGCGTCATGTTGGAAGTAGGCACGAATATGCCTGCGAAGTACAGGGAAACTGCGAAAGGTGGCTTAGCTCAAACACCTACAGGTCGTAAAATTATGAAAGAACTCTATGGGAAGGGAGATGTAAATGAATAAGGTGTGTGGTGGAATGAAGGAATTAAGGATTGGTATCGTAGGAACAGATACATCGCATGTCGTTGCCTTTACTCAATTATTGAATGATATGAACGATATGTATCATATCCCTGGGGGGAAAGTAGTTGCTGCATTCCCTGGAGGGTCTCCCGACTTCCCGTTAAGCATTTCACGTGTGGAAGGATTTATGGAGACGTTGAACAAGAAGTATAGTGTTCAGAGAATGGAAACACCAGAAGAAGTTGCGGCTAGTTGTGATGTTATAATGTTAGAATCTGCTGATGGTAGAATTCATCTTGAACAATTTCGACGTCTTGTTTCTTACGGTAAGCCGATATTTATTGACAAGCCACTTGCATTAACTTCAAAGGAAGCACGTGAGATTATGAATATCGCTGATAAATTGCGAATTCCGGTCATGAGTTGCTCATCCTTACGATATGCGGAACAATTGACACGTGATTTAGATCGTAAGGATCAATCAAACATTACCGGAGTAGAAGTATATGGTCCGTTAAATGTGGAGCCCACACAATCTTATTATTTCTGGTATGGCATTCATTCCGTCGAAATGTTATATGCAATAATGGGACCGGGATGTAATCATGTAAGCGTCAACACTCATGAACAATACGATTTGATTACCGGTCACTGGAAAGACGGACGTGTGGGTACGGTTCGGTGCAATCGTGATGGAGATGGCAACTTTGGTGCGAGCATCTATAGGGAACAGGAAATATCCACTGTAGATATTCAAGCAGGAGGTAAGCCATTCTATGCCAGCTTATTAGAGCAGGTTATGATCTTTTTCCAAACGGGGGAATCTCCAATTGAATGTTCTGAGACAGTTGAAATTATTCGTTTTTTGGAAGCTGCGGAAGAAAGTAAGCGACAACGAAGGATTATCAATTTGGATGAATAAGGTCCGTTGATCATTACTGAAAATAGCCGAGGTGACAGCTAAATGTATAACATACACAAATTAAGAGATCATGATGTACTCGATTTCGCCTACGAAGAATTATGTGGAATTGCAGCATCTCAGAGTACGAATAACGATAGTGAGATAGAAGGGAAACCTGGACATTGGGTGATCGGTACATGGAGTGACTGCGAAGAACAATTATCCTTAGATAAATCTGTAAATATGTGGCCATGGACAACGTTAGGTTCCAGTACTTATGATCCCGATACTTACTCTATTATTCGAAATGGGCAGCAATGGATATTGACAGGGAAAAGCGAAAGATCCACTTTATATGCAGTCTACGAGTATTGTAAGAAACATTGGCAAATGGAATGGATTTATCCTGGAGAATCTTCCGTTTTCGTTCCAAGATTGTCGTCTCAGAGCGCGGAAGTTAACATTGATCAGCCTGCATTCGAACGTAGAGGATTTGTGTATGAGAATCTGAAAGATGAAGGCTACTTAATAGATGTAGTGGATTGGTTAGCTAAAAATAAGATCAACGAATTGTTTTTAACTTTTTCATTGTGGCAGCATTTGAGGCATGTACTACAACCAGAGTTACAAAAAAGAGGTATTAACTTAACTCTCGGAGGTCACAGCATGAAGTTCTTCACCGAAGGATTGCATGCAATTGGGATGAATCATGACGGTTCTGCACCCGCATTTACTGGATATAAGCAGCTTAACTATGAGGATGAGAGTTGGCAACAAGTGGTTATCTCAGATATATTAACGTATTGCCAAAGTATTCCTATGCTCACTAGAATTTCGTTATGGCCTGAGGATACGGCAGTTTCCGATGAGCAAATAAAGGGAGACCCTTTCATGGCTCTATATTTACGATTTACGGAACGTTTACAAGAGGCTTTCACTCAGGCTGGATCTGAAGTGAAAGTGGAACATATTGCTTATAATGCAGGTCTTTCTTGGGATATGCTTGAGTTGCAGGAAGGGATGGACACTTCTTCAGAAGTGGATACGCTATTCGCCTATTGGGGCAGAGATTATAGTCAAGGCTTCCCCGAGTGTAAACGTAAAGAAGAGCAGCGGGCATATCAGGCGTTAGAAAGCTGGGTAGAAGGAACGAAGAAGAGGAATAAGAACTTAGCTATTTTCGAATATTACAGTGATCATTATATGTTAAGCCATCTTTTTCCTAGTATGCCTGAGAGAATATATGATGATCTGACTCAATATCGATTCTTAGGGATCAAATCCATCGTGAATCTGGTCGTTCCTTATCCGCAAGCTGACGATACGTACTCGTGGAAATGGGCACAAGGATATAATAGCTATGTCTTCGCAAGGTCTGCTTGGGGAGATCCATTGACAACAATGATGGAGGACTATTGGTGTTATTGCCCTGAAGTAGAACGTGCCTACATCAGACAATGTATGGAAAAAGCAGGAGAGATACTTGCACGAATTTCTTATTTCAACATTCCTCTTTTCCCTGCGAGAGTAGTTGATGTCCATGTAGCCAGGTTGGATGAAACGGAGTCCGTTATACCGATTCTTGAAGAGTTAAATATTTATTTACAATCGGTTGTTCCTGATATGAAATCCTTGAAATTTAAAGAGAAATTTGCCTTTGAGCAATACTTCACCCATCTTCTGATGGTTTCAGGAAAGTTGGCTGATGAATGGAAAGGGAAGTTGGATAGAATTCTTTAGTGTTTTCTATGAACTATTTATGAATTTCCTCCACTTTAGCAAATTCCACCCTAGTTAAAACCTTGGTACGATTGGTTCTTGAGAAAATTAAAGTGTTACCAGATGTGATACTAGATCTTAAATGAAAACGCTTTATTTACGAAAATGATAATCATCCATACAATATGAATTGTCAGGAACACACCTGATAACAACAAAAGGGGAGGAAATAAAATGTCTAAAAAAATGCTTAGTATGACACTCGTATTAGCACTAATGATTTCCGTATTAGCTGCTTGCGGAGGGGGCAACAGTAAGAATGCTGGCACAAATAACACGCCAGCCAACACGACTCCGCCACCAGCAGCAGAAGAAACCATAGTAGCTCCAGATTACGGTGACACCGGAGGCTTGAGTCTTCCATTAGTAGATAAGCCAACAACGGTAACCTGGATGATCGCAAGTGAGAATCCAGTGAATGACAAATTGATTGCTAAAGAAATTGAAAAGCGTACAGGGATTACCGTTGATTTCCAAACTCATTCTTCCTCGAACTTCCAAGACAAGCTAAGAGTAACGGTTGCTTCGGGTAAACTTCCAGATATTTTCAGTGGTCTGAAAGCTTCTGAACTTAAGAAAATGGGTCAACAAAATGCAGTAGTTGCTATTAATGATTATGTGGATCAACTACCTAACTTCAAAAGATTGTATGTAGAAGAAAATGATTGGGTTATTAAATCTTACGGTAATGAGGAAGGAAAGATGTACACTTGGCCTATCTATAACATGAATCGTGATGTAAACCACGGTTTCATGTATAGAAAAGATATCTTCGATAAAAATGGTATCGAAGAGTGGACAGATACAGAAAGTTTCTATCAAGCACTTAAGAAGTTGAAAGAACTTTACCCTGATTCGTATCCTTTTGCTTCTAAAAATACTGTAAACGTTTTCAAGGACTTGGCTTATGGATGGGGAATTGGTGGAACGAACTACCCCATTTATTATGATGAGAATACAAAGGATTGGAAATTTGCTTCTACACAACCAGAGAATAAAGAGATGTTAGATTTCATGAAGAAACTGTACAGCGAAGGATTAATCGATCCTGAGTTTATTACAGATACGTCAGATTCATGGACGGTTAAGATGACAACGGATAAGTCTTTCGTTACTTACGACTGGATTGGCCGCTTAGATTTATTCTATAACCAAATCAGCTCTGTAAATCCTGAATATAACTTACGTTACGGAAATCCTGTAGGTCCAACGGGTAACATTAGAACTTTGCCGAAGATTGATACGAACTTTGGGATCGCAGTAGCAAACAAAGATAATAAAGAAGCAGCATTGAAATTGCTTGATTACCTCACAAGCCCATCTGGTGCTGCCTTAATGACATTAGGTGTAGAGGGAGAAACGTTTAATTTCGATGAGAACGGTAAACCAGTGTATCCAGAATTGGCTGATCTTCCATTAGTTGATATTGGAGTATTAGAAGATAAATATGGTTTATGGCTTGAAGCCGCTTACCTTGCTCCGGACAGAAGAAGTGTTTATTTCAACTACACTGAGAAAGAACAAGAAGCTCAAGACAAGATGGTATCAGCTAATAAATTCGAACCGTTAGATCCAGTTCTGAATTTCACAGATGAGGAAACGTCTACGATTGCCGAAATGCAAACGACACTTCAAAAAGCCGCTGAAGAATTCAATACGAAATATGTACTAGATAAGTCTTATGGAGAGTCCCAGTGGGAAGCATGGAAGGTTAACGCTGATAAATTAGGTGCATCCGAACTCGCCATAATCTTCAATGATGCTCAAAAGCGCCTTGATGCAGCACAGTAAACAAAAGTCACAATAACATCGTTGTGACGGCACTCGGATGGTTGTAGTCCGGGTGCCATTCATAATAGATAGGAGGGAAAGACTCGTGCAAAGCCCCATTGTAGAAGTGACGCCAAAAAAAGAGAAAAAAGCAATTCAGGCATATTTCAGTGGAGTCATAAAACATATTGTTCGAGATAGACAACTATTATTACTATTTATACCTTGTATTATTTTCTATGCACTTTTTCGCTACGGTCCATTGTACGGTTTGATTATTGCCTTTAAAGATTACAATGTATTCGCAGGTATCATGGCAAGTGAATGGGTTGGACTGAAGCATTTTGTGAAATTTTTTGAAAGTCCTGATTTTTGGATGTTATTCAAGAACACACTATTCCTTGGATTCTTTTCTTTAATATTCAGTTTTCCATTCCCGATTATATTAGCTGTTTTACTTAATGAAGTTAGAATGCTCAGATTGAAGAAAGCAATACAAACGGCCAGTTATCTTCCGACTTTCTTATCTGTCGTCATTATCAGTAGTATGATCATTGATTTCCTCTCTCCCAATAATGGATTAATCAATCAAGCTATTACTTTCCTTGGATTTGAGAGTAAATACTTCCTTATTGATTCCAATTGGTTCAGACCCATTTATATAATATCCGAAATATGGACAAATACAGGTTATGAAGCAATCATATTCTTAGCAGCAATTGCAGGAATTAGCCCGACGTTATATGAAGCAGCGAGAGTAGATGGAGCAAGCCGGTTCCGAATGATGTGGCATATTACGCTTCCAGGACTTCTACCTACGATCCTTATCATGTTCATCTTGAAAACAGGATCCATGATGCGTATAGGATATGAAAAGGTATTACTACTTTATAACTCGATGACTTACGATGTAGCCGATGTATTCTCAACTTTCGTATATCGTAAAGGTTTACTTGAATCAAATTTCAGTTATGGGGCCGCAGTTGGATTGTTCGAAGCGTTGGTCGCTATGGTGATGTTATTATCGGCTAACCAAATTAGTAAAAAGTTAGGGGGTAAAGGACTATGGTAGGAGAACGTAAAATATCCCTTTTTGGAATATTTAACACCGTAATACTCATTTGTGTAGCCATAGCAACCCTATACCCTATTATTTACATTACTGCAGTATCTTTGAGTGATACAGCTAGTGTTATACAGGGGAAAGTGTTTTTATGGCCAAAGGGGATAAACTTCGATGCTTATAGAGACGTTCTAATAGATAAGAAAATTCCAAGAGCTTATTTTAACACGGTCTATTATACGGCTTTGGGAACTTGTATTAACTTGTTTTTCACTTCAATAGCTGCATATCCATTGTCCCGACCTAACTTCTTTGGTCGTAAGTTTTGGATGTTCGCAATTGTTATCACAATGTTCCTGCAACCGGGTATCATTCCGAACTTTCTAATTGTACAACAGCTTGGATTAATTGATTCTGTATGGGCGTTGGTACTCCCGAATGCAATATGGACATTTGAACTTATTATTCTAAAGAGTTTCTACGAGAATATGTCTGATCAAATTCGAGAAGCAGCAGTGATTGATGGTGCATCCGAATTTAGAATTCTATTCAATATTGTGTTACCGCTTTCTAAACCAGCATTGGCATCCATTGGACTATTCTACTTTATTGGACACTGGAACAGTTTCTTCATTCCGATGATCTATTTGAACGATCAAACGATGTATCCATTGCAGGTCGTATTGAGGGGGATGTTGATATTCAGTGACGGCAGTGGTTCTGGTCTTGTCGATGCGGCGGCGTTGGCTCCGCAAGCGAAGAAGAACGCTACCATTGTTCTAGCTATGATTCCCGTATTAATGATATATCCATTTGCTCAGAAGTATTTCGCTAAAGGGGTTATGTTAGGATCCGAGAAAGGTTGAGGATTTAAGTAGTTAGACGTAAAATATGTGGATACACATTATGAACAGTAGGAGATGACTACTTATGAAACGACTCATTACGAACTTGGGCGTATTGCAAATTTTTTTCTCGTTATTGTTTGTCATTTCTATTATGTTTGTATCCACTTATTTCGTCTATCGTAACTCTATTTCTGGCATTTATGAGAAGGTTAGTGAGAACAATACTTTAGTGGTGAAATCCGTTGTTCAATCGTTTGATAATAACTTTACTACTATTAATAATATTATTACTTCTATTGATAATATGCAGCCTTTTAACAACTTGGGATCATCGGCAGACGGTGGTTTGGATATGAGTAAGGTGTACACAATGGTAGATAATATTTCGGGGCTTGTTTCATCGATCGATTTCATTGAGGAAGTTATCGTATATTACGAGGGTTCGGACTTGGCTATCACGTCTAAGGGAACTATTAATTTTGATTTATTGTTTGAGAACAAGTATAAACATGAGATATACAACGCCAATTATTGGAGAACATATTCACTTACTAAGCATACTTTAAAAGTATTTCCTGCAGAAAACTATTTGATTCCATCAGGAGATTCCAAGAAACCAAGGAGCAAAAATCTATTGGTTTTAATAGGCGGAAATAAGTTCCAAATGTCTAAAAAAAACGTGATGGTCATTATCGATGTAGCAACATTAATGAGCCATGCGAACCAAAAATCAATGATACCCGGTGCATCTCTAATCGTATTAGACCAAAATAAGAATGTTATCCTTAGCACGGAACCGAATTGGGATCTTGTTGAAGTGTTGAATGATGTCTATTTCAATTCCAATCAAGAAACTTCCTTAACTCGTGGGAATTATGAGTACAATTTCCATAAGTCTGAATATAACGATTATATTTATATTGATAAGGTTCCATATCAATTTCAGAATTTAGATTCAGTTGCAGAAGCCAACTCTTTGATTATGCTATCCGCTATTATCTCTGCGATTATATTATCTTTTTTTCTAAGTATCTATTTAAATCGACCTGTAAAAAATATTCTTCGCTTGCTCGGTGGGGGAACCAGCAAGGGGAATGACTTTCGTAAAATTTATAGTGGTGTGGTGAAGATCCAATCGGAGAATGAGTCGTATAGAAATCAGCTTTCGTATGCGGAAGCAGAATTGCGTAGAGGGGTATTCTTGCAATCTTTAGATGAATATACACACTCTAAGGAACATGATATTTTACTGCAAAAATATGATCTTGATTTCTTTCGAGATAAGCATTTTATTATGGTAATGATTCAAGTCAGCGAAAAGGAACGCGATCACGGATTTTCTTTACCTGTAGAAATAATCGCTGAGAACCTACAAAGCAGTATGAAGCGAGAGTCGCTTGATGGACATGTATTTTATGTTGCTAATGCGCAGTTTATTGCAGTGATCGGTGAAAATGATCCGAGACAGCGAGGTCAGTTAATAAGGCGTTTGAATGCTTTCGTTATGCGTGCTGAGAAGGAAGAGTTTATGGGTTATATGTTATGGACTTGCGTGAGCAAGATGTATACCTCAGAGATTAAGAATTTCAGACGTGCTAATCGAGATGTCATCAACGGATCGATTTACCGCAATGTGAACGACAAAGTTAAAGTGATGGATGCAGAAGAAATACGTTACGTGTGGAGTATCCATTTACCTTTCGAGGATATGGAGAAGATATCTAATTACGTACTGGGTGGGAAAGAAACGGAATGTATTCAAATGATTAAAGAAATCATGAAGGAAAATATGGATCGGAATATTCATCATCATCAGTTCGTGCATATTGCCAAAACGATTTTTTTGTACTTACTAAAATATGTGGGTGGTTCTGGGAATACACTCCATGCGTTGTATGAACTTGAAAGCGATTTCTATCAAAAAGTTGATCATGCACAAAATTATCAGAATGTAGAGACTGCTTTAGTTGAAGTGGTGAGACACTTTGCGATACAAAGTAAACAAGAACAAATGAGTAAATTAAACCCTGTGTTTATTTCTCAATATATTGAAATTCATTACATGGAGAATATGTACTTAGATTACATAGCTGAAGTGATGGAAACTTCTCCGAAGTATTTCTCTAGTTATTTCAAAAAGACATTTGGCGTAAATTACGTTGAATATGTCAATAAAGTAAGATTGTCGCACGCTCGAGAATTACTGAAAGATACGAACCTCACGATCGCTGAAATAGGAGAGAAGATAGGGTATCTGAATGCCTCCACCTTCACGACCACTTTTAAGAAGTATTTGGGTGTATCCCCAAGTGTCTATAGAAATACAGAACGATAATTAGAATTGTTGGGAGGAATTAAGGATGCGATACATCGCAACACAATCAGGAGAAATCATGATAGCGGAAAAGGATAAACCGCAACTTCCATCTGGACATGTACTTATTCGCACGGAATATTCGGCAATCAGTCCCGGAACAGAAATGATTTATGTTAGACAGGCCTCTGAAAAAGAAGTCACTATTGGATACAGTGCGGTTGGAATTGTAGAAGAAGTAGGTGAGGGCGTTGACGAACTTCTAATAGGTCAACGCATGGCTTGTTACGGTGTTCCATATGTACATCATGCGGAATGGTTAGCTGTACCAACCAATTTGACTGCTATCGTTCCTGATCATGTCGCTCCAGAAGAAGCAGCATTCGCTGGCTTGGGTGCCATTGCAATTCATGCGCTACGGGTTGCGGATCTTAGATTTGGCGAATCTGCGATCATTGTAGGCTTAGGCATATTAGGTAATATAATAGCTCAGATTTCGAATGCCTCAGCGTATAGAACGTCGGGTATAGATCTGAATAGCGAGCGTACTTCTATGTTAAGAAAACAAGGATTGAATCATATGTATGATGAGACGTCACAGTTAGTAGAACGATTGGAAGAAGTGACAGGCGGTGTTGGCGCTGATGCCGTTATCCTCTGTGCGAGCGGTCCAGGCGAACAGTTGATTAATCCAGCATTAGAATGGATTAGGCTGCGTGGGAAAATTGTTATCGTGGGCGATATCACGATGGAGTATTCCAGAGGACTTATGTTTGGAAAAGAAGCTCAAATGCTTATCTCTCGTGCGGGTGGTCCAGGCAGGTATGATAAAGGGTACGAGCAAGAGAATCATGATTATCCAATTGGTTATGTACGCTGGACGGAAGGTAGAAATATTGGAGAATATATTCGTCTGTTAGCGGAAGGACGTATTTCTGTCAAACCACTGATTACAGATATATATCCACTAGAGCAAGCGGCAGAAGCCTATGCCAATTACGAGAACCCTACGACAACGATAGCAACACTCATTAAATACTAGGGAGTGATCAAAGTTGGAAATCGCTGTATTTACAGTACATTCGATGTCATACTCTCCTGCAACGAATGCGAAGATATTCTCAATGACGGAGCTTGAACAGTGTGAAATGAATCAATGGGATGCCATTGTTATAATAGGTTCTAATCTAATTGATGAAGAAACGGGTCTTTCTTCACATACACTAATAAAATTATGGGATTTTGTTAATTGCGGTGGTGTATTATATACAGAGCTTATTGAAGCTTTCGACTTTACTAGCTCGCGCCTACTGGGTTGGAAGCAAGATTTCGCTAAGACACGGCGTACGGTAGAAAAGCTACGCGTAAGCCTTGAAGGCGAACAACTCATCCAGGGGGCATTGTTGGAATGGTCTGGTGCTGTTGCTCACGGATTTTCAATAAATACGGAAGCGATTTTAGATTTCGGATTATTTCAAGATACACATATAAGTTTGGATGAACAAGCCATCGTGTACCCGGGATTACATTTCCATCGGATTGGTGCTGGCAGGGTAGCCTGCGCGGCTTTTTCCCTATTCTCTAATGAGAAGCCTGAGACGTTAAGACCTTACTTTCTTTGGGAAAATGTCATATTGACTTTAAGTCAAAAAACAGGCGTACCTTTTGTGATTTGGCCGAAGGTCGTTGAGACTTCTGGTTCCACAACGCCTCGGCAGGCTGTAATTAATAATATGGGTTGGTTCCTGAATTCCGGTATCCTTCCTGCTCTCGATGGTGGCGAAGGCGTGTATGAGAATATTCATTCGATCACAACGAAGATTTCTAAAGATCTAAGACCGGATTGCCATGCGCACACTGCATTGATGCTGTATCTATACGGGAAATGGCAACAAGATGACCATTATTTGGAGTCATCCGATATAATACTCCAGTATTTATTCGATCATGGCTATCAGGATATGGAATTGGAATCTCCTTCGTACGGTTTCTTTAAGTGGTATGACTATCCTGGAGAGTACCCAGATCAGGTGTTCACGGATGATAATGCTTGGGTTTGTTTCGTTCTATTGTATTTGTATAGACAAACGAATAATGAATCCTATCTAGAACGTGCACTACCATTAGCGGATGCTCTGTTAGCAACCCAAAATGAACATGGTTTGCGACCGGAAGTACTGAAGCGTGAACAATTGATTGAATTAGGTCGTGAAGGGGTTACCAATCTTCTAGAGAATAAAAATCCGCATTTCCAGAGTATTACTCATGCGGCATTTATTCAGGCGTATCTCGTTACGCAGCGGCAGGAATTTTTGGATGTAGCCATGAAAGGTTCGTTATATTTACTGAAGCAGTGGGACGAACTCGAATTCATGTATAGTCGAACATCAGGACTTAGTCGATTCCTACTTCCATTAGGCTTCCTAAGCCGATATGACGATTCAGGTGAAATTGATAACGGTATTGAAGTGATCGTCGAATATTTACTTGCTTGCCAAAGTCCGCTTGGCGGTATCGAGGAGACGGATAACCCAGATCCTGAACGTTTCGGTAAAGAGGATGCAGGCGTATTCATCCATAATGGAGAGGGCATTGCCGATCAATTATATACGAATAATTTTCTACTTATGAATGTATGGGAGCTATGGAAATCTAATGGTGATCACGTTCACCGTGAACTTTATGAATCTCTGTCGGACTATATGTGTCAGATCCAAATGATCAGTGAAGAAAGTCGATATAACGGTGGTTGGATGAGGGCATACGATCTTCGTAACGGTGAATATTTCGGGAATAACGGAGACACGGGTTGGGGGCCGTATTGCATGGAAAGTGGATGGACGAATGCGATAACGACATCGGGATTGCTATTAGGTTTATTAAATGAATCTATATTTGATTAGGAAGGGGATCAATTCATGATCAGACATCTACATGCAGATATTGTCGTGATTGGAGGAAGTACAGGAGGCGTTGCAGCGGCCTTAGCTTCAGCCAAGGCGGGTAAACGCGTCATATTGACGGAAGAAACAGATTGGATTGGCGGACAATTAACAAGTCAGGCTGTTCCGCCTGATGAACATCCTTGGATAGAACAGTTTGGCTGTACAGCTAGCTATCGAGAGTTCCGTGATAGGGTGAGGGAATATTATAAGCAGCATTTCCCTGTACTCCCAGCTGCACGTTCAAAGGTCCATTTCAATCCTGGCAACTCGCTCGTTAGTAACATTGCTCATGAACCAAGAGCGGCACTTGCGGTTCTACGTGACATGATCGCTCCATACGTTCATAACGGATACCTCACGTTACTCGAGAAGGTTATACCTGTGAGTGCAGAGACGGATGGAGATCTAATAAGTTCAGTTACGGTTCGTAATATAGATACAGAAGAGTCCCTAGTTCTAACCGGAGATTATTTCCTCGATGCGACAGAAGAAGGCGATCTTCTACCGCTAGCGAAGGTGGAATATGTGACGGGCTCCGAATCTATCTCGCAGACAGGAGAACCGAATGCGTTGCAAGGATCTCCTGATCCTTCAGATATGCAAGCGATTACTTGGTGTTTCGCTATTGATCATATAGAAGGAGAGGACTTCACGATCCAGAAGCCTGATCAGTATGAATTCTGGAGGGAATATCAAGCGGATTTCTGGCCGGATAAGCAGCTCAGTTGGATGGGGCTCGTTCCCCACACGTTGGAACCTGTGCGCTATAGCTTTTTTCCAGACGGTAAATCCTTCTCTCTGTGGAAATATAGAAGATTGATTGATCATACGCAGTTCATTGAAGGTGCTTTTGACAGTGACATCACGGTCGTGAATTGGCCGCAAAATGATTATTGGTTAGGCTCAATTATCGACGTATCTGCGGAGGAACGTGCTAAGCATCTTGAGAATGCCCGTCAGCTGAGTTTGTCTTTACTATATTGGATGCAGACGGAAGCACCTCGTCCAGACGGTCAAGTGGGATACCCGGGTATTCGATTGAGATCAGATGTGACCGGCACTTTGGATGGATTGGCGAAGAAACCGTATATCAGAGAATCACGCCGAATCAAGGCGGAGTTCACCGTGTTGGAGCAGCATATAAGCCCAAGTTGCCGCCCAGATGGAACACCAGAGCTTTATGAGGATTCGGTTGGTGTTGGCTGTTATCGAATTGATCTTCATCCGAGTACAGCGTTACGTACCTACGTTGACGTATCTAGCATGCCTTTTCAGATTCCTATGGGTAGCTTGATCCCGATTAGAATGAATAATTTACTAGCAGCTTGCAAAAATATTGGCACAACTCATATCACGAACGGCTGTTATCGTCTTCATCCTGTGGAATGGAATATTGGAGAAGCTGCTGGTTATTTGGCCGCCTATTGTGTGGATCAACAGCTTACTCCGAGGGATGTACGTAACGATCAGGAGAAGTTAAAGGAATTTCAAAATTATCTGGTAGCTGAAGGTATCGAATTAGAATGGCCACAGATTCATGCGGTATAAGAGGTCGTTCAAAAAAGTCATCTTTTGAACACACCATATAAGAAAGTAGGGAGAGTCGTCTGTGAATAGTCTAATCGAGAAGAATGGTCTTATTGTATCTTGCCAAGCACTATCTCATGAGCCGTTACATGGTTCTCATCATATGGTAGCCATGGCTAGAGCAGCCCAAGAAGGCGGGGCGGTAGGAATTAGGGCTAATAGTCCGGAAGATATCGCTGCTATTCGAAGTGAGATAAATCTTCCGATTATCGGTTTATGGAAAAAGGATTATGACGGTTTTGATGTATACATTACGCCTACAGTAGAAGATGCTATCGCTGTATATCATGCCGGGGCCAGTATCGTTGCGATCGATGCAACAAATCGTGCTCGTCCAGATGGAGTGGATCTGCAACAGACGATTACTGCTCTCAAAAATCTAGGCATCCCGGTTATGGCAGATATATCAACCTATGAAGAAGGATTGATGGCTGCGGAATGGGGCGCGGACTACATCTCCACAACATTATCCGGCTACACCCCTTATAGTCTAACTAGGCTCCCGAATCTAGAGCTCGTAAGTCGACTTTCACAGGTCCTTACTGTACCGACAGTTGCAGAAGGTGGGATTAGCACACCAGAAGAAGCTGGAGAAGCATTACAATCTGGAGCGCATTTCGTTGTAGTTGGATCTGCCATCACGCGTCCGCAGTTCATTACAGCGCAATATGTATCAGCTCTACAGGATGCAAAGTGAGGTAAGGTGCTAATGAACAATCAACAAGCGGGTGTGTTCATAGGGTTAGATATAGGCGGTACGGAAATAAAAGGGGGGCTTGTCTCCCCTGAGGGTATACTCCTTAGCGAGTCAAGAATAAGAACGCCGATTGAAGAGGGAAGTGTAGGCCTTTTGCGTGATGTAAAAGGCTTGGTTTCTTCCTTCATCAATCAGACTGATGTACCAGTGCTCGGGATAGGTGTCGGTTCCGCAGGAAGAATTGATCCTGTCTCCGGTAAGGTGATCTATGCGACTGATAATTTACCAGGCTGGACCGGAATCATGTTGGCTGATGAAATTGCAGAGTCTGCAAATATTCCCGTCTATGCAGAGAACGATGTGAATGTAGCGGCTATTGGTGAAGCATGGGTTGGCGCTGCGCAGCAATGTGATACATTTGCTTTAATTACACTTGGCACAGGTGTTGGAGGAGCGATCGTTAATGAAGGGCGTATGTTACACGGTGTTCTTGGAGGGGCCGGAGAGATCGGACATACCATTCTAGTGCCTGGTGGGCTCCCATGTAATTGCGGACAAAGTGGCTGCTTGGAGCAATATGTCTCGGGAACAGCTCTAGGTCGAATAGCGAAGGAAATCGATCCACATTGGAATAGCCATATGCTCATGAAAAGATACGAACAAGGGGATTCCCGTGCAATGGATGCAATTCATCTGTTTGTTACACACTTGGCGAATGGAATCATTACCTTGTGGAATATGTTTGATCCAGCCAAGATTGTAATTGGCGGAGGACTTATTACGTCCAAAGATATATGGTGGTCTCGTCTGGAAACAGCTCTGCTAGATTTGTCTCCTCACAAATCCATCGCTATCACCCCAGCTATTCTAGGTAATCAAGCAGGTATCATTGGAGCAGCTAGACTTCCATTGTTGCGTTATTAATAAACTAGAGATGAATCGATATGAGATGTATTGATTCATCTCTAGTTTTATTTGATACTGGGTTGGGATGAAACTCACTTGAACATACATATTACAAGGATTACTTGCGCTTATGTTTCTGGAGGAGAGTAGGCATCTATGTTTAATATGCCGTCCAGCCGCCATCAGCAGTGATTACTGTGCCGTTGATGAAGCTGGCGTCTTCAGAAGCTAAGAACAAGGCAATCGTCGCAATTTTTTGAGGATCTGCCGCTTCTCCACGTTGCAATGACATGCCAACCATTGCTTGCTCTATTCCATATGGATCGGCTTGTGTCATTCCCTCGCCAATATTTGTAGCGACAGCGCCCGGGGCAATGGCATTACAGCGAATGCCAAATGTACCATACTGGAATCCTACGTTCTTGGTGAGACCGACGACAGCATGTTTCGATGCAGTGTAAGCAATGCCTGCCCGGGATCCGAAGAGTCCACCAATAGAGGCAGTATTAATAATTACGCCGTGACCTTGTTCTTTCATCAACGGAATCACTTTACGGATTGCTCTCATCGGACCGGTAACATTAATGTCCATCACTCGGTTCCACATCTCATCCGTAACAGACTCAGCTGTTAACATCTGATCCATTATGCCGGCATTATTTACTAGTATATCGAGTTTTCCGTAGCCCTGAACTGCAGTATCAATCATACGTGCTACTTCTTCTTCCTTAGTGACGTTCGTAACGACAGCTTTGGCTTGCCCTCCAGCTGCAGTGATTTCTTCAACCACTAATTTTATTGCTGTTTCATTGATATCTGCGACGACAACTTGGGCTCCTTCTCTGGCAAATAGGACTGCCATCTCTTTACCCATTCCAGATGCTGCACCTGTTATTACGGCAGTTTTTCCTTGTAATTTCATATTTATCATCCTTTCTAGTCTCAAATGGCTCTCCCGTTGTATGGCGACATGATGTCGTTTATAACTATAAGAACAGACCACGTTGTTAGTGCAGTTTATCGTAATATGTAGTCTAAGCAACAAATTGATTTCATATACAGGCGAACCGGATATGATCCAGAGAGGGTATAATGTATGATGGCTAAAGTAGTCGAGCTGAACCGGCTGACCTATTGTTGTGTTAAATGATTATTTTTTGTCAGATTAATGTCACGATCTGAATGCTACTCATGCTAAATCGCTATGCTATAATATACTCAATTGTATTGAAACAGAAATTAACTACGAAGGCAGGTGTCATTGCTTTGAAAACAGTCGTCGTGATCGGCGGGGGAATAACAGGATTGTCCACTGCTTACTATTTACAGAAAACGATAAAGAATAACAACTTGGATGTTAACATCGTACTGATTGAAGCAAATGATCGACTAGGTGGCAAGATCAGAACATTACATGAGGGAGAATTCATAATGGAGTCGGGTGCTGATTCTATTGTAACTCGTAAGACGAATGTCGCTCCCCTGATTGAAGAACTAGGTCTTCAGGACAAAGTCGTATATAACGCAACAGGTACATCTTATATCTATACCGAAGGTGAACTGAAACAAATTCCGAGTGACTGTGTCTTTGGAATACCTCTAAGTATCGAGTCTCTCGCCAAGACAGAACTAATCTCTGCCGAAGGAAAGGTAAGAGCACTGAAAGATTTGTACACTCCGAATGACAGGTTCACGAAGGATGACTCTATCGGTGAATTTCTAGAAGCTTTTCTAGGTAAAGAACTTGTGGAGAAGCAAATATCTCCGGTCCTCTCAGGAGTCTACTCTGGCAAATTGGAAGATCTTACGATTGCATCAACGCTTCCTTATTTAATCGATTATAAGAATGAATATGGAAGTATTATTAAGGGTTTATCAGCTAATAAGGCGACATTCCAAGGAAAAGGCGATAAGAAGTTTATGTCTTTCAAGGATGGAGTATCTACTTTGATTGATTCAATGGAACAGCATTTATCTGATACAGAGATTATTAAGGGGATTGGAGCGGAACGGGTTGAAAAGAACGACGATCGATACCGTGTAACTCTTGCTAATGGACGTATTATCGATGCTGATACGGTCGTGCTAGGAACGATGCATTCTACAGCGCAAGCACTTCTTCAAGATGAGCATCTAAATGAAGATTTCGATGAGTTACTTAATAGCTCTCTTATTAGTGTGTATCTAGGATTTGATATCCCTGACAGTCAACTTCCAGCAGATGGAACAGGATTTATTACTGCTAACAGTGATGATGTGAAATGCCATGCCTGTACGTGGACAAGCCGCAAGTGGGAGCATACATCAGAACATCAACGATTGCTCGTTAGACTCTTTTATAAGAGTTCAGGGCCTTATTATGATACGCTGATCAATCTTTCAGAGGAAGAACTGCAGCAGGTGGCTCTACAAGACATTCAGATTAGCCTTGGTATTACGGGAGAACCTATTACGTACGATGTGATGAAATGGCACAACACCATGCCGAATTATCACATTCGACATCATCAGATTGTAGAGTCTCTTGAGAACAAGATGGCTGAGAGCTATCCTAATGTCATCCTCGCTGGATGTTCTTACTACGGTGTAGGTATTCCAGATTGTATTGCGAATGGAGAGAAGACGGCAGAACTTATCATTGAGAAGATTCACTTGAATTCGGGGATTGATCACTAGATTTTATAGTCGAGGATCTATGATTAGAGCTGGCAGAAGCCGGCTTTTTTACGTGCTTGGATGGATTGAATTGTAACAGACAAGTAAGCGTTAAATACATTCCACCTTCATCACAAGAATGGAATAAGCGTATCGCAGACTACAAAGCTAGCGGTCTTACCATGGCTGAAATACGCACAAGGTAAATCGATTGAAGTTGTAATTGATTGTTAAGTGGACTGAATCGGCAAGAAAAAGATAGTGAAATTTACAAGCGACTCTTCGGAATCGTTCTTTTATATTAGCCCATATCCATAACGAAGAATATTCTGACTTTAATATAAAGGTAAGGTGAAGCAACGACCGTCTCCCAGCACTTTACTAGGAGATGGTCGTTGCTTTGTTAATGAGTTGGTGTGACGATGCACCTGTTTCTACTTGTTTTAACTCATTCAAGCATTCGTTTACTTTTGTAAAAACATATTGTACTATATAAAGAAGATAATGATTATCCATGTTAGAAATGAATTGTGTCATTATGTCTTAAAAGTGAGGTGACCTTCATGCATATGAAAACAGGCGTTGAACAATCCGTGTATGCCATTCTTCTGTTAAACATGCTACCAGATAAAGCAGTATTACCTGGAGAAGCAATCAGTCAACAATTGGGAGCTTCTGCAACATATTTTCAGAAACTGTTAAGAAAGTTAGTTAGTGCGGACTTGATTACTTCCGTTCCAGGTGTAAAAGGTGGGTTCAAATTAAAGAAGAAACCTGAAGAAATTCGAATATACGATATATACGTTGCTATTGAAGGACAGCAGACGCTTTATTCTGCAAGTGGTATTTTTAACGATATGCTTGAACTTCAAGATGAAGATCAATGTTGCTTATTAACTGAATTAATGGAAGAAGCTGAAACTTCTTGGAAATCCGTACTGAAAAGAGAAACGGTTGCATCGATGTTCGATGATAGTTACAAGGACCGTTTTAAAACAAAGATGGAATCTTTACAATCATGGGTTAACGATAAAATGGTCTTGTGAAAAGAAATAATAACGCCAGGATGAATTAGTTAGAGAAGGGAAGTTAACCATATGAGATTAAGTGTATTGGATCAAGCTCCTATTACTATCGGAAATACGGCAGAGGGCGCTTTGAAAAAAGCGGAAGAACTGGCTATATTGGCAGATGAGTTGGGATACACTCGGATGTGGATGGCAGAGCACCATGGTACAAATTCATTTGCAAGTTCAGCTCCTGAAGTGACAGCCGCTCATTTGGCAGCCAAGACTAGAAATATTCGTATCGGTACTGGGGGCGTTATGATGATGCATTATTCCCCATTGAAACTTGCCGAAGTGTTCAAAACACTCAGCGCTTTTTCCCCTGGTCGGATTGATTTCGGTGTGGGTCGAGCTCCGGGTGGAGATACCAATGCGATGTATGCTTTATCTGAAGGACGACAACTCATGTTGAACGACATGTATACTAAATTTGATACTGCATTAAAGTTAATCAATGATGAAGTACCACAAGATAACTTGTACAATAAAACGATCGCGATACCGTCCCAAATTGTTCTGCCAGAGGCTTGGCTATTAGGTTCAAGCGGTAGTAGTGCGCTGAAAGCAGCAGAGATGGGCGTGGGGTATTCATTTGCACAGTTCTTCAATGGTGCTATGACCAAAGAGATTCTAGATACTTATAGAAATAACTTTCAACCTTCAGCATTTATGGATAAACCTGAAATTAATGTGACTTACATGGTGACAACAGCTGAGACGAAAGAAGAAGCTGAGTTCGAAGCGCTACCGCAGGAGCTTTTTCGCTTAATGATGATGAAGGGACAGTTCAAACAATTGTTAACCCCAGAAGAAGCCCAGATGTATCCGTTGACCGAAATGGATCGCATGCAAATGAAAGAAGGTCGAAAACTGCATCTTGTCGGATCAGTGAAAGAAATAGCAACGAAGTTACAAGAAGAACAAGAGCAGTATGGATTTGGTGAAGCTATGATTTGTAGCATTCCACATTCACAAGAGAAACGATTGGAAGTTTATCGTTTATTGGCGCGTGAACTATTATAATAAGTGATGATAATGAAATAGAGTAAATCATATATAAGAATGAGGGATTAAGATGATTAAAAGTTTAGATCGAATTAATGAATTAGCAAGAAAACAGCGTGGAGAAGGTCTGACTCTTAGTGAGCGAGTGGAGCAACAGACATTACGTGAAGACTATTTACGTGAAATTCGCGGACAAGTTCTCAATACGATTACAGGACTAACTGTAGTCGATCCACTTGGAAATGATGTTACACCGGATAAAGTTCGTATAGAGAAAGAAAAGGCAATGGATCATAGCAAGCTGATATAATTAACTACTATCCACAGATATGGATAAACAAAGGGTCTCTCTTCATAGGGAGACCCTTTTTTTGCATGGCACGGACTCTTATAAGGACTGTTGACGAATCTAGTATATTGCGTCGCATGTAGGTAATGACGGTAGCTATCCTATGCCCCAATCGTGGACCAGTGCGTCGGACGAGTGAGTGAAGGTGGTAATTTGGTGGCGTTATCGCCCTTCGCTGCGTTGAGCTGGGATTGGGTGAGAAAGATACTTGTAGTAAGATCGGCACCTCTGAGATCAGCATCTCGGAAATCAGCCCCAATAAGATCAGCAACTCTTAGGTCGGCGTTTCTGAGGTCAGCGGCAATAAGGTAGGCACCTCTCAAGCTGGCACCTCTTAGATCGGTACCTTTAAGTTTGGCCCCGATGAGATCGGAACCTCGTCCTTGGAACTTCTTACGTCCAGGCAGATTCTTCTGTTCGGAGCGCACGAGTTCGCTGGTCCTTAACAGCAGCGCATTGATATCTGCCCGATGTGCTGTGACGTCCAGTTCCATGATAGCATCGGGGCTGAGGTAAGTGAGGCGTTCCGTCTCATCGAGCGCGAAGCTAAGCGCATCATGGATGGAATGAGCTGGTTGCAACGTTAACGCTTCGGTCAGATACCAGAGAAGCTCGTGGAGTTGCCGCATAATCGGAAACACTTCGAACATTTGCTTGGCGGATTCTGGAGCTTGCTGCCAGTCGTGTCCGCTGAAGGTGTTATGGGAAACCTTTTGTCCCGCTCCGAAGCATTCATAAACAGTGCAACCTCGAAAACCTATCTGCCTAAGGTTTTGATGAACGCCGCAGCGGAAGTCTGATTTCAGATTGATGCAGGGCTGTCCAGCGTCTTTGTCGATCGCGAAGTCTACTGAAGCTGCAAACGGAAGTGCGGCACAGCACAAGCCGAAGCAGTTCTCGCATTCAGATCGTAGACTAGAGCGATTCCTATCGGAGGGGGATTCTGGATATTTGTGAGTCTCAGACAATGGGAGAACCTCCTTTATTTCAATATATACATATGTACTAAGAGTAGATTTACCTATAACTTTAATATACTAGTACTGAATATTTTCTCTGTCAATCAGACTATAACTTTTATACCAAACAAACGTCTTATTAGATAAGGAAGAGGTGGTGATTTCTATGGAGAAACGCTTAGTGAAGGAAAAGAATCGATTTAAAATTTATACTCTTTTGCTTGGATGCGTAATTGTGATCATACTGGGTATGAATGCTAACATTTCTCAAGAGAAATTCCATTTAGTAGATGGATTAACCATTGAAGAAGGTGCTCAGATTAAAATAAGCAAGAACGCAGATTTGTTTGGTTCCGCCAAGGGAACGACAATTGCACTTATTAATTTAGCTCGTATACCTGAACAAGATTATACAGGATATGTAGGTATATGGGATTCTAGCGGCAAGTTGGTCCAAAAGTTTGTTGTTAATGGCTATCATATTATGAATCCAGTTCAAATTCATGTCGAGGATATAACGGGAGATGGGAAGCAAGATATTGTTGTGGAGACGGATGAGCATGTCAATGGAGGTTTAGGAGTTCATGCTCTGCATGTATATGTAGAAGACAACGGACAGTATATTGAGGCACCATTATCAGAGGAGATAAATTTAGATTATACAGTAGCATTCCGTTCATCTAGCAATGATTTCATGATGATCTCTATTCAGGACAATCGAAGATGGACTGTACAATTAGTTGCAGATCAATTGAAACATTTGAATTCAAATGTATTAAACCAGTCGAATCCTGTGAATGTTGATCCAGTATCATCTATTGATTTACATAACAATACTTTTACAACGAAAAGATTAATCTGGTTTGGAGACTTGCAACTGAATTCTCTTGC
Organism: Paenibacillus sp. Y859; assembly: GCF_056786405.1. Classification (NCBI taxonomy): domain Bacteria; kingdom Bacillati; phylum Bacillota; class Bacilli; order Caryophanales; family Paenibacillaceae; genus Paenibacillus; species Paenibacillus sp. Y859. The sequence continues at coordinate 16,494 of NZ_JBXCIZ010000001.1, read as the reverse complement.
TGTATTGGAATCCAATTATCATTTCAAAGAAAATAAGTGGGAATTGCAAAGCTATAGTTTGGGAAATATTGATAACAGCACGATAGTAACTGAATTAAGAATTGTTCGTAAACCTCCTGAATTGATATCTATCGAATTAAATGATGATCATCTTGATTGGTCACTATAGAGTGTCTTAAGTACGTTTAAATTTATAGTACAATACTTATAGAAAAGGATTGGGGGAACGAATGATGACAACAAATACAAGAAAGAACGAGTATATAGTAGCAATGGCAATTATCCTAATGTATTCTTTAATAGGTCACTTATTTAATATTGATATCTTAAAAATTATGACCATTCAAAAAAATGAATTTAGTATTAGTATTGCAGGAAGTGTTATATGTATCATCACGCTTATTTTAGTGCGTTATATTGTTCGGAAATTAAAAAATACTAATTAACGACTCTCTATATCGGATCCGCTTTTTATGCACTTTTAAACATTTCAAAAGTTGCTTTGTTCGATTTTCTACACGCCGAAATAAGCATCCGTTCTACTCTATTTTCAAATGCTAAGTTCTTGCTAAGTTCAAGCCAACGGAACCAGTAAAGGTAGTTATCCAAATATACAGTTGCACCCCCTTGAAATCGCTCCATCCAAACGATATTCAATTGCTGGGGGAAGTGAAAGAACAAGGGAATACCTCGAGTGTCCTTATGGATGATGTTCAAAGCTTTACGAAACATATTGAAGATATGATTGAGCGATATCTCAAGATTCATTCGATAGCAATCGGTGTACCTGGTGCAGGCATTATGATCAACGGAAACGTCGTCAGGGGAAGTACGTTCTTCTCAGGAGAAGTTTCATTCGTCCCTCAATATGATGATAAGAATTTCCTGCAAGCTTTAAACAGTAGTAGCGGAACAGAAAGGGAAGAAGAGGTTGATGCTGTTAGTCGGTTGGTAGTTTCGTTTACAGCGATCATAAACCCACACACAGTTATTTTTTGTAACGATGAAGTAAACCAAACAATGATCAACCAAATAGAAACCAAGAATATGATATGAAACAGTAGGAGTTGCAGAGAAATGATAACAGAAAAAGAGAAAATGCTGAATGGTGAATTATATAATGCAGGCGATGAGGTGTTAGTGAATGATAGACTAAATGCTCGCAGACTGGTCAGATTATACAATCAAACACTTGAAACGGATGATAGTCAAAGAACTGAACTACTCAAAGAATTGTTCGGTTCGACTGGAGAAAATCTATACATCGAACCCACAGTTCGTTGTGATTATGGCTACAATATTTATGTTGGCGAGAACTTCTATGCTAATTTTGATTGTGTGTTTTTGGATGTTTGTGAAATTCGAATTGGTGATAATTGTTTCCTTGCACCAGGTGTACATATTTATACAGCAACTCATCCATTGAATGCGCAAGAGAGAATATCGGGTGCAGAGTACGGGAAACCGGTAACGATTGGTCATAACGTCTGGATTGGCGGGAGAGCTGTCATCAACCCTGGAGTTACGATAGGTAATAATGTCGTGATTGCTTCCGGTGCCGTCGTTACAAAAGATGTCCCAGATAACGTTGTAGTAGGTGGGAACCCTGCAAGGGTCATCAAACAGATTGATTAATCGTTACTACCGATTTAACTCGACCACTTTGCATAACTCTATTAATTGATGAACGCCATAAAGTTGCTGACGATTACGCTGATGGATACTTAACAGCGCTTCTTCAGTAACTTTTTTGGCTTGTTGAATGCTCTGATGTTCTACGGCCTGAACAATATCTTTCATATTCTCTAAAAAATAGACCGTCCTACGCAATGTGCGAATGAGTAAAATTTGTCGTATATGTAGTGGAGTGAAGATACGGTATCCATTCTCAGGATTTCGTTGTGGTGATAGTAATCCTTCTTTTTCCCAATGTCGAATGGCTGACTCTTGTACATCCGTTATCTGAGCGACTTCACCGATGGTCATATGGTTGTTCATCTTTTTATTTGAAATGAGTGGAAGTTCAGTATGCTGTAGCAATTCAAGGGTCTGATCGGCAACCCCTTTTTCTTGTTGTAGATTGGATTGTTCTTTGTTGATGAGCCAGAAGGCGGTATCCAAATCACCGTTCTGAATGTGGCGAAGTACGTCACAAGTGATCGCGACACCAAATCCAGGAAACATTGTTCGGAGGCAACGAAAGTAAGCTAAGTGCAGATCTGTATACAGACGATAACCATTCGCAGCGCGAGCAGGTGCTGGAACGACTCCCCATGATTCATAATGTCGCAAAGCACTTGTGCTAATGCCAAGCTCTCTAGCAATCTCAATCGGCTTGTAATATTCCATTTCCAGTTCCCCCTTAAGTAGATTTCCACTATACCAAACAGGCTTGTGTTAAACAAACATTAAATAAAAAGATTAAAGTACTGTGATAGACTTTTTGCTTCTCACTCGCGGGGATTCTCAAAAAACCTTATCATTTGCACGAATGTTGTAGGATTAATTCAGTAAAAGAATAACCTCCACGAGAAAGGGTAATGTTATAAAGAACATACCCAAGGAATCGGATAAGGAGTGAGTTTGGATGCAGAAGTCGATAGGAATATACTTGTTCGATTGCCTAAAGCAAATCTAATATAAAACACAGCAACATATAATACACTTAGGTTATCTAAATTCACGATATAAATGTTGTTTCTTATTCAACTAACGGGCAGGATAGTTTTAAAGTTTCGCGAATCAAAATTGGCTTTCACTTTCTGCTTCGTTTTGATGACTCTCAATTTACATACCTCCTGAAAAATGAAAATCCCCTCCCAAAAGGGGCGTTGGTACTGGGTCACGTAAATAATATATTTTCTAGGAATTACTTGAATCAGTTATAATGTTAAGAGATTGAATATAGTTAAATTACATGTAATCTATTTACTTTCCCTCCTTTTCAACTTGTGACAAATATCAGTTCCTAATTCAACCGTAAATCGTAATATTATGTATAAGAAGCTACATATATCCTTGGAGGTCAATGAAAATGGAGAAAATCCGTGTAATCGAGATTCCACCGCTAAAAGTCGTTAATTCAGGAAACATAACGGCTATGGAGGATTTCGAAACGTTCGACCAATGGTGGTCATCCATCGATGTCAAGCATTATATTACACCCCGCGACTTTATGTGGTATAACGTCAAGAAAGGGTACTGGGAATGGTTTTTTGCACTGCCGGAAAGACATGAAGATACAGGTGGATACGAAGTTGTCGATTTTCCTGGGGGTTTATATGCAATTGCGGCTTCAAAAGACGCAGAGGAAGAGGCAACTGAGGAAACTAAAGCATCCATTCGCTCGTGGGTAGAGGCAAGCGGTTGCTTCGAATTATCAACAAGCGAGAATGATCAAGCAGAACGTTACGTTATGACCCATGTCACTACGCCCAAAATATTCAAAGAGAAAATGGGATATCATCAATCTGATATATTCGTGCCGATTGTTGCGAAATGAATACCTGGGCCCCGTAATCAACGGTTAACCTTTTGCCACTTTGCGGAAAACGCTTGTTTAATATTTTAAAGAAAAGGCCATCCGCAAAGGATGGCCTTAAAACTTGCCGTTACAGACAGCGCGGAGAACCGTAACACAAGTAAAAGAGTTTTGTTGAGCTAACGGGACACGTTAGTTTAATAAGCTAATAATTAGAAATAGAACTTCCAACCTTTTCATAAACGTTGTTGCAGCTCGACTCGAATATTTATCATTACGATAAAATATGTCCAATTCCCTAATCGGAGAGTTCTTGATTGGAATGGCGCGGATACCTGGGAAGTTGAGACTTTCAATCAATTGACTTGGTTGAATTGTAGCTCCAACGCCTTCTTTGACCAATTGAAGCAAGGAAGTAGCAGATCCCGTCTCCATGATGGTATGGATAGTTATATCTTGCTCCTTGCACCAATCATCAATTAAATCACGTCCATAAAAGCCCTTAGGATACATAATTAGAGGAATCTTAGTTAAATCTTCAGGAAAAATGATATCCTGCACTGCTAAGTCATGTTCTTCATTCACATAAAGACTATACGTTTCAGTAAAAAAGGGGATGTGGTTCAGTCGGGGATCGGCTTGAATCGCTAAACCAACGCCAATATCAACTTCGTTGTCCAACACTTTATTCATGATATCGATCGATGAGTAAGAATGTTAATCGATAATCCAGATCCGATGGTAATACAGCTACACGTAAGTGACCGGAGTCCAAATTTGCAAGATCAGCAATAGCATTTGAGCACGAACAAAGTCTGTTGGTGTATTCACAGGTATATCTAGGAAATATTCCAATTGCCATTTTTGAGTCTTTTGAGCCTGACGACTCGTAGGTTTGTATATGATAAAATACAAGTAACGCATGCTAGATCAAATATGGAGCTTAGCGATCAAACAGAACATGAATTGGTGTCTCGAATTAGAAAAGACGACGTATTTATCCCCGAATTATCTCTAGTAGCCATTAGTAATGATACTAAAGAAATCGTTGGACATATTCTTGTATCTAAAATAAAAATTGTTGATGATGATCAAAGTGTAGAATCACTTGCTCTTGCCCCAGTTGCAGTCTTACCTAACTACCAAAATAAAGGTATAGGAAAGATGTTGATTCTTGAAGCATTACGAAGAGCAAAAGAACTTGGATATCCTTCTATTGTTGTACTGGGACATGCAGATTATTATCCGAAGTTTGGCTTCAAAAAGGCTTCATTATGGGGAATAAAAGCACCTTTTGAAGTGCCAGAAGAAGCATTTATGGCATTAGAGTTGCAAGAGAATACACTCGCTCATGTTTCAGGAGTTGTTGAATATCCAAGCGTTTTCTCTGAATAAGTTCTTATAATAGATTAAACCCTCCAATCTCGTGAAAACCTAGATTTAATAGGCTGATTAGGAGGGTTTCGCTTATTCACGCTCTTTCAAAATGATGTTCGGTGTGTGTCTAGCATCTAATGTCATTTTTGAATTTTTGTCGTTCTGATCATATGTTATAAGAGCCTTCCACAATGCCCAACCACGCGCCCGATTCCAAGTTCCTTTATCTTAGAACCATATGGCTGTAATTTGAAATAGGGAAATGATATACTTTTCGATGTAAACTATGAAATGAATAAGGTTGCCCTAGTGGTAGCCTTTTATTACGCTAATATATTGGAGGAATCTTAATGAGTCAACGTTATCGAATTACAAGAGAGTTTCAGGAGTATGGTGCTTCGGCGCAAACGATATCTTTGGAGGAGTGCAAACAGTATTTCACGTCCAAACCTGATTTTACTTATTCACCCGTATTTACTGTCATAGGCGCTACTAGCATGTCCATCAATGGAGATTTCTTCATGTGGAGCTACAACGATACTCAGATCCCATTCAGGCATTATGATGGAGATATATACGTATCCGGCACCAATAAAGCAGTCATCCCCATGGTGAGTGAAGTTGCGAGTGAATTAGGCGCAGATGTGCTGGAAGAGTGACAATGATGGAGAATACTTATGTTTTCTAATGAAAATATAGGGGTTGGAATAGAGTTAGTTTACGATTATAAAGATAACAAAGTTTACAGAGATCGTTTTAATCAACTAGCAACGTTAGTTTTCGGTATCCATTTTGAAGATTGGTATGAGAAAGGATTCTGGGATGATCGTTATATTTGCTATTCGTTTTTTAAAGATGACGCAATCATTGCCAATGTGTCTGTTAGCCAAATGGATGTAGTGATCCATGGGTTGAACAAAAAGGCGATTCAAATCGGAACAGTGATGACCCATCCAGATTTCAGAGGGAAAGGGCTTCCGGGCGCAATGCATCAGTATTCAGTTCGGATACAAGGTAGATTAGACGCCTAGCGAATATACTATTGAGAATCCTAAATATAACTCTGAGAATTCTCGGAATTTTCCTTGTATTTCCACCCCATTATCCATTATAGTTAATGAAACTTTCAATTGAGGTGAAATGGGATGGTTCTCCACTGTGTTCGAAGTAACTAGTTCTCGGGCTGGGTAAAACGCGTACCAGCTGTTAAGGGGGAAGTCTGTCCTTTTGACCTATGAGAACGATTACTTTAGATGAAGTGTCAGGCACATCTTTTTTGTAAGCCAGGACACAGGGACCTAAAGTCTCTATCGATCCTGGCTTTTTCATTTTAACTATTTGAAAGGTGGATATTAGATATGAGCAAATTTGATTATAAGAAATTCTACGATGAAGTCGGACCATTAAACGGTTGGGATTTCAGTAAAGTAAAGGTTGCAGCCGAAGGAGTTCAGTGGGATTTCTATAATGAAGTAACCCAAAGATGTAAACAGCCTGATCAATTGCTCGATATAGGTACAGGTGGAGGGGAAACGCTATTATCCATAGCCCATACGGTGTCACATATAGTGGGAATTGATCTCTCTTTAGGAATGATCCAAACTGCCAATCAACATTTAGAAAGTTCCAATAAAACAAATGTACGATTTGTACAAATGGATGCTGAGAACCTCGATTTTCCTCAGAACTTTTTCAATGTGGTATCGTGTAGACACGCACCATTTCATGCTAAAGAAGTAGCAAAAGTGTTAATGACAGACGGAATATTCCTTACTCAACAAGTAAGTGAAAATGATAAGCTGAATATTGCACAAGCATTCGGAAGAGGACAGCATACCAATTTGGATGGAACATTACAAAATAGATATATTGAGGAATTGAAAGTAGCCGGATTTACAGATATTCAGTCTTTTGAATATGATGCAACAGAATATTTTGAAACATATGAAGATTTAGTCTTCTTGCTGAAACACACACCGATTATTCCGAACTTTGGGAAGTATAATGATGATTTTGAAACACTCCAACAATTTATAGCTGATAATCAAACTGAAAAAGGAATTAAGACAAATTCAAAACGATTTATGATTATTTCAAAAAAGAGCAGAGATTAAACTGGATTTTCTCAACAATAAAAAAATTCAAATTTTAATTACACTCCTGTATCCTGTTATCATTTTCTGGATGTTAAGCATAAGTCAAACGTTAGATTCATGGCTTATCCCTATCATTGTTACGATTTTATTCTGTTTACTGTGGGGTAATCTACGCTATTTATTTATCTCTACCATTTTAATGTGGATCTTAGCGGTACCGACGTGGTGGTTATTAATAGAGCGTACCAAGGAAGGTCAGGGGGCCGCAATCTTCATTTCATCATGGCCGTTTATTATACTGGCATTCATAGGCGTGGTTCTGATACCCGAAATTCTAATGGTTACTATCAAAAATTTCATTATAAAGAAAAATCAGAAGAAATCTTAGCGAAAGGAGTATATAACGATGGAAAACTTGAATTACAGATTAAATTTTGGAGATTTATGTGCAAAATTCAATCTAGGGCAGTTAACGACTGAACCAGAACAAGTATTTGGCGGTTTCCTTCATAGAATGTATCATTTGAATACAGAAAAGGATCAGTATGCAGTGAAAGCATTAAATCCACAAATTATGCAACGTGAAACGGCCATGAACAACTATATTTTTTCTGAAAAGGTTGCAAACATGGCGTACGAAAATGGCATTAACGCACTTCCGGCAATGGTGTCGAATGGAAGCTGTATGCATGAAGTGGATGGTCAATATTATTTGTTGTTCCCATGGGTTCAAGGGAAGACATTACCCTCTGGGAGTATTGATATGGATTGCTGTAAAATGATGGGGGAAATCCTTGCAAAGATGCACAAAATTGATTTCTCTCAACTTATGCTGGATAAGCAAGATGAAAAATTGGATACATTAACAGTCGATTGGAATGATTATGCTCACAAAGGAAAACATGATAGCTTGGAGTGGTCATCCTTGCTATTAGATAACCTGGGTAAGTTCTATCATTGGGAGGGTCTAGCTAATTCCTCTGGGGAATCATTGATGAACAATAGTGTTATTAGCCATAGGGATTTAGACCAAAAGAATGTGTTATGGGACGAGAATCAACTCCCCATTATTATTGACTGGGAAGCAGCAGGAACTACCAATCCAACACAAGAACTGATTGATGTGGCATTGAATTGGTCAGGATTTGAAGAGGGTAGTGTAAGTAAAGATGCTTTCTGTACTCTAATTCGTTCCTATAGGAATCATGGGGGTGAGATTCCAGATCAATTACATGATGTGCTGAACTATGGTTTTAGTGGAAAACTAGCATGGTTAGCTTATAATATCAGACGCTCTCTTAGACTGGAATGTACGGATGATACGGAACAAGAACTTGGAACGAGTGAAGTAATTAAAACAATACATGCTATTCATAACTATGCTGATTTCATTCCTGTTTGTATAGATTGGTTATCAGAAATTGATGCAGATGAAGCAGCGAGTCAATGATGAGTGAGAGATAGAAGAAGATAGCAAATATCAAAAGAAGTATATGTCTGTATGGAAATGATAGTTATATAATAATACAGCGGCAGTCCAGGACTTATTGTTACGTCCAGGCTGCCGCTGTATTATTGCATATAACCACGTTAAAAGCACGTATGTCATGAGTGCTGCGAACAGTTGATTAAATGCGGCATTCTTTGTCGTGCCAAAAAGAACAGGAATATTTAAGTTTTGCTTAATCCATCTAAAAAACACTTCGATGCCCCAATGTGCCTTGTACATGTCAGCGATTTGTTCAGGATACATGCATGAGATTGGTGACAACACGAATCTCATTTTGATTGTTATCTTGGAACATCACCACACGGTGACGAAGTTCTGACTGACACTGCGATGATCCTAAGTAGCAAGTGATATCTTTCGTTACATTCGAGTCTTTAACGGATTAGTGTTTTAACGAATGAGGCTATGCAAGCATGACATTTTCTTTGATACGAGTAACAAAATACTGTTGTTCTCTAGCATACCTGGATGGAACTTTTAAAAATAGATATATTGAGGAATTGAACGTAGCTGGGTTTACTGATATCCAGTCTTTTGAGTATGATGCTCAAAACGATTTATGATTATTTCAAAAAAGAGCAGAGGTCAATTGACATGACACCTTTTGGTGTCCTATAATTTAAAGACAATAAAAGATGTATTATTACGTAATTATGATTGATAAACGATGACATCTCAGGAAATATTAATGAAAAGGTGGAGGGGTGATTTTGAACGAAAAGAATCAGGTGAGAGATGTTTATGACGCTGTTGCCGATCCAACAAGGCGACAATTACTTCAAATATTGGCAGATGTTGAAGAATTACCTCTACATGAGATAACGGCTCATTTTCAGATAGGTCGTACAGCAGTTTCTAAGCATTTGGCTATTCTTAAAGATGCTGATCTCGTCATTGCTCGAATTGTTGGTAGAGAAACGAAGTATCGATTGAATGCCACTCCGCTACAAGAAATTCAAGATTGGGTATCTTTTTACGAAGGATTCTGGAAAGAATGGTCAAACTAAAACTATTATGGGTGATCAGCTCGGAAAAGTGTTAGCATAACTGCAATAATAATTTCTTCATGCTCTAGAAATTGATAATAAAAGATAATAATGAGGTAGGATAAAATGATTGCAAAAACAGAAGAAGATTTTATTGGTTTGAAGGAAATTGGCAAAATTGTCGCTTCCATTAGGGACGAATTGGTACAAAGAACAACTCCTGGCATAACTACCAAAGAACTTGATGAAATAGCTGGAGAGATGTTAGAGAAAGCAGGGGCAGTCTCAGCTCCAAAAGGTGAATATGATTTTCCTGGCTATACTTGCATTAGTGTTAATGAAGAAGTGGCACATGGTATTCCGAGTCAACGGGTTGTTCATGAAGGGGATCTAGTAAATATAGATGTTTCTGGCTCCAAGAACGGTTATTTCGCAGATACAGGAATCTCGTTTGTAGTAGGCGAAGGAGAAGAAATATTAACGAAAATATGCGACGTTGCTAAACTGGCATTTGAAGCAGGTCTTCAGAAAGCAAAACCCGGTTCCAAAAAAAGTAGAATCGGAAAAGTAGTATTCCAAACAGCGAGACAGCATGGATTAACTGTTATCAAAAACCTTACAGGACATGGCGTTGGACGTGCAATACACGAAGCACCTGACCATATTTATAACTATAATGATACATCGGATGATGAATTATTAAAGGAAGGCATGGTTATCGCATTCGAACCATTTATCTCAACCTTTGAAGAAGAAGTATTCCAAAAAGAAGACGGCTGGACCTATGCTACAAAAAAAAGCTATGTAGCTCAATTGGAACATACGATTATCCTTACTAAAGATGGTCCGATTATTGTCACACTTTAATTCAAACATATTCGTGAGTTAAATAAACAAGAATTGATGGCAATATACCAATTCTTTGAGGACAATAATTAAATTTGAATGATTGAAACAAGCGATATTTTAATACAGAGCTAGATGGCAGTTAGTGAAGAAAACTCATTTGCAATAATAAATTGCAGATGAGTTTTTTTTGTAGAGTATCGTAAAAAGAGAGGAGTGAAGAATTATCAGCATCTTTAGAGCTTTCTTGTTCGGTCCGAGCAAATTTGGCATTTCAGTTAGACGTGGTGTTGTGAGAGGCGTTCTGAATAGCCGTGATCTGGTCGGTCCTCTACAAGGTAAAACTCTCTCTGATTTAATCCGGGAGATCAGAACTGGGAACACTTATGTTAACGTGCATAACGTAGAGCATCCAGACGGTGAAATTCGAGGACAAATCAACAAGTAATTGAAAGTATCGACATAAAAAAGAACATAAACTGAGCCGAGTCCTTGCCTATGCTGAATAAAGTAATCGGCAAGCAGGGAGCATGAGCATGTATAAAAGTTAGCGTATGGAACAGCATATACATAATAAGCAAATTGATAGATAGGTTGGTGAACTTTATTCATGCGAAAAAAAATGAGTTTGTTTCTGCTGCTGATCTCTATTTTGATGGCAGCTTCTGGATGTCAAAAGTCGAATTTAGCACAGAAAGAACAAGATTTAGTCCGAGTAAAATCCATAGACAGTGTAAATACAAAGAAAGTTATCCTATTGGTGGTCGATTCTTTAATGGCTCAAGCTATTGATAAAGGCATAGCACAAAACGAACTTCCTACCTTACAATTATTGGTGAGTCATGGCCAATATTATAAGGATGTAGTCAGTTCTTTTCCCACCATGTCTGTGACGATTGATAGTTCTTTGGTTACAGGAACATATCCAGATGGTCATCGTGTACCTGGTTTGACATGGTATTCGACGAAAGAAAAGAAACTCATTAATTATGGAACCGGACCGATGGAGATTATCAAACATGGAGTTGACCCGGTATTAGTTGATGCGTTAGTTAACTTGAATGGTAGGCACTTAAACCGACAACTACCTACTATTTACGAAGACTTAAGCAGACTTGGGATGAAATCCGGTAGTATTAACGGGTTGATCTACCGGGGCACCGTTGATCATACGTTATCCATTCCTCCCTGGATTCAAGGTCCAACATCTTTACCACAATCAATTCCTGTAAAAGGACCGGATTATTTAGCGTTGGGTGCATTGTCTGATCCGCTTAAAGGGATTGAAAAACTGCCTGATGGGTTAACCCATCGCATGGGATTAAATAACCAATATGCCATTGAAACTGCCAATTATTTAGTAAATGAAAATAAATTACCTGATTTTTTATATGTTTATTTACCTGATTTAGATCAAAAGATTCATAAGAATGGCCCTTCGGAGCTTGACGGAGTAAAGGAAGTCGATAGACAGCTTCAATCTTTATTGCAAAGCTTTGGTTCACCGGAAGAAGCTTTGAACAAAGCGATTTTTGTTATCGTTGGAGATAGTGGAATGACCCCAATATTGTCTGCCGAAGATAACCCGGTTATCGAATTGTCTTCCATTTTAAAAGACTATAACGTGTTGCGTCAGGGCGAATCAGTAACGGACGAAACAGAAATCGTGCTTGCCGTTAATGAAACTATGGCTTATGTCTATCATCTTAAAGCGGACAAGCTTAGAGACATTGCCTATTTATTAAAAGCTGATCCACGCATCGATATCATTTCATGGAAAGAAAAGGAGTGGATTTACGCCATTCAAGGTGAAACCTCCAAAGAGCTCAGATTTAAAGCCAATGGAAAGTTGATCGATCCTTATCAACAGAAATGGACGGTTGAACAAGATGTAGAGGTGTTGGATTTGAAAATAAACGCTCAGCATCATACATTGAACTATGGTCAATATCCGGATGCACTGCAACGGTTATCAGGAGCTTTACATTCTCACCCTGGACAATTTTTGGTAGTTACCGCAAAGGCTGGTTATGAATTAGCAGACAGAAGCTCACCAACGCACAAAGGCGGTGGAGGTCATGGAGCTCTTGGTCAAATGGAATCCCTGGTTCCACTTATCGTGAGTGGGACTGATCAAAAGCCGCAATATTTGCGGATCATTGATTTGAAATTATTTCTGCTTAAGCTTCTAACAAAGGAACAATAAATGGCTATCTATCGCTAGATTGAATTAAAGTTTACACTTCTCGCCTTTCATTCATTCTATGTAGATAGCCGATTTTTGAACAATTGTGATTGATTTATTATAGATCAGTAGGGTGTACACAACGTCTAGTATAAATATTAGAATATACATCATCGTTAATAAAAGAGAATGCGGATAGAACGAATAGCAGAGGATCGAAGCGCATAAGGTGCCTATCATTTTGAAGTAAGCGATAGATAGAGATTGACCTTGCAGATCCTTAGTCAATAGCATTCGTATGAATAAGATGGACATCAGTAGATTGATGCCAAAGGCCGAATAAAGTCCCATTGCATCATGAAATTCAACGGTCATGCCATACTGCAATAGAAGAGCTATGACCATTAAAGAGAAGACAGAAACGTAAAGTGTACGTTTTGGATAAGTCTTTTTAGAATAATAGAGAAATTGGAGTAGAATGATACAGTCTAATAGGAACCACACCAAGGTTACGATTTGCTGAAGCGGGTGAAACGGTATAATAAAGGTTAATAGAAACTCCCAAGTCATGTTTGCGCATATAGCGGCTAGTGGCATTCCGCAGGATTGATCCTTAAACCCTTTATAAATAATGAGAACATAGGCAATAGACCAGAATAGAGCTATTCCAAACATAAGAAGATATTCTACTTTTAGCGGTAATAGATGAGTCATATGAGGTAATCGCATCCTTTTCATAAAAAAAAGTTTTCAGCCATTTAGAATATGTATATTGGCTTGTCTATTTATATGAAACATACAATCTATCTAGACCATCATGAGGAGCATGTTACAATTAGAATAAACGAGAAGTTATTATAAATGGAGGAAGGCATAAATGGACGCAATCACACAAAAGAAACATAAGGGTATTGAGATTGGGATTTACACGCTAGGAGATATCGTGCCCGATCCACGAAGTGGCAAAACCATTAGTGCTCAACAACGACTACAAGAGATTCTGAAAGCGTCCAAGCTGGCTGATGAGGCAGGGCTAGATGTATTGGGAATCGGAGAACATCATCGTTTAGATTATGCGGTGTCAGCGACATCAGTGGTCTTGGCTGCTATTGCCCAAATAACGAAGAGAATTAGACTCACGAGCGCTACAACCGTGTTAAGCACGGTAGATCCTGTACGATTGTTCGAGGAGTATGCCACTTTGGATTTGCTATCGAATGGACGAGCTGAAATTATCGCCGGTCGTGGGGCTTTCCTGGAATCCTTTCCGCTCTTTGGGTATAGTTTAAATGACTATAATGAACTATTTAATGAGAATTTTGAGTTATTTCAACAATTAAATAATAATGAGACAATATCTTGGCAGGGTCAATTCCGATCCACACTAAGTGAAGTTGAAATCGCACCTCGACCACTCCAAGAGCAAATACCGATCTGGATTGGTGTGGGTGGCACACTTGAAAGTGCAGAACGAGCAGGAAGAATGGGAACTGGCATGGCTTTGGCCATCCTTGGAGGCGACTCGATCCGATTTAAATCGCTTGTGGATACTTATCGTTCAGCCGGAATAGAAAGTGGCCACGATATGATGAATCTAAAGGTCGGTATTACAGGGCATGGCTACATATCTACAACTACTCAGCAAGCTAAAGAGGAGTACTACCCTTATTATTCAAATTATCGTAAATATGTGGATGATCAACTTGGTAAAGCTGCGTTAAAGATGTCTCGTGCTGAGTTCGAGCAAATGGCTAGTCCGGATACTGCTTTATTTGTGGGTAGCCCACAACAAATTATTGAGAAAATTCTACACCAGTATGAGTTGTTTGGACATCAACGCTTTATGATGCAACTTGATATTGGAGGTATTCCTTTCGACAAAGTTGCTAAGAGCATAGAATTATTGGCAACGGAGGTTGCACCAGTTGTTCGGAGGGAAACAAGCCACTAATCTAAATAGGATGAATATTTACTTATCCATTGAGTTTTATCTTAATCATGCTTATAATATAACGAGAAAAATATATGAAAAAGGTGTCTATTCATGAGTATATTAAATGTTGAAGGATTAAGTCATGGCTTTGGAGATCGTGCAATCTTCAAAGATGTTTCTTTCCGCCTGCTAAAAGGCGAGCACATCGGATTAATCGGTGCGAATGGCGAAGGTAAATCCACTTTCATGAACATTGTTACAGATAAGCTGCAACCGGATGAAGGCAAGGTAGAATGGTCCAAAAGAGTGCGAGTCGGTTACCTCGATCAGCATGCTGATCTGACCAAAGGGTCTACGATTCAAGATGTATTACGAGGTGCATTCCAATACTTATTCGATCTTGAGCAAGAGATGAACGATATGTATGGTAGAATGGGTGATGTTACACCAGAAGAGCTGGAGAAGCTGCTTGAAGAAGTAGGTACAATCCAAGATACATTAACAAGCCAAGATTTCTATATGATTGATGCGAAGGTACAGGAGACGGCACGAGGTTTAGGAATTACAGATATCGGACTCGATCGTGATGTGAATGATCTTAGCGGTGGTCAACGTACGAAAATTTTGCTTGCTAAGCTATTGCTAGAAAAGCCAGATATTCTACTCCTCGATGAGCCTACGAACTATCTGGATGAGCAGCATATTGAATGGCTAAGACGCTATCTTCAAGAGTATGAGAATGCTTTTATTCTAATCTCACATGATATGCCCTTCTTGAACAGTGTTATTAACCTAATCTACCATATGGAAAATCAAAAACTAACTCGTTATGTTGGCGATTATGATCAATTCCAACAAGTGTATGAGATGCGGAAACAGCAACTTGAATCCGCTTATACTCGGCAACAGCAAGAGATTTCAGAACTGAAAGACTTTGTTGCTCGCAATAAGGCTAGTGTAGCCACTCGCAATATGGCGATGTCTAGACAAAAGAAGCTCGACAAGATGGATGTCATCGAACTTTCGAAGGACAAACCGAAGCCGCAATTTAACTTCAAAGATGGAAAAACGGCCGGGAAAACTATATTTGAAGCAAAAGGACTTGTCATTGGTTATGATAGTCCATTATCTCGACCACTGGATCTGCAGATGGAACGTGGACAGAAAATAGCACTTGTCGGTGCGAATGGAATCGGGAAAACGACTTTGTTACGCAGTATTTTAGGTGAAATCCCCGCATTGGCTGGCTCAATAGAGCTTGGTTATAACCAAGAGGTTGGCTATTTCGAGCAAGAGATGAAGGAAGGTAACTATAATACATGTATCGAGGAAATATGGGAGACGTTCCCATCCCTGACACAATACGAAGTACGTGCTGCGCTTGCGAAATGCGGTCTAACGACGAAGCATATTGAGAGTAAGATCGCTGTTCTGAGCGGGGGAGAAAAAGCCAAAGTACGTTTGTGCAAGCTCATCAATCGTGAATCGAATATACTCGTACTAGATGAGCCGACGAATCACTTGGATGTGGATGCGAAAGAAGAACTCAAGCGTGCTTTGAAAGCATACAAAGGAAGTATTCTACTAATTTCTCACGAACCCGAATTCTACCAAGACGTCGCAACAGACATATGGAATTGCGAATCGTGGACGACGAAAGTATTTTAAATGTAAAAGCCTATGGAATGCTAACGCAATACGTTACGCATCCATGGGCTTTTATTTGTTGCGTGAATATCTAAGCTAGTAACACTTCACATACAAGATCTCAAACAACCAAAATTTACAACTATATCCATCTGTAAGATATTTACTGCTTACAAAGCCAGTCAGATGGTATAATATGGAGTGATCATGAATAGCTTCGTCTATCACTCTGTGGAGGGTGGATAAGCGAACTCGTATATACAGCTGTATAAGAGGGATAAACGAGTTCGTGGATTAGTAGTTATACGCAATATTGCCAAACCACATATAAATAATAGTTTGTTCGAGGAGGATAAATTTGAACCATATTGGACAGGGTAGGACGGCTGACATTTTCGAATACAAAGAAGATAAAATCATAAAACTTTATAAG